>JBNKKR010000057.1:0-19864 GCA_050291935.1 Desulfocapsaceae bacterium | reverse complement strand
CCTTTATCAAGTTCTCCAAGTGGGCAATTAGGTTGATTGAGTCTCAAATGGCTAATTGTTTTTGGAATGATAGTAAAAGATCAGGCATGGATAACACGTTTACAAATCCCTCTTTTCTATCTACTTCCTTTTTCATTTGTTTATCTTAATACGGTCTTTATAAGAAAAAAATATTTAACCTTTCTACTGAAGGCAAGCGTTTGTTTGGCTGCATTAGTATCTTTGTCATATGCATTATTTGTTGCTACACATGTTTTACCAAGACCTTTATTTTTATCGTATTTTTGGGGTGAAAACCCTTCTCGAAAGAGTGGTTATTACGCGAATGCATTTTCCCTTGAAGCTGATCATGATGTGTTCTTCCAATATGTGGAACGGAGTGGTTGTAAACGCATTGGGTTGATTTTTGGGCCCGACAGCGTTGATTATCCTCTTACCTGGCGAGCGATGCAATTTGGCTATCAAACAAAGTATCTTCGAGAACATGTTCGAGAGGGGAGTAGCCTTATATGGAATTTTCGTGATGTTGATGCTGATTGGCCGTGCATGATGTATGCTTCCTATGGGGTACCGGAGCATGTTCCGGAAAGAGGGAAACAATATATCTCTGCAGGTGATTATCATACATACATTAGAAATTTAGAGTGGGAGTTTGGACAATCTGAGCAAATATTATTCTCGCTGTCATCAATGGATTCTTCTGTCAGTGAAGAGGTTGTGTCGGACGCGGCCACTACAATTGTTTCTCGTGCTCAGGATAAAGAAATTATCAGCAATGGAAACGATCCACAGCTCTTTTTACCGGTTCTTGATGTAAAAAGTGTAAGGTCGGCTGTACTGAAAGTAAGTATTCAAATCCCGGTCGATACAGATGTGCAACTCTATTACATGACAAAAGAACAACCTCACTATACGGAGAAGAACAGTATTCGCAAGGAAGGTAGGCAAGGAGAAAATGATTTGTACTTTTTCCTTCCTTTGGATGATATCGTTGGGCCTGTTCGTTTTGATCCCGGGACAAAACCTGGTGTCTATGTATTGCATGAACTTGAAATTCGGGCAGTGAAAAAAATAGTGAATAGCCACCAGTATTAGCAAGTTGCTGGTGAAATATTTAGTCACCTATATCCCTCAGGGGAGTACTAAAAAAAACGCTGGTTTACCTTATTCACCGGTGTTAGTTTTGGTCATATGTTGGTTGGAAGTATTGTGCCCTACTCCTACAGAGTAAAAAGCTATTCTGTTATTATGATTTTCAATAAAAAGTAAGAGAGATAAAACGGGAAATAGGTGTTTTATGCCAGTTCCGGTGGAATATCAGCGAATACAGCATCAACTGTATCGATTTTTAGAAGATGCTCGTGATTTTGCCGACGTGGACACCACCCACAGGGCTTATACCATGAGCCAAGGAGTTTTTCAGGTTTTCCGCAGGTGGATTGATCTGCATGAAGCGATCCGCTTCTCCAATATTTTACCTGCCGGTATTCGATTTCTTTTTGTGGCTGAATGGGATCCTGGTGAACCTCGTCTGCCGTTCGGAGGCAAGGAATCAATGGTTAAGGAGGTACAAAGTCTTCGTCCCAGCCATAACTTTTCCCCTCCTACAGCGATAAGGGATGTGGCTCGGGCTTTATGCCGTAATGTCAACACAACACTACTGGATCATGTGTTGAGTTCCTTTTCAGCTGATGCTCAGGCGTTTTGGAACGACGAGTAAAGTATTCTGCAAATTCTTGTCTCCAGTTGAAATTGTCCTCTTAATTCCGAGTAAGGTAATAAATTTTTTTCATAATCTTGTAATCCTACAAAAAGCAGTAAATAGATCTGCTAGTTGATGAGTATTTTCTGCAAAATAGACAATAACAGGTATTACGAAAAACGGAAAAGTGTTATTAGTTATTGACACCTGGCGGTCTTTTTTGCTAGCGTGGTGTCGTTTTGTTGATGGTTGGAACGTTTTGTCTCCGTAACCATTTATCCTACACCAATAACTGATAAAACCTTGTGGAAGAAGATCTATCTTGAGGAGGGATCATGAAAAGTCGTTTTTGTCTTAGTGTGCTGATGGTGTTTATGGGCATTTGTAGCCTTTCATTTTCTTCAGTTGCTGTGTCAGCGGAGAAGCCATTGGTCGTGGTTGCCCCATGGAAGGCTAAAGGCCTGGATATGCATAAGTCCGGGTTTTTGTTTTCCAGAATGGGCGTAGTGGAGATGTTGATCACCACGGATGATTCTGGGAAAATTGTCGGGCAACTTGCTGATTCCTGGAAGGTGAGTGAAGACCATCTTACCTGGACTTTCTCATTAAAACCAGGAGTTAGCTTTCATGACCAAACTCCGTTGAATGCTGAGGCGGTGGCCAAATGTTTGAATATCAGCCTGCAGAATAAAGGTGCGCTCAGTAAAGCCCAGATCACTGCCATTACCCCAATAGATGAGCATACCCTTTCAATTAGTACGGTAAAACCGTTTTCCTCTTTGCTTGCTCATTTGGCACATTACAGTGCTGGAATTATTGCTCCTGCCTCCTTTGATGAGAATAATAAGGTGGTGAAGCCGTACGGGACCGGACAATTTATGTATATGAAAAATGAAGGGAATACACGGTTGCTTTTTAAGGCCTATGATGCTTACTGGGGCGAAAAGCCCCAGATTGACTATGCAGAATATCACGCCGTTCCTAAAGGTGAAACCCGGGGATTTATGATGAAAGCCGGACAAGCTGATATGGCGTTTACCCTTACCCCTTCAGATGCCGAACAATTACGGGAACAAGATGGGGTACAGGTGAATACTTTGATTATCCCCAGGAGTCGTATCCTTGTTTTTAACTCCAGCTTAGCTCTTTTTGCTGATGTTCGGGTTCGCAGGGCCTTAAGTATGGCCATTGATCGCAACGCAATTGCCAGTGGACTACTTCGCAATAGTGATTCGGCTGCTACCCAGCTTTTGGCACCTGCTGTCTCTGTGTGGCATAATAGTGAAATGGCTCCTCTGTCCTATGACCCACAGGCAGCTGGGAAGTTATTTGCAGAAGCCGGATGGACTCCTGGTGCGGATGGTATTCTTGCAAAAGATGGAATGCGTTTTCAGTTCGAACTTACAACTTATGGTGCAAGACCAATGCTGCCACCAATTGCGGCCGCTTTACAGCAACAGTTTAAAGCTGTTGGAGTGGACATGCAAATTAGTGTCGGTGAGTCTTCACAAATTCCAGATAAACATAAAGATGGTACCCTGCAGGCCTCTTTGGTTGCCAGAAACTTTGGTATGATTCCCGATGCAATTGGTACTCTGTATGGCGATTTTGGTCCAAATCCTGGTGGATGGGGCCCCTTAGGCTGGCAATCACCCAAACTTAATCAACTGATGGATGACTATTTGGCAGCATTTGATAGCAGCACGGCAGCCGGGATACGAAAACAGTGTGTAATGGTATTGCAGCAGGAGCTTCCTGTTATCCCGGTTACCTGGTATGAGCATATTGTGGCTGTGAGTAATCGTCTTGAAGGTGTGCATATTGATCCCTTTGAAATAAAATCCTATGTCAAAGGAGTACGGTGGGCCAAATAATTCGACAGGTAGCCCTGCGGATAATCCAGGGGTTCCTCGTTGCGTTAACTGTTCCAACAGTTATTTTTGTAATATTGGTTTTTATGCCTGGTGATCTTTCCATGAAGGTTGCCATGGCAAGATACGGAGAGGATGCACTCAATAGTGAACGGATAGAACTTGTCCGCCAGGAAACCGGGTTAAATGGTTCTAAAACAGGGCTCTATTTAAGTTGGATGCGTTCTGTTATGCAAATGGATCTTGGGCATTCAATGGTTACTGGTGAGCCGGTACTTACGAGTATTCTGTTTCATTTGCGAATGTCTATCTTGTTAGGAGTAGCGGCAATGGCTGTGTCAGCAGCCATTGCTTTTCCACTTGGTATTTATTCAGGGCTACGTCCTGGATCGTTTGTCGATTTTGTGACGGTTCTTTTTTCCAGTATGACGATTTCACTGCCTAGTTTTGTGCTTGGTGCAGCGCTTATTATTCTGTTCTCGATTAAATTGCGGTGGCTGCCTGCTGCCGGTTTTTTTTCAACAAAGAGCATTGTTTTACCGGCTATTACCCTGGGCATTTCCATGGCTGCAATTTCAAGTAAGGTTATCAAAACAGCGGTTGTTGGCGTTCGGGATTCTCATTTTTTACAGTTTGCGCGCTTTAAAGGCCTAAGTGGACTTAGAATTTTTGTGAGTCATGGGCTGCGTAATGGTGCTGTTCCCATTGTTACCTTTCTTGCATTACAACTGGCCCACTTGTTTGATGGTGTTGTCGTTATAGAAAATCTATTTAATTGGCCGGGAATTGGTGTGTTGTTATTGGAATCCATTGCGGCAAGAGATCTGTCGGTGATTCAGGGCGTTGTTCTGGTGATAGGTTTTTTATATGCCGGAATGAACCTTATTGCCGATTTACTCTGTACATGGCTGGATCCCAGACAGTTACAAAATGGTGGTGTCGGCCTGTGAAGCGAACACCAGTGGTGCTAGGTTTTTCTCTTCTTTTGAGTGTGCTCTTGTTTTCTTTACTTGGCGGGGTAGTAATGGATAAAGACCCATACAGTCAAGACCTTCTGCAAACAATTGCTTCTCCCTCTTCCTCGTTCTGGCTTGGCAGTGATTTTTTGGGACGTTCAATCTATAGCAGATTGGCATGTGGTGGGAGATATTCTCTATTTGTTGCATGTCTCTGCGTAACCCTTTCCTGTTGTTTTGGCACTTTTCTTGGCGTTATTGCAGGGTATTTTGATAATAGCGTTGATGTGCTTATTATGCGACTTGTTGACATTACTTTGGCATTTCCGGGAATTTTGTTTGCCATAATTATTGCAGGATTGCTGGGGAATAGTATTTTTACACTTGTTATGGCTCTTAGTTTAAGTTTGTGGTGTGATTATTGTAGATTGGCCCGTAATCTCACCCGATCTGTTCGTAGTCGTACCCATGTTCAGGCGGGAGTCCTGCTTGGCTTTGGAGTCTGGTATATAATCAAATCGTATATCGTTCCTGAAGTTTTTCCACAGATGTGTACCTTGGCAAGTCTTGGAATGGGGAGAACCATTTTAAATATTGCTGGTCTTGGATTTCTTGGTATTGGCTTGCGGCCCCCAATACCTGAATGGGGGGCCATGATCAATGAGGGTATCCCATATCTCTATGAGGCACCGTTTTTGGTGATTACTCCTGGAATGATGATTTTTGTAACGGTACTTGGTTTTCAATTGTTGGCTGATAATCTTTTACCGGAAATGGAAAGGGTATGAGTGAGATTGTTGTTGAAGGATTAAGCCTTACAAAAAAACAGAATGGAGCCTCAACCAATCTGCTGAAAAATATTCATTTGCGCTTGCAACGGGGAAGACCTCTCATACTAATCGGTGAGAGTGGATGCGGTAAGACGCTTGTTGCCCAAGCAATTATTGGTACTGTCCCAAGAGATATGGAAGCCCAGGGAAAAATACTCTTTGCAGGTATAGATCTGCTTTCATGTGATAAAAAGATGAGGCATCAGCTATGGGGACGAAATCTTTTTCTGCTGCCCCAACAACCGGGTAGTTATTTGAATCCCCTTGTTCGATCTTTACCTCAGATTAGTGAGGTATATCGACGAGTCCGTGGCTATTCCAGAAAAGATGCAAAAGAATGTGGGCGTAAAATGATGCAAGATGTGGGACTTATGAGGGAAGATGAAAGAAAGTACCCCTGGCAGCTTTCCGGAGGCATGGGCCAGCGCTTACTTACCGCAATTGCCATGGCCCAACCGGCGCAGGTGATCATCGCCGATGAACCTACTAAAGGTCTTGATGGACCTGCAAAAAAACAGTCGATATCTCTTCTTAAACAATTGTCAGACTCTGGAAAATCGTTGCTGATTATAACGCACGATCTTGCCGTTCCAAAGGTTTTGGGCGGTGATTTGGCAGTGATGTATAATGGACAGATTGTTGAGATTGGGCCTGTCTGGTCTGTGTTACAGCGTCCACTGCATCCTTATACCAAAGCGCTACAACGGGCGCATCCGGCAAATGGACTGGAACCTATCCCAAGAAAAGTAAACGGTAATGCGACTCTGCATAACCCTTATTGTGGTTGTTCGTTTTCCCCGCGATGCCAAAGGGCTTTCGATTTCTGTTTCACAAATCACCCGGATATTGATCAAAACCAAGCAGAAAGACATATGGTTGCCTGTCATAGGGAATCACATCACGTAACGAATGGATAGAATAGATTTACAGGATGTTTCCTATAGATACCCTGGGCAGCGTACAGATACGCTGAGTGCAATTAACCTTTCATTATTTCCTGGTGAAATTGTCGGTCTTGCCGGGAGAAGTGGAGTGGGCAAGTCAACGCTTGCCGATCTGTTGTTAGGACTTTTAACTCCCACAAAAGGAAAGGTCCTTTTGGCAGGTAAAAACAGGGCATCGCTTAATGGAGATTTACGAAAACGGTGGCGATTGTTATGTCAGAAGATATTTCAGGACCCAATAGCCTCTTTTCCCCCCAATCAAACCACAGGAAAGGCCTTGCGTGATCTGCTTTCTTACCATGGGGTTGACTGTGACGTGGTTAAGTCCATGGAAGCAGTGGGACTTGCACCTGAAGTCCTTGACCGCCACCCGTACCAGCTTTCCGGTGGTGAAATGCAACGTCTTGCAGTGGTTAGAATAATGGCTTTGCAACCTCGTTTTATTGTGGCAGATGAACCCACATCAATGCTTGATCTCTCGGTACAGGCTGAAGTGATACGACTACTGGAGCGTTTTGTCTGTAAACAAAACTGGTCTCTACTGCTCATATCGCATGATGAAGATCTCTTGCGAGCAGTATGCCATCGCATCGTACGTTTGGTAAAAAGTGAGAAAAAAAGCGCTTCCCTGGTCACGGTCTTTGACCGTAGCGTGTAAGGATATTTATGGAAGAAGTATTATTCCGAATATTTTTTTTAATTGAAAAACCTTTTCCACTTTATTGTATTGAGTGCTTATGTTGCCACCAGAGTACTCCCATGGTCGCCTCCTCTTCGTAGATTCCGTTTCGGCTATTTGCGGCTACAAAATCATCAATCTGGTTGAGATCACCTGTATCTGGTTTTCGGTATTTGTTGAGTACCTGGGTAAGCATGGCAGTGGCCGATTGAACAGAACGTTTCATGATAAATGGAAACTTTTCCGTTTCTATTTGGCGTCCATAGGAAGTAAGTACCTTATGGAGGGCAGAAAAACGATCAAACGAGTGGTGACCAATACCCAGTTTTTTACAAAATTGCAGTTTACTGCTACCCTTTTGCGGTATGGAATCGCTGATGGAAGCGCTGCCGTTTCCGGATTTTTCCATAAAGTCCATAAGCCAGTGCAAATCAGGAAACTGCCATGAAGCGTGACACATAACAGCGCAGTCATGGGGAGGAAGATCATCTCTTTTGGCTGCTTGCTGACAGGTTTCAAGCTGTAGTTTCATATTGCTTATTTGCTGCATTTTGGCGTTACTTTGTAATTTCTCGGCCATTTTTACAGCAGGTTCGATGGTTGTTACCTCGTTGACCCGTTTACATAGGGGTAAGGTGAGGGCCCCCACCCCAGCAGCAATTTCCAGGACATTCATATTGGGTTGTAGAAAACCAACTGAGCTTAGAATTTCTACAATTGTTTCACCATACGAAAATTGCGAGGTGCGGATAAAATCATTATAATCTTCCGCTCGTCGGTTCCAGTAGCTTACCGTGCTGACGTCATTCATTGAAAACATGGTTTGTCGCCACTGTTTTTCCCAATCTTTTTTTGCATCCATCGTTGTTCTTCCCATCACTGTTTTCCTCGTGGTGTTTACTGGAATACTATTATTCAATGTGGTCTAAACTTTGTCACCGGTGACCAGATAGGAGGCCCATGCATTACCCATCAACCAGTTCTTGAAAATACCATCTCCTTCGGTAAAGGAGAGGCGGCGATAGCGAACATGGTCAAGGCCTAGTTCAGTAAGGATTGAGGTAACCTCCGGAGCATCAAGGCGCGGAAGCGATTTGCTGATTTTTTTATATGCTTTTTGTTCCCATCCTGGTTTTCGGCCAGCAAGCAGCAGATCAGTAAGGTTTGCGCGGCAGCGACCGGCCCAATTCATTTTTTGTTGTTGTCCATCAATGAGAACCAGCCGGCCACCAGGTGCCAGGGCTTTGACCATATTGGCAAGTGCAAGTTGGGGCCGGGGAAGGGTCCACAAAACCCACCGGCTGACGACACCATTAAACGATTTCCCGTTAAGATGCAGAGACTCCGCATCGCTTTGGATAAAAGTAACCCTGTCAGTAAGTCCTTTTGCGTGTAAATTATGTTCTGCCCGAGTGAGCATGGCAGGGGAAAGATCACAAGCGGAAATCTGATACTCCATGCGAGCTAAAATTTCGGTTATAAATCCAGTACCTGATCCCACTTCAAGAACTGAAGCGTTGTTATGTATTTGTGATAGCTCTGTTGCAAGAAGATCTGCCCAGTTTTTTTTTCTGGAAAGGAGGCGATAGCGGTCGTACGCCATGGCATTTGTGCTATTCCAGCGACTGTTTTGCATAAACGACTTTACTTCTTGATGATACATCGTTGCCCCTTTTACAATAGTAGAGAAAGAAAATTGTAAATCCAATACAATAGAGCAATAAAGATATTGGTAATACTAATGAAACATTCGTATTACTTTACCATTTTGGAAAAATATGTCAACGATGATTCGTGACGTAAGGCGATGGGATTGTGAGCAGCTTGCCTGCTCGTACGAAACTGACACCACTCAAGGTGGTACTAAAAAGAGTGTACTGGCGGTATAAGCCGTTGTCTTTATTTAAACAGTGTATGAAAAAGTGTGTTCGGTGCCTCGTTTGCCGCATTATTCAACGTAGTAATGGCAATTTCATCTCTTTCAGCTTTGCGAATTATCTTGGAATCAGGGAAGTAGGCAATTGGTTCCTGTGGTAGACCACCCTTTAAAAATTCTTTATCTTCGTCATCCGTTACAAGATTTGCCACAAAACTAATTTTTGGAATCTTTACGTCTTCGGCAAGCTTTTTTACTTTTAGGGCAGTGCGGATGGAAGACTTGGAGGGGATAACCACAATTAACAGGTGGTCAATACCGGCAATGGTCCCGCGCCCAAGGTGTTCAACGCCTGCCTCCATATCAAGGAGCACCACTTGCCGGTCGCTGAGGAGGAGTTTGGTAAGCATCCGTCGCAACACATTGTTTTCAGGACAGGCACAACCACTATTTCCGGTTTGGATAGCACCAAGGACCATAAGACGCATACCATCATGTTCCTGCATATATTCTTCTACAATATCATTGACTTCCGGATTCATGTTGTACATGGGAGAGCCTTCGCTCTTGCCCGATCGTTCCACGAGGAGTGATGTCATTTCAGCAATGGGTTTAATGCGCTCTGGATTGCGAATGCCTAAAGTTTCGGCCATATGGGGGCTCGGGTCAGCGTCAATGATAAGGACATCTTTATTATTTTTTTTGAGTTCATTGGCCAGTAGTGCCATGATTGTGGTTTTTCCCACCCCGCCTTTTCCACTGATTGCAATCTTCATAATTTTCTCAACGCTTAGGTTCTCTTTTGCTTGCAAGGCCAGTTAAAATGTTTATTCTATGGGGTGATATGTAGCCTATTTTTTTGCCCTCGTAAACTTATTACAGGAGTTTTCTATGCAACCAACAACGAGTTCAATAACACTTTCAGAGGCAAGGCATGAGGCCTCGACTATTTTTTTAGCAAAGGTTTTTAACTGGATGGCCATGGGCCTTGGCATTACAGGGGTGGTTGCCTGGTTTACCGCGTCCAGCGGACTCGCCATGCAGCTGGTAGCCAGCCCGGTATTTATGATATTGCTCTTTGTTGAGCTGGGGATGGTCTTTTTTCTTTCTGCGCGCATAAATAAGATTCAAGCGGGTACGGCGACAGCTCTTTTTATTGGCTATGCCATTCTCAATGGGCTGACCCTTTCCATGATCTTTTTGGCCTATACTCACTCATCCATTGCCGCCACCTTTTTTATTACTGCAGGGATGTTTGGAGCCATGGCTGTGTATGGGCTTGTTACCAAACGTGATCTTTCCGGCATGGGATCCTTTCTTTTTATGGGGCTGATAGGCATTGTCCTCGCCTCTGTGGTGAATATCTTTTTAAAAAGTTCGTCTCTGTATTGGACCATTTCTTTAATCGGTGTATTTGTCTTTGTGGGACTGACCGCCTATGATGTACAGAAGATTAAGAATATGGGTGAGCAGGGTATTATGGAGCAGGGTGCAGAAGCGGTAAAGAAAGGTGCAATTATGGGCGCCCTTGCCCTCTACTTAGATTTTATTAATCTCTTTTTAATGTTACTTCGTTTTTTTGGTGGCAGTAGAGACTAAACGTTGTGGCAAGGTATACTGGAAAAACTATTGTTGTCGGTGTTTGTGGTTCAATAGCTGCGTTTAAAGTCGCCGGTTGGGTGAGTAAGCTTGCGCAAAATGGTGCAAGTGTATCTGTTGTTATGACAGAGGCTGGGACTAAATTTGTCACTCCCTTAACCTTTGCAGCGCTTTCAGGGAACCCGGTGGCAGAAGATATGTTTCGCGGTGAAGAGGTCCACGCGATATCACATGTGGATCTTGGCAAGCGGGCTGATCTTTTACTTATTGCGCCGGCAACCGCCAATACCATCGCTAAACTTGCCCATGGTTTTGCTGATGATTTACTGGGTAGTACTGTCCTTGCTGCAGACTGTCCAGTACTTATTGCTCCTGCGATGAATACAAAGATGCTTGCAAATCCAGCAACCCAGGATAATTTGCGCATATTGCAGGAGCGAGGGTACACCATTATAAATCCAGCCTATGGGCAGATGGCCTGTAAAACAGAAGGTGCTGGTCGTTTGGCAGAGTGGGAAGATGCTGAAGAAATGATTGTCCGAGCCTTCACGGCCAAGGACCTGGTTGGCCAGACATTTCTGATCACCGCAGGACCCACAAGGGAAGATTTGGATCCTGCCAGGTTTTTGAGTAACCGCTCTTCTGGAAAGATGGGCTTTGCCCTTGCTCGGATGGCGAAACGAAGGGGTGCTGAAGTCATTTTAGTTGCCGGCCCTTCTGCTTTGGGAACACCATCTGGAGTAAAGAGAGTGGATGTTGTTAGTGCAAGTGAGATGTATAGTACGGTAATGGCAAAGGCCAGTGCATGTTCAGTGATTGTAAAAGCGGCTGCGGTGTGTGATTTTAGGCCGCAGCAGACATTTGCTGAAAAAGTTAAAAAGGGTAATGCAGACAGTGTTTTGCCCCTTGAACAGACGGATGATATTTTATTCGAGCTAGGCCAGCAAAAAAAGAAATACGGCTATTTGCTGGTTGGTTTTGCAGCAGAAAGTGTAAACTTACGAGAAGCTGGCGAAAATAAGCTAAAGAATAAAAACCTTGATCTTATCTGTATTAATGCCATTGGCACTAAAAATAGTGGTTTTGCAACCAGTACCAACCAGGTAACAATGCTTGATCATAGTGGTTTTGTGGACCTTCCCCTGAGTAGTAAAGAAGTAACGGCTGATCTGATTCTCGATAGGATCTGCTCACATCTTCGTGCTAAAGAATAACATCTTCTTTTTCCTTTTTATTGTCCCATGTCCCCAAGAGAACGTTCCATCCTGACGGTGTCCTGTTACGGACACTTTATGAGTCATTTTAATATGTTGGTTTTTCCAGCCGTCCTACTACCTCTTTCTGCTGGTTTTGGAATGAGTATGGCAGAGACGTTGGCACTCTCCTTTTGGATGTATCTGCTTTTTGGAGTGAGTGCTTTTCCCTGGGGGATTTTGGCCGACAAAGTCGGATCACGCCCTTTACTTGCCCTGTTTCATTTGGGCGCAGGCCTATGTGGGCTTAGTGCAGCACTAAATGTTGCAAATCCCACTCTTTTTAGCCTAAGTCTTACGGGGATAGGCCTTTTTTCAGGCATTTACCATCCAGTGGGTTTGGGATGGATTGCCAAAGAGGTGGAACGGACCAGTAAAGGAATGGCAATAAACGGTATGTTCGGTAACTTAGGACTTGCCGCGGCTCCTCTTTTGGCAGGAGTGGTGAACTATTTTTGGGGTGCTGCCGTTGTTTATGGTGTGGTAGCCTTGGTTAATGGCAGTGGGCTTGTGCTGCTCTATTTTGCAAGAAATGGGCAGCAGGGGAGTACGGTTACAACCAAGAAAAGCAGTGGAAAACAAACCGTAAAGCCTTTTCTTGCATTGCTCATCTGTATGATGCTTGGGGGCGTGGTGTATCGTGCTGTTTCGGTGACTTTGCCCGCCTATTTTGAGCTCCAGAATCAAAATTTATATGAAGGGTTTTTGGCCATTGCGGGTTCTTTTGGTTCTGCCAATGTCTTTGCAACCTGTATTACCTCCACCATCTATCTGGTGGGAATGTTGGGGCAATATGTTGGTGGAAAGGTAGGGGAAAATGTGGATCTTGGCAAAGGATATTTTATCTTTCATGTGATTACCATTCCGGCCGCAATTTTGATGTCGATGACGGCGAATATCCCGCTTATTGTTGTTGCCATGACCCACTCCTTTTTCCTTCTTGGAATGCAGCCCATTGAAAATACTTTGGTGGCGCGTCTCAGTCCTCCAACCTGGCACAGTTCTGCCTATGGGCTAAAATTTATTTTAACCTTTGGTGTCGGCGCGTTGAGTGTCGGTTTGGTAGCGGGAATTAAAGAAAGCCTTGGTTTTGGTGCGGTCTATATGGTTCTTGCGGGAGTTTCAACGTTGCTGGTTGTTATGATTCTGCTGCTGAATTATTTTCGCAAACAAATCAATATGTAAAAAGAGGTGTGGCCAAGTTCCCAGACGTTGGCCACACTTTTATTTGTAGAACGTTATTTCTTTTTGGCCCAGGAATCCCTTAATCCCACTGTACGATTAAAAATAAGTTTGCCAGGAGTGGAGTCTTTATGATCCAAACAAAAATATCCCTGACGTTCAAATTGGACGCTGGTTCCAGGTTGTAAATCTTTCAGGGATGGCTCAACAATACAGTTTGTAAGGGATTGCAAAGAGTCTGGGTTCAGATGCTCCTTAAAATTGACTTCCTTATCAGCGTCGGGATTTTCCACTGCAAACAGTCTATCGTACAACCGCACTTCGCAGGGGAGCCCATGTTTTGCTGAAACCCAGTGGATGGTGCCTTTTACTTTTCTGCCATCGGGCGCATTTCCTCCACGGGATTCTGGGTCGTATGTACAGTGCAACTCAAGGATTTCTCCACTTTTCTCATCTTTTACCACCGACTGGCAGGTGAGGAGATAGGCGTAGCGAAAGCGCACTTCCCGACCGACTGCCAACCTGAAAAATTTCTTCGGTGGATCTTCCATAAAATCAGATCGTTCCACATACAGTTCTCGGCAAAACGGTAACATCCGAGTTCCCATTTCCGGATCCTGGGGATGATTTTTTGCCTCAATTTCTTCCGTTTTTTCTTCCGGATAGTTGGTGATAATAACTTTTAAGGGATCTAAGACGCCTAAAACGCGCGGTGCTTTAGCATTGAGATCGTTACGCACACTGTTTTCCAGTACCCCCATATCGATCCAGCTTTCTCGTTTTCCAATGCCTATTTCCGCACAAAAGTTGCGGATGGAGGCGGGAGTATAGCCGCGACGTCTTAAGCCCGAAATGGTGAGCATACGAGGGTCATCCCAACCTTCCACATACTTTTCGTGAACAAGCTGCATCAGCTTTCGTTTAGACATTACCGTATAGTTTAAGTTCAGCCGGGCAAACTCAATCTGTCTTGGGTGACAAGGTGTGTCTAACACGTCAAGAACCCAGTCATAAAGGGGTCTATGGTCCTCAAATTCCAGAGTACAGAGCGAATGGGTTATCGTTTCCTGTTCGTCTGAAAGGCAATGGGTGTAATCGTACATGGGGTAGATGCACCACTTATCACCAGTTCGATGGTGGGAAGCGTGGATAATGCGATAAATAACCGGGTCTCGCATATTGAGGTTGGGTGAAGCCATATCTATTTTGGCACGCAATACATGGCTGCCCTCTTCAAATTTTCCCTCTTTCATTCCTTGAAAGAGCGTCAAGTTTTCTTCCACGCTCCTGTTTCGATAGGGGCTTTCTTTCCCAGGTTCCGTCAGGGTCCCACGGTATTCCCGCATCTCTTCTGCGCTTAAACAGCAGACAAAGGCCTTGTCTCGCTTGATTAACTGGATGGCGAAATCATAAAGCTTATCAAAATAATCGGATGCAAAAAAGAGATTCTCACCCCAGTCAAATCCAAGCCATCTGACATCTTCCTGAATGGATTCCACGTAACTTGTTTCTTCTTTGGTGGGATTTGTATCATCAAATCGAAGGTTACATGAGCCATCAAACTCACCTGCTATTCCAAAATTGAGGCAGATTGATTTTGCATGTCCAATGTGGAGATATCCATTAGGTTCCGGAGGAAACCTGGTTATCGGAGTAGGGTGTTTCCCGGATTTTTGGTCTTCAGTAACAATTTGTCTGATAAAATCCAGAGGTTTCACATCCTTTTTGGTTGAATTGTCCATAGAGAAACCTTTACAACTGTGGTTGATTAAGTAAAAAGGGTTCGGTTACCTTATTGAGATGAGCCGTCCTGTCAACGAGTGAGAATACAACTATTCTCCATCCGAATCTATGTAGAGTCTGTCCACATCACGAAGTCTTGCAATAACGCGTTTTTTGCCAATTGCAATAAGTATATCAAACATGGATGGCCCGGCCAGTTGCCCGGTAACCACTGTTCGCATTCCGTTAATGAGAATACCCGGTTGTATATCAAGTTCTTCAGCCAGATCGCGGGTGGCCTTTTCTGTGGTCTCAAGACTATAGTCAGCAAGGGACTCATAGCGATCGGCCAGCATGGGGAGCCACGTCTTTAACTGATCGTGTTTAAGGACATTTTTCTTTAATGGTTTTTGTTCAACGGGGTAGGTATCAGAAAAATACGCACGCCCTCGGTCACAAAAATCAGAAAGCATCTGAAAGCGACCGCGAATAAGATCAAGGGTGCTTAGATACCACTCTTTCTTTTCATCTGCATATGCTTTATCCCATAGATCTTCAGCAACCAGAAAGGGCTTTACCAATTGCCCAATCTCTTCAATGGGCATGGTGCGTAAATAGTGCTCATTAAAGGCGATGGCCTTGGGATCTGTGAAAAACTTTGCTTTTCCCTTTTGATAGTTGAAAACGGAATTGCTAGAGTTAATACGTTCAAGGCTAAAGGCCTTAATCAATTCTTCTTTCGAAAAAAATTCGGTATCATTGCCAGGAGCCCAGCCAAGAAGTACCAGAAAATTGGAGAGAGCCCAGGGGATAAAACCCTTTTGTTCATAAAACTGCACGGCAACGATCTCACCGTGTTTGCGTTTTGAAATTTTGGCCTTTTGGGTATCAAGGGTTAAGGGCATATGGGCAAACACAGGAATGGGTGCGTCAAGGGCTTTATATAAAAGCACCTGACGGATGGTGTTGGTCATATGATCTGATCCCCGGATAATGTGGGTGATTCTATCACGAATATCATCAACCACATTACAGAGGAGGTATAACGGTTTTCCCGTTGAACGAACGATCACAAAGTCTTCTATCTCGTTGTATTTTGCTTTAATGTGTCCGAGCACCTTGTCGTCATATCCTACCTCACCCGTGAGTTCTGGAACTTTAAAGCGGACAACAAAAGGGAGGCCTGCTGCTTCTTTTGCAGTCACTTCTTCCCTACTTAAATTTCTACAACTACCGTCATAACCGTACTGGGTTTTATTCTTTTTGGCAGTTTCGCGTTTTGCATCAAGTTCTTCTTTGGTGCAAAAACATTTATACGCCTTATCTTCTTGCAGCAGTTTTACGGCTACGGCTTCATGCTCATGCTCAAATTCAGTTTGGAAGTAAGGACCTTCATCCCAATCAATATTTAACCAGTTAAGTCCATCCAGGATGCCTTGAATGGATTCCTGGGTGGATCGTTCTGCATCTGTATCTTCGATACGCAAAATCAGTTTACCACCGGTTTTTTTGGCATAGAGCCAGTTGTATAATGCTGTCCTGGCACCACCGATATGGAGGTAGCCGGTTGGGCTTGGGGGGAATCGAAGTCTAGTTTCTGTCATGTCATCTATATAGAGTTGAATGTTTGCAATATGGATCAAAAAACACAGGATAGAGCAGCGCCAATTTAGTCATGTTTATGATTTTTGTAAAGACTCGGAAGAGTGGCAACGTAAAGTTTGTACTTTATCTGTTTTTACCCTGTTTATTGTTGTTCCTTTTTATGGAACTCGTTATAGTCACAGGTTTTATGATGATACATATAAATTTTCCTGAATTATCAAGATAAGGAGTAGAAATGAAGGTTTTGATTAGCGACAATATGTCTCCGCTTGGCGAGAAAATCTTGCTTGATGCCGGACTTGAAGTTGATGTGAAAACAGGGTTGTCTCCCGAGGAATTGCAAAAAATTATCGGTGAGTATGATGGTCTTGTTATTCGTAGTGCCACAAAAGCAACAGAGGAGGTCATCGGTGCTGCCGATAACTTGAAAGTGATTGGACGCGCCGGGATCGGTCTTGATAATGTGAATATCCCCGCTGCCAGCCAAAAAGGTATTGTGGTGATGAATGCTCCGGATGGAAATGCAACCACTGCTGCCGAGCATGCAATCGGGATGATGATGTCGCTTTCAAGAAACATCCCCCAGGCTACCGCTTCGATGAAGGCCGGGAAATGGGAGAAAAAAAGTTTTATGGGCAGAGAGCTCACCGGTAAGACTTTTGGCGTATTCGGTATTGGGCGAATCGGCGCCATAGCTGCCAGCCGAGCCCAGGGGTTGAAAATGAAAGTCATTGCCTATGACCCGCATATGCCAAAAGAGCTGGTGGATAAGCTTGGAGTTGAGCTCGTTAGTGTTGAAGAGCTTGCAAAACGATCCGATTACATAACGGTGCATGTCCCGCTCACCAAGGAAACCAAGAATGCGATTTCCACCGATTTTTTCAAGAACATGAAAAATGATGCCATGTTTATTGACTGTGCCCGTGGTGGGGTGTGCGATGAGGAGGCCCTTTATAAGGCCTTGGTGGATGGAGAAATTGCGGGTGCAGCGCTTGATGTTTTTGCCGATGAGCCGACCACCCTTGATAATTGTCCATTGCTGGCATTGAATAATTTTATTTGCACTCCACATCTGGGAGCGTCCACCAGTGAAGCCCAGGAAAATGTGGCCACTGCCATTGCCGAGCAGGTTGCGGAATATCTCAATAAAGGGGTTGTTACCAATGCAGTGAATGTACCATCTGTCAGCGACGATGTATTGGCGCAGGTAGGACCCTATATCGATCTTGGCGAGATGCTTGGTTCGTTGCATATGCAGATTGCAAAGGGGAGTGTGGAAGAGGTCTCCCTTGAGTATTCAGGCGATCTGGCGGAATTAAATACGAGTCCGGTGACGGTGGCGTTTTTAAAAGGTCTTTTTACTCCAATCTTACAAGATGCGGTCAACTATGTGAATGCGCCGGTTATTGCCAAGGATCGCGGAATCAGGGTCGTTGAATCAAAAAGTGACAGATCAAATGATTTTGTAAATGTATTACGTATCACAGTGAAGACAAATGAAGGGGAGAATGAGCTTGTTGGTACCGTGTTTGGTAAAAATGAACCTCGCCTTGTCCGTTTGAATACGTTTCGTTTGGAAGCGCAGGCTTCTGGTCCCATGCTCCTGGTATACAATAACGATGTCCCTGGTGTTATCGGTGCCCTTGGAACGACCCTTGGTAACAATGGCGTCAATATTTCCAGAATGACTGTTGGTCGGGAAGAAGAAAGTGACCAGAATATCATTCTCCTCTCCACTGACACAGTTATTTCAAAAGAATTGTTGGCAGAGGTGATGGCTCTTGCCAATATTGATGATGCACTGGCCCTTGATCTCACGTAACGTGTTGCATTGGTATAGGTGTTGTAAATTTGTCTGTTGAGGAGAGAACATGGTTTCTGAATATGACAATGGCTGTCCTTGTGGGGATGGGAAGGTCCCTGATCGAGATGGGAAATGTGTTATGCCGGAGGTCACATTTATGGCCTTTGTTATGTCGTTGAATACTTCCGCTCTGTTTCATCTTGGAGAAATTGCTGATCCGCAGACGGGTAAAAAGCTTGTGGATTTGAGTCTTGCTCGTCATGCCATCGATACTTTGGCCTTGCTGGAAAAAAAGACTAAAGGGAACCTGGATGAAGAGGAAGCGAAAATGTTGAAAAACGTGCTGATTGATATAAAGCTACGTTTTGTAAGCATTGCCAAAGGTGAAAAAGAAAAGGCCGTTGGAGAAGATGATTGAGCAGAGCCAGCGGAGTCTGATGTTACGCGCACCTGCAAAGGTAAACCTTCGTTTGCAGATTCTGGCAAGACGTGATGACGGATACCATGAATTGGATACCGTGATGCAAAAACTCGATCTTTGTGATATTTTGCATGTGCAGTGTTTGCAAGAGCCCGGTATCTCTCTGCGTTGCCCAGGATCGACTCTTCCCGAAGACGCTTCAAATCTGGTATACAAAGCTGCAGCACTTTTTTTTAATGCCAGTGGTATGGAGAAAAGCAACGGAGTTGCAGTGGTTCTTGAAAAAAATATACCCATTGCAGCAGGACTTGGTGGTGGAAGCAGTGATGCGGGGACATTGCTCGTTGCTTTGAATAGGAGCTACAATTACCCGTTGTCTGAAGTAGAACTTATGGAACTTGCCAAAGGCTTGGGAGCGGATGTTCCATTCTTTGTTTTTCAGGGAGCGGCGGCACAGGCAAAGGGGATTGGCGAGCAACTCACCCCCATTGCATCGTTGACGGATTGTTCTATTTTGTTAGTGAACCCTGGTTTTTCTGTATCGACTGCCTGGGTCTATGAAAATTTTAGATTGACAAGGGGAAATAAAGTGTCTACTCTATGCGGTTCTTGTGATCAGGATAGTGTAGGTGAGTTATGCGCTTTCCTCTATAATGATCTCGAAAGTGTAACTGTTGAGCGTTACCCTGAAATAGCTGATATCAAGTCGCGAATGCTTGCGAGTAACGCGCAGGGCGCCTTGATGTCAGGGAGTGGGCCGACTGTTTTTGGCTTGTTTTTAGATGAGGATGACGGCTGCTCTTTACAAGGGTGTACAGATTTGCTGGTGGGGCAATATAAAGAGGGTGTTTATATTACCAGGCCGTTGCAAAATAGTATTTGTTAAGATTTGCAAAAGTACGGGTTAATTGGGGCGTAGCCAAGCGGTTAAGGCATCGGGTTTTGATCCCGACATTCGGAGGTTCGATCCCTCCCGCCCCAGCCATGTCAGTTGTGTTGTTTTCCTGCCGGAACAAAGATGCTGATTGCTAATCTGTTGTCAATAGAACCATAAAAAATATATCGTACCGAGAATATACAGACATGCCGAATATCATAAAAGTTTTCTCTGGTAATGCCAATCCGGTAATGGCCCAGGAAATTGCTGATTACCTAAAGGTTCCACTTTCAAAAGCCGAGGTTCGGAAGTTCAGCGATGGGGAAACTTTTGTTGAAATAAAAGAGAATGTACGTGGAACGGATGTTTTCGTCGTGCAGCCCACTTGTACCCCGGTAAACGACAATTTGATGGAACTGGTTATTATGGTCGATGCCCTTCGTCGTGCATCGGCGCGGAGAATTACGGCGGTTGTTCCATATTATGGATATGCTCGTCAAGACAGGAAGGTGGCCCCTAGGGTGCCGATTACCGCTAAGGTCG
>JBNKKR010000056.1:0-20195 GCA_050291935.1 Desulfocapsaceae bacterium | reverse complement strand
TAACTATGCATTTCGCCTGGTCCAGCTCCCCATTGGAGTTTTCGGGGTCGCCCTTTCCATCGCTGCGACACCAATTATTGCAAAGCACGCTGCCCAAAAAGACATTACCGGTTTAAAAGAAACCATGGTTTCATCCCTTAGCATGGTCTTTTCGCTCACCATCCCGGCAACCGTTGGTCTTATCCTCCTTGCTGAACCGATCATTCGGATCATCTTTGAACGCTACGCATTTAGCCATCTGGCCACCGTTGCCACTGCCAATGCTCTAACTTGCTATGCCATCGGCCTATTCGCCTATTCGGCCAATAAAATTGTCGTCCCGGTCTATTATGCACTTGAGGACACCAAATATCCTCTTTATGGCTCAATTTTTGCAGTTGCAGCAAATATTCTTTTTATAAATCTTAGCATCGGCCACTTTCAGCATCTTGCCATTGCACTTTCCACGTCTTGCTCAATGATTCTCAACTTTCTTTTTTTATGCAGTGTGCTCTACTACAAGGTAAATGGATACTCCCTGTCCTATCTGGCAAAAAATATAGCTAAAATCCTTGTGGCCAGCGCAGCTATGGCCTTATTTCTTGTATGGAGTAAATCAGCATCCATGACCTTACTTGATGCAAATCTTTTGTTTGCCATCCCAACGCTTTTCGCCCTAATTTGCACTTCAGCCCTACTGTACGGGTTTCTGTTACAACTATTAAAACTTGATGAATTTACCACCATTAGCGCTAAAATATATTCAAGAATCAGGCGATAACCTGACCTGCTCTTTGACTCTCATATCGTAAGGACTTCACTTCTGCAGCTCTTTTTTCAACGCATCCACTTGTTTTTGCAGTGCATCAAGATCACTTTTCTTGGCAAGATCCATTTTCTCAAGAACCAACTGGACTTTCGCTTCAATCTGTTTTTGCAGCTCTTGCCTTGCCTCCTCAGAACTTGCGAGCAGTTGATCGATAAGGCTTCGCCCCTCTTGCTCACTCACCTTCCCCTTTTCCACAAGCTCTTTTACAAGGGTTTCGATTTTTTCTTTACTAAGAGCAGCCACACCCACTCCAGTAAGGAGTGTTTTCTTCAATAGATCAATCATAACGCATCCTCCACAACCTTATTGTTCTGCATTTTCAAAAAACTTTCCGGCTTTGTTTCGTGCTTCATCCATACTTCTTGCACATTGGACTCTGGATGCCAGGTGGTGCCCAAAGGCAAAATTTTCGGCATAATAGTGGGTAAATTGTTTCAAGCGGCCAAGCCTTCTCTCTGGTTGAAATCTCTCTTCTAACAGATCCATAAAACGCATATACATTTCTCTTAACGATGGTCGCTGGCGGATCTTTTGCCCATATATTTCCCTTGCAATATCTCCTGCAAGCCATGGCTTAATAGCTGCACCTCTGCCAATCATCAGCCCATCGGCACAGGATTGTTGCAGACAATTTATGGCATCGGCAACACTAAAGATTCCCCCATTTGCGATCACAGGAACGTGTACAGCCTTTTTTACTTTGCCAATCCACTCCCAACGAGCTTTTCGACAGAACTTTTCACCGTGTAAACGACCATGAACCACCAGCAAATCCACTCCCTCATTTTCCAACATTTGACTAAAAGAGACCAGCTTTTTCTCATCAAGGGTTTTACCTAGACGAATCTTTGCACTTAATGGAAGGGGTGTGAGCAGACGAAGTGCTCTCACAGTTTTGGCGATCTCCATCTCTGTCATAAAAGAGCCTGCACCCTGCCTGCGTAGAGCCGGTGCCGGACAACCGAGATTGAGATCTATCCCCTGGGCATCAAGCGCGTGCAACCGTTCCACAGCGGGTTGAAGATCATGGCACGATCCTGTGAAAATCTGATAAAAGAGCGGTCGTTCCGCTCCACTTCTTGAAAGAAAGGGAGAGAGTTCCTGATTTTCAGTTGGAAGTTTTGAAACAGACAACATTTCGCTAAACAACAGTCCCACACCACCAAGCTCCAAAATAAGAAGCCGTAGGGCGGAATGGGACAAGCCAACCATGGGTGCAAGTGCAATTGGAGGAAAAACAGAGCATGCCTTTATATCCAAAGGATTCAGCATGGGAACAAGCCGCTTTGTAAAGGATCAATCGCCGATTATGGCTTTTACAATTGTATCATCGAGGGGATCATCAAACTCAACATGGACAGAATAGTCACTCTCCCCGTACTGCTGAAACTTGAGCGCAACAACCCGACCAACAACAGTTAAAGGATTCTTTCCAGGAACAGGCAGCAATGACTTTATCCCGCGTCCTAGCATCAACTGTGCATTTTCTCTTCTGGTAATTCGAATATAAAAGGAAAGTCCGGAGTTTGAAATATCGGCGATTTCACCTTTAAAACTCTTCATACTGGCATTTCCATATTTATCAAGAAGTGCATGTTTAACGATAAGTGAAAGAGGATAACGTACTGAACGTCGCCGATCCTCACCTGACATCCGCAACAATTCAGGAACATTATCCGTCTTCTTACAGTATTCTAACAAACATGGTTCAATGGCCGGATACTGTTCCACCAGTTCAAGAAATTTTTCTCTTTCTAAAATATGAACACTGGTGGCAGTAAGAGCTGCAAGGGAAACCGTCCAGACAGAAACATCGAAAAAGGGTCCTGCGCCGACAATCTCCCCAGCCCCAATGCGCTTTAAAAATATTTCATCTCTATCACGCCAATAACTTAATCGCACTTCACCAGAATTTACAAAATAGAGAACGGGATGAATCGTTCTTTGGACAACTATAGATTCCCCTGAGGCGTACTCCTTCTGCTGCATGGCAGAATACAAAGCATTAAATTCTTCAGTATTCAGCGAATCATAAATACTTTGCCAAACTGTTATATGACTGGACGTCATATCAGTTGAACGCTCTGCCTCAATCTTTTCACCAGCCTGGAGGACTTCTGTGAGCGCATTGGGATCCACTTCCAGGATACGATCTCTAAGCATAACTGCAGTCTCAAAATCCTTTTCCTCCGCTGCAGCTACACACGATTCGTACAAATATTTGCCGGCCTCAGTGACTTTTTGCTTATTCAGCAGCTCCGTCACCTTTTTATTAATGGCATAGGTTTTTTTATAGGCTTCACTTACCTGCAAGGGGTCACCATCAAAAGAGACTTCCTCTTCTTCAGTTTCACTGGCAACCACTTTTTCTTTCGCGGTAATCGTAACCTTATCTCTGTCATCTGCCTTGAAACGGGGCTTTAAGATATGCAAAGATTGTTTTGCAGCAAAAACCACCGGATCCGTCTCTGGATCATGTATTTTTGCACGTTCTTCAATGAGCCTGGAAAGCAGATTAACAGAACGGATTGAATCGCTTAAGCGAATCTGAACAACGAGCTTTTGCAGCAATATATCGTGTACTTCCTCATTAAAAGTATCATGTTCAGCAATAAGATCCAAAAACGCTTCAATGGCCTCGGACTCACCAAGCTTGCCAAGATCCGTTACCAAATTAACTTTTAATGAGTCATCAACCAAAGGAAGTGCATTAAGAAGATAGTTGCTGAGATTGTCAGATGCCACTTCCACGATACAATCAAGTACCTGTTGTTGAATCCGAATATCCTCATGTTCCAAATAAGGCATTATCAACGGCACAAGATCTTGATTCTCCATGGCTGTTATAATGAGGATAATATTTCGAATACCGTACCAGGGCAATTTTCTTTGCAGATATTCCTTCAGTACACTAACCGACACATTCCCCGTTGCCGGAATTAAGCCCACTAAACGGAGCCTATCCTCTTTTTCTCTGGAAGTTAAAAGAGTCTCAAGAAGGTGAATGGCAGCCTTACGCCCTAAATGAATAATAAGAGATTCGGCAAGCTGACGGCGCTCTCCACGCCCGCGGAGGGTAACAAGTGTTAGTTCCTCAAGGATATAATCCGCCGCCATTCCATCCTGAGCTTTACAGACAACACTACGAATGGCATTACTTTTCATCAGGTTACCGGTTTGAATCTGATAAAAAACATCAAGGAGCACTAGACACTGTTTCCAATTCCCCTCCTCAAGCATGCGTATTCCACTTTCCTGCAACTGGCGGCATACAGAATCACAGGCTGCAAGAAACTCCGTTTCAATGCGAAGCCATCGTAACAGTATAGCGCACACCTCATCAGTAAGATCTGGAAGCTGCTGTGGGTCCAAGCCACTATAACAAAAGCTCAAAGCCATCACGGCGCGTTCACGCATTTTTTTATTCTCATTACATGAACATTCACCCAGTTTTGAAAAGAGTACGCGCGCCTTCTCCCTATCACCAACCATACAGTAATCGCTGATTATCAAAGGAAGATTTTCCATAAGCTCATCATTGAGAAGGACTTCAACACGCCCCTCTTCAAGACTTGCGAGTAAATTAAGCAAGCGTCGCTCAGCGCGCCGATGCTCTTCACTTGCAAGGAGTGCCTTGGTCTTTTCTTGAGCTTTTTTTTGTCGGTCTCTATCGATTTCCATCTATCCCAGGAAACTGTACTCCATTACGTATTGACCCTATTCACAGGCCTCAATCTTTTCTACCATCAGTTTCTTTTGTAAATCAGGTATTCTTTGCAAATCACCTGGCTCCACCTGCTTTTCAAGTTTTTTATACGTTTGCTCAGCTTTTGGATAACCATATTGTCTTGCGAGATCCAGCCAGCAAAGCGCAATAAGAGGTGAACCATTCACTCCTTTTCCTTCCATGTAAGCTGCGGCCAACAGGTACTGCGCCATTGGCCAATCCTGTTTTGCCGCACAAAGGTAGTGACAAATGGCCTTGTTATAATCCTGCTCAACACCGTTACCAAACTCATACTTAAGGCCCAAGTAGAGGCAAGCACCGGCTACATTTTTTGCAGCCGATAACGTAAAAAACTCCACAGCCTTAACGGGATCTTTTTCTACTGCCTCACCACCATATTCATAGAGAAGAGCCAAAGCATACTGGGAAGAAGGATCTCCCATGGCAGCATATGCTATTATATCTTCTTCGTAGTCGGCTAAGAGAAAATTTGGGGAAACCAGTATGGTCCCCATACTTACTAGTAAAACCCAGCCCCACTCACACCCTGTGAGAAGTAAGTAAGCCCCACTTTTTATTCGAACCACCACCGACAACAAACGGTCAGCGGTCACACCAATCAGCATTTCTCGCTGGCAATCATCCAACGGCAAATAAATCCTACTTAATTGGCTCACCAAATGCGTTTAAAGACTTTGCCGCTGCTAAATCAACGGTAACATACATTGTCAATGCAGTATCTAAAAGAGAAGAGTTTGGTGTAATTTTCATCATGCAAGTTCTATTGGGTTTGGTAAATGCCAGAATAATCTCGCTGCTGGAAACTTCACCCGCGAGCTTCCAGGTATTTTTCTTCATAGAAGCAATAATAAAATCTTTTAAAGAGTTTGCTTCAATACGGCCTTTATAGTGAATAATACCTCCACGAAAAGACTCCGTACGAATGGACATTGAGTCAGTGTTGATATATTGCATATCTGCCGGAATTTCGATATCTTCATAATTCCCGATGGTGCTGCCCATGGCGGAAAGTGCATCAGGACCTGCAGCGTTAAGGTCCGCTGTATTAGAGTTTCCTGCCATACAGGCAGAAAGGCCCAACAAGAGGAAGATGGTGGTAAAAATATTTGCAGGGTTGAGTGTTTTAAAGCTCTTCATAGATTTTCTCCATCTTTTATTATGATTTATCTTTGACAACGTATTAAAAGTAAACAGAATAACGAATTTCTTACTTATAGGCCTCCAATACACATATATTTTATCTCGAGATATTCTTCAATACCATATTTAGATCCTTCCCGACCAATTCCCGACTCTTTGACTCCGCCAAATGGAGCTGCTTCAGAAGATAAAACTCCTGTATTTACACCAACCATTCCATACTCAAGGGCTTCTGTGACCCGAAAACAACGTGCCAGATCACGGCTAAAAAAATATGAAGCCAACCCATATTCTGTGGCATTGGCCATGGCTATTCCCTCTTCTTCTTCTTTAAACACAAAGAGGGGCGCCACAGGGCCAAAAGTCTCTTCATGGGCGATTTTCATATCAGCGGTCACATTTCCAAGAACAGTTGGTTCAAAGAAAAAACCACTTTCTCCCATGCGTTTTCCGCCAGTGAGCAGTACAGCCCCCTTATCACAGGCATCTTTTATCTGCCCTTCAACTTTAATCACCGCATTGATATCGATAAGTGGCCCTTGGTTATTTGTGGACTTAAAGCCTGTCCCCACCGTAAGCTTTTCCTTCACAGCCACACTCAACTTTTCGGCAAACTGCTTATAAACACCATCCTGAATGATAAAACGATTGGCACAAACACATGTTTGTCCGGAATTTCGATACTTAGACGCAACTGCTTCGGCAACGGCCACATCTAGGTCTGCATCGTCAAACACGATAAACGGCGCATGTCCACCAAGTTCAAGGGAGATCTTTTTCACAGTTTCACTACAAGCTGCCATCAATTTTTTGCCAACTGCAGTGGAACCAGTAAAGCTTAACTTGCGAACCACTTTGCTCTTGCAAAACTCTTCTCCAATGGGTGCAGGTGAGCCTGTTATCACATTAAAAACACCCTTTGGAATTCCAGCACGTTTACCAAGTTCAGCAAGGGCCATAGCTGAGAATGGAGTTTGCTCTGCTGGTTTTAGTATTACCGGACAACCGGCAGCAAGCGCTGGGGCTGCCTTTCTGGTAATCATCGCAGATGGAAAGTTCCATGGAGTAATTGCAGCACAGACCCCAACGGCTTCTTTTAAAACAACAATTCGCTTCTCTTTTTGAGCCATTGGTATGGTATCGCCATACACACGCTTGGCCTCTTCGGCAAACCACTCGACATAGGAGGCCCCATACAGGACCTCACCTTCAGCCTCCATAAGAGGTTTTCCCTGTTCGCTGGTCATAATAACAGCAAGGTCCTTTTTATGACGCACAATCAAGTCGTACCACTTTCGCAGTATCATTGAACGCTCTTTTGCCGTCAGTCCCTTCCACAAAGCAAAAGATTGTTCCGCAGCCCTTATCGCCTCTTTTGCATATTCAGGCCCAAGGGAGGGAACAGTACCAAGAAGACTGTTATCTGCTGGATTGAACACCTCAATCTTCTTATCATTATCAATCCATTCACCATTTATATAACACTTCTGTTTGAAAAGTGAGGGGTCTTCTAAATCCATTTTGTACCTCATAAAGATCTTTTCCAAAGCTTACATCTTATGTATAAGCAAGATCATCCTTTTTTTGGGGAGATATTTTTTGTGGGAAATACCTGCTAATAATACTTTACGGGGCTACCTTGCTAAACAGTTGCGATAATACCATGGAGCAACTCCGCATCCAAGGGATACCGTAAAGCATTTGACACAATACTACTCTTAAAAATAAATTAAAGAATGAAAAGTATTCACTAAACAAAATAATAGCACCTATTCACTATAATGTATAAGGACCATGCCCAAAGATAACATTACTCAAATAGTAGTTGCCAGGGAACCAATCAGACTGAGTCAATTCTTAAAACTTGCAAATGTTGTCCAAGATGGGCTCGAAGCAAAGATACGAATAGGTGAAGGAGAAGTTTTGGTAAATAATAAAAGGGAAACCCGGCGGGGAAGAAAGTTATACCGTAAGGACCGGGTACGCTTTTCCGGAAAGATTTTCGAAGTCCATACACCATAAACAAAGGCTATTTTTCCAGTTTTACTGCCTCAGGGTCCAATGAGTAGATCTGTATCTCACGTTCCAGCCCACGGAGCGTCCTTGCATCTTCCTTCTGCACCGGAAAGCTTGTTTTCATATTGTTTTTTACGTTTTCAGTTAGCAAAATAGGTCCGGATTTATTGCAAGAAGCCAAACGCTGGGCGATATTTACCCCTGTTCCAATAACTGTGTAATCAAGCCTTCTGGAAGAACCGACATTTCCATAAAACAGCTCCCCTCGACTCACCCCAATACCCAGCCCAAGCTCTTTAAACACCTCCGAGGTCTTAAGCCAATGCGAACGTAACTCTTCAAAACGTAAAGCCAAATCAACGGCGGTATAAATAGCGGCATCGGATGGCTCATCAAGATGGACTGGGGCGCCAAAAGATACTAAGGCTGCATCACCCATAAATTTATCCAGAGTTCCTTTATTAGCAAAGGCAACTTCTGAAAAGAGATCGAAAAAACTGGTCAAGAAATGGTGGATCTGTTCGTGGGACAAATGTTGGACTGCAAGGGTAAAACTTCTGATATCAGCAAAAAGTATGGTGATATCCTTTACCCCTCCAAGATTCATAATATCTTTATCGGAATTAAGTAGTATTTCAGCTACTTCTGGAGCGACATACTGTTCAAATAAGGCCCTGGTTCTTGCGTTTTTTTCACGCTCTTGCATGGAGGAAACTGTCTCCAAGGCCATCACTGCCTGTCCACAAATAACGGATAACATTTCTATGTCAGACTGGCTATATTCCACTCCGTAATCCGTTTGACTGATATTAAGTACCCCTAAAATCCTATCCCGTCCGGAAAGTGGAAAAGAGATAGATGCTGATATCTCTTTACGTTGTAAATGTTCAGATAAGGGAGATTTATCCTGTGTCTGTCGGTTCAAAATCACCGGTTCCCCATGGGCATACACCCAACCAGCAATTTTTTCACCCGATCGTACAGCAACCTGCTTTGCAAGTGACTCGTCAATTCCCCGGGAAGCTACAATGTGCAGTCGCTCATCCTCCTCTACAAACATCATTAGAGAAATAGTTGGAACATTAATCTGCAGGGAAACCGCCTCCAGAAGAAGTTCGTAAACTTCGGCCTTTGTTGTTGCACCGACAAATTTTTCACCAAGTTTATAGAGGGGCAGCATTGTCTTTAATCTGGTGTTTTCTTCTCGAAGATTTGCTATGGCAAGGGTATCCTGTACAGCCTTTATTATTTCAGCACCTTCCACCGGCTTTTGTAGCACCCCGCTAAATCCTTTGTTCATGGCATCAATAACCATCTCAACACTGGCATATCCCGAGACTAAAATCCCTAGAATTCCGGGATTTGACTGTTGAAGGCACTCAAAGGTTTCAATACCATGCATACCGGGTAACATGGCATCGACAATGGCCAAATCAAACTGCTTTTCCATAGCCATTTCAACCGCTTGTTCCCCACTGTAGGCACTTGCAACCTCATGCCCTATCTCTCTGAGGACTATTCGGCTTACATCAGCTACAATTGCTTCGTCATCAATGATTAAAATTTTCTGTGACGCCATGTATCCAATTACTCAAATAATAAAAGAAGTTACTGTTGAAAAAGATTCAATAAAGAATATTATATCTGAAGCTTGGGTAAATGATATCATCAACATAAATATGCTGCAAGCAATTGCTGTCAATTAATAATTCTTTGTATTGACCAAAAAAATGATTCTCGTTTTCTTAATTGTATTACTGGACTGCTCGTTACTCTAATGCCAACTCATCCACAGACGCCACTTGCCGAACGGATGCGGCCACAAACGTTAAATGATTTTGTCGGCCAGCAAGCCCTTATGGGTGAAGGAAAGCTCCTACAGAGTGTCCTTGCGGCTGATGCCTTACCTTCTTTAATACTCTGGGGACCACCTGGCACAGGGAAAACAACGCTTGCCAGAATCCTTGCCCGTTCCACTTCTTCCGCTTTTGTCTATTTTTCCGCTGTTCTCTCCGGAATCAAAGAGGTCCGTACAATTGTTGCCGAAGCGCAGACTAATAGAGAAAAGGAAAATATAAGCACCATTTTTTTTATCGACGAAATCCATCGATTTAATAAGAGTCAACAAGACGCCTTCCTTCCCCATGTGGAAAGCGGACTTTTCACGTTGATTGGTGCAACCACTGAGAATCCCTCTTTTATGGTGATTGCGCCCCTCCTCTCCAGGTGTAAGGTACTTGTCCTGGAACCTTTGGACAAAAAAAGTTTAGAACAAATATTCACTAAAGCTCTTGGGGACGTTACAAACGGACTAGGCAGGCACAACCTTTCTTTATCCCAAGAAAGCATGCAGCTATTAACTGCCTTGGCCGACGGTGATGCGAGAAAAGGTCTAAATAGTCTTGATATCGCAGCAACCCTTTGTTTACAAAGAGTTACGCCCAATACAAATATGGGGCGTACAATCACTATTAAAGATGTCCAGGAAGCCGCCCAATATTCTTCACTTCGATACGATAAAGATGGTGAAGAACATTACAACCTTATCTCTGCTTTGCATAAAAGCCTCAGGGATTCTGACCCTGACGGTGCCCTCTATTGGCTTTATAGGATGATCGAAGCTGGTGAAGATCCTTTATATATCTGCCGCAGACTTATTCGTTTTGCCTCTGAGGATGTTGGACTTTCAGATCCCAGGGCCATAACCCATACACTTTCCTGTAGAGACGCTTACCATACCCTTGGCTTACCGGAAGGAAAGTTAGCCCTGGCACAAGCTGTTGTGTATCTTGCCACCACATCAAAAAGTAATGCACTATACAGTGCGGAAACAAACATTACCAAGTGTATTAAAAAATCCGGAACCCTGCCTGTCCCCTTGCATCTTCGGAATGCTCCTACTAAACTACTGAAGGATCTCGGGTACGGAAAGGGATATCAATATGCCCATGATGCGAGGAGCGGACTTGTGGACCAGGAGCACCTCCCGGATGAGCTTTCAGGGGCACGTTTTTACCTCCCCACCGACCGGGGCTATGAAGCTGTGCTCAAAGACCGTTTGCAAAAATGGCGTATTATTTTACAAAAAAGACATGAAAATGCAAAAAAATAGACCTGGTTTTCTTTTCACAACTCTTCTCGTGCTTGGTTGTAGTATCCATTATCTTGGATCTATGGCAGTAGCCTCTGTGCAGCCGCCACCCCTTATGATCTTTTATTCCGGTGATGTGCAGGGAGAGACGGAACCGTGTGGATGAAAATCTAATCAATTGGGCGGTCTGTCCAAAAAAGTTTTTCAAATAAAATCTCTTGCTCAAAAATCCAAAGGAGAACACCTGCTTCTTGACAGCGGGAATCTTCTCTTTAAACAAAAGGCTGTGGCCAAGGAAGAGAATCAAGAGCGTCTTACCGCATCTGCCATCATTGATATATATCAACATTGCAATTATGACGCCGTTGCCGTTGGGCCACACGATTTGGCTGGAGGACTAACCTTTCTTGAAGAATCGAAAAAAAATGGTTTCCCTTGGATTTCTGCAAATTTAGTGGATAAAGAAGGCAAACTCCTCTTTGACGAGTCCATCACTAAAACTGTGCAGGGAAAAACCATTGTTATCACAGCGCTAAGCAACTCGCTTAAGAGCAAAATCCCGGGTATTGAAGCAAAACCATGGGAAGAGACACTTCCTCCCCTTCTTCAGAAAATAAAAGACTACAATCCTGATAGCTTTGTGATACTTCTTTCTTCACTGAACAATGATGAAAACTACAAAATAGCATCCCGGTTTGACACAATTTCACTCATCATCACTGCCGATTCCCGCCTTGGCAATGTGGCCCCGAAAATTATTAAAAACAGTCTGATCACCCAAACCATGCGGCAGGGAAAGGTCCAGGGAGTACTGGAAGTCACCTTTGGCAAGACCAGACAATGGGGGACAGACAGTAAGGAACGCCTTGCCTATTTGCAAAACAAACTTGGTTCCATTAACTGGCAACTCAAAAGACTCAATAAAAAGAGACAGAAAACAGAACATCCTGAAAAATATGACGTTACCCTCAACCGGCTTACAGGCGAAAAAGAAAATCTCGATACCCAGATTACGGAAATGAAAAATCGTCTCAAGCAGGAAAAAATTGATGGTACGACAAAGGATCTGTTCACCTACCAATTTGTTTCCCTTAAAAAAAATATGGCAAATGATGCGGAAACTGCAAAAAGAATAGACGTGCTCAATGGCGCAATACGAGCACTACATAAAAAGAAAACAGCAAAAAATAGAAACAACCGTCAGGACAACACCATCAAGCTGCCACAAGCATTACTTGGCGCAAATACCTGTTCCACCTGCCATGAACTGCAAGGTGATTTTTGGAAAAACACACGTCATGCCTTGGCGTATGACACCCTTGAAAAAAAGAAAAAGAACTTTAACCTTGACTGTTTACCCTGTCATATGACCGTTGATATCCCCGGCGGAAAATTTGACTCTCTTATTGCTGAAACACTCCTTAGCTTTCCTGAAACACTCCGTTCGGTTGGTTGCGAAAATTGTCACGGTAGCGGGAAAAAACACATACAGGATCCAGAACACTTTAAACTTGTACGATCACCTGGAAGAAATATTTGCCTTACCTGCCACACCGATGAACACGATGATAACTTCGACTATAAATCGGATATTGAAATAATAGCCTGTCCTGCTGGATAAAAGGTACACAAAAAAAGGGGAATCCGGATTTTTCCGGATTCCCCTTTTGCAAAAGAATGATTGTTTAATTAACAACCAAAGGCTTTCTGCATATTTGGTACAGTCTGTTTTTTACGGCTCATCATGCCATCAACCCAAAAGGACTCGGTGGCAGCATCAAGTTTTCCGCCAAAAGCCCCTTCAACAAGGGCAACATCATCAGAAACAACCACTAAATCTGTTCCTTCTTTAACAACATCGGTGAGCATCAGAAGAACGGTATGACGACCATCGGCCTTTACTTCTTTTACTGCATTCAAAAGATCGGCACGGATATCGGCAACCTGATCAAGGGTGGCAAGCTCAAGCTGACCACAACCGACTTTATTACCGTTCATATCAAAATCTTTGTAATCACGGAAAACAAGATCTTTTGCAGGAACACCTTCAACAGAAGATTTTGCCTTCAGCATATCCATAAACAGCTCGTCGGTATCAGCAACACCGGCGATCTCTTTTAATTCAGCAACAGCAGCCTTATCATCATCGGTACAGGTTGGTGACTTAAAGTTAACCGTGTCAGAAAGGATGGCACAAAGCATACCACCTGCCACATCTTTAGGGATAGCAACACCAGCATCCTTAAACATCTTGTTCAATACGGTTCCTGTACAACCCACAGGCTCACAACGAACAAGGATAGGATCGTTGGTTGTAATATCACCAACTTTGTGATGATCAACAATGGTCACAACCTCAGCATCAGTCACATTTGCAGGAGCTTGGCCAATATCACTGAAATCAACAAGGGCAACTGTTTTTCCGCCACAATCCATCATCTCTTCCGGAGCAGCAAGACCAAATTTTTCGAGCACAACAGTGGACTCGGGGTTAAGATCGGCAAGTGAGGACTGCATACAAGCTTTGGCATCCTTTCCCTGCGCGTTCAAAAGAGTGGCAAGGCCAATTGCTGCGGTTACAGAATCGGTATCTGGATTTGAGTGACCGGTTACATAAATTGTCATTTTGTTTTCCTCCGTACGCTTTAAAGTATCCTTATAGGCCCAATGGGGGCTTTAATTAATCACTTCTAAAACGTTGGGAACAATAGTGCTTTAGCATTGTTGAGTCAAGCAGAAAACTCCTCCTAACGTAAAACAAATGAATCACGCCTCAGTCGCATTGCACGTGACTTTCAATTATCCCTGTAGTATACTGGCGTCTCTCATAAACCTCAATTTCAGCATCAATATCACCTATCCATGGATCCTTCCGAAGAAAACAGAACGCAGAAAAAAGAAACTACAGAGAAGAACAACTCCTTTCTACTGCCTGCAATCCTTTTGTCTATCCTTCTCTGTCTAATTGCCGGGATATACGTTTTTTTCAACACCACATCCGAACCGCCACTTGCAAATCTTGAATCAACATTTGAGAAAAATGAGTCAAATCATAACTCCTACGAACCGGTTGTTCAGAAAAACTCGGACAGCACAGAAGAAATCGCAACAAACGGTAACAATACCGTAGAGCCACCAAAAGCAGGAACAGTACAAACAGAAACTCCACCAACAGCTCCACCCTCGCCCAGTACTATTGTGGAAGAAAATATTTCTTCCAGCAAAACCGAAGCAGTTACCCCAGTTAAACAGAATCAAAAGACCCAAGAACCTGTTACCAAGCCGACTGTTGTAGTTAGCCCCACGACACCTGTTATTGAAGATATCCCAGCACCAGTACAGCCCTTACCCACCGATTCTTGCACAAAACCGGAAGAACGGTTGGATGCGTTTTTTAAACACCTTGACCAACAAGCCTACTTGCAAGCGTACAAGTTAGAAGATAGCAGTGAGGTCCATTTCACAAAACTGATCCATAAGTTACTGACAACTCCTCCAAAAATTGCCAGAGAATCCGACGATCTTTATACCATCCTACGAAACACCGCTCATTTTTTCAGGGTATCAGGAAAAGACAATATACTACTGCTCAAGGGAATCCTGGACCGCGAAAAAGCAGCCGTTGAACCGGTCCTTGCCGATTATTATTATCTGATCAACACACCAGAATGTGGGTCTACGAAATATGCAAAAGAAATTGATGCCGATGCCCTGTATGAGTACGCCTGTTTTTTCTTGAACACCATGGGTGGAAGGCTCTATCTTTTTAGACGTGACTCCAAGTCACGTATGGTCGTCACCTATTATGCCATCCTACTGGTCGATCTTGCCAATAAACGACAAAATAACAAATACGGAATCGACCTCAAATCTCCCATTGATCTACTTATTTCTGAAATGGAGGGTGGCGCTTCAACCTTGCAAAGGAGTGAACACTACCTTGATACATTGTATGATCTAAAAGAAGCCTATCAATAACAGACGATGGGTGGCAACGTTTTTTGGTGGCCCTAAATTAAATCGTGTCTCCTCACCCTTCCCAAAACAATAAAGAAACAAACGTTCAAGGCAGCTTTTCCATATATGAAATTTGTCTTTTCTCACGATTTGACGTACAATAAAGAATGGAGCTTGCTTACAAATACCCCTAAAGTTTGACTATGCAGACAGCCACCTCTTCATACGCAGCGCATAACTATTTACAACTGCAGCAAAATTTCCCATTCAACGCAGATATACAAACCGAGCGACACAACGCTGTCTCAGGCCTGGAAAATGAAAACAGCTCGCCCCAAGACACCTTATCATTGTCTCCTGAAAGTAAGAAAATTGCCGAAGAACAACAAGCTGAAGCTGTAAGTGATGAAAAAAGCTCGTCCCTGCAACCCTTAACTGAAGAAGAAGTTCAAAAAGTTGAAGAGCTAAAAAAAAGAGACGCTGAGGTTCGAGCCCACGAGCAAGCACATCTTTCAGCAGCGGGCTCATATGCCGCCGGCGGAGCCTCTTTTTCTTATACCACCGGTCCAAATGGCAAGCTATATGCCACCGGTGGAGAAGTACCAATAGATATTTCAAAAGCTGACACTCCACAAGCAACCATCAGTAAAATGCAAACCATTCGCCGCGCTGCGCTAGCTCCAGCGCATCCATCATCTGCCGATCGTGCCATTGCTGCCCAAGCAACAGCCAAAGAACTCCAGGCCAAACAAGAGATACAAGCGCAGGAGCCCTCATTGGAGCAAACAAATGTTCCAAATGTAGAACAGAGCAACGATGAAAACATAGCAAAACCGGCAAATGACACCCAAGAGTTCACACAAAGAAGTATGATGATAGCAGCCTATACTGCAATGGCAAGCCTGGCCTCCTAACCCGTTCCACTTCTACCATATAAGATCCCATGTCCTCTTACAAATTTAACCAGAAACTCTTTGATTTTCTTAGCTATGCAACCACCCCTTTTCATGCAGTAGCCATTGGCAGTGAGCTCCTCCGAGACGCCGGTTTTATCCAGCTCTTTGAAGAGGATAATTGGAAAATTGATGCGGGAAAAAGCTACTTTTGTATCCGCGACGATGGCTCACTTCTTGGTTGCAAAGTTGCCTCCAAAAAAAATAGTGCAGCTGGTTGGAAAATGCTCGGTTCCCACACAGACTCACCATCCCTGCAGCTAAAACCACTTCCTGAAAAAACAGTTAATGGCTACACCCAGCTTGGTGTGGAAGTATATGGTGGTCCAATCCTATCGAGCTGGTTTGATCGAGATCTTGGAATCGCCGGTAGAGTGAGCTTGCAGGCACCTGATGATAGTCTTTTTCAAAAGAGGATTGATTTTGGCCAGCCGGTGGCAATTATCCCTAACTTGGCCATCCATTTAAACCGTGAGGTCAACAAGAAATACACCATTGAACGACAAAAGCACCTCTTTCCACTCATCTGGCAGAGTAAAGACGAGAATTTTTCCCTTGTGGACGTCCTCAAATCCCAGGTGGCAAAAGAATATCCGGAAGTGGAGTTTGACAATCTCCTTGGCTTTGATTTGTTTTGCTATGATACTCAAAAACCGGAATACATTGGTTTTGAAAAAAACTTTATTGCCGCAAGCAGGCTTGACAATCTGGTCAGCTGTTTTATTGGCCTCATGGCCCTATTAGAAGACGATACCACGGGAAATTGCCTTCTTGTTTGCAGCAACCACGAAGAGATTGGATCAAATACCTTTGCAGGGGCCCAGGGTAATTTTCTTTCCTCAACCCTTACCCGTCTTCTCCCGGATACAGTAAAACGGGCAAGGGCACTAAGCGACTCCACGTTTATCTCAATGGATAACGCCCACGCCCTCCATCCCAATTTTATTGAGAAGCATGACCCCCAGCATCTTCCCCTCTTAAACCATGGTCCAGTTATTAAATATAACGCGGCTCAACGATACGCCACCACCAGCAGATCGGCTGCCCTATTCAAGCGAGCTGCTTTACAGGCCAACATCCCTATCCAGGAATTTGTGATGCAAAATGACCTCTCCTGTGGCTCAACCATAGGGCCGATCACCGCAACTACTTTAGGAATCCAAACAGTTGATGTTGGAATTCCCAGCCTGGCCATGCACTCTATTCGAGAAACAACCGGTTCCGACGACCCACATATGCTCTTTCAGGTTATCAAAGAATTTCTTTCACAGCCCCTTTAAGGTACCTTAAATTCACGGACCAATATTCCCCAACCACCAAATACCAAATATACAGAGAACTTTCTATTGCGCAAAATTCAAATAATCCTGCAGCACCTTATCAACAGTCCCCTGCTGTTTTAATATATCAAATGCCTTGGACGTTTACCGAAAAAAATACAAAGAAGAAAAGTGCAACATTAATTGTTCTCATTTTTTCCACCTCCATTGAAAATTTCTTCGATAATGGTCTTTAGTTGACGCATGGTTACTGGTTTACTCACATATGCGCTACAACCAAGTGCCAAAGCAGACTCTTCATCAATAAATTCACTATAGCCAGAACATAAAATCACCGGGATATCTGTCCGAATTGTCAAGATTTTTTGAACAAGTACTGCCCCACTCATCTTTGGCATGCTCATATCTGTAATAACTATGTCAAATGCAGCAGGATTTTTCGAAAAAACTTCAAGAGCATCTTCAGCTAGAGAATACGTTGAAATACCATATCCACACTCTGATAAGTAATCACGGGCAATGGCGAGTAATTTTTCCTCATCATCAACAAAAAGAATATGTCTTTTCGGGTTCGCACTGACCATCTCTTCTTCATCTTCTTCAGATACATATCCTTCCTTTTCTATGGTTGGGAAAAAGATATGAAAAGTCGTACCTTCCCCCGGTGTTGAAAATACACGGATCATTCCTTGATGGTCTTTCACAATACCATGGACAACCGCAAGTCCAAGGCCTGTGCCTTCACCAACATCTTTGGTGGTAAAATAGGGTTCAAATATCTTTTCAAGATGAGCACTTTCTATCCCCGAACCATTGTCACTGATCACAAGTTCTAAATAGTTGCCATCTTCAAGTTCTTCATCAAAGGATTGTTCACCCTTCTTGATCCTAACTGCTTTTAGTGAAATACCAAGAATGCCATCGGTATCACGCATGGCATGGTAGGCATTGGTACACAGATTCATAAGAACTTGATGAATCTGGGTGGGATCACCTAAAATGTACTCATTTCCATTCTGAATTTGCGTTTTTATGGAAATGGCCGATGGGATAGACGAGCGTAACATTTTCGCCGTTTCCTTAACAATAATTGAAATCTGTAAAGGCTGTTTGGAGTGCTCGGATTTTCGACTGAATGTTAAGATCTGTTGGACCAGATCCCTTGCCTTAAGGGACGCACCATGTATTTCTTGTAACGCTTCCTCCACCTTGCTGCTATTATCAAATTTAAGCAGTGCAATTTCGGAATAGCCAACGATCACTGAAAGAATGTTGTTAAAGTCATGGGCAATCCCTCCGGCCAGGGTACCAATTGCTTCTAACTTTTGCGCCTGCCGTAGCTCAGCTTCCAATTTTTCCTGTTCCGCCATCCCCTTCTGCAAGCGCTTCTTCATCTCATTTAAGGCGCCGACAATATGATCAAGCTCATCTGGTGTATCAACAGACCTTCTTTTTGACAACAATAAAGGCTGGTCTAAATTATCAAAATCAATACCCTTGGCTTGCAGCGCAATCTCTTGAAGATGCCTGGTAAAAAAGAAATAAAAAATAATGAGAATAAAAGTGCAGATAAAAAACATCTTGAAAAACTCTATGGCAATCATCCTTGGAAGTTTTGTCAAAAGACGTTTTTTGATTCCGTTTGTAACCGCATAGACAGTAAATTCACCTACATGAATATCGTTATCTTTATAGCGGTAAGTAAGGGGGAAAACTCTGGTGACTATCTCCATATTGGAAGAAGGTTTTTTCCCAACTTTGTAAATCCCCCCGTTTGTCACCTCAAGTTCCAGAAATAAAATTTCAGGATAGAGGAGGATACTATTGAGCTGGGTGGTGATGGTATCCGTATTGTACCCCCAGACGTTTTTCGACAGTACTTGTAGCTGACTTTCCTGCAAAGAGTTCAAGTACTGTTTAAGTCCCGAAATTTCACGTCTATATTCATAATAGATGTTGATCAATGTAAGAGAAACCGCCATGATCGCACCGAAAAAAAATATACAAGCAATCATTCTATTTAAAAGAGGATGACTGCTAATTATAGGCGGCGTATCTTTCTGCATTTTAGGCAATATTTCTATTTCTCAGAAGATGTGTCTTGATAGTTATCAAATATTTCTTTTATCTTCCCATCCTTTCTCATTCTATCAAACACACTCTGGAATGCAGCTACAACATCATCCGATGTTTGCCGATCAAAGGCAAAAGATACATCATCAACATTGAGCGTATAAATACATTCAAATTCATCAGGATCAGCGCCAATAGCTTGAACTTCGTCGATTAAATTCATACTATCCGTTGGAATCATATCCACTCTACCACTTTGCAGCATGCTATATATGGCGGCGTCACTATTGCTGGATAGTATTCTGTTAGAACCAACTCCCTTTTCACGAAGTAATTGTTCACCGACATCATCACGAATCGCACCATAATAGTATTGCCCAAGTTCCGTATCATCGTGAATAACGATCCGCCTTTCTTTTTTTGCTGCAAGGCAGGTTGTATACTCAAACAGTGGCCCCACCCACTTGAACATATTTTCTCTTTTGCTGGTTCGAACAAGTAAAAAAAGCAGTGTATTCTTTTGATTTAACGCCGTTTGATACCCTCTAACCCATGGATAAAATTTAATATCGTCTTTTCCCTGGGTTGAATGCAGTTGCTCAAGCATTAAAAGAAGAATATCTACTGAAATGCCCCGAGCATCGCCATCCTGCTCAAACTGGTAAGGAGGCCACTCTTCAGTGATTATGGTAAATTTTGGCAGTTCCGTACTCCATCCCGTGGACCCAAAGGGTAACGAGCCAGCCAGGAGAATGAAAAAAAAGAGATAGGTCGATAAAAAAGATTTTCTCACAAAGTTGCTAATCTGCCCCTGAAATAAGTAACCTTCTGTTTTACCAAACGTTTGCTCAATATAAATAACACAATTCGTTTGGCTAGATGGTGCATGGTATTCAAGTTTGATGGGTAAAAGAAATACGGCTTGCAATAGCAAACAAGCTATTCACATCAGCCGTATGTCGTTTCTGCCACAAGACGCACGCATTATTTATACGTATTATGCACCATATCGGTTTTGATATCCATAAAAAGCTACTCCATTTTTACTAGCTTAGTGTCTGTCCGCGAAGAGATAATTATATGAAATAAAATGTAAAATTCGCCTTTTTGGGTGGCTGTTTTTTCGAAA
>JBNKKR010000055.1:0-20597 GCA_050291935.1 Desulfocapsaceae bacterium | reverse complement strand
CATGAAGCAAGAAGGTTTGATCGAACACTATAAAGAAGTCGCCTTAGAACAGTAAATATGGAACTGGTTGAGATGAATTTAAAAACATTATTTTTGATTATCATTTGCATGCTTTTTGGATTTTGCTTAGCAGCATTTTTTTATCTGCCATATGTTGCTATTCGGAACGAGGCTTACTCAATAAATGAGAATGACTTTCATGAAATTCATCTCGACTCAATTGACTGTAATGCAATCCAAAAAACTTCATTTCTAAATGAACTTAATGTAACCGACGTATCAGATCAGAAAAAGTCAGCGTATTTAAATGCGACTATCCCTATAAATCAGTCCTCGGAACTACACGTGTTTGGCGTTTACAGTGGTACACCAATCATTCATGTTAAAAAAACAGAAAATCCTGCTACCCTTCTTTTATCAAGTGCTGAATCAACGCTCTGGTCTATTCAACTAGAGAATGATGCATTAATTGATAAAATATACATATTTGGGAGAGTTAAAGAAATACGGATTTCCAAGAAAGCATCAACGAGCACACTCTCAAAACTGAAACAAATTTTCCTGAGCGAATCATCACTGGAGGAGATCAAGATTATCAAGGTAAGTTCTGCTAATACATGCGGAACATACGCTTATAAATGGCAATCCGATTATAAAGGCAAGTTCAGGTATTTTATAAATACTGCCCGGAAAAACACACAACTTATTGAACGTTCATTTCAAGGTTTATATTCTTTCAATAGCTCTCACTTACCTTTTGAAGTACCCCCAGAACCAGACAACATCGAGCAGAAAGCTCCTGCAATAAAGGATATATCAGTCATAGAATCAAACAATTATCCTGAACTTATCACTGACGCCGACAAACTGATGAATTTTATCCATGAACTGGTTAGCATGGATATTATTCCAGAAAGTTTACCCTCCATTGAACATGGGAGTGAAGGTAAGTTAATGAAGTTTGGTCCTCCATTTACAAGCTCATTACCTAAAATCAAGGTCGAGGGTAATGGAAACTATAAATGCGAACAAGGAAATTCAGTACTAATCGAAGGTGATGATCAACCTAATATCATTGATTGCCCATGGGGAAATCAAATCATCTATGCAGGTGGTGGCAAGGATTTAATTGAAGACTCATGGGGAAATGATATTTTTTATGGTGGAAAAGGTAATGATGTTATTGATGCGGGTTGGGGCAGCGATATTATTATTTTTAACGAAGGATGGGGAGCTGATATAGTAGACAAAACTTGCCATAATTCAACATACAATAGAAGTAGCACAATAGGGGCCACAGCGCACAACTATAACTGGAAGTACACTAATTTTATTGTTTTCGGCCCGAATATTTTTTCAAAAGACATTGTCTGGAAGAACGATACGCTGATAAATATTAAAACAGGGGATTCTATAAAGTTTAAACACCAATGCTTCAATTTTGTTTATTATTCTGAAAAAAAAGAGTTGGGTGACTTATAAAAATTAGCGACAACAGGCTCGCTACCTTTCCCCCACTGAGCAAAACGTTGTGTGATTAGAAAATAATGAACTGGCCGGAATCATAAGAGGCATTAACCACTATAAATAATTCAACGATGCAGGTTTTAAAGATAAGCATCACTTTTATATTTTATATATTTGCTTATCTAGCATTTACACATGCTATTGACTTGCTAAATCTCAACTTGGCAAGTCATTATTAGTGTCAATATCATGCTTATTGTTGTTTAGAGCTGGACAACAAATAGTATTTTATAAACTCAAGCATAAGGCGTCTATTGCTCTTACCGTGTACTTTTGAATTGGAGCCCTACTTTATGGCCTACCAGTTATACTGTGACGATTCGCTCTTACCGCTGGCGGCTGCTATCTAATCTTCTCAATCAGCTCGGTGGTGGAGGTTTGTGTTGTAAAGACGATACGCGCAACCCTTCCTCCCCAGGATTTCACTTCCCGAGCGCCAACAATATCTTCCTCCGCCCAATCTGCCCCCTTCACCAACACATCCGGCCGCAAAGACAGGATCAGTTGTAATGGTGTGTCCTCGCCAAAAAGGACAACTGCGTCCACACAACCAAGTGCCGCTAAAACCCTTGCCCGTCTGGACTCCTCATTAATCGGACGTTCTGGACCTTTAATGGAACGGATGGAATGATCATCATTTAAACCGAGAATCAAAAAATCGCCCTGTTCCCTTGCCTTTTGCAGGTATTCCACATGGCCCGCGTGGATGATATCAAAACAACCGTTTGTAAACACTATCTTTTGGCCAATATTGCGGCGCGATGCGACAATTTCTGTCAACTGTTGCAGGTTTACCTGTTTATCCGCATCATCCTTGTTCCAAACATTGTCAGCGACCGTATTAAATCGTTCTTGCAGCTCCTTTTGTACCTCCAGGTTATATTCCAAAGCCTGAAAGGATTCCTTTTCTTCTGCAGCCCCCAAAATTTCACCGTCGGGAGCAACAAGCATGGAATTACCACCCAACTGTAAATGATCCCAACGCCCACAACCATTGGCAGCAATTACAAAACATTGATTCTCAATGGCTCTTGCCTGCAAAAGTGTTCGCCACTGTTGGATTCTAGCCATTGGCCATTGGGCTGACACGAGTAAAATATTGGCCCCTTGTCTGCATTGGCGTCTAGCAACCTCAGGAAAACGTAAATCATAGCAAACCAGCCCGCCAACGGTTGCCTCGGGATACAGTCTGATGGGTTGCACCTGTTTTCCCGCCTCAAACCATAGGTCCTCCTGCCAAAGGGCAAAAGGGTGTTGCTTGGTAATGGTATTGATCTGCCTTTCTCCCAATCCGGAAAAACAGAGCCGGTTGCTTAGTGTAATTTCTCCATTGTTCTCTTCCCTTGAAGGTAATGAGCCGGCAAGAATGATTGAAGCAGAGCTTGCGAGCTGTTCCAGATCGGCTAGTAAAGATGGGATCTGCGCACTTAATGCAGCAAGCTGTTCATACACAAAACCGGTTGCCCACATTTCAGGAAGCGCCAGTAAACTCCCGGCCGGAGGTTTGAGCGTCGCAACACCTCGCTTCACCTGCTCAAAATTATATTGAATATCGCCTGGTCTTACTTCAAATTGCAGAAAACCAAGCCGTGAAAGCGCTTCTTTAGTCACCTGTATATACTTCCTTTTGTTTCAGGCCGCCTGTTGCGTACGCATCAACTGACTACCATTTTTGGCAAGTTCTGCCACCGTATAAACACTGAACTCCCCTTCATGGTACAGCGGCACCTCTTCCGTATCTGATAAGAGATTCAACAGTGCAGTCTCAGCCTCGACGGCACCAAGCAATCCAAGAGCCCTTGCAGCATATCCACGAACCACAGCATCCTCTGAATCCACATAGGGCAACACATCTTTCACCACATCTTTCTCAAGGAGCAATGTCGCCCGTTTCTCAGCCACCCTGCCAATCCCCCACAAAAGGCCTCGCTGCAAAGCAGGTAATTCAAGATAATTTCCATCCTGATGCTCAAGAGGGCCATCTGGACGCATATAAGAAATCAGCATGTGCAGATATTCGTCACAGAGTCTATCATGGAGATAAATCCCCTCGGCCATGGCCTCAGGGGCACCCCAACCAATCCCCCCCGATTCATCATTCAGACTCCAGATACAACGACGCATCACAATACGGGCGGCCTCCATATCTTTATTGGCAAGCCTCTCTAACACCTCACCAAAAAGAGTTACAGCATGCCAGCGTAATACTTCCTCTGAACGATAAATGGCAGAAAATAAAACATTGATCAAGCCTTGTTCATCATACTTACCAAGCTCCTGTCTGGCGGTGGCAAGATCACCTGAGAGCAACTGAATAACCCGCTTTTTGATTTTTCTATTCATGCGACCTCCTTTTTTGTAATAATAATTACTATCAAAAAGGAAAATAAACATGAATTGCAAACAAGCAAGTTTTAACCATTATTCTTTTACCGGCATGACAAAAACCCGTTTGCCAAGTTCTGAGTCCAAAAGAAACAATCCACTGGAATCTTCACCAATAAGCTTTAGACGGTCGACAATTTCCCCCACAGTGGCCTCTTCTTCCACCTGCTCAATAATAAACCAATCAAGAAACGCCTTTGCGGCATGGTCCCGCACCTCGAGGGCAACGTCTATAAGATCATTAATAAGCTCCGTTACCTTTTGCTCATGGCTTAGGATATGTTCAAAGGCGGCCAAAGGGGATTTCCACTCTGCCACAGGTTTTTCAATGGCCTCAAACTGCGCTCTCCCGCCGCGTTCATGGATATAATCATACATTTTAATCCCATGAAACATTTCCTCCTGCACCTGACAACGCATCCATTTCGCTAATCCCTTAAGACTTATGGACTGAAAATAGGATTCCATGGACAAGTAAAGATAGCTGGAATAGAGCTCCGCATTGACTTGCATATTAAATGCCTTTTCCATTTTCTTTTTCATCAGTATACTCCATATTAGTACTATGTTTTCAACATGCTCTTTTGTTAAGCCGCTTTAATGCATACTACATAGAGAAACAAGTTCATGAAAGCAGGAAAAACTAAAAACGATATTTATTTCATGCAGGAAGCCATCAGACTGGCAACAGTCCATATGACAGCAGGTGATGGGGGCCCCTTTGGAGCGGTAATTGTGAAAGATAACAAGATTGTCGCCCGAGGATGGAACCGGGTCACGTCAACCAATGACCCCACTGCCCATGCAGAAGTGGACTGCATCCGTAAGGCATCAGCCACCCTGCAAACCTTCGATCTTTCAGGCTGCACCCTTTATGCAAATTGCGAACCTTGTCCCATGTGCCTGGCAGCGGCGTATTGGGCTAAAATTGACAGGATTTATTTTGCTGCGGACAAAACGGATGCGGCACAGGCCGGTTTTAACGATGCAATGATCTACCAGGAATTACAAAAGAAGAGGGAGCATCGAACCCTTCCTCTTAAGCAACTGTTACGTGACGAAGCCTTACAGACATTTTCCCTTTGGAAACAGCTGGAAGAAAAGATACTGTATTAGCTGTAACCCTTCTACATATCGCTTGAATCATCAATCCGCTGCATCCCTTCCATAAGCATACCCATAAAACCACCAAGAATAGGACGTTTGGAATCTTTTTTACTAAGACCGTGGATAAACTTAAAGCGACCGTCAATAACGGCCAACGCTTCATAAAAAGCTTCTTTCCCATCTTTCCCATTGTATGAGGCAGCCACCAACTCCCCCTCATTAAAGAGAAGATTTGCTTTCATCTCACCAATTTCAAGTTTCAAGCGACCGGTTTTTTGGTTGCTGTTAATCATTTGGCATAATTCTATGGGAGGAATATCACCAAGCTGACCTACCATTCCGGAGGAGAGCTCTTCGGCCCGTTGATCGTTGATGGTGGTAATACGCCCCACCAACAACTTATAGAAAAAGACTTGCAACGCCGGAAAACGATTTAATACATGCTTAAAGTTTTTCTTACTAAGGCTTGCAATCTGACAAGGCTCCATGGCCATAATGGTGGTGGTCACCTCATCACCGGAAAGCAGACTCATCTCTCCAAAAACGTCTCCCCGCCCCATCTCTGCCAAGGTCACTCCGTCTTCATCCATCACCTCTACTTTTCCAGAAATAATGATAAACAGACTCGTGGCAGGATCTCCTTTTTGCAGGATAGGAAAACCCCAGTTGTAGTCTTTGAGGGTCATTAACGTTGCAAGATCAAGCAAGTCGTCATCAGACAGGGGTTGAAAAATTTCAATGGTACGCAGCAAACCGGCAAAATGGGCAACAGATTTGACCTTTTCGCGACGTTCTGCTGCCGCCAGCAGACGCATCTGAATGGTCGCAAATTCTTTCTCCTGCTTAAATTCAAAACGAATTATTCCGGTGCAACCACCACACTCGAATTTGAGTTTTTTCTTCCCTCCCTGGGTATATTGCTCATAGGCAATATCTTCCATGGCCAAAGAGATAAGATCACGAGTAAGTGTCAGGCAAGTGGGCTTTGCTGCGGGTAGCCGTAATACTCCTTCCTCAACACGTAGCTCTTCCCCCACATTGTAGAGTGGACAATGTCTTTCTTCAGTAATTATAAAGACACCATTACGAAACTGCATTCTTCTCCCTTATCCTCTAAGCCATATCAGCAAACTAAGCCCATCATAGCTGTTAGTCAGAACGTCCAAAAAACATATAAATAACAAAACCCAAAACTGCCGCTCCCCCAAATAAAACAGGTAAGATTTTACCTATCTGTAACTCATCCCCAACAACCAACGTGGCCATATATTCGGTGCCACTCACCCACCATACTGCAACAAAAATTACGATAAGAACAAGATCCTTAAACGCCTGTTTATACAAGAGGTAGGCCACAGCCGCAATAAACGGTACCAAAAACCACGGGTTGGAAAAAAGCCCGACATAATCGACATTGGCAACCTGTTCCCGCACATGGGTAGACTCCATCCAAGCCCAAATTTTTCCGAAAAATTCACCCATCACAATCAACCGTGTTTTGTTTACAATTTATATTATGTGGAGTTCCCCCCTCAGGGAGCTGCCACACTCGCTACCAGCTTTTCAGTACCATCGTACAAAAGAGCTATTTTACTAAAAAAACACCACTGTGCCTATTGTAGCTTAAGCATTATTTTTTTTCACGCCCCTTTTCGACAAGCAGCCTGAAATATGTTTTTTATACCAATCCCCCTTTTTCTGTACGCAAAATATTACATTTTTGTGCCGCAGGCAAAACAAACGGCTACAATTTTGTACACAACATGGCTATTGAGAGACGATGATGAGTATAACAAAAAAAATTGTCAATTCTGACACTTAGCGTCAAAATATTTTTTCTTTAGCAACTGGCATTTACTTTGCTATGCCTACTCAAACGATTGATGCTGTGAATAGTAGCTGGAGTAGAAAAATGAAGAAAATTGAGGCAATCATCAAACCCTTCAAACTTGGCGAACTCAGAGAAGGCCTTTCTGAGTTGGGAATCACTGGCATGACCATCAGCGAAGTGAGGGGATTTGGCCGGCAAAAAGGACACACCGAAATCTACCGTGGTGCTGAGTATGTTGTGGACTTCATACCAAAAATAAAAATTGAAGCCGTGGTAAAGAGCAGCATGGTAGGCGTGGTACTTGAAAAAATACAAGCGTCAGTAAATACAGGAACCATTGGCGACGGGAAGATATTCGTCACTCCAGTGGATCAAGTCTTAAGAATCAGAACCGGCGAAACCGACGAAAACGCTATTTAACAACACTTTCCTCCTCCTCGATGGCCCCTGCTCTCCCGCTCCTCCTTGCGGGGGCCATCGTTTTTTTTACATCTATCCCAAAGAGAACCGCAGAAAAATATCCTGAAGTTATAATCACTGTCATCATGCTAGAAACAACGGTGATATGACTTATTCAGCTCCTAATTCAATAACCTCCAACCCGTTTGCTTTTCCAGGGTTAACAGAATATTGCTTACTGATGGGCAGGTGATCATCACTATGTATCTCAAGCGTATAAACACCTGCTGGCAAGTTATAGAAATCAAAATATCTTTTATAACAGAAATCGGTGCGTGAGAGAATAAAATCCCAAACGTCAATCTCTTGCCCCTTATAGGGTGTCAACAGCCGATGCACCCCATTACCCGTGAGTTCAATAGATTGTATATTGAGTTTTTCATCCCTTGCATGATACACCACATCCGGCCTTCCAGGAGCGCTATCATTTCCCTTGTACGAAGTGGTAATATAGCCGTGAATCTGCCCATCAGCCAGAAACATAAACTCAAGCTCCTTCGTCTCATTATTTCCTATAAAAACTGGAATATCATTTTTGTTTGATTTTCCTGCAGCTACAAGCATGCTTGCTAAATAATTTCCTTCAGGGAAAGGACCATAGAGCTTCCCGTCACCATAATTATTTACATAGCTCACCGCTTCTATTGCCTTTTTATCGGCGGATCTCAGAATAAACATTGGTTGAGGCCTCACCCCATCATACTTATACGCATAGGCAAAACGGATATTAAGAAACCCTCCAGTTTGGCGACTTGCCACATTGTCATTTTCACCGCTTACCTTATCAAGGATTGCGTTATATTGAGCCAGCACTTCCTTGCTATGAAGAATACTCGCATGGTCCTCATTAAAAACATAGTTCATCTTCGCTTCAGATTGCGCTCTACTATCCATGATACTCGACAGCGAAATCGTACCGTCGTTGTTTGACCGAAAAGGATTGCGATCTCCCCTATAACCGCAAAACATGTAGAAGTTAACAGATTGCGGCAGTTTTCTATGGTAGAGTGATTTGATAAAATCACCATCCGGCTGCATATCAATCCAACTGGGAATAACCACGGGAGATTGCTGAACTCCATATTCCGCCATCCTGTCTCCACCCCAAGGTGTCGCAAGGGAGACAAACAGCTTCACAAAAGGAAACTGCGGGCCATAATTAACAAGAAAAGATTTTGCAACAAGGCCACCCATACTGCTGGCAGTGATATAGATCTTGCTAAATTGATATTTGGTTTGCAGATTGATCAGTTTCCAGAACAACAGATGCGCCATACTGTCTATGCGCACCCCTGTGGGATAGTAAAAGAACCATGGCTGAAATCGTTTTTTATCAATATGATTGACAAAGTATTGCCATCCTCTGGGAGTGCCGGTTGCCCCATGAATAAAGAGGATGGGTATTTTATCAGGGTCATACTTTTCAAGAAAATAGATATTCCCGCCAAGCTCTTTAAAAAAGGAAAAGGGCTCCCAGAATCCTTTCATACCGTTTTCCACGGCAAAACGTTCATCGTCCAAATCCGTTATATCGCCTGCCTGGCGGCTATACAACGTTTCAGGTTTGACCGTCGCTATTTCTGTCCCAACCGATTGTACAATCTCGCCACCGGTTTCCGCTAAGACAATGTCGACATCAAAAACCACACCAACGGCCGGAGCAGTAACCACTTTTGGATCACCATACTGACTCGCCGGTTCTCCTGGATCATAGGTTAGATTGCTGTTTTTATCCCAATAGGCAAAGACATAGTATTTTCCATGATCCACCACAAGTTCATACTCACCGAAATCATGCAATACGGTATAATGGGCTATTTCCTGATCCCCATCAACTGCGCAAGCCGCGACAACAATACGCCCTTCTCTTTGGACATCAAACATTCCATACACACGGCCAACTATAACAGTGGATTCACCGCTTTTATTCACCTCATCATTCAGTTTTATCAATGCGCAACCTGTCAAACAAAACCCTGCGAGCAAAAGAATAGTCAACACTCGGCTGATCATCACAACCATATCCTTTCCCATCTCACTCCCACGCCTCCTTTGCAACCTCAACCCGGTTTCGACCATTTTCCTTGGCCTGATATAAGGCTTTATCGGTTTTGGCAAGAAAGGTTTCGGCACTGTCCCCTTTGCCCAATTCCCCAACCCCCGCACTTATAGTCACGCATATCTGGTTTCCAGCAACCATTACCACCTCGCTGGCAAGACCTTTTCGTATTTTTTCAGCAATATGCCGGGCGCTACGCAATCCACATTCCGGTAATAGAATTAAAAATTCCTCACCACCCCAACGAAAGGGAATGTCTGACTCCCTGATAAAATTTTTTACAGTTTGGGCAAGTGTTTTTAAAACGGCATCACCTGCAGTATGACCATAGGAATCGTTAACCTGCTTAAAATGATCGATATCAAACAAAATAACAGAAAGTTTACTTTTACGTCTTTTCGAATTTTTATATGCCTGACTAAACAACATGTCAAATATTTGTCGATTGGCAAGACCAGTAAGTTTATCAGTTGTCGCCATAGCCTCAAGTCGCCGTTGATAACGGTTGATGGTGAGATTAGCAAGAAAGAGGATACCCAATGAAATTAAACCACTCATTGCTAAATTACTGAGCAGAGTGGCATCAATTTTACCAGTGGCATGATTCTCACGCTGTTCCACGATTAGATACCAATCAAATTCCGGGATTAAGCGACTATTGAGGTGCATTTTAACGCCATTGCACTGATATACAGTAGAAATACCGGGAGAAGTCAACAACTGCGTCGCCACTTTTTTCAAACCTTCTCTCTCACGAATATTGACAAATTCCCTTCCACCTGCCCCAGTCAGGGCAAGTCCTCCTTCACGATCAATAAAATAGACATGGCGTCCATAACGATTCTGGTAGGTTTCAATAAGACGCTGTACCGATTCCATGGCCAGCCCCACACCGATCACACCCAAAAAATTTCCTTGATAATCATACGCCCGGTAGTTGATAAAGATCGTAATTGATTTCGGGTCTGCGGTATCAACATCAACATTGACCTCGTAATCTTCCCGCATACTTTTAACCCGGAAATACCATTGGTCCAACGGATCACTTTTACCAACTTTTTTTAGTATCCCACTTGGATGGTAATAGTTGCCAGATTTATCGGAAACAAAAAAGCTGGTTTCTGTGCCATAACGTGTTTGATACTCCTCTAAATATCGTTTTATCGCCGATACATCTTTCTCTCCACTCAATACCCAATCACGGACAAAGGTGTCACTGGCCATTAAAGAAGCGATAAAGATAGGACGCAACAGGTCCCGCTGGATCTCTGAATAGATATTATCACTTGTTAAAGGAAGGGTAACTTCTGATAGCTGTTCAGACAGGGAATCATGGGCGACAAAATAGCTGATAAAACTTATCCCTAAAAAACCTGTTACAAGCAAAAGTGACAGGACGATTACAAAACGTGCTTTTGACTCCAAAACTGTTCTCCATATACAAAAGCGATATTCTTAAAAGCGCATCATTTAACTCTTAATTTTCACTTTGCTTGTTTTTCACACCTTGACACCTTGGCAAAATTGGGGTCGTATTCAAATTTGAGGAATATAGAAAACGGACAGCACCCCCAAGCACAAACACCCAGTTCTGTTTTATCACGCCAAAACCGTAAAAAGAGGAGAAACAGCCACTTCCAGCAGCAGTTTATCAAAAGGCAAACACGAACTCAAGATAATAGGGGGGATAGAAGAAGATCCGCCTAAATTGCAGGATCATAGAATTTTTAATCTGATACGACCTCAAACTGAGACCGGAAAACTACCTCTTCTCATTAACTTTTCAGCTCAAAATTCGGCCTTAAACGCCGATACCTGCTTCTCAGGCAAAGCTTCCTCGTCTTGTCAAATATCCTGAAGGTATGTTAAGAACAGCATCTTCACCTTTTTAAGGTGTAGATGCTGAGCAACAAGAACACTGTAACCATTTTTCCAAGGAGAATTTTATGAAAACATACATGCGGAACTGGAAAAGCCTTGTACTTATTTGTGGACTATTCCTTTCTTTCACCTCTGCCACCCAGGCTGAAACACGCGTAACCTATAAATCTGCAAAATCAACGTCCTCCTACTATCAAATGGCGGTACAGATTGCAGAAGCAATGAAAGCTGGAACCGATGGAGCCGTCATTGTGACGGTTGAAGAAAGCCAAGGCTCTGTGCAAAACGTCAAAGAGGTGGCAAACAGGAAAGGGAATTATGTCTTTACCACACCACCGGCGCTGGTCAAACTGGCAAAAGCAGGGGAAAAAATGTTTAAAGATGCCAGCCCCAATTACCAAAACATCCGTTCTCTGTTTGTTATCCCTTCGCTGACCATGCATTTTGTTGTGCGGCAGGACGCAGGCGTCACATCACTCAGTGAGCTTGCCGGGAAAAAATTTCTTATTGGCAAAGGAACTTTTGGCGCAAAAGAAGCAGCAAAATATTTTACCATGTTTGGTCTTGAGGGAAAGGTAAAACTCGTAGATGTTGAACTGAGTGGTGCCGTTCCAGCTTTAAAAAACGGTCAAATAGACGGATTTGCAACGGCGGGCTCCTATCCGGCACCTAATGTTATTGAAGCCGCCGCCGGTTCTAAAATCTCCCTGCTCAGCCTAAGCGATGAGCAGATCACGAAGACCAAGAGAAGCAAGCTGGTTATTCCGGCAGGCACCTATCCCGGTGTGGAACAGGATATAACGACCACATCGCTGCCGGTTGGTGCCTATACAACGACAAACATGGATGACGAAACAGCCTATAAACTCACCAAAGCCTTTTGGGAGGGTAAAGGTAAAATGGCCGATGTCAGCCCCTGGTGGAACGCCGTCACACTGGATAACCTACAAACGCTTGGCGCCAAGCTTCACCCGGGCGCAGTGAAATATTATCAAGAGGTGGGTGCAACGATTCCAGCTGACTTACTCTAAAATCAGGGTGGCCATCAGTCACTATTTACCATGCTCCGGCTCCTGCTTCGGCAGGGGCCGCATTTTTTATCAGACTCCATGCTTTCATTTAAAAAATACACCATACTTGTACTTGCATTTATCTCTGTCTATTACCATCTGTATCTCATCTTTACCGGACTGATCCCAAATCTGATCAGCCGTCCAATTCATCTGGCCCTTGCCCTGCCCTGGGTCTTCGTTATTGATACAGAGGATGGAGGATGGAAAAAAACAGTGGGCCTGGTGATCTGTCTTTTTGGTATATACTGCTGTGGATTTATTGCCTTCCATCGGGATATTCTTGTTGAACAGTATGGCTCCATTGAGAACATACAACAGTATGTCATTGCAATAGGCCTCATCCTCGTTGTCCTCGAGATGGCCAGAAGAGCTGTGAAACTTGCACTTCCCATTGTTGCCGTACTATCTCTATGCTATGGGCTGTTTGGGCAATATCTTCCGGGCGAATTTGGGCATCCCGGACTGCCACCCGCAAGCCTTTTTGGAACTCTGATCATTGCTGAAGGAGGATTATGGGGGCCATTGACCGGGGTTTCTGTCAATGTCGTCGCAATTTTTGTCATTTTTGGTGCCTTTATCGGAGCTGGTGAAGGGGGTGTATCTTTTATGGCACTTGCCACCAAGCTTGCAGGGAAATACAGGGCAGGTGCGGCCAAAGTCTCCGTCTTATCATCGGCCTTTTTTGGTTCCATTTCAGGGTCCGCTTCTGCCAATGTTGCCTCCACAGGAGCTATTACCCTGCCAACCATGAAACGTTTGGGGTATCCCGCCGAATTTGCGGCAGCTGTGGAAGCGGTAGCTTCCAGTGGTGGACAAATTATGCCTCCTTTAATGGGGGCCGGCGCCTTTGTTATGATGGAACTCTTACGTGTGGGATATACCGATATTATGGCAGCTGCAGTCCTGCCCGCAACCCTCTTTTTTCTTGCGGCATGGGTAGGGGTCGACCTCTTTGCAAAACGCTATGGATTACAAGCGATGACACCTGATCAGATACCTTCCGCCAGACGGGTTCTCAAGCTGGCTCCTTTTTTTCTGATTCCCTTTTCCCTTATGCTTGGTATTTTATTGTTCACCACCTATACCCCACAATTTGCAGCAGGTATCTCCATTTTTGCAGCAGTTGCTCTTCTTCTTGTCAACGAGGAGCTGAGCTTTTCCCTGCCCATGGGGATGAAACGTTTTTCTCACGCCTGTATTACATCGGCAAAACAGATTTCCATGATTGCCTCAATTATCATCTGTGCCGGACTGGTCATTGGGGTTCTGAATATGACAGGACTTGGAGTGAAAGTAACCTCCATCATCCTTGGTCTTGCTGGAGGAAAACTCTGGGTCGCACTGATTCTTACAGCCATTGCCTGTCTTATTCTCGGCATGGAAGTGCCAACGACTGCAGCCTATATTATCTGTGTTTCTGTCGCAGGCCCTGCCTTACAGGAACTGGGGCTGACTCCACTGCAAGCACACTTTTTTGTTTTCTGGTACGCTCTGCTTTCAACGATAACACCCCCTGTCTGCGGAACGGTCTTTATTGCAGCGGGTATGGCACAAACACCCTGGATACCCGTGGCCGGGCAGGCCATGCGTCTTGGGATCGGTCTCTATCTGGTACCGCTTTCTTTTGTCGCCAACCCTTTTCTGCTGCATCCGGTCACAAGTCCTCTGCTTGCCGGAATTGCCTTTGTTAAAATCGCTCTTGGACTCTGGCTGCTGGGAAAAAGTCTTATTGCAAAGACACAGATACCTCTGCGTCTTCTCTACTGCACTGCCGGTCTTGCAGCAATATTTCTGTATGGCGTGCAACTTCCCTGAGTATCCGGCTTGGGAGTCTTGCAACGCACCATTAAATATGATTGATCAGAATAGATGCATATAAAGCGAAATAAGTAGCTAGTAATCATCTACAAAATTGTTTTACTCTATTTTTTTGACAATTAACCTTAAAAAAGATACGATTACTAACCGATAAAGTAGTCTATGTAACTTCTTGTCTGGACTTTAGGACAAAATATCCATGCGAAACCAGGTCCAGCCACTACTCTGTCTTGGCTGGACCACCCCATTTATTTTTTGATTCTTTTACGGAGGTAAAACATGAAACAAAGAAATGGTGTTAACGCGAAGATTTTTTCCATCGGTCTTGTTGTCTGCTGTCTTCTTTTTGGAACGTTTGGTGTCGCTAACGCGTCTCTTATTGCCTATTACGATTTTGAAGGTAACGCCAACGACACGACGGGAAACGGATATGACGGCTCAGTGTACGGCGCCACGCTGACCACAGGATATAATGGGAGCCAGGGCTACGCCTTTGATGGAATAAATGATTATATTTCCATAGACTTGGATATTAACCCCACGGTTCTCCCACAACTGACCATGGGGGCATGGGTAAGTGCAGATAAAGCGGATAGGATACGTCAGGTCATTTCCCACGACAATGGTATGTACGATCGCACCCTGGGGATTGATACCAGGGGAGAGCCGGGGAGTAGCTATGGCTGGTCCGCCTTTTCCGGGAGCGGAAATGTCCTCGGTGACTTTGATATTGACCTGAATCAATGGACTTTTATTGCTGTGGCCTATGACCAGTCCACCCAGGGAGTTATGCTGTATGTCAACGGTAATACCATGTTTGAAAGCGGCAATATGGGGGCAGGAAATACGTTTGTCCATATTGGGAATAACCCCATTGGAACTGCTCCAGGCTATGAATTTTTCAGTGGTATCGTCGATAATGTATTTTTTTACAACGAAAGCCTAACGGAAGAAGAACTGGATGATATTATGTTGCATGGAGTAAGTCCTGTACCAGAGCCAGCCACTTTTCTTCTTTTGGCGTTAGGTTTGTCCTCTTTTGCCGCTTCGAGCCGAAAAAAACTGTCTCGTGCTGCATAGTGATGCTCTAACTCTCATTTTCCGTTAAAGACAAGGGCAACCCTCAACTGTTTCAGGCCTTCCTCAGATAACCGGCAAGGGCCAATTCAGCCTGTAGCGTTGCCCTAAAATGGACACTGGGAGCCAGTGCCAAAAGATCTGCAATGCCCGTCTGAATATATGACTCGACCCCGTTTTTCCCCTGCTCTTCCTGCTCCATTAGGATAATACCGACAATCACGTCAAAAAGATCAGGATCCCCAACAAGTAAAATCGCCCAGAGGAGATGTTCGGTCACTGGATTTCTCTTTGAATCATCAATCCAATAGGTTGGAGGTTGGCTGACAATGGCCAACTTTTTAGTTAACGCCGCCCGGCACCTTCCCTTAAGGGATGCAATATCTGGTAATTTTCCATTTTGCAACCCCTCTATCATCTCCTGGAACATACTATTTTTACAGAGAAGAATAGGCAAAGGTGAGTTTTTCTTTACGCACTCCCACCTTAACCTTTCCACCTTTGACCAATTCTCCAAAAAGGATCTCATCAGTAAGGACATCACCGATTTCTTTTAAGATAAGACGCCGTAACGGCCTTGCACCATAGGCAGGATCATATCCGGTTTTTGCAAGCCAAGCTCTGGCGCTGGACGTAAGACTAATCTGCACCTTTTTCTCTGCCAGTTGCAGACCAAGTTCAGTGACCAGCTTATCCACTACTTTCTCAACAGATTTAGGCTTTAAGGGTGCAAAAGAGATACTGGCATCTAAACGGTTGCGAAATTCGGGGGCAAAAAGATTTTTAAGTGCCTTCTGCTCGCGCCCTTTGTTTTCCGTCACAAAACCAATGGGTGTTGCCGCCATCTCCCGCGCCCCTGCATTGGTGGTCATAATGATAATCACATTTCTAAAATCAGCCTTACGACCAGAGTTATCCGTAAGGGTGGAATGATCCATTACCTGCAATAAAATGGAAAAAATATCAGGATGCGCCTTTTCGATCTCATCAAGAAGAAGAACTGAGTAAGGATGTTTGCGAATCGACTCAGTAAGCAGCCCTCCCTGATCAAAGCCCACATACCCAGGAGGGGCACCGATAAGCCTTGCCACCGCATGTTTCTCCATGTATTCACTCATGTCAAACCGTTCAAAATGCACGGAAAGCTTGGCTGCCAGCTGCCTTGCCACTTCCGTCTTGCCAACACCTGTTGGTCCTGCAAACAGAAAACTCCCCGTTGGACTATCCGGGTTACCAAGACCAGCCCGGGAACGTTTCACCGCCGTTACCAGGGCCTCGATGGCATCGTCCTGGCCAAAAATCACCTTCTTCATGGACGCACCAAGCGCCTGCAAGGAGGAAAGCTCTGCACTTGAGCCACTTTTTGCCGGAACTCTTGCTATTTTGGAGACGATTTTTTCAATATCTCGAACGGTAACAACCTTTCCCTGCTTACCGGCCATCCTAAATGCAGAGCCCACTTCGTCCATCACATCAATGGCCTTATCCGGCATAAACCTGTCATTAATATATCTGCTGGCCAGCTCGGCAGTAGCCTTTAGAGCCGGTTTTGAGTAGTGAATATTATGGTGTTCTTCGTAACGAGACTGCAGACCGCTAAGAATTCTTCTGGTGTCCTCAATATCCGGCTCTTCAATATCTATCTTTTGAAACCTACGTGAGAGTGCACGATCCTTTTCTATATGATTTTTATACTCATCATAGGTGGTGGAACCGATGCAGCGCAACGTTCCCGCCTGCAGGGCTGGCTTTAACAGGTTTGAGGCATCCATTGAACCACCGCTGGTGGCGCCTGCACCGACGATGGTATGCATTTCATCGATAAAAAGAATGGCTTTTTCTTTGCGCTCAACGGCCGCAATTACCCCCTTAATCCGTTTCTCAAAATCCCCTCTGTATTTGGTCCCTGCCACCATACTACCAAGATCAAGCAGGTAAATTTCCACATCTTGTAGCAGATCGGGAACCAGCGGGCTTCCTCCAGCCGCACGGGCTTCGCCATCGGCATGGACCAGAAGCGCCAACCCTTCAGCGATGGCCGTTTTTCCAACACCCGGTTCACCAACCAAGATGGGATTATTCTTTTTCCTCCTACAAAGCACCTGCATCATGCGATGTACTTCGGTCTTACGACCGATTAAGGGATCAAGCCTGCCCTCGGCTGCGGCAATGGCATAGTTCACCGTAAATTCCTGGAGGATCTTCTCGTCTTTATTATCCTTTTTCTGCTCACCCTGTGAAGAGTCACCGGGTAACTGCGGAAAAGGTTCTATCTTCATATCCGGGACAGAATGGGAGATATATTCCACCACGGACATGCGGCCAAGCCCTTCAGAGCCCAGGAAAAACACCGCATGGGATTCCGATTCTGAGAAAATGGAAACCAACACATCACCGCTATCCACCTCTTTTTTCCCGCAACTCTGGACATGGGCAACCGCACGCTGCAAAACCCTGGTAAAGGCCACGGTCTGCGCGGGCTCCGTCACCCTATTATCGGTGAGTATGGGAAGTTCACCCGCAAAAAATGACTCCAACCGTTCTTTCAAATTTTGGGGTGAGCCGCCACATTCACGAATAATATGGTCTGTGAGCTCATCATCCAGGAGTCCATAAAGCATATGCTCCACCGTAACATATTCATGCCGGTGTTCCTTGGCCTCATGTATTGCCCGAATAATGGCTGCTTCAAGTGCTTTACTGATCATAATATCTCTTCCGATACCGGTGTTTTCTTTTTTTGGTTGTTACACTTGTTCAATACTGCAACGAAGGGGAAACTCACTTTTCCGAGCCAGATCATGGACAATGACCACCTTTGTTTCGCAAATTTCATAGGTATAAACCCCTGCAACCCCGATTCCTTTCTCATGGACATTCATCATTATCTTTGTGGCTTCAGAGGTATTCTTTTTAAATACCTTTTCTAAAATGGAGATCACAAATTCCATGGAAGTATAGTCATCATTGTGCAACAACACCTTGTACAATGGCGGTTCTTGTACCTTGTCCCGATCTTTGGTTACAGTTAATCCCTTTTTATCACTCATATCTTTCTTGTATTATCAAAAAAACAACATCTTTCCCCATATAAAACGAGGCCCGCCATACTCTATCATAAGGAAAATAACGCCTAAATTCAACTATTCCGACGTTTTCCTGCAAGCATAGTTAAAAACAGCTCCTCCAAGACGAGCCCAGAATCCAAGGAAGAGCCTTTTAGACGAAATTCAGCCTGTAATAACAGAGCCAACCACTCCTTCAACACCCCACAGGAAAACTCCTGGGCCTTGCTAAATGACATAAACAGGGCATACGGATGGCCCTTAAGCATCTCTTGCCATTCCCCGTGTCGTTGTTTTAAGGCGGGCAGATACTCTTTTTGAAATTTTCCTGCACTCATACCTGCCTGATAGGCAGGCTCCACCTGCATCTGCATACTTCTAAAGAGCAATAGCTTACGCAAGTAGTTACGCATGGTGGCAACAATCTGCAAGCCATGCATTCCGTTTTCCTGCAGCCTATTGAGCAAAACCAGAGTCCTGGCGCCCTGTCGTTTCCCAAAGGCATCGGTCAGTTCATAGAGAGCATCTTCCCGGGTTCTCCCCACCATTTCTTCAAGGTCATCAACGACGATGGTCTCCCGTTCGCCAACATACAGTGCCAGTTTCTCAGCCTCCATAACCACTGCCACAGGATGAAAGCCAACCCGTTCAAAGAGAAGATCTAAAGCGCGGGGCTGAATTTTCTTGCCAAGACCCGCAATTGCTTTAAACACCATTTCCTGGAGCACGGCACGCTGGCCCTGCTGTGCGGTTTTACTGGCACCACTCTCCACCGAGCAATCAACGACCACCCCCTGTTCCTTAATAAACTTGAACAACTGCTTCCGCTTATCAACAGATTCTGCTAGAAGAATCAAGATGTTGTTTGCTGGAATCCCCTTTGTAAAGGCCTCCATATAACGCCCGGCAATATCTTTTGCTGGATCTGCTCTTTTTTCAGGCTGCGTAGTTGCCAACAGTTCATCGGCCCAGGAGAGGTCCCCGGACGGTTTACTGAAACCAAAAGAAGATTGCCACTGCTGAGCAGTCATACCGGCCAGGGTGTCGTCATCATCCAATCCACCAAGGGCGATAAATGTTTGTAGCTGTCTTCGACAGGAGTTTTCTTTACCATTCCCCTTAGTTTGCTCAATACGTGACCAGATCGCCGGGCCAACATTTTTGGAGTGAAAGAGCCTGGAATCGGTAACCCGAAAAATCTGGGTCCCGGGGAGAATGGAAAAATTCAGGAGCTGTCCCAAAGTCTTTGCAGGATCTTCACTATCCCCATCCACCCCATTGACCGTTCCTCCAGCACTACTTAGTGCAAGTAGGCTCTGTTGCAAGCCATCGGCCGCCTCTTTACATAAAAAACGCTCACCAAAAAAGAGGAAGATCTTTTTGGTGTTCCCCTGCTCCTTGATTCCTTTTAAAAATTCAGGGAGTTCTGTGCGTTTAATCTGTACCATTGGCCTTTTTTTTCTGATCCATTATTTTATGCAATATTGCTGGCAACGAACCGGGTTGTAAATAGTCTTCCCCCAAACCCTGTTTAAAGATCCGTGTTGATTTATCGGATACATCATCCCAGCTAAGATCCTTATTTGCACGGGCAACCTCTTCAAACAAAAACTGATTGTAGGGGTTATTTACCACAGCTTTCCCGGTACCAACTGTTGCTAAAATATCAACATTATGCCTAAAAAGCTTCGCAAGCTCCGAATAGGCCCGAATCCCGCCACAGGAGCCGATACTCATAAAACGTTGTTTATGCAAAAAATCATCATCTGTTAATTCGCCATTTTCAACCAGTTTGGCAATGGGAATAATAAGCTGCTCAGCACGCCAATAACTATGCCCACGCTGGGCAAACATTTCATGTCCGCCAAGAATAAATTGTTTCAACAGCTCCTGTTGCAACCCATCTCCTTGAAAAATAAACACAGAATGGGATATTTCAATCCCGGAGAGTTGTTTCACCCAGTCCACCGCAAAGGGATAATGCTCCTGCAAACGAAAAAGTTTTTTCATGGAACTGCTGGGGCTCGCCGCATAGCCCTGCACAAGATTACGGGCCTGGGCAAGGGTTGCGGCAGAAGCGCCCAGACTATAAAATGCAGAAACCCGAGGGCGATATCCCTTATCACTTAAAAACCTGCAGTTGGAAAGATAGGATTGCCTTCCATCGTCATCATTGTGAAAAACAGACAAACTGGACAGCCTGCCATCCGCCTTCCATTCCCCAAAGGCTGTTTTGCTATACTTTTCCAGGGGAACCGCACCATACTGATACATCATCATCCGGATACGGATCTCGTCGACTTCACTGACAAAAT
>JBNKKR010000054.1:0-20635 GCA_050291935.1 Desulfocapsaceae bacterium | reverse complement strand
GCCCCGGATCGAAAATTCAAAATCCGTGGAAGAACCGGATTTGCATTTTCAGACATCAGAAGAATTATGGCGGAGGCGGCGTTGGATCAGGATTTTCAATCTATTTGCCCTTTGCCACAGCAGAGACCGCAAAAATCTTTTGTCAAAAAGCTGCTTCGCATGGTGGCTTGAGAAATTGAAATCCTGAACTATGAAAATTTATAGGAAACTTTAGTTCTAAATAATTTTCTTTTCACCTTTGTTTTGTGCTGCGGCGCGCACCGTAAACACCAAGGGCAAGGATGGCAAGTACCAGTAAACCAGCCAGCCATTCAACCCCAGAGGAGCTTAGCTCGGTGGCCTCATCTGTGCTTTTCATCTCATCCATCTTGTAGCCTTCAATCTCCTGACTACTTTCTTGGCCACTGTTCCCTGTTTTTTCAGCCTGTTCCCCGTTTTGTTGTGTGGATTGGGCAGGGGCTGTCAACTGCTGCTGCAGCTCCTTACGTTCGGATACCTGTTCATCAAGGCTCTTCTGCGCAGCCTGTTCCACCGCCAGCTTGAACTTCTCCACCATCTCCGGGCTCATGACGCCTGGCAGAGAGATAATGGAGACCACCATCTGGTTCAAGAGTGGGTTATTACAGGTGTGATCGCAACAGGCCACACCTTTTTCCACCACACTGACCGCATAATCAACGGCGCATTTTGTCGTAACCTTCTCATCCGCCTGCCAATACCCTTTACGAACGGCTTCCAGCATTCGACCGGTCACTGACTGATAGGCCCAGGGACTGGCCTTATCAAAAAACTCTTTTAACTCCAGGCCATATTTATCTTCCACATAGACCTCGTAGCTCTGTTGCCACTTGGCTGCATCCACCTTGTCCGGCGTGGTCACCTGCCAGCCCCAGAGATATTCAACAAAATGAGACATGGCGCGGGCTCCTGCGTAATCCTCCTTTTTCATGGCTTTGATCCATTTGGGGTTCAGATAGCGGCTGCGCATCTCTCTGCCGAGGGTAAGGGCCATATCTTCCACCTTTACCTCACCAGGTTTACGTTGATCGGTGATAAGCGTCTCCGGCGTCTTACCTGATTCCAGACGGGCCGCCATGGAAAGCCCTCCCAGATACTGGAACATATCATCGTTATCAAGAAGGCCATATACCGCACTGGAACGGGAATGGACCGTCACATCCACATCCCGCAAACTCTCTTTAAAAAGCGCCCGCGTTTTCGTACCCCAACGGCCACGGCCAAAGGCAAAACCCATGCGGTTTTCGTAGATATCCACGATCTCGCGCTCCTTCTCCCACAGACCGGAGGCCGAGGCCATCTCGCTGATGCCGTTGCCGTAGCTACCCGGCTCTTCGGAAAAGATGCGTAAGCGCGATAACTCTTCAGCCTCTTCTTCGTTGATACCCGCCGTCAGTAAATTCTTTTTTATCCGGGCGCTGCCCGCAGCAATAAGGTTATCAATATCGGTCTGGCGCAGGGCCAGTTGTAACGCCTCATCAAGAAATTCAAGCTTGCCGGGAAACAGATCGCGGTAAAGGCCTGAAGCGTTTATCATCACATCAATCCGCGGCCTGCCAAGTTCACGTCCTGGTACCACTTCAAGACCCGCGACTCGGCCGGATTTTTGCCATTTGGGCCGAATACCCATCAGCCAGAGAATGGTGGATTCGTTTACCCCCTCGTTGCGTAACGATTCCACCGCCCACAGCACCACCGCCACCCGGCTCGGATATTTTTTGTGTTTTTCAAGATGGTTACGAATAATATCATCCGCTGCCTTTTTGCCAAGTTCCCAGGCAGCAGGGCTTGGTAGTTTGGCCGGATTAAAACCGTAAAGATTGCGACCGGTGGGGATGGCCCCCGGATTTCTTAATGGATCATTTCCCTCACCCGGCTCTACAAAACCGCCGGCCAGGCCATGGAGAAGATTACCCATCTCCATATCGGCCGAACTTTTGATGCGATTGGTGGCGTCATTAAGATCCATACCGGGGTTCCATTTGACCACCGCCTCTGCTGTCTCGTCAACCTCATCATCGCTCTTCATGCGGCCATAAGTGTGCATGCCATAGGGGATAAGGTTGTCCTTGATCTCCTCCAGATAATGGCTAAGAGCTTCTGCCAAACCCTTATCACCTTCTTTGCTAAAATGGTCAAGTTGCCCGGAACCGACAAGATCTTCTACAATACCGGTCTTTGTCGCCAACTCTTTAAGTTCTTTTAGTTTCAAGGGGGCGGTTTGGGAGTTACGTGCTTCTGCTCGTTCATACTCGCTTGTCAGCTCGGCCATGCGACTGTATTCCTCATAGAGGCCGGACTGGCCGATCATGGGAGTAAGATGGCTAAGCATAACCCCGCGCCCGCGCCGTTTGGCCTGGATTGCCTCACCCACATCATCCACGATATACGGATAGAGGTTGGGGATATCGGTGATCAATACCTCAGGCGGACACGATGGCGACAGTCCGGCCTGCTTACCCGGTGTCCACTCGTAGGTGGCGTGTGTTCCCAAGTGGATCATGGCATCCGCTGTAAAGATTTTCTGCAGCCACAGATAAGCGGCGATGTATTGATGATGCGGATAGAGGGTGGTGTCGTGATAGAGCTTCATGGGATCATCGCCCCAACCCCGTGACGGCTCGGGCATCATCACCACGTTGCCGCGTCGTACCATGGGGATAACGATTTTCCCCTCGTGCATCATCATGGTAAACTCTCCAGGTTTCCCCCACTGGGCCACCACTTTGTCCCGGAACTCCTGTGGCAACTCGGAAAACCATTTTTTATATTCCTCCATGTCAAGCTGCACAAGCTCCCCCTCTTGCACCATCCTCTCAAGTTCGCCCGGTGCCCAGGAGCCCACATTGCGTGCCGAGGTGAGGATCATCGATTTAATTTTTTCTTCGCTGACCAGCTCACCGGTGATATACCCCTCCTTGTGCAGATTCAAAAAAATCTCATCCAGAGAGGCAAAGACGTTGAGGTAGCTTGCCCCGATATTCTGTTTGCCCTGATGGTGGTTGTAAAAGAGGATGGCCAGTTTTTTGTCTCTGTTGGCTTTTTTCTGAAGATTGATCCAGGCATGCAGGCGAGGGATAAGTCGCTGGACGTTTTCCTCGACCAGCTTGCTGACGTAATAAGTTTTAGCACTTGTCCGTTCATGGATCTTTTCTTTGGCAATAAGTACCGTTGGTTCGATGAGCCCGGAGATTTCAGGGCTGGCCATGGTCCAGGCCACCTCTTGACCACCTATTCCCACCGGGCTCTGTCGCCACTCTTCAGCGGTCTCTTTGTAAAGACTTATTGCCGAGAGTAGCGGTACATCAAGCTCTTTAAGTCTTTTTGCCAGTTCGGGGGTAAGGTTTGCGGCAAATTTTAAAGAAAAAGAAAGAACGATATCCACCCGTTCCAGCTCAGGTTCACTGAGTAGAAGCTCCACCATCTGCCGGTCACGGCCAAAACAGGCCATAACATTAAAACCGGAGTCCTCAAGGCGATGAATTAAGGTATCAATGGGTTCCTGTTGGCCTGGAGTGAGATATGATGAAAAAAAAAGCAGTCCCAGCCTGGGGCGAGCCGGGTCAAAGCCTGGTTGTATCGCTTGCCATTGACGATACTCTTTGCTACTTGTGAAATAATGCGGAGCCTTTGGATGATAGATGCCCAGTTGTTGGAGAGGTGCCACCTTTTCATAGCTGATATTGTTATCAAGATGACGATGGATCACCAGCCGCAACATATTTTTGATGTTATCTTTGCTCAAAAATTTGTAGTAACCGGCCACCTCACTATCAAAAAGAAAACCCTGCTTTTTTAAACGTTCGTCATCGGCGGAAGCGCGCAAGGCATAGATTGTCTTGTTGCCTAAGGTTATATTTTTAGAAAGAAAATCCTCAAGCTCCCGGCCCATAACGTCCACCACGATAATTTTTGCCGTCTCAATTTCGTCCTTGAGGCTATTCTCGCCTGTACTCAGTTCCCCGGAGGCAATGGTGCGGATACGTGAACGCAGATCAGGGGACAGTTCATCCACTGCCTGATTGGCAAGATAAGAGTTACCGTCAATGACCATAAAGGCAATATCGGCGGCCGGGATTTGGGTAGGTAACAACACAATCAAAAGTATAAACAGTCGTTTCATCTGTCTTCTGTCTTCTGTCCTCCGCCATCTGATTCCGGTACATAAACCATGGTGCCATCGGGCAGTCGGTAGGCCGTACCCAATCGTTCACCTTTCCCTTTGGCCTTTTGTTTGCTCACCTTCATCGCCTCGATCTTTTTGCCTTTTTTAATAATGACCTCCATTTCACCACTGGCCGTTTCCTTGGTAATGGTCAGCTCGGAATCTTCCTTGAGCAGGTCTTGCAGGTGGTATGCCCCAAACAGGGCCAGCAGCAGGCCGACAATGAAGACCAGCCCCAAATCAAAGAGGTTGGCCACGCCGCTCATGGGGTCATTATCGGACAGGCCGGGCCCGCGGTTTTGTCTGCGGTGGAAATATTTCATGGTTCTTTGATATCAGCCATAAGCAGTTCGGCGGCAAGTTCCATATTCTTAACGTCCTCTTCAGCCCAACGGCGCTGGATGGTAAAAAAGAAATAGCTAAGCAGGCCAAGAGCCATACCCACCACCGTGGTGGTAAAGGCGATGACCAGATCGCCGGAAAGCCGGGTGAGATCCCCCTGGGAAAGGGAGGCAAGGCCGGTGCCCATGGGGATCAGGGTGCCGATAAGCCCAAGCCCAGGTCCGATGCGAATAAGCATCTTTAGTCCATCAAGGGACTTCCATAGCCCATGTTCGGTGTCACGGAGCAGATTCAACACCTCCACATCCGTATGTTTTAAGTTTTTGAACTCTTGAAGTTTACGGCAGAATCTTATCACCGGCGCTGAAAGTCCGGTATAATCACCATTTGTAATTGTACTAATTACGTCCACTTTGGCGGGGAGGCGGATGCGGGCAAGCCAAAGACTGAAAAAACTGCCGCTGTACACAATGAGCCAGATGCTCAGTAAGGTTAATAGCAGTAAAACCGGCAGCAACAATGATGAGGCTGCCAGATAGATAAATGATTTTAACAACGCCATTATGTCCATGATCCCTCCTTGCGAAGGCTGAGTAGGAAACCGGCTGCAAAGGCAAGGCCAAGCCCGGTAAAAAACAGCGGAAGCTTGGGATCAGTCAGCACGGTTACACTGGTTTTACTTAAGCGGTAAATCCGTTCAATATCGCCAAACTGTGGAACCACAGCCAGGGTGATTAAAAAATAGAGGGCGGCCAGTAGCATCACTGCGCCCAAACTCTGCTCGGCGCACCCCCTGATAAAAAAGACCACGATAAAGGCGCTAACTAAAGCAATGCTGGAAAATACGGTCGCAAGGGCCGGAAAGATATATTGGTTCTCCGGCCACAGACTGTGCAGAAAGCCACCGGAGAAGACAATCACCGAGAAGCAGACTGGACAGGGTAGTGCCAGTAACAGCCAGGCGTGACTATGTTCCTTCTGCCTGCTTTTTAACAAGGTCACACCCCAGATAAGTAGCAAGCCAGCCAGGAGAAAATGTAGGGTCATGCCGTTTTTAAAAAAGAGCATCACCTTATCGAGCTGGGTCACGAAATCCACCGTGATCACCAGAAACCAGGCCAGCCAAAAAACCAGTGCATAGCTTGCCAGAAAGGAGAGCAGTGTGGTAAGACGTCCCAGGCCACGCTGTTTTTTCATCTGATAACCAAGGCCCGCACCACTCTTCATGGCAAAGACACCCACGGAAAAGAGAAGGCCTAGGATAAGTGATTTAATTTCCATGTAACTCCCTCAAATCACAATTGGTACTTGTTCTGATAGCCGCGTGGCGTGATCATTTTACCATTCCAGATATAGGTGTTGGAGTTACCAACAATCACCGTTGATTGCATGGTGATCTCACCATCCAGCATTTTTTCAAGAGTGGTGAGGGTAATGGTCTCGTTGTCGCGGCTGGCGGCGGTAACAATGCCCACCGGCGTCTGTGGATCACGGTATTTCAGGAAGATATCTCGGGCGATCCGGATCTGTTCGGTGCGTTTTTTTGACTTCGGGTTATAGATAGCCACCACGAAATCAGCGCCGGCTGCGGCCTCAAGCCGTTTTTCGATAAGTTCCATGGGGGTCAGTAGATCGGAGAGGCTAATGGCGGCGAAGTCGTGCATAAGTGGTGCTCCCAACAGGGCTGCGCAACCGTTTACTGCGGCGATACCTGGAATAATCTCAATGGTGCAAGCACAATCATTTTCTTTTGCCAGTTCAAAGACAAGACCTGCCATGGCGTAGATTCCGGGGTCGCCGCCACACACCAGGGCAACCTGCTTGCCGTCTTCTGCCGTCTCAAGGGACTTACGGCAGCGGTCAACCTCTTTCATCATGGATGAGGCCATCACCTCTTTGCCGACCAAATAGTCTGGGATCAGATCAAGATACGTCTTATAGCCAACGATGATTTCAGCCTGCTCCAAGGCCTCGGTTGCCGCCGGAGTCAGATGTTTTAAGGCGCCGGGACCGGTGCCGACAACGTAAAGGGCACCTCGGCCACGGCCATGGTTATGTTTCGCCATTTTTCCTTCCTGCATAAGAGTTTGTTAATACCAGCACTCAAGAGAGCACAGGGTTCTGCCACGCCAATGGCGCCCACTGCTTCAAGTGCTGCTTTTGAGGGAGCAACCTCTGTTACTTGGTTGATCTCCTCTTTTTTATAAAAATTGATGGGCCAGCCATGTTTATCGCTAAAGTGGAGCAAGCCCTGTTCGTCGTTTTTTAAGTCAATGGAGGTGAGATTTTTGATGGCCATGATGGCAAGATTGTGTTTGTAAAAGAGCTCAGTCAGGGCTGTCTCGAATTCCACCAGAGGGGTGCCACGATTACAGCCCACCCCTACGACCAGGTTGATGGGATAAAATTGTGGCTTATCGCCTGGTAATAAACGATTTGATATGACAAGATCCGCCTGCTCCGGTTGATCCACCAGTTGCATTCCTTCAGGCAACGAGGCCACAGCCACATCTGAATACACTGCCATGTCGCGTCGATTGACCATCGTGGCGCTTGCACGGGTCATATCCTTCTTCGTTGCAGCAAGGCCCTGGTCACGTGCCCATAGATCAAGGGCCGGAAGGTCCAGGGTGTCTGAGGCTGTGGTGATCACAGGTTCTCCTCCGGTGAGTGCGGCCACCGAGTGGGCCAGCGCATTGCCGCCGCCAAGATGGCCGGAGAGCAGGCTGATGACATGGTGTCCTTTTTCATCCAGCACCACCACACAGGGGTCGGTTTTCTTATTACCCAGGAGTGGTGCCACGGATCGTACCGCAATGCCGGTTGCCATGATACAGATAAAGCCATCAAATTCCGGCCAGTGATCGGAAAAGATCTTTTTCACCGACTGGCCGGCCAGCACGGTTGACTTGGGTAATGATGCTGCAAGTTGGCCGGCAAGCTTTTTTCCGCCCCTGGTTACGGCAATGATGGCCAGCTTCACGCCTCGCCCTCCCTGAAACCGTGACTGAAATGTTTATCATATAGCTTTGAGAGTACCGGTGGTGGTGCCTGGGCCAGTACCTTTCCAACAGCGATAATGGCGGTTTTTCTTATTCCTGCTTCCTTAACCTGGTCTGCGATATTGCTTAGAATACCACGTAGTTGCCGCTCATCAGGCCAGCTCACCTTTTCCACCACGGCAACCGGCGTATCTTCCGGGTAGCCACCCTTTATGAGATCTGCCACCACTTCATCAATCATATTGACACTGAGCAGAATCAGCATGGTGGATTGATGGCGGGCCAAAGTAATCAGATCTTCTCCTTCAGGCATGGGTGTTCGTCCAGCGCGGCGGGTGATGATAATCGTTTGTGATACTTCCGGTAGGGTGAGTTGTGTGGATAGGGCCGCAGCTGTCGCTGTGACTGAACTTACGCCGGGAATTACCTGAAAGGGAATCTCTAGTTTGACAAGACCTGCAATCTGCTCATTGATAGCTCCGTAAATGGCCGGATCGCCCGTGTGTAGTCGAACGATTTTTTTACCTTTTTGCCATGCTTTGGTCATCAGGCTCAGCACCTGGTCAAGGGTCAGACCTGCCGAGTTATGTGTCTCTCCTGGAAGATCTTCAATCAGGGCCTTTGGCACCAGGCTCCCGGTGTAGATTACCATATCGGCTTCACTGAGCAGCCTGTGGCCTTTCACTGTGATCAGTTCCGGATCCCCAGGTCCTGCCCCGACAAAATAAATCGGATTCTTCACCCCATCTCCCCCCTTGTCCAGCCGTTTTTCCGCACAATGAGGGTGGAGAAATAGTGAAGTTTTTTATCTTTTGCTGCCAGCAGATCATGGTGGACCCGCTGCTTATCTGTACTGGCTTGTTCCACCAGTACCGCTCTATCCAAAAGGTCCAGCTCTTCCAGTAGTGGCACCAGTATATCAAGGGCCTTATGTACCTTCATAAAGGCAACTGCTTCAAATTGGGTGAGAATTTCTCGTAACCTGGTGTTGTCAAAAATTGCTGGAATAACTGCAAGCTGCTCGTCTCCGAGGCAGAGTGGGGTCATGGCAGCTGCCGAGGTGGCACCTGTGGCCGTAATACCCGGGATGATCTCCACGGCTGCCTTGGGGTTGCGTTCAAGCAGGGCCTGGCAGACATAAAATCCGGTGGAATAAATGGCTGGATCTCCAAGAGTGGGTAGAGCTACATCGTTTCCTGCAATCAAATGATCATTAATTAGATCGGCAGCTTTCCCCCAGGCATGGGTCACTTCTGGATCGATATTTTGTTTGCCGACATGCACCTTTTTCATGGGAAAGTGGTGGGAGATGATGGTCTTATCTATTGGATCCACGGCTCCGCTAGCAATTGTAAGTGCTGTGGAGGGGCCACCCGATTTAGCTGTGGGGGTTAGCCATACTGCACATCTTGAAAGGGTGCGAGCACCTCGTAAGGTCACAAGATCAGGGTCGCCGGGGCCAACCCCGATAACATAAAATGTTCCAGATTTAAGCGTCACTCTTTACTCCTGCAATAATACTTATTTCATTAAAATTAATAGGGTTTTTACCCGGTTTCTCCCTTGTTATCTTGATATTACTAACAGACACCGTAAGACCTGCTGCAACAAGCAACCGTGGAGCCTCATTCCGGGTGGTGGGGATAACAGCGTTGACCACCAGCCTGCCATGGGCCGAAAGGCAACGGACCGACTCTTCTATAATGGCGGCAAGGGCTCCACCGCTGCCGCCGATAAATACCCGGTCAGGTGTGGGTAGTTTTTGTAAGATTTTCGGGGCACTCCCAGCAACAGGCACTATGTTAAAGCAGCCAAATTTACAAATATTGGCTTTAATATTGTCAAGCTCTTCTTCTTTTTTTTCCACAGCGTACACGGTGAGATCCGGGTTCATGCGAGCCGCTTCAATGGATACGGAACCGCTGCCAGCACCCACATCCCACACTATCCCGTTCTTGGGGAGTTGCAAGCGGTGCAGGGTAACAGCCCGAACTTCGTCTTTGGTGATAAGCCCACGGTTGTGATTTATTTCGCTCTCGGCTAGTCCCAGTCGTCCACTTGTTTGCCGCTCCGGTCTTAATAGGCACATGATATTGAGGCTGCTAAAATGTCGCCCGGCTGTTTCGGTAAGGGTGCCGGTAAACAGTCGTTCATCGTCTGCACCGATATTTTCCGCCACCAGGATCCTGCATTTTTCCATAAGCTCATCGCCGCCGATACGTACGAAATAGTCAAGCAGGGCCCTGGCAAGTATATCGGGACTATGCTTGTCGTCTGTGAAGACAACGGTCTTGGGATGCTTAAGCAGTGGGCCAGCCAGATGAGTATGGTGGCGACCATGCAAGCTGAGAACAGCTGCATCATCCCAGGGGAGCCGGAAGTGGGCCATTGCCTCTTGGAGAGAGGACAAGGCTGGATGAATCTCGATCTGATCTTCGTCAAATTCATTTAGCAACCTGCGGCCAATACCCCAGAACAATGGGTCGCCGCTGGCGAGCAGCGTCACCTGTCCTTGCTGCACACCTTCTTGTATTGCGGCCATGGCTTTGTCAAGGGGGGTTATGGGCCAGCTTGGTACACCAAGGTCTTTGACCTGAGCCAGCAGGCGGGCAGTACCAACCACAAGAACACTTTGGCAAACCAGTTCTTTGGCTAGTTTGCTCAACCCATGGCTGTCAACACCGATGATGTGGATTTTCGTTTCCTTTCTCACTGCCTCTCTATAACCTTCGTCTTGTTGCTAACAAGAACAACCTCAACTTCACCGCCAAACTCTTCGTGGCAGTAATCACCGGCTTTAGCGCACACTGCCTGTATAATATCTCTTCGTTCCGCTGCAAGGAGATGTTCAAGCATCTCCCTTGCCGTATTTGAATTTTCAATTTTCTGTTGTAAACTTCCCACTGCCCCAAGCACAGTGAGTAACTGTGCCGCTTCCCGCATCTCCAAGGCACCGTTTCTGACGTGGGTCTGTGGTACTTTCAGTGCGGCTTTAGTGATCTTGGCCCACATACCGGCAAGAATCACCTTGGAAAATCCATATTCCCGGGCCTGATGCAGGGAGAATTGCAGATAATCGCCCATCATCACATACGCCTCTTCCGGCAAATCAAGAAGTGTTTGCGCCCCCCGTTCCGAGGTGCGGCCGGTGGAGAGCACCACTTGCTTTAGGCCGGTCTCCCGGGCCACGGCCATGGATGCCTGGATGGTAGCGGTCCATGCTTCTGCGGATACAGGCCTGACAATACCTGTGGTGCCAAGAATTGATAAGCCCCCCACAATGCCCAACCGGCTATTGAGCGTTTTAATGGCCAGTTCCTCACCGCAGGGAACCGATACCGTGATCTGTAACTGCCCGGTTGCTGCCGCCTCGCGGACGGCTGCCGCAATCATTTTACGCGGTATTGGATTAATGGCCGGTTCGCCAACATTTACCGCAAGGCCTGGTTTGGTGACATAACCGACACCGTTGCCAGCAAAAAGCTCAATTTCGCTGCCAATACTCACTCCGGTGGGCCGTCCTGTTTTGGCTCCACCGGGGCGTACCTCGGCCATAATCTCGGCGCCGTTGGTAACATCCGGGTCATCACCGGCGTCCTTAATTACCGATGCCAGGGCTGCATTCGTCATCATCCGGCATTGTTTAAGGGCAAAACCGTGACGGCTGCCATCCGGGAATGGAATCTCCACCCGGTCAGGCGCCTTCCCGTCCTGTAGCAACAGGGTCGCTGCTTTGGCAGCTGCTGCCGCACAGGCGCCAGTGGTGAATCCGCTCCTAAGTCGTCTGGCCATGATTACTCGGCTGTTTGCTAGAGTAGTGCATTGATAATGGGCATAGTTACCGGGGGCTCATCCATGGCTGATAAAAAATCAATAATAATGGGCAAGCTTAAGGGTTCTATGCAATCTATCTATAAAAAAGTCGGTCACTTGCGGGTAATATGCCAAACCTTTAAAGTAGTCGCTGCCCAAGTGGTGGGTCATGGCACATTCCACCGAAAAACCAAGTTTTTCCAGCCGCCGTTTCCAGCTATCATTCCCATCACCCATAAGATCTTCTTCGGCATGGAGGCCGGCAAGGTACATCATGGGGATGATTTTTACTTTTTTGTATTGGGATGCCAGATTCTGTCGCCTGATACGATTCAATACCGCTTCGTGATCGGGTACTCCTTCAACGCTGGCGGTGAGGACGTTGTCAAAGAGATCAGCGACCAATCTATCCAGACCAAGATAGACAATATTTACCGGGTCCGCAGTGAGCGGCGTACCGTGCAGGGCCAGTAAATTTAATCCTTCTTTTTCAGTGAGGAATTCATCCTCTACCACTTGCAGTACATCTCTTACAAAATCCCAGCGATGGAGCAGGGTTTCACTGAGAAAAACGCGCAGGCCCGGGAAGTATTCGCAGGTCTCCGCCATCTGTTGGTATTCGGTGCCGGGAAAGACGTGGAGTGGTTGAACCACGGCCTTGCGAAATCCTGCTGCCTCTACCTGGGCCAGGGTTTCTTGTAAACCGGGGAGTCCCTTTTTTTTCCGGATAATTTCTGAGGTATAGGCCCAGAAGATGGTGTGTTCCCGGAAGTCATGTTCAAGTCTCGCCCTGATAAGATCAAAGGCAGCCTTGGCTCTGGTGCTGGAGCCGAAGGCGGCTATGATAATGGCTGGTTGTTCTTCCAGTTTTGGCTGCCGCATTTTGCGGCCAATGTACCCATGTTGATGCATATTATTTTCTCGTTTTTGCCATAATTGCTTTCTACAATTTCATATTCAGCCCCAGCAATACGCGCAGACCGTCATTGGGGTATCCGTAGTGGACAGCATAATCGGTGTCGGTAAGGTTGCCAATGGTGGTGTACACTTCGGCTGCGTAATTGGCCAGTTTGAAAGGTTGACTGGCTTTTATATCAACGGTTACATAACTGCCAAGCTTTTCGCTTACGGTATTTTCCAGATCACTGTACTGGCTTGAGACCATCTTCACTGTCGTCTCCAGCCGGGTTTGCCATGGTGCCAGGGTGTATTTGACAATAAGCTTGCCTTTATGGCGGGGTGCATAAGAAAGCTCCCTGCCACTGCTGCCTATTTCACTCTTCTGTAGAATATAATTTATATCCACCACTAGACGTTCGATTAACTCGTACTTCAGGGTCAGTTCCAGACCCTGGCGATGGGCATTATCCACATTGAGTGGCCTTGAAATATTATCACTGCCGCGTTGGTAGCCGATAAGATCAGTGTGATCAGATCGAAACAGGGTTGCCTGGAGGCGCCGGTTTTCTCCTAAGTTTTGCTCAAAAGTGAGGCCATATGACCACACATGCTCTTCATCCAGATCCGGGTTACCACGGGCATGATCCATGGAGCCGTGACTTGGCTGATAGAGCTGACCAAAGGTTGGAATCTTCACCTGGTAGCCACCGTTTATTTTGACTAGAGAATCATCTAAGATCCGGTAGCTTAACCCGGTGGATCCGGCAGGATGGAGACTAAAATCGCTTACATAGTCGCCTCGCATTCCGGCGCTGAAGCTGAAATCACCCAGCTCTTTATCAAGCTGACTGTGCACAGCAACTTGCTGACGGTCATGGGTACCACTGACGCTATGATCCACATCTTCATGCTGAACAAGTCCACCAAGACGTAACGCCCAGCCACCTTCATCTGCTTCCAGTACCTGTTCACCCTTTATTCCCATCTTCCAGGTGTCAAGGATGGCACTACTGCCGTTTTGCAGGTTGTCTTTGAGATGAACAAGATCGCTAAAGGTTTTGAGGGAATAGTCGCCATAGCGATTAAATCCCTTCAGTTGGCCATCCAGGCCGGCTTTACTGTAGCGTTGACGGGCATCCGGGGTCGGGTTGTAGGTGGGGCCGCTCACTCCATGCTCGCTGTAATAACTGCGGCCATCAAAGCTAACAACCGTTTTGTTGCTGCTGCTATGGTCCCAGTGCAGGCTGAAGTGGCCGTTATCTTTGTCGCTGTTGATCCGTTTGCCGTCGCGGTGGTCAGCACCACCGGTGACCAGTAGAGCACTGTTTTCGCTCTTGCTGCCATAGCTGGCACTGCCACCCACCTGGCCATAAGAGCCGCCATTCATTTTTATCTGACTATGCCATTCGCCTTTTTCCTGGCTACTGTCTCTGGTTTCGATGTTGATGGCTCCGGCCGTTCCTCCCGGCCCCAGCCAGACCGGTACCGGTGGCTTGAACACCGTCACCCGGCGTACGGTGTCAATGGGCAGGCTGGAAAGCTCCACACTTCCATACTGGCTGGAGTTTGCGGGCCTGCCGTTAATCAGCACCAGAATGGATCCTGAACCTGAAGAGCCCTGAATGGAAATGCGTGATTGCATGGAGGAACCGGACTGACTCACATCCACCCCGGGCATGGAACCGATAGCCTCACCCAGATCCAGATAGTTTCCAGCTTCAATGGTGGTGCGATCCATTACTGTGACCAGTTGTGGATGATCGTTGATATACTCATCAAGGCGCTGTGCGCGGACCACAATGGTATCAAGTTCGGTGCTATTATGCGTAGCATGTCCAGCATGACTTCCATGGCCAGCCAATATTGGTGTCGGGCAAAAAATCATGGCGGCCATGCCCAGGCATATTGTTTTGCTGATCATCTTTACGACCTCTTACTCCGTAGCCATTCGCAGCAGTCCATTGACAATGGCTGCTGCCACCGGGCTGCCGCCTTTGCGACCCAGGCTGGTGATATGAGGAAAATCGCTCGCAGCAAGCACTGTTTTGGATTCGGCGGCATTGACAAAGCCCACCGGTACGCCAATGATAAGGGGCCGTTCTTCAGGTGCTACATCCCGCAAATGCTCCATGGCTGCAAGCAGAGCAGTTGGCGCGTTACCGATGGCGAGAATCCCAATGCTCTTCTCTTGTAAGCCCTGGGTAATGGCCACATCTGAGCGGGTTTTTCCCGATCTCTTTGCGGTTTTTGCCACCTGTTGGTCTGCCACCAGGCAATGCACCGAACCACCCAGGCCTGCCAACATCTTTTTATTGATACCCGAGGCCACCATGGTGACATCGGTGAGGATGTCCCGCCCCTGTCTGAGCATTTTCAGCCCAAGTTCCATGGCATCCGGATGAAAGCGCAGCGTATCACTAAAGGAAAAATCGCCGGTTGCGTGGATAACCCGCTGCACCACTTTGAAGATGGGTGGTGCAAAATCGTGGGGGCCAAGCTCTTCGGCAATGATCCGAAAGCTTTCGGCCTCAATATCCTGCGGTGCAATTTTTGTGATAATGGCGGGATGCTCCATACAGATCTCCTAGAGGGTATATTTGTAGGTGAGATAGAATGCCCGACCCGGCTTGTCGTAGCCCTTCTTCTCATAGTACTCTTCATCAAGAAGATTATCCACTTTCAGCACGATCCGGTGATGGTCAGCGAGATTTACGCCCACCATCAGGTCGACCACGGTAAAAGAGGGATACTCAATTTCAGGATAGCCGGCAGCGGTCCAGTCAGTGTCTTTCATCTTTCCTTGATTACGGGCATGCAGTTTCGCGTCAAACATCCCGTCATCATACTTAATACCGTAATTGACTGTTGATTTTGCCACATTGTGAATGTCTTTCATGGTGCCGTCCGACTGTTCCTCTTCCGCTGAAAAGATATGGGTGGCGTTCACATAGAGACAGAGGCTTCGATCCCACTGCAAGGGAGCGCCAATATCAAAGGAGAGGGTGGTCTCAAGTCCTTCCATTTCTGCACTGGTACTGTTCTGATAGGTCGTGGTGTTACCAAGTGTAATGGTACTGATTTTGTCATCCACATCGGTGTGGAAGTAGGTGAGGTCCAGGGACAGTCCCAGGTCCTGCCGGTCGTAACCGGTGCCTAAATCATAGGTGATCGATGATTCAGGATCAAGATCCGCATTCCCCTGGGTGATCATGGTGGTACCGCTGACAAGCTTTTCTGAGTATCCAGCAAGCTGAGCCGCGGTGGGAGGGACAAAGGCCTTGCCAATGGTAGCGTGCAGACGTATGCCCATGTCAAAGAGATAATTGACACCTGCCCGGGGGCTGAAAGTGGAGAAGTCTTCGGATCTTGGTGTGAAATCGGTTTTGTAGGGTGTGGACACCGTTTCCACATGAAAGGTGTCGAAACGGCCGCCAGCCGTGGCGGTGAATCGCTCGTCCATAAATTTCCAGATAGTCTCAAGGTATCCGGCCAGGTTTGTCCGTCCTTCATCTGGTGAATAGGGAGCTTTTCTTGAACCATCTTGATTATAGCTACGGCTGGACTTCTCAATATCCTGATAGTCAATACCGGCGATGAATTGATGTTGCTGCCAACTGTACTCATCTTTGAGCTGTAGTCCCAGCCAGTCGGTTTCGGAGTCATAGCTTTGATAGGGGGCGACCTGGGTGGCGTTTGGGTAAGAGCCGGTGTAATGCTTATACGTTTCCTGGGTTTCATTGGTCATATAGGTGGTGACGCTGAGTCGGTTATTTTCTCCCAACTCTCCACCCGCTGTTACTTCAACACCTGTGTTGTCGATATCTTTGTGGCCGTTTTGTTGGGATTCGTAGGCGGTGTCTCCAGGGGTTTCAAGATCCCGGCCCTGATAGATATTGGCACTTAAATCAACTCGCCAGCTTTCGCCAATATCCTTACCGAGCCGAAGTGCGCCACTGTGGGTTTTGTATTCGGTATTTTGACGAGTGTCGCCGTTGCCAAGTTTGATGTCATCCTGCTGGTTGTAGCCACGGGCCGATATATCAAAATCAAAGCCCTTAGCGAGAGTACCGCCAAAGGCTGCCTTATAAATCATTGTTTCAAATGAACCGGCTCCCAATTCGATTTCGCCGGTGAGCTCTTCTGTATTTTTTTTGGTAATAACATTGACGACACCACCCATGGCTTCTCCGCCATAGAGAGAAGATGCAGGGCCTTTTAAAACTTCGATATGCTCCACATTGTCTGCGAGAATGGTAGAGAGATTAGTGGCACCTGCCGGTCGGCCATTGATTAGGATAAGAGAGTGCTTGGTAATACCTGAATATTCAGGGCGAAAACCTCGGATGCCGATGCCTGCAAGGTTACCCGGGTATTCGATAACACCTATGGAAGCGTTTTTCTTCAATTGTTCAGAAAGGGTCTCAGCCACTGTTTGCTCGATATCCTGTTTGCTGATACGTTCGACCTTGGCTGGAATTTCAAGGATATTTTCCTCGCTTCGGGTGGCGGTGACCACCATCTCATCCTGAACCGTTGTCGGATCTTCCTGTTCCACGGCGGCAGTGAGAGGCACTGCCGATACAAGCAGGGCCATTCCAGTAAAGCTGAGTTGAGCAGCTTGTCTGCCCATACGAAATTTGCACCACTCAAGGTGGTACTGAAAAGAGTGCCTTGGCGGTATAACCAGTGTTTTCTTCATCTTCTTTTCCCCAAAATAGTGAAATGTGATCTCTATCCGGAGACTTTCAACCGTCTAAGGGCAAAAAAAAATCCCCGGACCTAAATTACAGATCCGAGGATTCCCAGTTTTTCCACGAATAATACGAGTTGCCTTTTCCCCTTGCCGCAAAAGCTTTACCATGCTCAATGCGTCTGTCCACGGGGGGAGGCCACGGCCAACTTAGTGACCATGAATATTCTCAGACAGGTCTTCTGACTCCCGGTTCATTCTACTTGTTGCGCCTTCCCATCTAGTCTTAGACAGTGACATATATGCAACGTTTGTCCCCGGTCACAGCGGCGGGCCCGTCCCGGATTTCCACCGGGTTCCCTATTAAGCTCAGCTAAAAGCATCTGAAAATCAATGGTGGAGCCTACTTGAAAATCAAGAGTGTGTCAATACATAACTCTTGATCAGAGCCTATCTTTGTCGCTGCAGCCCTTAATAAAAGAGGAAACAGCTTGAGGTGTAAACCCAAAATGGATATGCATATACCCACCCAGGACGTTTTTATATCGGTAGCCCTCGTTGCTGCCGTTATTTACAGCATAAAGTCGTTCAATATTTGCCGGCATTTCAGCAATAGTTGAATAATGGAATTCATGCCCCCGGAGCACGGTTTCTTTGGGCCCAAAGAAACTTTTATCTTGTAGTTTGATCTCACGGTAACCAAGGCTTGCCCGTTTTCCTTGCATCCTGGCTTGAACCGGAAAAATTCCAGCCATGGAATGAAATTGTTTCTCGTGGTCAACTATACCTTCGGTGAGGTACATAAAACCACCGCATTCTGCGTAGATTGGAAGATCTGCTTCGGCCCACTGTTTTATGGCGGCAAGCATTGTCGTGTTGGCAGCAAGGGTTTTGGCATACAGCTCCGGATAGCCACCGCCCAGGTATATGGCTTGAATATCAGGGGGTAAAGAGGTGTCGGTCAAAGGGGAAAAGCTGACCAATTCCGCACCGGCTTTCTGAAAAAGATCCAAATTGTCCTGATAGTAGAAACAAAAAGCTTTGTCCCGAGCGATGCCAATTCGAAGCTTTGTGGTGGTGGCTGGTGGTTCGATTGGTTTGTAGCCTGCTGTTGAACCGGCAATGGCTAGCAGTCTATCCAGATCAACGTGTTTTGTTATTGTTGTTGCAAGCTCGACTATGGCTTTTTCGTCAAGGGGATTTTCTTCCCCCATTTTGAGCCCAAGGTGACGTTCCGGGATATGAAACTGTAACGTCCTGGGCAGATAGCCTAGTATCTCAGCCTGGCAATGCTGCTTGATGGCATTTGAGACAAGTTCTAAATGGCGCGGGCTTGCAATCTGGTTAAGGATAACTCCTTTTGGGGCTACCTGTGGATTTAGCGCTTCAAAACCCTTTAATACCGCTGCTGCGCTTTCTGCGGCCGAACGGACATCAAGAACCAGCACCACGGGCACCCCAAGTTGCGCCGCAAGGGATGCGCTGGATGACTCGCCACCATCATACATTCCCATCACCCCTTCGATAACCGAGATATCGGCATCGGTAGAATGATTAGCAAAGCTTTGGCAGGTAAATGACGCACCGCACATCCAGATATCAAGATTACGGGAAATTGTCCCGGTTACCAATTTATGCAAACTTGGGTCAATAAAGTCGGGGCCACATTTAAAAGGTTGCACTTTCAAGCCTGATGCGGCAAGGGCAGCCATAACCCCTAAGCTTACTGTTGTCTTGCCAGAGCCGCTTTGGGTCCCGGCTATGATAATGGCTTTATTGTTGTTCATGGCGTATTTTTACCCACTGGCCAGGCTGGCCATCAATAAACGTATTTATTTCTTCAATAAGGATGAGGAGTGGTTGTTTTGGAATCTCCGGCAACTGAATCAGTCTTATTACCTGCATGACTTTTGGTATTGTTTCTTGATTATTTTTTGTGTTATTGGTTATGACTGGTCTTCTAAACTGGCGGTTTTATAAAGGGCATACCCTTCATAATTATAGCTTGCATCAACACCTTTCATATAGATGGACGCATCGTTTACTTTGTCACTAAGTGCCGCTTGAAGTATCATCTTAATTTCAACATCTTTAACGGGGCTTCGTTCCATGGCCAGTAAATAATCCTCTTTATCCACCTTGCTCCAGTCAACAACTTTGTAGAGCATATGTTTTAAGATCAGATCAAGCCAAATTCGCATGCTGCGGCCATTTCCCTCCCGAAAAGGGTGCGCCACGTTCATTTCCACATATTTTTCAATGATTTCATCGAAAGTGGACTGGGGCATGGTCTCTATACTTTCAAGGGCCGCCCTTAAATACAAAGCTGGGGCAAATCTGAAGTTGCCTTTGGAAATATTTACCGTGCGAATTTGGCCCGCAAACTCATAGATTTCACTGAAAAGGTGATGATGAATATCAGCCAATGCTTGGAAACTACCGGCATCCAGAGTGTCCAATAACCCACTGGTAAAAAGCTTTTTTGCGTTGGCTTTGCTGATTTTTTCTTCAACCCTTGCCAGTTCCACTGCGTCAGTGATGTTAAGTTTATTGCTGAGAATCATCTTAGCTTTTCCTCTTTGAGATACATTTTTTATGCTTCCAGGGAGTATCAAACTGGGGTGAGACAGTCTGCCTGCAAGTACGAAACGTATACCCTTGTGCTATAAAAAGTATTTCATCTTTTTACCAACTGTTTTGCTGAGTACGTTGGATCTTTTGTAAAAGAAAGAGCAGAGTATTCACATCTATTGATGGGGAAAAAACTGCGCGAATCCAATGATAGCTGAAGGAGAGTCAACTATACCTTTTCAGATAAAAAATATTTTAACGATTTTCCACTTGTAAAATTTGACCAAAAAAATTATATTTGCCCCGGTTTTGTCACTGCCAGCATCTTTTGAGAAGTCGGGGCATAGCGCAGCCTGGTAGCGCGCCTGCCTTGGGAGCAGGAAGTCGGAGGTTCGAATCCTCCTGTCCCGACCATTTATTGATACAAAAGCCAATCACTTGTATGGTGTTTGGCTTTTTCTTTTTTAGCAGCATTTAGCCCAATTCTGCTAGAAGTCCTTTCTTGTCTAGAAAATCTATCACCCAAGTTGTTTCACCAGCTCCCATGGCACCGCCAAGTGAAACTTCGACGGAGCATATTTCCAAAACTCTTTAGCAGTTACACATGCATCAAGAGTGGTATTCTTAGCATAATGGAAAAATAATAAAAACAGAAATAAGTCCATAAAATAATCGTTGTCACTATTACTCAGTAGTTCTCTTTTTCACAATTTGATGTTGTCGTTTTTAAACGAATATTTTATGGTTTCTTCTCAGAGTGGAACGTCACTTCCAATCGTTGAGCACATTTCAAATGTGAGAAAACGAATTGTGAGTGGCTCATAAGGGACTTAGTATTGCAGCTCCAGGAATGTTGTGAAGTGTAACTTGCGTTGTGATGGAGTTTTTTCAGTCCGATACTCCCTGAATGGTAAGCGAATTCTTATCACTCACTATTAACTGAAAACATAACTATGTCGAAACCTCAGGAAGCATACTTCAAACCAAAAGCCAGGTTAATGGAGTTACTGGGCGAACAGCTAATCAGATCGCATGTTCTCGCTTTGTTTGAATTGGTTAAAAATTCCTACGATGCTGATGCAACAGAAGTAAAGATTACTATGCTTGACGTCAATCTTCCGCAAGGAATGATAG
>JBNKKR010000053.1:0-22325 GCA_050291935.1 Desulfocapsaceae bacterium | reverse complement strand
TGGACACTATTAGCATAGTTATTTTGAAAGAAAAAAAAGAATGACAAAGAAATTTCCGAGGATGAGCTTTTTAAGTTTCAGGACGCAATCCAGGTGGAGACCGATACATATGTTAAGCAAATTGATGAGATCACAGACAATAAAGAAAAAGAGATGATGGAGATGTGATAGTTGCTGGGGGACTGTCTTTCTCCGCTTTTTTTCTACCACCAATTGTTTGTATGCCAATTCCCGATTTATTAGATCCTCTTAACCTTCCCCGTCACGTTGCCATTGTAATGGATGGAAACGGACGCTGGGCCAAAAGACAGGGAAAGCCCCGTCTCTATGGTCACAAGAACGGTGTAAGTTCTGTACAAGATATTGTCGCTTGTGCCCGAGAATTTGGCATTGAGGTGTTGACCCTCTATGCCTTTTCCACCGAAAACTGGAAGCGTCCTGCTGAAGAAGTTGGTGGACTGATGGGACTTTTGAAGCGATACCTGCAAAACGAGCTTTCTAAAATGCTCAAAAATTCCATTCGTCTTACCTGTATTGGTGATATCAACAAGCTTCCGGCAGATGTCCGCCAGACCCTGGAAGAAACCATGCAGAAAACTGCTGCCAATACAAAACTTACTCTCAACTTGGCTTTGAGTTATGGCGGACGATCTGAAATGGTTAGAGCCGTTCAGCACATTGCCGATAAGGTGGCTACTGGAAAACTGACAAGTTCTGCAATCGATGAGTCTGTGATTGATGCCCATCTCTATACGGCAGGCCTCCCCGATCCGGATCTGCTGATCCGAACAGGTGGGGAGGCGCGTCTTTCAAACTTTCTTTTGTGGCAGGCATCCTATGCCGAGATCTATTTTACGGACATAATGTGGCCAGAATTTCGTAAACGCGCGTTTGTTGATGCAATTCTAGAATACCAAAACCGAGAAAGACGATTTGGCAAGACCAGTGCCCAGGTTGGGAGTGGATGAGTAGATGAATCGCTTGCTTCCCGGTATTGCGCTCGTTGTGGGCTGGTTTTTGCTGTTATTCAAGGGAGGAGTTCCCGCGTTTGCCCTTATTTTATTGTTGGGGCTTGCCATTGGTGGCTATGAGTATGCCAAGATGGCCTTTGTTGATAAATCCCCTGGTCAGTCGATTTTTCTCGCATTTCTTTCTACATTTCCTCTTCTTTTTCAATGGGCTTGGCCCTCAATGGGGCTTACCGCAGGTCTTGTCTTTGCATTTATTCTGTTGGCCCTTCTTACGCTTGTTACCTATCGTACGGAACATGATAATTACGGTTTTTTGGTCCGGGGAACCCTTGGACTTGTGTGGGTAGGTTTTTTAGGCGCCCACCTTTATCTTATTCGTCTTTTGCCGGAAGGCAATATCTGGTTGCTTATTCTGACCGGGATTACAGCGGGTTCCGATTCCGGTGCCTATTATGTTGGTAAATCTTTCGGGAAGCATAAGTTAAGTCCTTTAATCAGCCCAAAAAAGACAGTGGAAGGTGCTGTTGGCGGTGTTGTTACAGGTGTTGTGGTTGCCAGTGGTATTGCAGTGTTGTTTTTGGATTCCGTACCATGGCTTCTGCTGCTTGCAAGCGCAATTGTTTTGACAGTTGTTGGTATCTGCGGTGATCTTACTGAATCGGTGATAAAAAGGGCAACGAATACTAAGGATTCGGGTACCATCCTCGGGGGCCATGGTGGAATTCTTGATCGTGCCGATTCCATTCTTTTTGCAGCACCTTTGCTCTATATCTTTCTGCAATGGGGGAAGATATGAAACGCTTGTCACTTCTTGGTTCAACGGGTTCCATAGGTTGTAATGTGCTTGATGTGGTACGTCGTTTTCCCAAGAGCTATTCCATCTGTGGGCTTGCTGCGGGAAGAAATATCACAAAGCTTAGTGAGCAGGTTCTTGAGTTTGAACCGGAGTGTATCTCGGTGGCTGACGATTCCGGTGCACTCCAACTCCAGAAGCTGTTGCCTGTAAAATATCATAATCGTATCTGTGTTGGCACTGTTGGGAATCAAACAGTTGGGTCGCTTTCTTCCGCTGATATGACGGTCTCTGCCATCGTTGGAGCTGCCGGTTTATTGCCGACCATCGCTGCCATTGAGGCAGGAAAAGATATTGCCCTTGCCAATAAAGAGACCCTTGTAATGGCGGGCAAGTTGGTAATGGATGCATGCAAAAAAAACAATGTCGCACTGCTACCAGTGGACTCGGAGCATAGCGCCATCTTTCAGTCTCTTGAAGCGGGGCGGAGAAAGGAGCTTCGAAAAATAATTCTTACCGCTTCCGGTGGTCCGTTTCGCACTAAAAGTTATCAGGAGTTGCAAAAAGTGAGTCCTGCCCAGGCCCTTGCCCATCCAAACTGGGATATGGGACAGAAAATTTCCATTGATTCAGCAACACTCATGAATAAGGGGCTTGAGGTAATTGAGGCAAAATGGTTGTTTGATATGCCCGCTGCGGCCATTGAGGTAGTGGTACACCCCCAGTCTATTATTCATTCACTGGTTGAGTTTCATGATGGCTCGGTGATTGCTCAGCTCGGGATACCTGATATGCGAATTCCCATAGCGTACGCCCTTTCCCATCCTAAACGATTGGCCATGGATCTGCCCAGTCTCAACCTGGCCAGCTGTTCAAATCTTGAGTTTCATAAACCCGATATGGAGCGTTTTCCTGCCCTTGCGTTAGCATTTCAGGCTATAGAGTCAGGTGGGGTTATGCCTGCAGTGCTCAATGCTGCAAATGAAGTGGCTGTGGCCGCCTTTCTCAGTAAAGAGATTTCTTTTCTTGATATTAGTCAAACTGTGGCTACAGTAATGGAAATGGTTCAAAACGGTTGCGAAGATTCACTTGATGCTATACTGGCAGCGGACGAAGAGGCGCGAAAGGTTGCAGGTGCAATCATTGCCCAAAATTAGAAGTAAAGTCTATAGAATCGCTAGGGTTGTCCTATGAATACACTTGTTTCATTTGTCGTTGTGTTAGGTATTTTGGTATTTGTCCATGAATTTGGTCATTTTCTTTTTGCCAAGCTCTTCAAGGTTCGAGTACTGAAATTTTCCTTGGGGTTTGGGCCCAAAATGTTTGGCAAGACCATAGGAGAGACCGAATATTTGATCAGTGCTGTACCGTTAGGTGGCTACGTAAAGATGTTTGGTGAAAACCCGGATGAGCAGGAGGGTGCCAGTGCAGAGAAGGACGCTTCCTTTGCCCATAAAAAGGTATGGCAACGTTTTTTGATTGTTTTAGCAGGGCCGTTCTTTAATCTTCTCTTTCCCATCATCCTCTTTTTTATGATTTTCCTCTTTATGGGGCTGCCTGATACTCGTGATACCACTAGAGTCGGCCAGGTAAATGCAAAGAATCCCGCTGAACAAGCGGGTATAGAAGTAGACGATACCATCCTTGCCATTAACGGGACTCCCACCACCGGCTGGCTTGATGTATTGAATATGGTGAAAGATTCCGAAGGAAAGGAGCTTCACTTTACCGTGTTACGGGATGGAGAAAAGATACAACTGCAGGTGACGCCTCAGGAACTGCCTGAAAAATCAATTTTTGGGGAAGAGGTGGGGAAAAGGTATATGATAGGCATCGTCAAGGCAGATGAGCTCTATTATGTACCCACCGATATTACCGGCGCTTTGCGTGCAGCGCTGCAACAGACCTGGATGTATGTAAGTCTCACGGTACAGGGTTTTGTAAAACTTGCGCAACGGGTGGTCCCGGTTTCTGAGCTGGGCGGGCCCATTTTGATTGCCCAGATTGCTGGAAAGCAGATGCAAGCCGGTTTTATTAACTATCTCTTTTTTATGGGACTGCTCAGTGTGAATTTGGGTATCCTTAACCTGCTTCCCATCCCGGTCCTTGATGGCGGACATCTGATGTTTCTAAGCTTTGAGGCCATTCGGCGCAAACCTCTCACCGAAAAAATGCAGATCGTAATGCAACAGGTGGGGATAGTTTTCTTGGGGATCGCCATGGTTTTTGTTTTTTATAATGACCTGTTGAGGCTTTTTAGCTCGTGAGTGAAGAGTCCCCCCTGATCCTGGCCGTTGATACGGCAAGTTCCTGTAGCTCTATTTCCATTACCCGGGGCACTATAGTCGTGGGGGAAGTTGTTGCCACACTATGTCTCAATGCAAAAGTGACCCATTCCCGTAGACTGCTGGCCAGTATTGATTGGCTGCTGCAGGAAAGCGGTCTTTGCCTGCAGGATATTGATGGTTTTGCTGTGGGACTTGGTCCCGGTTCATTTACCGGTTTGCGAATAGGAATGGCCACTGCAAAAGGAATGGCCACAGCTTTGGATAAACCGTTACTTGGGGTGTCAAGCCTTGATGGTTTGGCGGTAACATGTTCAGGAGATGGTCCCCTTTGCGCCTTGCTTGATGCAAGAAAGCAGCAGATTTATAGAAGATGGTATGTAAAAGACTCTTCTGGAATCTACAGGGCAAGCGGAGAAATTGCAGCCTTAAGCCCGGTTGATTTTGCATCCGAGGTGGTAGAGCCGTGTCAATTGCTTGGCGATGGAGTGGCTGTTTTGGGAGAAAAGATCAAAAAAGATATGGAGGATATGGTTGACGAAGTGCCTCTTCCTCTGCATGTGATAAATGCGGCCGCAGTCGGATTGTTGTGTTGTGAACAACTGCTGGAGGACAAGATGCTCGATCTGGATTCTGCTGTGCCGTTGTATGTCCGTGCCTCTGATGCCGAGTTAAGCCTTACTAAAAAACCTTAAGAAGCGATGATCAAAAGAAGAGTAACACGAAAAATCCACGTTGGCAACATCCCCATTGGTGGTGATAGCCCCATTGCCGTTCAATCCATGACAAATAGTGACACCAGGGATGTGGCTGCCACCGTTGCGCAGATAAAGGCTTTACAGAAAGCTGGATGTGAAATTATCCGTGTGGCAGTGCTGGATCAGGAAGCGGCCTGTGCCATTGAAAAGATCCGTGAACAGATCAGGATTCCTCTGATTGCTGATATTCATTTTGATCATCGATTGGCGGTGGCGGCCATGGAGCATGGCGCCCAGGGCATTCGCATTAACCCTGGAAACTTGGGTGGGCCGGAAAAACTGGCCAGGGTGGTGGATGCGGCAAGACTCCATACTGTTCCCATCAGGGTGGGAGTGAACTCCGGTTCCATTGAGAAGGATCTTCTACAAGAATATGGCTATCCAACAGAAGAGAACCCCAAATCCCTGATAGAAAGTGCCCTTCGCAATGTGCGGCTCCTTGAAAAGCAACATTTTACAGAGATAAAAGTTTCCATCAAATCGTCCGACACTCGGACATGTATCAGCGGTTATCAACAACTCGCAAAGCTTTGCGATTATCCTCTACATATCGGAGTAACGGAGGCCGGTGGATTAATAGCAGGGACTGTCAAATCCAGTGTTGCTCTTGGTATTTTGCTGCATCAGGGGATTGGAGACACCCTTCGAATCTCCCTTACCCGTGATCCGGTTGAGGAGGTGCGGGTTGCCTTTGAGCTGCTGCGTTCCCTGAACATTCGTGAACGGGGACCTGAGCTTATTTCATGCCCAACGTGCGGACGAACCCAGATAGACCTGTTTTCCATTGCTGAAGAAGTAGAGCGTTATGTGCAAACCATGGAAAAAAAGATTAAAGTTGCGGTGATGGGGTGCGTGGTCAATGGTCCCGGTGAGGCAAAGGAGGCTGATATCGGGCTGGCCGGAGGAAAAGGTGTAGGTGTTATTTTTAAAAAAGGTGTGTTATATAAGAAAGTTAAAGAGGAATACCTCCTTGCCAGCTTTCTTGAAGAGTTGCGACAGATAGAAGCTTCCTGAAGCAATGGGAGGAAGTCCACTTTGGCGCGGCCTTGCTTGCAAAGTATGAGATTATAAGGAAAGAGAAGTCAAACAACCACTATGAGATATTCACAATCGTTGATTCCAACACTGAAAGAGACCCCGGCCGAAGCAGAGGTGGTGAGCCACCGCCTCCTGCTAAGAGCAGGATTTATCAGAAAACTCACCGCTGGTGTCTATACTTACCTCCCCATGGGGCTTGCAGCAATTCGAAAAGTTGAGCAGATAGTCCGTGAAGAGATGAATAAGACCGGGGCACAGGAGTTACTGATGCCCATGGTGCAACCAGCTAATTTGTGGCAAGAGACTGGTCGTTATGAGAAATATGGCCCTGAGCTTTTGCGTTTTTACGATAGAAATAATAGGGAGTCATGTCTTGGACCGACCCACGAAGAGGTGATAACCGATATCGCTCGTCGTGAGATCAGGTCATATCGGGATCTGCCGATGAATCTGTATCAGATTCAAACCAAATTTCGTGATGAAATTCGACCCCGTTTTGGCCTTATGCGGGGGCGTGAGTTTATCATGAAGGACGCCTATTCTTTTGATGTGGACGATGCAGCGGCAAGTAAGTCTTACCAGTCCATGTACGATGCCTATACAAAAATATTTACCCGTTGTGGTTTGGAATTTCGCCCTGTGGAGGCGGATTCTGGCGCCATTGGCGGAAATTTTTCCCACGAATTTATGGTGCTTGCAGATACCGGTGAGGATACCTTGGTTATTTGTTCCTCCTGTGACTATGCTGCAAATAGTGAAAAGGCAGCGGTTGCGCCAGGCGCAGTGGATACAAGTGCAGAAAAAGTGTTGGAGAAGGTGGAAACGCCCGGGAAACGAAAGGTAGCCGCAGTCTGTGCATTTATGGAAATAGAACCGTATGAACTTGTGAAAACCTTGGTATTCAAGACGGATAAGGAGCCTGTTGCCGTTCTTGTTCGTGGAGACCGTGAAGTGCAGGAGGTAAAACTCAAAAATTACCTTGGTGTGGCCGATGTGGAAATGGCCGATGATAAAGAGGTCTTTGATATAACCGGAGTTCCCACGGGCTATTTGGGACCGGTCGGTTTAAGTACCAGGCTCCTGGTCGATCAGGAAGTGGCCGCCATGAAAAATTTTGTGGTGGGTGGAAATGAAAAGAATATGCACATGATCAATGTGAATATGGGACGTGATTTCCAGTCCACTGAAATTGCTGATTTTCGTCAAATTACTCCCGATGATCCATGTCCAACCTGTGGTGGTACATTGATGCTTAAAGAAGGCATTGAGGTTGGACATGTATTTAAACTGGGAACGGGCTATTCCGAGTCCATGAATGCCCTGTATCAAACTGGGGATGGTAATGAACAACATATGGTGATGGGATGCTATGGCATTGGCATAAGCCGTATTGTCGCAGCGGCCATAGAGCAGAACCATGATGAAAATGGAATAATTTTTCCCATGCCCATTGCCCCGGTACAGGTTATTTTGTTAAATCTTGGTCTTAATGATGCTACGATCACCAAAACTGCTGAATCGCTGTACGGTGAGTTATTGGCCAATGGAGTTGATGTATTATTAGATGATCGTGATGAACGACCGGGATTTAAATTCAAGGATGCTGATCTGCTGGGTATTCCTCTGCGGGTGACCATAGGCAAGAGTCTTACGAAAAATGGAGTGGTGGAGTTGCGTCACAGAAAAGATGGCACCACAGAAGAATTAGCGCCTGAAAAGGTGAGCCAGCGTATACTTGAGATTATTCGAATTGCATTGAGTGGCTGATGAATAACGAGCTCACAGTAATGGTCAATCCAGAAGGGTTGAAGACGCTTGCCAAGAGTTACCTCAATGGAGCGGATCTCTCGGTTATTGATAGGGCCTGGGAGCTTGTCCTCCTGGTGCATGGGACAACACTGCACTTTTCAGGAACCCCTTATCTTGATCATTCTTTGCAGGTTGCTTCCACCCTTGCCTCAATGCACCTTGATCTTGATACGGTTGTGGCAGGTCTGCTCCATGGTGTACTTAAAGAAGGTGTCACTCTGGATGCGCTTGAAAAAGATTTTGGAGAAAGCGTTGCCACCATCGTTGATGGTTGTACCCGAATTGCAAACGTTCATTATAATTCAAAACTTACCCATCAGGCAGAAAATGTACGAAAAATGTTGTTGGCCATTGCCAGCGATATTCGGGTATTGTTGGTGAAACTTGCCGATAGACTGCAGGATATGTGTCTTTTAGACACCGTAGAACCAAGTCGTAGACGGGAGATTGCCAGTGAAACGAAGGACCTTTACGCTCCTCTGGCGTCCAGATTGGGTATCGACTGGCTAAAACGTGAGCTGGAAGATCTTTCTTTCCAGTACCTTCATCCCAAAGAGTATAGTGAGCTTGTCTTGCAGTTGGAGAGCTCCCTTGAAGAGCGACAGCAGTATGTCAATGTGGTTATTTCGATTCTCCAGGAAAAGCTCGAAAAGAGCGCTATTCATCCAACGCGTATAATTGGGCGTCCTAAACATCTATACTCCATTTATAAAAAACTGGTTGTTCAACAAATTCCCCTGAAAAGGTCTATGATAAGGTAGCGTTTCGTATTATTGTCAATACCATACGTGAATGTTATGACGCGTTGGGGGTGATCCACTCCAACTGGTCTCCGGTGCCCGGCCGTATTAAAGATTTTATTTCAGTTCCCAAGGCCAATAATTATCAATCCATGCACACCACGGTTGTGGGGCCAAAGGGGCATTTAATAGAAATCCAGATCAGAACTGAAGAAATGGACCGGGTTGCCCAGGAAGGGGTTGCTGCCCATTGGGCCTATAAAGAGGGACAAAGTGCATCAGAGTCTGATAGTAAACTCTTTAACCAACTGAAAAGTTTAGTTAAGTCGTTACAGGATGTTGAGGATCCCAGGGAATTTCTTGATTCGGTACGCGGTGAGTTGTATTCCCATGAGGTGTATGCCCTTACCCCCACCGGTGAAGTCAAAGAATTACCAGAAGATGCAAGTCCCATTGATTTTGCCTATAGCATCCACACAGAAGTGGGGGATCATTGCGTAGGGGCGAAGGTTAATGGAAAACTGGTTCATTTGAAACACCCTATTCAAAACGGTGATATTATAGAAATTATCACTTCGCGCACCCAACGTCCTCGTCGAGGGTGGCTTGAATTTGTCAAGACAAGCCGTGCCAGATCACGTATTCGTTCCTGGCTGCGAAAAGAAGAAAAGGAAAAGTCTTACAATCTTGGGCGTGAAATATGTGAGAGAGAGTTGAAACGACATGACAACACTACCTTGAAAAAGATGGTGAAAAGTGGTCATGTGAAGCGACTTTTAAAAGAGCTCCGTTGTAACACCTTGGAGGATATGCTTATCAAAGTGGGGAGTGGGGTGATTACCATTCCGCATCTTGTTAAGGCCCTTGAGCCAACTGAGATAAAAAAGGAAACAGAGCAACAAGCGGCACCTTCTCTTTCCGCATCCAAAACTACATTTGGTCCTGGCATTGTTATTGAGGGTATGGATGATATGCTGGTAAAGGTGAGCCGTTGTTGCAATCCGGTCCCGGGTGATGCCATTGTGGGATTTATCACATCGGGACGCGGGGTATCGGTGCATAAAAAAGATTGTGTTAATCTTATGGCCACTGATCCGCAGCGCTGGATTGATGTGGAATGGTCGGGGCAGGTGAGGGGGGCCACCGGGTAGAGCTTCGACTCACTGCAGAGGGAGATAATGATATTTATACCATGGTGAGTGCTTCTATCAGTAGTGATAAGGCGCGAATTTTGGAAATTTCCAGCCATATTACGCCAATGGGTACCATTGAATTTCAGATTGCCATCGAGGTGAACAGTCTTGAACACCTTGAACAGGTATTACAACATCTACGTCAGACGGAGCAGGTAATTATGGCAAGAAGGGCTTGAGAAAAGCCCATGGAGGGGAGAGTGAAGGAAAATATTACGGCAATGTATGCCAGGAAGAATTTTGGTCGCCTGTTGGATAAAACAGCCCTGTTGGGAGAGACGCATATCATTGAACGAGCCGGTCGTCCCATGGCTGCTCTGGTGTCCATCGATGAGGTACAGCAACGCAGCGATGCAGTGGAAGATGTACATATTGCCCTTGAAAAATTGATAAAAAAAATAAAAGGGGAAAAGTCCAAAAAACTGCAAAAGGCCATTACCGAACTCAAAGATGCCGTTGAGCGACTGTGAGGAACAGTTTTCGTGCTCGTTTGTCAGGTTTGCGGTAATAGTATTGATGCAGGTGTTTTGTGTTGTCCCTTTTGCAAGAGTGAACAGACGAGGGAGACAAAGGATAGTCTCCCCAAGGTACAGTTTTATCAGAAAACGGTGAATCTGGAACAAGGGCTTCCCACTGTCAATCAGGCTCTTGGGCGCATGCAGCGTGAGCTTGGCATTGCACAGCATGAACAGATACGGATTGTAACACTGATTCATGGCTATGGCTCCAGCGGAAAAGGCGGGGCAATTCGTTTGGAATGCCGCAAATATCTACACTATCTTCTTACGCAAAAAAAAATACACACTGTTATCCATGGTGAAGATTTTCATCGTCACCGAGGTGCTACGAAAAATCTGCTTGGCCGCTTTTCACAACTACGCAATCATCCCCATTTGGGCAGAGGAAACAAAGGTATTACGCTGGTACAACTCTATTGACTCCTGATGCCTGAAGGCAAGATCCGGTGTCATACTCCTCTATTACATGAATGTAACTTGCCTCCGGTGTCCAGAATGTTTATGTACTACTTGCTGTTCCGGGTTAGGTGCTAGGTATCTTGTAAAGTAAGAGAGTTTGTATACTATACGGGGTGCATAACACTTGCTTGAGTAGCTCTTCTGCGTCAGCAAACGTATAGCCTGGTGGCATAAAACAGTAAGGAAGTACTTATTAATAAACAAAAGGAGTGTAGCGATGAAAGGTCTTGTAAAAGTTATTTTACTCACATGCTTGGTTGTTCCTGGGAGCTTGCAAGCTGCTAATAGCAGTGAATTAAAAACAGAGAAAGATAAGCTGAGTTACAGTATTGGTCTTGATATGGGGACCTACCTGCATGGTATTGAAAATGAGTTAGATTATACTCACTTGCTCGAAGGACTCCAGGCGGGCTACAATGGTGAAAAACCAGTACTTTCCATGGAAGAGATGCAAGCCGTACAGCAAAATTTTGCTGCTCGAATGAAAGAAAGGCAGGAAGCAGAGCTTGCCGCAATGAAGGAGGCCAATAAAAAGGCCGGAGATGAATTTTTGGCAACCAATAAGAAGAAAGAGGGCGTTGTTGTTACAGAAAGTGGCCTCCAGTATGAGGTGGTTGAGGCAGGAAATGGAGAAAGCCCCAAAGCAAGTGACACCGTGTCTGTGCATTACAAGGGCACAACGATAGATGGAAAAGTATTCGATGATTCCAATAAACGTGGTGAACCCGCTGTCTTTGGCGTAAACCAGGTGATTCCTGGTTGGACAGAAGTACTCCAACTGATGAAGAAAGGGGCAAAGTATAAAGTTGTTATTCCATCGGAACTGGCCTACGGTGAGCAAGGTGTGCCACCGATGATTGCCCCAAACGCTGTACTTGTCTTCGATATTGAATTACTCACTATTGTAGATAATAAAGCTGAGGAAAAAGAGACTAAAAAGGAAGAGACCACAAAAGAATAGAGCATAAAGGAATAGAGGAATAGTCTTATGGCAAAAACCAAAAAGAAGTGCTGCAAGAAAATTCAAAAGAAGGGAAAGTGCTGTAAAAATTGCCCTTTATTCGTTGATAGTAAAGTAGAGAAAAGGGGCAAAAGCACCAAGAAAAACAGAAAAAAGGAACGGAAAAAAGCTAGAAAGTCAAAGAAATAATGGTTTTTCAGACCTTTTAAACAGGTTGCCCATTGTGGCAACCTGCCTAAAGGCCACCTTGAAAAATGGCTATTTGGCCCGATTTCTTCGTCGCTACGAAAATAAAAGTGCTCACATATGTCTATAATATGCTGCGCCTTTTATTTTCTATGCTCCTTGAACTCGAACCAAATATCTACTTTTTCAAGGTACCCTAAAGGGAATTACAAAGAAAGGCTTACTTATGTTTTTTCCCCTGGTTTTTCTTCATCAGGTATTCAATTTTATTGGCAGTTGTATCAGCAGTTGCTTTTGCTTCCTGTGCGGTTTCACTGGCACTGCTGGCTTCAATTTTGGCTGCATTAGCTGTTTGTAAAGCTTGGTGAGCAGTTGCGTTTGCTCGCTCGACTTCTGCTTTAAGTGCGTCCACATCACTGCTGCTCGCGCAAGCTGTAAGGCTTGCAAGAAAAAGAAAAGCTACTACTTTTGTAATATTCTTCATGGTGAAATCCTTTGTTGTTTTAGATAAACTGTGAATAAGGGAACCATTTTCCCTCGCCAAGGCGTGATGCCCAATTATCCTTGTTCTACCTTTTGTAGGGAACATGGTCATTACTTTAGTTTGTGTTTTCTGATATGGCAACCTTGAATAATTTTTTAATAATCGTGATTATAAATGGTCCCTCACCATGCCGTTCAATGCTTTTTGTAGACGTTGAAAGGTGCAAAATGAGGCGAAACAAAGCAAATAATTATAACGTGTACTAACTGGAGCTTAGATGAAAATCAGTCTTATTGTTGATGGTGAGAAGTGTATAAAATGTTATTCCTGCATTGCAGAATGTCCATTTGATTTAATTAATCCGGATGCGGCTGGTTTGCCCGAATTACGAAAGGCAGCTCTACGCAGATGCATTCGTTGTGGCCATTGTATGGCGGTATGTGGGAAGGATGCACTGGATATTTCCATTTCTTCTCTTGCAACAAGTCCACCTATTGAGAAAGAGTTACTGCCAAGTCCTATAGCGGTAAGCCATTTGCTGAAAAGCAGAAGATCAATCAGGACCTATAAAAAGCGAGCGGTTGACCATGAAACCCTTGCCGCAATTCTTGATGTGAGTCGCTATGCGCCAAGCGCCCATAATTGCCAGTCGGCACATTGGCTCATGGTGGAAGACCCTGCGGAGGTGCAGAGACTAGCGGGGTTGGTGGTGGATTTTATGCGTGAAATAAAGATTTTTCCAGGTCTTATTCGTGCGTGGGATGCCGGGGAAGATAAAGTGCTGCGTGGTGCGCCTCATTTAGCCATTTGCCATGCCGATCCTGCAAAAAGTGAGCATCCGGTGGAAGATTGTACTTTGGCCACTGCCTACCTTGATATTACTGCCGCAAGTTATGGTCTTGGAAGTTGTTGGGCAGGGTTTTTGGTACAGGCATTCTACAAATATGAACCTCTGGTTAAGGCCTTGCGTTTGCCTGAAAATCACGTGGTCTATAGCGCACTGATGCTTGGATATCCTAAATTTAGATACCGACATATTCCCGAGCGTGAAGAGATTAAGGTGAGCTGGCGCTAGCAAGTAGCCCTTCCAGTAAGACAAAACGCCCCAAGGGGAAGACTGTACAGGGAAAAGAATCCACAAAGAGAGGGTTGTCACAGAGTCCGCCTGAAAGGTAGATGCTACTGGGTCGATTGGCGAAGTTGTAAGCGTTGAGTGCAATACCCTTTACAAATTTGGCCACCGCTTCCATTTCACTGCTTCCTGAAACCACTGCATCGAAAATATGGCTTATCCCCAGCACGCCGCAGGTGATGGAGAAACATGTTTGGGGAACAGGAAGTGTTGTAAAATCGATGTTGTAGTATTTTTGGAGGAGCTCAATGGTAAATCCCATGGACGCACCGCATTCGGCGTTCCACCCCATGTCCTGAAGCTGTCCGTTTCTGTAGGTCACATATTTGATATCTCTGCTTCCACAGTCTAAGAGCGTAAAAGAGGGTTCTTTGATACAGCGCTGCCCGCCTCTTGCAAGAGCAGTGAGTTCGTTGACGTACGTATTGGCATAGCGTTTACCGTTGTGTCCAGTGGCGATATCCACTTGCAAGTTGCTGCGGTCAAGGTCCTTGGTGGGCGTACAATACGGCGGTGTAGAGGATGTCGTGTCTACCAGTTTGCAATACGAGGTACCAAAATCTGCCAGTAACATTAGCATTCAACCCCGGAAAGTTCGAGAAAAGCCTGAATTTTGGCTTTGGCGCTGTTACCGGCTGTAATATCGCAATCCAGATAAAGTCCACGGGGATGTTTGCCGGCCAAATGTTTTGCAAGGGCAGTTTTGGCGCAAAATGTTTGGGCGAAAAAGACGGTGGGAATGTCCGGGTTGAAGTGACATTCCATCGCAAGGTTATCCGGTGTCTTGTTTTCCATACATCGTGCCCAGCCGTAGACGTGGGTGGTGTCAGGAAAGAGGCTTAGGAGGGAAAAATCACGAGGAGGCACTCCCCAAAAACCGGCGGTAGGTTTGCAGGGGCTTAAAACCAGCTCAGACGAAACAGTTTGCACGGAACTGGTAATGGCAGACATCTTTTTGACAAGATCCATCTTTGCCCGGCATAGGGGAATGCCAAAATCCGTTCTGTCCTGGTTTTTGGTGCGAATAATTGTACTCTTAGGCAAAAGGTCTTCCAAAATGGTGGCGGTATGCACGGCACAATCGCATTTACCGGCACCGGTATCAATGTAAATAACAGCCGGAGTATGGGCCAGACTGTTAGCAACCACGGTTCGTAAAATTCCACAATACACCCGTGGCAGCACAAATGACACCGATTCAAGGTCTATTCCCTCTGTGGGTTCATCAAGGTCGATGATCGTTGCCTTATCTTCTGCCAACTGTTGCATAATTGCAAGCGGTGGTACGCCAACGATACCGGTAAGCTGTTTGGGAGGAGTAGCCATTAATTCCCCTGTTTATGGAGAAAGTAAAAACCGGTGAGTCCAAACAGGAGATGGATTAGAATTGCTGCAAGCGGAGGAGAAAAATAGCCGGCCTTTGCTAGGGATTGCAAGGCGCCCCATATCCCCCAGGCCACAAAGGCCATGCCGCAGCTTACCGGAATGGCAACAGAAAGATCTTTTCCCCACTTTCGATATGATAGCATAAGCATGGGCAACCCCATAAAAAGGAGGGGGATTCCAAGGAGCGTGTATGAAATACGACTGTAGAAATTTGTCTCCGCAATGATCTTTTCGCTTTTATTCTTTTGTTTAAACATGGCTTGAAACAGTTGGGTAAGCGAAAGCTCTGCCGATTGGTGTTCGGGGACAAAAAAGAATTCCGGGCTTTCCGGAAGATCAAATAGTTTCTTCCTAAAGAGGTTGGTGCGAAAGCTGCCATCGTCATTTTTATGCTGGACCTGTCCTTTTTGCAAGAGCCACCCATAACTCGGTTCCCATGCCGCTGACTTTGATGTAATCAGTGTTTTCAGGGTATGATCGTTGTCCCATTGTGAATAGGAAAAATCGAGGAAGACATACTTTTTTGGCCAGGGTCTGACGAAGGAATAAAACCCCTCCTTTCCCTTGTAGTAGTATCGTCCGTTACGAAATATTCCAAGGGGCACCATTCCTTTTACATTCTCGTACCAGATGGTATTGGTCCTTGCTACGGTTTTGGGGAGTACCCATTGGGCCATTGCCAGAAACAGGGCGGTAAGGAGCAGCGCGCCAATAAGGATGGGATTAATGATTTTCCGTAAATGGATACCACCTGCCATCATGGCGGTAAGTTCATTGTTGTGGCTCAATACACCTAAACTGATTACACCGGCAAGTAAGATAAGAACCGGGCCCAGCATATCAATAATAAAGGGTATGGAAAGGGTGAAAAATTGGAAAACAACTCCCATTGACTGGCCTTTTTCAACGAAGTTGTCAATTTTTTCGAAAAAATCTATCAGGATATAGATCGCTACAAATGCTGCGGCAACGATAAGAAAACTGCGTAGAAACTGAATAAGGATATATCGGTTAAGAAGATTCACGTAGCTTATCCGCGTAAAAATTTATGGGTGAGCAGAAAACCAATCGCCACCATCAAGAGTCCCAAGACATTTGACAGGATAAGGTATGCAAAGGCCTGCAGGTATTCATCCATTTTGAAGAGTTGGACACTTTCCCGGGCGAAGGTGGAAAAAGTGGTGAACCCTCCTAAAAATCCAGTGAAAACAAAGAGACGAAACTCGTTACTGATATGGATCCTGTCAAAGAGTGACCAGAAAATACCAATGAGCAGACAACCAAGTAAGTTTGCACTCAACGTTCCCAAAGGGAGCGACTCGGTGTGATACCTTCCTGCAGCAAGCATGATCAGGTACCTTCCCACGGCCCCAAAGCCCCCGCCCAACGCTATGGCGATAATTTTTACCATGCTGTTGTTAATTTTTTGTAAAGTACAGTATGTTGTAGCACAGTTTGATAAACCAGCTTGTTTTTATTATGGTCTTAGGTACCATCATCCGTACTCAACGTCAAGCAAATGAAAGCACTTGTCTCAGCAATAGCGGTTACGGCAAATCCCCCGTCACTAAGTGATAATACTGGTGATGTGGATCGTCTGTTGCGAACCCTTGCCGGTTGTTTTGTGCCCAGTAAACCTCTTTTTGTTCCCTATGCTTGCATGACCAGTGTGGCCAGGAGTTTTCGCAATGCGGATTTTCAGGGTTATGCCCTTGTCAATCATCTGGAAGAACGTGGGGCAGTGGTTGCCTTTTTTATGGAAAATCCAGATCTTATTGCGGGAATGGCCTTGGACCTTGGAACGACGCACCTGGAAGCCAGCCTGATTAATCTACAAGATGGTGAGTGTGTGGCAAAGGCCAATTGCGAGAATGCGCAAATACGTTTTGGCGCCGATATTCTCAGTCGTATTCACCATGCTTCTGCCGTGCGTCGTCAAAAAAAGGAAATTGAGACAAGGTTTCAGGATCCAGGGCTTGCGCAGTTGCAGCAGAGTATTGTTACCGATATTAATAGTCTTGCAGAAGAGCTTGCGAAGAAAACAAAAATAAGTCCCCAGGAAATTAGAGCATTATCTGTATCTGGTAATACCACAATGGCCCATCTTTTGTTAGGTGTTGATCCCTATACTCTTTGCCGGGAGCCTTATATCCCACTTTTTAACAGGGTGCGGGGGATTGAGGCCTCCCAGTTACAGCTTAGCATAAGCCCGGTGGCACCACTTTTTATTATGCCATCCATTGGCAGCTATTTTGGTGGTGATCTTATTTCCGGAATAGTGGCCTCTGGAATGGCAAAGTCGGAAAAGACAAGGATGCTTATCGATGTGGGAACCAATGCCGAGGTGGTCCTTGGTAATAAAGAATGGCTTATTGCCTGCGCAGGTGCTGCTGGTCCTGCCCTTGAAGGAGGGGTTGCCCGCATGGGAATGCGGGCGGGTCCAGGAGCGATTGAATATGTGGCAATAGATAGAAACTCCTATGCAATGGAGTACAGAACCATTGCTGGTGTCCCTCCAGTGGGCTTGTGTGGGTCTGGACTGATTGATCTTGTGGCGGCCCTCTATTTAAACCAGATGATAGATATTCGTGGTAAATTTAAAGATCCTGAACAGGAACGAGATCCCAAACGAAAAGCATTTATGCAGCAACATTTTCACCAGCGAAACGGGGAGTGGTGTTTTGTCCTTACTGCTGGAAAAACGGGAGCAGCGATAGAGGAAGATGTGGTATTGGAACAGGTTGATCTTGATGCCATGATTCGTTCCAAAGCTGCCATGTACGCCATCTTACAAACATTACTTGGCCAAGTGGGTTTAGACTTCCAAGAATTGGATGAGATAATTGTGGCAGGTGCCTTTGGACGCCATATTAACCCCGAACGGGCAATTACCCTTGGTATGTTGCCAGATATTGCGCTTTCCACTTATCGTCCCATTGGTAACAGCTCGCTAAAAGGCGCCGAAATGGCGCTGATGGATATTGCTGTCAGGGAAGAGTGTGAACAAATTGCCTCAACCATTACCTATCTTGAGCTGAATGTGAACCAGGAGTTTATGATCCGTTTTTCAGGTGGACGTTTTATCCCCCATACTGACCCCTCTCTTTTTCCTTCTGTACCGGTTTTTACCAAGGCGAGCGGCTAGCCCATACTTGCACTTTGGTGAAATGATGTGCTATAGTCGAATCTGTTTAGCGCGTATATTTGCTTGCAGCGCAATTGTATTTGTTTGAAAAAGTACATGTTGCCAGGGTGTTGTTGCGTCTGTTTAAACCAGACCTATACCCTGGTAGTATAAAAAAACAATATGACAGGAAAAGCAGTGGCGCGTTACGGTTGCTGCATCTTACATGGTTTTGAAAAAACGGAATTACGGTTGCCATATGGCAGCGAGAACCAGTGCTAAAGAACGTCTGGAAAGATTTTGGGATCTTTTTGATAAGGATGATGATGTACTGGTATGTATCAATGCGGATCCGGATGCCCTCGCCTGTGCCATGGCCATTAAAAGGTTGTTGCGCTACCGGACCAAATCTGTTGTTATTGCGCATCCCAATGAGATCAGGCGCTTGAACAATGTCGCCATGGTTAAGCGTTTAAAAATTCCCCTTGAGCGATTGGGAAATGTCAAGGTGGGGGACTTTGCCAAAAAAGTGTTGGTTGATTCTCAACCCAACCACTTACCGGTGTTTGAGCGAATCGAGTTTGATGCCATTATCGATCATCATCCCTTAAAGGGGGAGTATGAAATACCCTTTGTGGATATAAGATCAAAATATGGTGCCTGTTCCACCATGCTGGTTGAGTATTTGCGCGCTGCCAATATGAAACCCTCTGTTGCCTTGGCAACGGCACTATTTTACGCCATAAAGGTGGATACTCAGGATTTTTCAAAACAATCGGTACTGGCAGACGGTATTTCCTTTCGCTATCTCTTCAATGTTGCCAACCGGAATCTGGTAAAAAAGTTTGAGCTGACGGATTTACGACGTTCGGAGTTAAAATATTTCAATGTCGCTTTAAGTGAGCTTGTCTATTCAAAAGGGCGGTATTATAGCCACTTGGGAAGTGTTCGCAGTCCTGATATTTTGGTAAATATTGCTGATTTTTTAAATCACGTTGACCAGATCGATTGGGTACTGGTTTCTGGTATCTATAAGGGAAAATTGGTGGTGATATTTCGTTGTGATGGGTATCGTAAGAGTGCTGGAAAGTTAGCCGAACGTGTGTTTGGTGATGTTGGGTCCGCTGGTGGCCATAAAGAGGCGGCGCGCGCTGAAGTCCCCTTGGAAAACCTTGAGCTTGGCGATAGGGAATTTACTACCCAGGCACTTAAGCGCATGGCCACAAGACATATGAAGTAGGTTGAATTCTGCTGTAGTCCGTGAAATAATAGAGAGAAGAACCGTTTGTTTCTGCCTTTGTTCTTTTGGTGAATGTATCCCGCGAATTGAGATAACAATACATATTGGTGAGTAGCGTTGAAACCTTCTACCCTTGCAATGATTCTGGCCGGTGGCCGTGTTGATGAGTTGGATGTCCTTACCTATTATCGTCCCAAATCGGCGGTTCCCTTTGGTGGTTTTGCAAGGGTCATTGATTTTCCTTTGAGCAATTTACTCCATTCCGGCATCGAACAGGTTGCTATCCTTGCCCAGTATAGAAGTTACTCCTTAATTAACCACATTGGAACAGGTGCGTCCTGGGATATGGTGGGGCGTGACCGGGGTGTTTCCATCCTGCCACCGGTAAAGGGCAATGCGGACCAAAAAGATTGTAATGAATGGTACCGAGGTACTGCCGATGCCGTTTATAAAAACCTCGATTTTGTGCGTTATCATGCCCCTGAGGAGATTTTGATCCTTTCAGGGGATCATATCTATAAAATGGATTACCAGGAGATTATTGGCTATCACCGAAAAAAGGATGCCGATGTTACCGTTGCCTTTTTAAAAGTGGACCGGGAAGCGGCAAAACGCTTTGGCATTGCAGCAATTGACAATGAAGATGGAGAGCGGGGTGGACGGGTAACGGCCTATTGGGAGAAACCGGAGGAGCCAGAAGCGGATTGGGCATCTCTTACCGTTTTGGTCTTTAAGCCCGAGGTGCTGTATGGTGTGCTTGATGAAAATCAACAGAGTGACTCTTTTGAGTTTGGGCGGGATATTATTCCGCGTCTGCTCGCTGCCGGGAAAAGGGTGTATGGTTATAAGTACAAGGGCTATTGGGGATACACTCGTACGGTGGAGGAGTATTGGCAATCAAATATGGATCTTTTAGGGGATAACCCGCCCATAGATATGGAAACCTGGGGATTGCGGACCAATATGGAGCATCGCGGAATTCGCGACGCACAGCCGGCCCTTATTGGTGACGATGCCATTGTCCATAACAGTTTGGTCTATAACGGTTGTGTGGTTGAGGGAGAGGTGAAAAATTCTATCCTTTTTCCTGGAGTTCAGGTGGCCAAAGGTGCCGTTATCGAAAATTCTGTTCTCTTTTTTAATAATAAAATTGGTGAAGATTGTTTCTTTAATAAAGTTATTAGTGATGTGAATTCCAGCTTTGGGAAAGCGGTGCGTATAGGTGGCACCGATGGTGACAAAAACCGGGTGAGTGTTATTGGCTGGGCAAATCATGTCCCGGTTGGAACAAATATTGGCGAAGGAGCAACGGTGTATCCCCATCTTAGCCTTGAAAAGTGGCCGTCAAACGGAGTGATTGCTGCCGGGGAGGTGCTAAAATGAGAGCGAAAAAAGAGGCCTTGGTCCTTTTGCTTGCCGGTGGCGTGGGGAGTCGACTAAATATTCTGGTCCAGAGCCGTGCAAAACCAGCTGTCCCCTTTGCCGGGATGTATCGTATTATCGATTTCAGCCTCAGTAATGTGATGAATTCGGGGCTTACCAAAGTGGGGGTGCTGACTCAATATAAGCCGTTGTCTCTTATGCGTCATCTGGGTACCGGTGAGGCGTGGGATTTTACCGGGAGGTCTAGGGGAGTGAAAATTTTACCCCCCCATACCGGCTTTAAAGATTCCGATTGGTACAAGGGAACTGCGGATGCGGTGCGACAGAATATAGATTTTTTAGAGAAAAATCCAGCAGATGAGGTGGTGCTTCTCTCAGGGGATCATATTTACCATATGGATTTTGATGCCATGCTTGAATGTCATCGTTTTAAAAAGGCCGATGTGACCATTGGCATGATGGTGGTACCCATGAGTGAGATCCATCAGTTTGGGGCAGGGATTATCGATGGGGAAAACAGGATTATCGATTGGGAGGAAAAGCCGGAAAATCCCAAGACCAATCTTGCCTCCATGGGGATATATGTGTTTGACTATAAATATCTTCTTGATTCTTTGTATAAAGATAAAAAAGAAGTGGATTTTGGGATGCATATCCTGCCACGGGCAATAGCTGAAGATAATGTTTTTGCCTATCCTTTCTATGGCTATTGGCGTGACGTGGGAACCATACAGTCCTATTGGGAGGCCAATATGGACGCTCTTTGCAAAAAGAGTCCCTTGTCCCCTGAGACATGGGGAATTCGTACCAATGTGGAGGCGGATGGACGGCCGGCTGACCGGGCTCCTGCCAAGTATGGCAATGATGCCAAAGTCAGCTCTTCGATGATTTCGGCGGGGTGCGTAATAAATGGAACGGTTGAAAATTCCGTTTTGGCACCTGGGGTTGTGGTCGAAGAAGGCGCCGTTGTCCGTAACTCAATTCTATTTGCCGATTGTGTGGTGGCAAAACAGAGTGTTGTCGATCTGGCCATTTTTGATAAGCGGGTGCGTATTCAACCTGGGGCAAAGGTTGGTGTTGGTGAGAATCATACCCTTCCCAATATTGAACACCCAAAACATCTCTATACCGGTATCAGCCTCGTGGGAAAAGATGCATCTGTTCCTCCCGGTGTAACAATTGGTAGAAACTGTATCATTAATTCCAGGACCTCAGAAGATGCCTTTCCAGGGAGTGTGGTTGAGGATGGACACTGTTTGTGATTTAAGCGGGATCCATTTTGAGCTGCCGGAAAAAGGGTAATATATTGACGGAAATGGCTGGCGGTCACGCTGGTTAAATGGTATATGCTACTCTGTTTTCAAAACGAAGGTTGGTCCCGTAGCTCAGCAGGATAGAGCACCAGATTCCTAATCTGGGTGTCGCGCGTTCGAATCGCGCCGGGATCACCATTCTTTCTCTTGTTATTCTGGTACGTTAACCTCCGAGTATAATAAATTCCAACCAAGTACGTGTAGTCTTGTGTGGACAATAGTGGAAGAGCCTATTGGCGTTGCGTCTCTTTTCACCACATAGGTTCCAACATATTTGTCCCTAAGGGTTTGTTTGGTACCTTCCCCAGTTAGCCATAGTAAGTCAATAAAGAATTCGAAAGGACCAAGAGACAATAGCAGGAAACGAAGAGACATTGTCGGTATTGATGGAGTCTCACCTGTTAAGTTTACTATTTTGACTTTTCCTATTCTGAAACCCACGGTGGAAAGATTTGATCTTTTGAGTATCGTTAGATAGTGTCTGTCCATAAATGCCTCTTTCACGCATGTAATGTCTTATCAACCTAACCTTATAATGGTGTTTATCCATGC
>JBNKKR010000052.1:0-23490 GCA_050291935.1 Desulfocapsaceae bacterium | reverse complement strand
GGGGATACAAACAGTGTATGTTGATTATGCATACTCGCCACCTGTCCAAATATGGTTTAATAATGAAAATGGGTAGAACGAGGACACAAATTGTAACATATTATCCATGGTACTCAAATTAAATTCCTTAGTTAGTTATGTTGGCGAACGTTGTAGACCTCAAGGAAATCATACATAACGTTCGCCCAGTGTTTCTCTTGTTAGTTAACAATTCTTTTTATTGACGGTTGGTTAGTCTGCTGCACCTGTACTTTGGTGGGTGTACTTTGTTTTTGGCTGGAAGCAGTGTGAATTGTTTTCTTTGTTTCTTTTACAGTGCTGAATTTCTGCCTGTCCGTGGTTACAGTAGAGTTTGAGGCGATTGGAGCCGCTGAGCTTTTATGTATCTTCTGTCCCTGATTGCCAGAAGTGTTCCTTTGCTTATCCCCTTTCTGTATTTTTGCCACTGAACTAACAGAGGTTTTTGATTTTATATTGGGTTTTTCTGTTACCATTGGTGTGCTTGGTTTAATTCCACTCGTGTTCGGCATTTCATGGACGGCGGCGCTGACGCGGGACATATTAAAGCCTTTGGTTGGCAGAGCCATTTCACCGGTCTCCAGAGACTTAGTCTGAACAGACGTCTCAGAAAGATAGGGAACCGGGAAAACCCGTTCCGGATGAATCGAGCCGGTCGTTCCAATTTCCGACCTATCGTTGTCGCTGTTATTGTTGCTAGACTCTTCATCGTCGGAGCCACTGCCTTTTTTTGCCATCGATTTCACCCATTCTGCAGTATTTCCCGAATTAGTGCCGGGACCGCCGCTTCCGCTTCCGCCGCCGTCAACGTCATTGGCCTGTTCAGATGGGTTCCATATCGGCGTAAGCCCTTTTCCCTGGCCACTTTGCTTGAGTGAGTACGGATTATTTTCCTGCACACCCTTGCTTAGTTTTCCCTTGTGATGTTTCCTGATAAAATCTTTTAGCGATTCAGCACTCGGTGCCCCGCCGCCGGAACCGTCTGCAGGGTTTGGGTTGCCTTCCGCGGATACATACATGACACTATGCCAAGTATTTTTTGCGGAGACTTCCCAAAGGTATAGGTTTCCATATTCATCCTTCTCAAGAACGTATGTTTCATGTGTGTCGGCGTCCCAATATCTATGAATTATCTCGTTTGCGGTTGAACTTTTGGCTGAATAACAAAAACTACAGGCAACTGTGACTAAAACAATTATGGCTGTTTTACCGATCTTCATCAGGTGTCTCCTCTTTTGAAATAATCTGGCTTACTGGTTGACGTTATTACTTCATCAGAGTCGCGGGGAGCCCAAAAGGTTCAAAAAAATGAAGATAAGGAAAAAATATGAGAAAATTGGAGAAAACTATAGTCTCGGTAGCCTGCCAACTTGCTGCCAGTTAAGCACCGTTGCTTCCTTTCGTGGGACTGATCTTTCGCCGCCATAAACAAGCCAGCATTGTTCCGGGCTGATTTGCGCATATTTACTGAATTTCTTTATACCGCTGAAAAATGAGTCGTTAAGCGTGGCACCCGACTTTATTTCAACAGCAGAGAGACCAGTTGGTTGGTCGATAATGAGGTCAATTTCGTTACCGGTATTATCACGCCAAAAGTAAATTCTTTACAGTTACGGAATCTGATTCCGTAACTGTAAAGAATTTGCAGGGCGAAAAAGATCGGAAATAGTAATTTAAATGGTGTACAGGCTTTATTTACAAAGCAACTTCAGCGATAAGAGTGATCTTGCTGTTACGTAATGTTTTTAACAGTGTATCTTGATCGGTTTTAGATGGAATGGCGATTACGTATAGCCCCTCTTCGGTTGGCCCCTCGATGATGGAAGCATCAATTGTACGAAGAAGCGCTCTTATATCCTGTTCCATGGAAGCCGGATCAAATACTATGTTTATTTTTGTTAACTGCTCACTGCCTGCCGGATTGTGACTTAATGTTTGGTAACTTGATTCCTGATGAGAGGTACTGATCAGCAGGACCAGAACTGCCATCTGAACGGCTGCAATTCCCCAGGCAAACTGCGGTTTCGGTAAAAGCGACCGAAAAAAATCCCCGACTTTTTTATAAAGAGATTCTGTACTTTTGCTGGGAATGTCTGTTAGCGCATCAACATTTGCCTCAATACGTTTAAATACATCAGGTTCAGGCCGGTGAAGGCTTTTCCCCATTTCCGAAAACATTTCCTGCATGGCTCGCTGGGCAACAAGTTCGCTGCGGACATCCTCATCATTAGCCAGGTGCTGTTCTACCGCCTCTCGTTCCTGTCGGCTGAGGTCGTCGGTGTCGTAGAGGGAGAGCAGTTCGCTGATTTCTTCTCTTTTATAGGTCATGTCTGTCGATGCTCATATGTTTAAGAGATTTTGCCAAAGCCTTTTTGGCGTGAAAGACCCTCGTTTTCACTGTATTGACTGGAATTTCCAGTAATTCTCCAATTTCCGGGTAACTAAGATCATTGAAAAAAGAGAGCTCCAATATCTGCTGGTGTTTACCTGAAAGGGTCAAGAGCGCCCGTCGGATAACCTGGGCCTGATCACTTAACTCATGCTCTCTCACCTCAGGGGCCACCGGTTCAGCTACTTCGTCCAAGCTTTTATGTTTTTTATTCTTCCGCATCTCCTTGAGTGCCTGATTTCGGGCAATGGCAAACATCCATGTCAGCACCCGGGATTTCCCGGAAAATCGTGAAGCCCCTTGCCATATTGAGGTATAGGTTTCAACCAGTACATCGTCCACCACGGCAATATTCCCAAGCATTCTTATCAGGAAAAAACGTATCCGGGGAGACGTCTCTTCATAGAGTTGGGTAAACGACACTCGATCACCCTTTCCGATCTTATCGATGAGGGGCGCCAGGGTATCAGCCATGGTGTTTCTAGTCATTAGTTCCTATTATAAGAAAAATGGTTCAAAAAAATACGCAGCTAGAGTTGAAACAGTTTGCGTAACTCATCTTTGCGCAGTGTCTTTAAAACAGAAGCATCATCTTCGACGACCAGATCCTGGGCAAGCTTTCGTTTTCGTTCTATGAGTGTATGAATCTTTTCTTCAAGGGTGCCGGCAGTGATGAGTTTGTAGACTTGTACGGGATGTTTTTGCCCCATTCGGTGCACCCTTGCCGTTGCCTGTTCCTCTTTTGCCGGATTCCACCAGCGGTCATAGTGGATTACCACCTGCGCGCCGGTGAGGTCAATACCAGTACCGCCGGCAAGAAGGCTGGCGCAACAAATTTTACATTTTTTATTGGTGTTGAACTGCTTGATTCTCTTGTTGCGTTCTTTGGCTGCAACATTGCCGCGAATGGAAATAAAACCAATTTTCTTATCTGTGAGCCACTGCTCAATGATATCAAGCATTGCAGTAAATTGACTGAAGATCACAACCTTTAAGTTGCTTTCCATACACTGCGTCAGTAAGCGGGTAAGTTCGTCCCATTTTCCGCTCTTATGGAGGCTATAATCGCGGCTCTTAGAGAGTTGGCAGAGATGATTGCATATCTGTTTCAACCTGGTGATGGCGGCAAGGATTGTAGTATAGCTGGTCTGTGAATCATCGTCCAGATAGTCCCCAACCATACTTTGTGCTTCGTCGGCAACTTCCCGATAGGCGCCCAATTGATCGTCACTTAGCTCGCAGACTCTAATATCTTCACTGCATTCGGGAAGCTCTGTTAAAACCTGCTTTCTTGTTCGACGCAGGATAAAGGGAGCCACCAATTGTTGCAGCTGCTGGCGCTGTTTTTTGTCCTCTGCGTTTTTAAAGAGTTGTTTTATGGGAGACGCGGTGAATATTCCAGGAAGACAAATACCAAGCAGTGTCGCCAGTTCTTGCACATTGTTTTCCACCGGTGTCCCGGTAAGTCCGATGCTTTTTTCAGTGTTAAGCATTTTTACAGCCGAATACGTTGCTGTTTTTATATTTTTCAAGGTGTGCATTTCATCAAAGAGTGCCAGTTTGAATAGGGGTTTGCTGAGCAGCTCAATATCTTGTCGCAAAACACCATAGCTTGTAACGATTATACGTTTTGTAAGGGCATGCTCTAAATCCCTTCCCGGGCCATGATATACACTTAAACGAAGTTTTGGAAAAAATTGTTGCTGTTTTTCCGGCCAATGATAGAGGACTGCTGCCGGACAAACGATAAGAAAACGGCTTTTTGGTTCATTGAGCAGATCAATTAATCCAAGGGCCTGGTGGGTTTTGCCAAGCCCCATATCATCAGCCAGTATTCCGCCTAAACGAAAATGATGGAGTTGATACAACCATTCACAACCATGACGTTGATAGGAGCGTAAATGTTTTGCGGACTTCTTTTTGGGAGTGATCGTATCTGTTTTGCCATGGAAAAAGGCGGCAAGGGAGTCTGGAGCGGGCTTGGTTTGGTTTTTGACAGAATGTATTTGTGAAGAGAGTGCGAGAAATTCACCGCGTGATATTTTTATTCGACCGCTGGTGCTATCGAAACGGCTGGAGCCCAGGTTGTGAAACCAAGCTAAAGGAGAGTTTTGAAGATCAAGCCATGTCTTTCCAGGAAGCAGATTTTTACCATCCTCTGCTGCCAGCAATAAGTCGTTTAATTGTATTTTATGATTTCCCATCCCGTACCATCCGGCCAGATAGCACCAGTCCTTATCTTCTTCGTATTCGTCGATAACAAGCTCTTTTGGGGTGGATACAATGGTCATGTTTACGATATCACCGGAGACACTATGCCGACTACAATGGAGTGCATCATGGTTGTTTTTGAGAAAATCACGGACATCTTCATCGACGACAACAAAAGAGTATTGTTCCTCCTTGGCCTTACCAGCTGTAGCGCCAAATAAAGAGAGCTGCTTGGCCTGCTTTTTGCGAAGTTGTTCACCTGGGGGAATGGGGGCGAGGGTAAAGAGGGTGTTGTCTATATGGTAGCGATTTCCATAACGGTGTATTTCGATATCGGCAAGTGTATATTCCGTCCCATCCTGCAGACGGCAGCAATGAACCACGTCAATATCGGCGCTACCAGCTAAAAAAGAAACCCGTGAAAATTGCTGGGCTCTCTCAAACTCCGTTGCAATATCTGGCAGTGAGAGCTTATCTAACAGTTCCCAGGTATGATCCTTTGCAAGTTTTAATGAAAAAATAGTGCTCGTGGGTGTTGCAAACTCGAGACTGTAGAGCCCATCTGCTGCCTGTTGTATTTGAAGTTTTTCGGCAGGAATATTCAAAAATAACAAACGGAAAAGGTGCATCCATATCGATGATTCAAATTTTTGCTTTTTGCTCTGCATGCCAGCGGCGTTAAGATTTCTTTCATTTTCACTGCGGGTAAGTTTGCCAAGCTCATCTGTGAGCGTGGAATATTTTTCAAAATTGCTCACTTCAGGAAGAGAACATTTTTTTTGGATAGCGGGGAAAAAGTATGCCAGCTCCTCTATTGCATTATCACCCAGAAGAATTTGTAGGTTAAGGCCATTTTTTGAAGTGCACTGGTAGAGTGTGCCATGTTTATGAGAGTGGAATTGTTTTGTAATATCTCGTCGTACTGTTTCCTGCTCATAAAAAAACTTCCCAATATGGTGCCAAGCGCTCTTTTTATAGAGATCCGCAACCGTTTGAATGCTCGTATTGTGCTGGCGAAGGCAAAGTAGAGCAAGCGCTGCAATATGTTGACAATTTCCTCCACCCACCTGCCAGCCACATTTGGAGCAGTCACCATCTCGAAAAACAAAGGGGAGCGTTCCTTTTTTCTCTCCCATCTGCACAGTAACTATGGTGGAGTTACCTAGAATCATGCCGGCGAAACGTCTTTGAAAGGTAAAATAAGTGAGGGCGTCGTCTTGCAGGAGCTTATATCCTTGGCGAAGTGTCTTTTGGGAAAACCAGGTTTGAAGTATGGCAAAATATTCTTCGGGTAAGGATTTGTCCATCTGCTGAATGGATCGTTTTGTGCCGGGTAGAGAATCCATGGATATACTATTCTTGAATAAGTCTTTGGAGGTGATGGTGAATGGATGTATCATACTTTAACGGTAGTTATTTGCCAGTTATAAAATATTGACTTTAGTGCTGTTCGGTCATACTTTCTCGAGATAATTTTGTCCTTTATGCTATTATTCTGGTATGGTACGGAATGTGAGATTGGCGCTTTTTTACCGTAAAACCTTTTTTTTGGTGTTTTGGGCCTATTTTGTTGTTTTCCGTGCTTTTTCAAAGAGTTTTAAAACTTATTTTTAGGAGAAGGAATGCCATGGTGAAAAAAATTATATTGTTTGCAGTCGTCACACTTACTTTACTAGGTGGGATGGATCGGTTCGCATCTGCCGCTGAGGCAAAGAGCTACCGAATTGCATGGTCACATTACACCGGTTGGGAACCCTGGGAATATGCAAGGTATAGCGGAATTCTTGATAAGTGGGCTGAGAAGTACGGAATTACAATCCAACTGGATCTGGTCAATGACTATATTGAGAGCATTAATTTGTATACGGGTGGTAACTATCAGGGTTGTGTGATGACCAATATGGATGGATTGACCATCCCGGCCCTTGGTGGAGTGGACTCAACAGCCCTTATTATTGGTGATTTTTCCAATGGAAACGATGGAATCGTACTCAAGAACGGGAAGAGTGTTAATGATCTGAAGGGGCGTCAGGTGAAGTTGGTTGAGTTGTCAGTTTCCCACTATTTGCTGGCTCGTGCCCTTTCCATGAATAATATGAGTGAAAAAGACCTGCAGGTGGTTAATACGTCTGATGCGGATATCGCGGCCATATTTGCTTCCGATGCAAATGGCGCGGTGGTCACCTGGAATCCGCCTCTGTTACAGTGTAAAAAAGAAGCAGGTGCAGAGCTGGTATTTGATTCATCGCAAATAAGCGGTGAGATCATTGATATGATGGTTGTGCGAACGGATGCTCCAGAGAGTTTGAAAAAGGCACTGGTTGGAGCATGGTATGAAACTATGGCTGCCATGACTGGTGCCGAGAAGGAAACAGCACTGTCCTATATGGCTGATTTCGCAGGTGGAAGTCTTGCCGAATTTCAGTCCCAGCTCGAAACCACAGCCATGTTTTATACACCTGCTGAAGCTTCTGAATTCAGCCGGAGTGAGCAATTGAAAAAGACCATGGAATATGTGCGCAGTTTTTCCTTTGATCATGGTCTTTACGGGGATGCGGACAGTAAGGATTTTGTGGGAATCTCTTTTCCCGACGCTACGGTTATTGGAGATAAAAATAATGTAAAACTCCGCTTTGATGCGACCTATATGGAGATGGCCGCAGGTGGCAAGTTATAAGATAGGTGCAGGAGAATGGCAGGATAACTTGCCTGGAGTTGCGTAATGGAAAAGCAGGGACATAATAGTATCCCCAAATTTTGGGGCTTGCATGCAGAGCCATCCACGGTCTTGCATATCCTTCTTGCCGCACTCCCTTTTATTCTCCTGCTTGCTGTCTATTTCACCGCAGCAGAGATTCGGCACAGTAATAATCCCCAGGACAAGCTGTTGCCCACCGTGACAAAACTGACCAAGGCCGCGCAAAAAGTGGCCTTGCAGCCCGATAAACGCAGCGGGAAGAGGATCCTCTGGTCCGATAGTGTGGCAAGTCTAAAACGATTGGGCATAGGGGTTGGAGTATCGGCAATTCTTGGTTTTCTTCTGGGGCTTAATATGGGGCTGCTACCGGGATTACGTGGTATCTCCTTAACTTTTATAACTTTTGTTGCCAATATTCCCCCCTTAGCCATTTTACCCATCCTCTTTATCACCTTTGGCGTGGATGAGTTGGGGAAGATTATGCTTATTATCCTTGGCACATTTCCCCTGATAACAAGAGATATCTACCTGGTGACCAAAAAAATTCCAAAGGCCACGGTGGTCAAAGCGCTTACCCTCGGTGCATCATCCTTTGGAGTGGTGTACAGGGTGATTATGCCTCAAATCCTGCCAAGACTTATTGATACCACACGGTTGGTATTGGGAGCTGCATGGCTTTTTCTTATCGCATCTGAGGCCATTGCCTCTCAGGATGGGCTGGGATATCGAATTTTTTTGGTCCGCCGCTATCTTTCCATGGATGTGATAATTATTTATGTGTTGTGGATCACCATATTGGCCTATGGAGCCGATCTCTTTCTCCGGCAGTTGGTGAGCTGGTTTTTTCCCTGGTACAATCCCGGCAAAGGACACTAGTTGATGGGCGCTACTGAAAAGACTAACGATTATTTGCTCTATCTTGAGGACGTGCGAAAGGGCTATGGCAGTAAGATCGTCCTTGATGATATTGATCTTGCCGTTCGCCCGGGAGAGTTTTGTACCGTTGTCGGGCCTTCAGGTTGTGGAAAATCGACGTTGCTGCGTATTATTTTAGGTCAGGAACAGGCAAATAGCGGTAAGGTCCTGATGGAAGGAAAGCCTATTTGTTTGCCGGGGCCGGATCGCGGTATCGTCTATCAGCGCTATACACTGTTTCCGCATCTCACCATTCTTGAGAACATAATGCTTGGTAAACAACTGGGTCGTCCCTGGTGGAAAAGCTTTTCCGGGCGTAAGAGTGTCCGGGAAGAGGCTCGCCATTACCTGGCGTCCGTCCAGCTCGCAGACCACGCAGAAAAATATCCCCACGAACTTTCAGGGGGGATGCAGCAGCGGGTGGCCATTGCCCAGGCTTTGATTATGAAACCAAGAATCCTTCTTATGGATGAGCCCTTTGGCGCCCTTGATCCTGGAACCCGGGAGTCCATGCAGATTCTTATTCTCCAATTGTGGGAAGAACAGGAAATGACTATATTTTTTGTCACCCACGACCTTGAGGAGGCTGTCTATTTAGGCAGTAGAATTCTGGTTCTTTCTCAGTATTACACCCATGAGGTGGAGATCAGTGGCACACAGGGCGCAAGAGTTGTAGGTGATTATCAGTTGCAGGAACGGCGTGCAACATCGCTTAACGTAAAGCAAACCATAGAATTTACAGAGCTTATTAAAACGATTCGTTATGAAGGGTTTAATCCAAAATACCGGCAACATGCGAGCACGTTTAATCTGCGGCATAAGGATTCTTTTATCACCTTACGACAATAACTATTCATAAGACCATTATTTATTAGCTGTAAGACGAAAAAACAGCGAAAACTGTCTCCTACGCAAAGAGGAGCTTTCAGCGAGGAATTCACAATGAAGAGAATGTGTTCTGTTTTACTGGTTCTGCTGTTCGCTTTGCCGGCCACTGGAGTGGCTGTTCAGTATATTGACTCTCCACCCATGTGGCAAACCATTACCACCCGGGTGGGCGAGGTACAAGATAAAGGTCCGGTTACAGTCCCTTTGATCACCTGGGGCGGGGATATCGCGACCATCCTTGCCAACGGTAATGGTACTGTGACCAGTTCAAGTTCGATATTTGCCAAAGAAAATCTGAAGTTGCAGCTTGTGCGGATGGATGATTTTAAGAAGCAGGTGGAGTCATATCTCAAAGGGGATATGCCGTATCTGCGTGGCACCATGGGTATGCTTTCCATGGCCTCAGAGGTATTGAACCGGGATGAACGGACCAAACCAGTGGTCATTTATCAGCATACCTGGAGCAATGGCGGTGATTGTTTGGTCGTAAAATCAAATATTAAATCGGCAAAAGATTTAAAGGGAAAGACCATTGCTGTACAGGCCTATGGACCCCATGTCGCCTATCTTGCCAAACTGTTGCGTGATGCGGGATTACAGATGTCTGATGTGAACATCAAATGGGTTCAAGATCTCACCGGAACAGATAACAGTCCTTCTGAGGCGCTTTTTGATAAGGCAGTGGACGCTGCCATGGTGATTATTCCCGATGGTTTGATGCTTACCTCGGATGGAACGGTGGGCACCGGAGCGGAAGGATCGGTGCAGGGTGCAAAGATTATGCTTTCCACCAAGAGTGCCAACCGTATTATTGCTGATGTGTACGCGGTGCGCAGTGATTATTATAAGACGCATCAGGATGAGGTACGACGCTTTGTCCATGGCCTGCTGCTTGGTGGTCAGGAGCTCAAAGCCATCATGAAGAATCAATCGAAGAGCAAAGTCTATGAGCAAACCATGCGGGCCAGTGCCAAAATTCTTTTGGATAGTGAGATGGCAACCGGGGATGCTGCGGGACTCTATGGTGATTGTGAATATGTCGGTTTTGCAGGAAATGTGCAATTTTTTACCGATACGAACTGGCCCAGGAATTTTTCAAGATTAAGTAAAGAAATCCAGTCATCTTTTATTACTGCAGGCTTACTCAGAAGTCAGAACCTGCTTGGCCATGCCAACTGGGATTATGGGAATTTGCATGATGGAATTACAGGTGCTGAAAATGTGGTAAGCCAGCGTTTTAATCCTGATACGGTGGCGCAGGTGGTGGCCCAAAAACAGGCCATGGGCACCTTGACCGAAGGGGAGCTCTTTTCTTTTGAGGTATTTTTTAATCCCAATCAAAATGACTTTCCTGCTGCCAGTTACCATGATGCTTTTGGTCGGGTTGTGGAACTTGCTTCCACATATGGTGGAGCTGTAATCACCGTTGAAGGCCATTCCGACCCCCTTGGATATTTACGGAAGAAGAAGCAAAATGCGTCGGAGATCGTGCTAAAACGAACGCAACAGGCGGCAAAGAACTTGAGTATGACCAGGGCCATTGCAGTTCGTCAGTCGGCAATGGAATATGCAGCATCGCAAAATATCCACCTGGACGAGAGCCAGTTTACGGTGGTTGGGCATGGTATTATGCAACCCAAAAGCGGGATGTGCGGCGCGCTTCCCTGTCCTCCAAAAACAAAGGAAGAGTGGTTGTCCAATATGCGGGTGGTCTTTCGAATTATCCAGATAGAAGCCGAAGAATCCGCATTCAGGCCCCTTGATTAGAGGAGGATGATACCATGGGAAAAAAAATAACTATTTTGCTGGCAGCCCTTATTTTTGCCTGGTACTTCTTTTCGGGAAGTGATCAAAAGACGACAGCGCCACCTGCACCGGCAAATATCAAAAGCAAAACGGCCCCTCCTGTACAAAAAAAGCAAGTGGCACCGGTGCCACAGAAACAAACGGCTACTGCCTTATCAACGGTGGCAAGTTGGCCTTTTACCGGCAGGGAAAAGGATGCACCGCTCCTGGATAGTAAGTTAACCAGGAAAAATTACCTGCTTATCTTTGATGGCTCCGGGAGCATGAATGAGAAGAAATGTTCGGGTATGCTCACTAAGGCAGAAGCGGCAAAAGATGCGGTTAAAGAGTGGTCTGTTTCCGTTGACGCAGATGCTAACCTTGGGCTTATTGTCTTTGATGAGCAGGGTTTGTCCCTTCGTGTACCATTGGGCATTAATAACCGGGAACAGTTCCGCAAACAGATAGAGGCGGTGACTCCCAATTATAAAACGCCGTTAACCAGGTCATTTGACCATGCGTACCAACTTCTGACAGAGCAGGCATTTAAGCAACTGGGGTATGGGGAGTATACCATTGTTGTGGTGACGGATGGTATTGCCAACGAGCCCCAGGCCTTGGCAAACAGTGTGAACAGGATCCTTTCCAGATCACCGGTGATGATCAATACCATCGGGTTTTGTGTGGCCACCAATCATTCATTGAATCAACCTGGAAAAACGTTTTATACCGCCGCCAACGATCCGGCAGCACTACGCCAGGGATTACAGGCGGTTTTGGCAGAATCAGAATCTTTTGATCTGTCGGCATTTCAATAGAAGAGAAGGCTAACTGGATGTAAGTTTATGAAGAAACGAATTATTGGCGTGTTCCTCCTTCTCATTGTCGGTGCGGTATTACTGCTTGGCGGGAAGTGGCTTCTTCCGATGTTCCAGGAGAAGAGTCAGCGGCAGAGCAGTGATGCTGTTAGAACCAAGGGGGAGATTAGCATAGCTCTGGATAGTTGGATAGGATACTTTCCCCTGCGTTCCCAGGCGATGAAACAGCGAATGCACAGAGCTGGCTGGATTCTAACGTGCAAAGATGACCAGGCCGATTATGGGGAACGAATGGCTCAACTGGCCAAAGGAAATATTGACTTTGCCGTGGTCACCGTGGATTCATACCTGTTAAAAGGGGCTGCCCATGACTATCCAGGGGCAATAGTAATGGTGATTGATGAGTCCCGGGGCGGGGACGCCATTGTTGCGGTGAAAAAGCGAGTTGCAAACCTTGATGCGGTGCGCAACAGCTCCGGCCTGCGAGTGGCATTTACTCCTGATAGCCCCAGCCACCACCTGCTAAAAGCAGCTTCAGATCATTTTAATCTTCCCGCGCTGCTTCCGGTGGATAAACGTTTACGCATTGAGACTCAGGGGTCAGGCGATGCGCTGAAAAAAATTCTCGCAGGTACGGCGGATATCAGTGTTCTTTGGGAGCCGGATGTGAGCAGGGCTCTTGGCAATAATAGCTTGGTGAAACTACTTGGCACCGAAGATACGGAACGGCTAATTGTTGATATCCTGGTGGTGAATAGAAAGTTTATGCAGAAAAATCCAGAGGTTGTTTCGTTGTTACTGGAGAACTATTTTGCAGTACTCAAACGATACCGGGATACGCCGCAGCTTCTTCTGGATGAGTTGAAGACGGAGGAAAAAATCAGTAAGGACGTGGCGGAATCGATGGTGAAAGGGGTGCATTGGGTGAGTCTCACGGAAAATTGTGAAAAATGGTTTGGTATTGCCGGACCTGGTCTTGCCGCCACCGAGATGATTAGTCAAACCATAGATTCAACAGTTAATATCTTGATCAATGCCGGAGATTTTCAGGATTCCCCCGTTCCGGGTCATGACTCCTATCGTCTTATCAAACGCTCCTTTCTGGAAGAGCTTTTTGTTAAAGGGGTCAGTGGTTTTACAAGCCCTAAACATGGGAGTGGAGGCTTGCCAAGTGCAAACTCATTGCAAGCCGTATTTCCTCCACTTGCCAGGGAGAAGTGGGAGAAATTGCAGGAAGTGGGGACATTGAAAGTTGAACCGATCAGCTTCCGCCATGGCTCGGTGGAGTTGGACCATTTTGCCCAGGAAAAGTTGGAGAGAGTGGTGGAACGTTTAGAGCATTACCCCCACTTTCGTATAGTGATAAAGGGCCATACCGGATTGCGTGGTGATAGGCAGGCCAACCAGCAACTTTCACAGCGGCGTGCCGATAGTGTGGCAAAATATCTTGAAAATACGTATAAAATTAATAAAAATCGATTACGTTCCATTGGCTATGGCGCCCAAAGACCACTGGCAAAAATGGATGGTGAATCAAACAGAGCCTATGAGCAGCGATTACTGCGGGTGGAACTGGCTTTGGTTCGTGAGGAATTGTGATGGCCAGGAAGAATCTGTTGCCTGATTTAGACGATTTTTCTTCAACATCTGTGAAAAAAGCGGTGCGTGCTGAAAGCCTGTTGCACCCGTTGACCCTCTACCCTTTAGCCCTTGGGGCCCTTAGTGGTATGGCGGCGTTCCTTTATGAATTACCCCTTTTTTTTGTCGGCATGGGCGGCTTAATGGCCCTGGGAACGACAACTTCCATTATCAACTTTTTTTTTCGTGATGATGCCATTGCCCAAAAATATCTTGATTCCCTCAGTAAAAAATTTGCAGAACAGAGACGACAACTTTTACAAACGCTGGAACAGGATCTTGAACAATGCAGTACCATTTCAGGTGCGGAACATTTTGGCAAACAGGGCTTGACCCAGTTTAAAAACATTGAAAACAAGTACCGTAAACTGAAAAACTTACTCAACAAAAAATTCAGTGCGGGCGAGCTCACCCATGGGAGCTATTTGGGGGCGGCGGAGCAGGTCTATTTGAGTGTTCTTGATAATCTGCAACGTATTGTTTCACTCCTGCAAGGTGCAGGTGCCATTGATCCTGAATATATCAAGCATCGTCAGCAGGAGTTGAAAAAACTCAAAAAAATCGATAAGGCAGATGAACGTGAGTTTCAGACCCTGAGTAAACGAAAGGGTTTACGCGATAAGCAGTTACAGCAGGTGAATCAGTTACTTACTACCAATGAAGAATCCATGACCACCATGGATGAAACCAGCGCCGCAATTGCCGCCCTTGAGACAGACCGGGGTCTTGCTGAAGTGGATATGGAAACAGCCATGGGCCATTTGCGGGAGCTGGCCAAAAGAGTTGGAAATTATGAACTCAATACAGAAAAGAAAGGAGAATTGCCATGACTACTCAAGCTGCGGCAGCAAATGCGCAGGAATCCCTTGTTGTCCCTGATACTGCTGCCATTCGTCAAGAATTAAGCCTGATTGATCCGGGAAAAGATGATGTGTCCCAGGCAAAGGATGCGGAGCTTGAAAAAAAAGCGGAGGAGTTTGTTGCTTCTATTTTGGCTTTTGATCCAAACTCTCCTGAGCAGGCCAGTACCAGGCAGTCCAATATTGCAGCAATAGAAAGTCTTGGCAGCAAGACGCAAAAAGATGCCGCCCGGCGCAGTGCCATGCTAAAACAACCCATCCGGGCTCTGGCAGCCAAGAGCGAGGATGGAGGCGAGGTTGCCCGGTCACTGGTGGAGCTTAACAGCCAGGTGGATCAGTTGGATCCAGGGAAATTTGATTTTGAAGCCGGTTGGTTTGCACGAACCCTTGGTCGTTTGCCAGGTTTTGGTACTCCTCTGCAAAACTATTTTACCAAGTTTCAGCAAGCCGATACGGTGATAGATGCCATTATCCGTTCGCTGCAGGATGGCAGGGAACAGCTCCAGCGGGATAACACAACCCTTGGCATGGACCAGAAAAGTATGCGAGAGCTTACCTTTCGTCTGCAAAAGACCATTCAACTGGGCCAGCTTATCGATCAGCATCTCTCCTATGCCCTGGAACGAGAGGTGGGTGCGGACGATCCCCGTCGTAATTTTATAGAAGAAGAACTCCTTTTTCCACTCCGTCAGCGCATTGTCGATTTGCAACAGCAACTGGCGGTTAATCAGCAGGGGGTGCTTGCTGTGGAGTTGATTATTCGCAACAATAAAGAGTTGGTAAAAGGCGTGGACAGGGCGGTTAATGTTACGGTTAGTGCGCTGACCATTGCGGTAACGGTGGCACTTGGCCTTGCCAATCAGAAGATAGTATTGGATAAGGTGGCAGCAGTCAATAAAACCACCAGCCGACTCATTGAGCAAACCGCATCGCAACTGAAAACCCAGGGAGTCGCCATTCAAAAACAGGCAGCCGGGGCGCAACTTGATATTGAATCTCTATCCAGGGCATTTGGCGATATTCGCCAGGCCCTTAACGATATCTCCACCTTTCGCCGTGAATCTCTTCCCACCATTGCCTCAAATATTCTGGAGATGGAAAAACTCACCGATGCTGCGGAAGAACAGATCGGAAAAATGGAGAAGGGAAATTTGGCGGCCCCTACCATTACCCTTGATCTTGATGATATGGGTTGAGAAAAGAACACGGTATGGGAAGCTTAGCGGAAATAGTAGAAGAGGGGATTGGCGAAATATGTGGTAGCTTGGCAGCCGGGATTGAGCAGGAAGGAAATGATTCTTTTCTCTTCTGGGATCCCCGGATGGAGGAGACATTTAACCATCTGAGCACACGCTATGGAGCGATATTGCCCCCCCTCAATCTGGCAGCGGCAAGCTATTATCTGGGCTTTATCGTTCTTTGTTTTAGTAAAGTGCAGGAAAGTAGAGCAGATGCACTTTTAGAAGAAGAACATGGTGCTCCGTTATTTCAATTTTTTGCAGATTTTTTTGCTAAGCATGACCGGGAGGCGCTTAATTTTAACGGGAGTGCGTATGATTCCACAAAGGAATTTTTACAGGCCTGGTTAGATGAAGATGCCCCATTTTCCGCAAGAAGGGCCAAGAGTAACTTTTTTCTTGATCTGTGTATCCGGTTTGATCAACTTCACAATACAAAACTATCCTCACGCCTGTTAAACGATATCCGATATCTTGTCTTCACCCTTGTTATGGCAGATGAAAAGGTATCCAGTCAGGAACAGGAACTTATTGATTTTCTGGAAAAAGAATCTGCAAGGATACGGGAAAGTATTGGCGATGACCAGGAATATGATATCCATGCCCGTGATAATGCTGCTCTTTTAGAAGAAGCCAAGGCCGAGCTGGAAGAGCTTATTGGACTGGACTCCATTAAGCGGGAAATCGTTCGTCTGGAATCCTTTTTACGTATCCAAAAAATTCGTGAGGAAAAGAAACTGGCCGTTGCCAGCCTTACCCTCCATTTTGTGTTTCGTGGAAACCCGGGCACAGGGAAAACCACGGTTGCCCGGATAATCGGCAAGATTTTTAAAGGGGTGGGCTTTCTTAAAAAAGGGCAGCTTGTTGAGACCGATAGATCAGGTCTTGTAGCCGAATATCTGGGACAAACGGCCAGTAAAACAAAAACAGTTGTGGAATCGGCCCTGGATGGAATCCTCTTTGTGGATGAAGCCTATGCTTTGAGCAGAGGTGGAAACGGCGGAAGTGATAATTTTGGCCGGGAAGCCATTGAAACCCTGCTCAAACTTATGGAGGATAATAGAAACCGACTGGTGGTTGTGGTGGCGGGATATCCTCAGCTAATGGAAGATTTTATCAACACAAACCCAGGCCTGAAATCCCGCTTTACCAGGTATCTTACCTTTGAAGATTTTACTCCCGATGAATTATTGCGCATTCTCCGTCTCTTTGCAGGGAAGGGGGATTATGCGTTCTCACCAGATGCCGAAGAAGAGCTCAAAACAGTTATATCCAAGGCGTACGAGACAAAAGAAGATGGATTTGGCAATGCCCGCTATGTCCGCAATCTTTTCCAGGAAATGATTCAAAATCAAGCCTTACGTCTATCCGCGATGGATGAGCCACTGGATACAGAGCTTCTAAAAACCATTGAATGTGTGGATTTGCCAGATAGAAATGAATCTGGAGAGTAAAATTAGAGAGTTTTCTTATCAAAGATTTCATTGGAACCCTTGGGCTACGTATTGTCAAGAGCGGTAGAAGCTCGGAGCTTCGGGGTATATTTAATTAATTCTAAAAGGAAAATGTTCGAACTGACTGGTCGTTTTCCTGTTTGGATAAAAAAACAATAATTGACAGCAACGCATTTACGTACGACAATGTAAGACATGAAGACAACATCAATTACCATAAGGTTAGAAAAGAATTTAGAAGGTCTTTTAGCCGAAGCCAGTGAGAGGTCTGGGCGTAATAGGAGTGAAATAGCCAGAGAAGCGCTAAGGCGGCAACTGAATATTGATAAATTAGATTCCTTGAGGAAACGAATAATGCTGTTTGCCGAAGCCCGTGGTTATTTAACTGATGAGGATATTATGTCACAGATATCATGAGAATATTTTTGGACACAAATGTGTTGGTTAGCGCGTTTGCGACCCGTGGTTTGTGCTCAGAATAAGAGAAGTAGCATCAACTAATACATCATTCCAAAAGCCCACAAGGGGATCTGTTTTGGTGCCCCGATCTCAATATCATCAGCAACTACATAGCCTTTTTTCTGGTCACCAAGCTGGGTAGCTGTTTTTGAGGCCCCGCCGATTTCAAAAATGTATTGGTCATTCACGATAAAATCTCCTTGATTGTGGTAATGAATCTGGTGAGCATGTGCAAGTTGGGAGACAAAAAATGTTTCGCGAATGGAGCCAATATTGGGGCTCGCGCATAATGCATAGAAGAGGTTGGGGTTATTCAGCAGCAACTTGTCCGGGCGGTTGACAGCTCGCATGCCTGAACCAGCACGGATCTGGTTAAGTAGGCTGGCAGCCTGCATCTTTTCAAGATATTTTGCCAGTGTCGGCCATGATGTACCTACTGCTGAGCTGATTTTTGACTTGTTTAATTCTACTGGAGGCGTGGAGCACAGCATGTACAATATCTTTTTGAGCTTATCGATCTTGGCTGGTTCAATGTTGAAGAGGGTGCTGAGGTCTGATTCAATGGTGATGTTGATCACTTCAAGGAGTTTCTGGGTATAACTCGGTAGTGACTCACGGTAAAAGGGGTAGGCACCATATTGCAGATATTTTTTGAAATATTCGATAGGACGAATCCTGTTGCATATTTTGGCAGAAATGGCTTGATGATCACCAGTTATTTCTTCCAGACTAAAGCTTGGAAAATTTGAATTAGTCTCTATCTCAATAAATTCACGTAACGACAATACCGGTAGTTCATAAAGTGCTGCCCGCCGAGAGAGATCTGTGGTTTCCTGGTCAATGCGGATTGCTGATGAGCCTGAAAAGATAATCTGTAAGTCAAAGGTATCGCGGATGGCTTTTAGGGCGGATCCAAAACCCTTATGCTTGTGAATTTCATCAATAAGCAGCAGTTTTCCCCCTTCCTGGAAAAACGTTTGGGCCATTTGGTACAGATCCACATCAACCATGGCGGGGTGGTCACATGCCGCATAAAGTATTTTCTCTCTTGGAATTTGCTTTTGTTGTGCGTATTGCAGCATTATCGTTGTCTTGCCGCTTCCTCTTGCGCCCTTGATACCTATTAGAGGTTCGCTAAAATCGATATGGTTGTGCAGGAAGCGCTGATATAGTGGTTGTTTTCTGGCAAGTATAAAAGCAGATGCTTGTCTTATGATCGCTGGTAGCATAGGGCTGTATTGTAAGTTTGACTTTTTACTATTTTGGCTTTGCTATAAAGTCTATTTTATAGCAATTGCGTAATATTGTAAATCCTGTTTTCTATGGTCAGTTTTGCTGTTGCAGTTTTAGGGAGACTGCTATAGGCTAATTTGCAATTGAGAAGCGAATTATATCACCAGTAAGGTGTTGATTTTATTTGACTAGGCACGTTGCTGCGTTTTATCCTCTTCGTGACAGATGAAAACTAAATTATCATCAATAAATTTACTGACCGAACTCAAAAAGCCGGAAAATGGTAATTTGCTGGCAGAGTTCACCAGCATTAAGCACAAGAAGGGAAATCTTATTTATGCCCCGGGCCATGAGGATGATATTGTCTTTATAGTAAAAGAAGGCCGTATTCGTTTATATCTTGCCGTTGAAGATAAGGATTTTTCCCTCGCCATTTTAGAGCCCGGTGATATTTACGCAAGCCATACCAGGGCCCATGTGGAAACGCTGGATGATGTAACACTTCTTGTTATGCCTACGGCGCGTCTGCATGCCTATATGGCGAGCCATCCCGCTCTTTCCAAAACCATTATCAGCATACTTGGAGAGCTGCTGAAGCAATCTTTTTCAATCATTGATAGTCTGGTCTTTAAGGATATTAAGCAACGCCTTGTTGATTTTTTCCTCTATGAGGTGGAACACAATGGCATAAAAGATTCCACTGGAACCACCATCCAGCTAAAGCTGACCAATACCCAACTTGCAGCAATAATCGGTTCGTCCAGGCAAACTGTTTCTACCATTATCGGCTCCATGCTAAAAGAAGGTGCCCTTGAAAAAAGGGCACGCGATACCTACTACATCCCTAACGTAGATTTTTTACGCAACTACGGACAAGTATAGGTAAGACGACGTACTTTTTTCCCTCCGTCCACTAAAAAAAGCAATCTTTGTCAGCTAGCTGACAGTACTTTTTTCCATTTGTCGATATAATTTCATTGGAAGAATAGTGTGATACACACGATCACTATATAATGAACACAGGAGGATGCACATGGCACAGGAAGAAAGAAAAGTTGAAGAAATGAGTATCTGGAAGGATGCCCACGAAATGCTACGCAAGGCAAAACGTGATGGAGTTGAAACAGCCTGGGACAGGTTGAATGACCAGACCCCTCACTGTACATTTGGTGAGTCGGGTGTCTGTTGCCGTATCTGTACCATGGGGCCCTGCCGTATCAGTAAAAAAGCCCCGTTAGGGGTTTGTGGAGCCGATGCTGATGTTATTGTTGCCCGCAATTTCGGAAGATTTCTGGCCGGTGGTGCTGCTGGCCATTCTGACCATGGTCGTGATTGTATTGAGGCATTTCACGCAGTGGCCCATGGAGAAACTCAGGACTATCAGATCAAAGATGAGGAGAAAATGCTTCGCATCGCCGGGGAGCTTGGAATCAATACCGAAGGGCGTGAACTACTGGACGTCGCTAAAGAGCTTGCCGATGAATTCTTTGAGAGTTTTGGAACCAGGCGCGAGGAAACCGGTTTTGTGGGACGGGTACCGGAAAAGCAGCGAGCGCTTTGGGAAGAGCTTGGAATAATGCCAAGGGGCGTGGACCGGGAGATCACGGAGATGATGCATCGCACCCATATGGGTTGTGATAACGATGCCGCCAACACACTGCTGCAGGGCGCACGTATGTCCCTCGGCGATGGTTGGGCAGGGTCGATGATTGCAACAGAAATCTCCGATATTCTCTTTGGTACACCCTCACCTCGGAAGGCGAAGGTGAACCTTGGTGTATTAAAAAAGGATCAGGTCAATATTCTTGTCCATGGGCATAACCCCATAGTGTCAGAGAAAATACTGGAAGCGGTTAATGAACCGGAGTTGGTGGCGCTTGCCACGGAAAAAGGTGCTAGTGGCATCAACCTTGCGGGCCTCTGCTGTACCGGAAACGAGCTGATGATGCGTCAGGGAATTCCCATGGCCGGGAATCATCTTATGACTGAACTGGCCATTGTCACTGGAGCAGTTGAGCTTATTGTTGTGGATTATCAGTGTATTATGCCAAGTCTTGTACAGGTTGGAAAATGTTATCATACCAAAATGATCACCACCGCAGATAAAGCCAAATTCACCGGAGCGGAGCATGTTCGTTTTGAAATGGATAACGGAATGGAGCAGGCGCGTAAGGTGGTGCGGATGGCCATTGAACGCTATGGGCTGCGTAATCCCGAGCGTGTGGAGATACCGGATACTCCCGTTGATATTATGACCGGGTTTTCCAACGAAGCCTTACTGCAGGCTCTGGGTGGTTCGTTGACACCACTGATTGATGCGATAAAAGCGGGTAAAATCAGGGGGGCGGTTGGTATAGTTGGCTGCAATAACCCAAAATACCAACATGATTATTGCAATGTAAACCTAACCCGGGAACTCATAAAAAAAGATATCCTGGTGATTGTCACCGGTTGTGTAACAACAGCAGCAGGAAAGGCGGGGCTTCTTGTGCCTGAGGCCATTGAACAGGCAGGACCTGGGCTTAAGGAAGTGTGCGGAAGCTTGGGTATTCCACCGGTTGTGCATATGGGAAGTTGTGTGGATAATGCAAGGATCCTTCAACTTGCAGCACTGCTTGCCAATGAAATAGGCGTTTCCATCTCAGATCTACCCCTGGCGGCCTCATCCCCGGAATGGTATTCTGAAAAAGCCGCAACCATTGGAACCTATGCTGTTGCATCAGGTATTTATACCCACCTTGGTCATCCACCAAATATTACCGGATCACCTGTTGTTACCAATTTGGCACTCAGCGGATTAGACGATATAGTTGGTGCATGTTTTGCCATAGAGCCGGATCCGTTTAAGGCAGCAGACCTGATCGATGAACGAATAAAAGCAAAACGCAAAGGGCTTGGTTTGGAGGAATAATACTGAATCAATAGCCATTTGACAAACACCATGCTGCCCACAAAACCTTTAAGCGTTAGGTTTTGCGGGCAGCATGGCCCTGTTTTAATCCATTGCTTTTCCTCCCGTGGCAGTGTGGTAGCCGATACCCTCAAGTCCCATTGCACCACGACCTCCAGCAAGAATATTTCCCTCAACTTTTACGATTGCTTTTTACCAGGAAAATAGCGACGTAATACCTTATACACAGAATATCCAACCACGAAATTGTGACTATATTTTTTGTTGAAAAATACTATTTCTTTTGAAACTGTCGGATGGAGTTTGTTTCGTTTGCTATATTGTTTTTCGTGTGTTACGTATTTCTTTATAATCAAATAATTATTGATATACGGGATGATAAAAACAGCCAATACACAGAATATGTCTAACGCCATATTGGCCCATTCTGTATATTTCACTGTTAGCCAATGCAAGGAAAAATGATGAATCTCAACATCCATCCAAATGCCGCAAGTAATTTCAATAAAAAGGCTAGTGGACTAATTGATCTGGTTGAAGAGTTTCCAATCGAAAAACAAAAGAAAAGCTCATTCAACTCTGACTTGCATGTGGCTGCATCAATTACCGACAAAGACATTATCGGCGAAATAGAAGTGGCCACATCAGATTATCGTGGTAATACCATTCAGCAGTTCTTTCATTTCAATGACAAAAGATTTGGGCTTAGCGAAAGTAATTATACTGAATTACGTGAAATTGCTGAACGGATACAATCTTTAGCAGCAGTACGAAGTGTGCTTAGCTTATCTTTTGTGGAAAAAAAGCTTTTTTCATGGGTCTCCCAGAAATACAGAGGCCTCAATGTGCCGGATTTGTTTATTGAGCACCTGGATGCTGAAGCTAGTACTGTTATTAAAACAATCACATCATGGATTCCAATTGCGAACCTTGAAGTTGAAACAGCATTCACAGTCGCAGGCTCAGAGATACGCCCTTTTTCTAAAACTGTAATAGATAAGTGGGCAGCAAAAGTTGAGGTATTGGCCGGTGAGAACAAAGAAAATGCTCTAAAGTTATTTGAGAAAATCCGAAAAGACTATCAAGGCTTAGCCGCTGTTGTAACTACAACAACATCTGAACCTGAGTATGCCAATGATTATGCGCTTGAGGAAGCGCAAAAAATCACTGCTGTTTTAGGGATATTTTCAGGAGCAACCTTAATGCCAGACATCAAATGTGTCTCAAACATAAAAGGCTCCGAACTTATTGCGCAGTCAACTACATTTTTTGTGAATGACGAAGATACATTCCAAATGACAAGCGGTATCATAGATAAGGCATCAGCAAAGTATTGGAGACTTGGGCAGAGAGATATAATTGAAATACAAAAAACAGGTCTAGATACTATCTCTTCATTACTAGTGTCAGACTCGCCTACCGATTTTGAAAAATCAACTCTCAATGCCATTTTCTTGTACTCTAAATCAGCATTTACAGCCGACCCTGTCGAGAAGGTGGTATATATGCTGTCGTCACTTGAGAGTATTTTACTAAAGAATGAGAATGAACCAATACAACAGAATTTAGCAGAACGAATAGCTGTTTTCACTGCGCAGGAACTCACCAAGAGAAAAGCCATTATAAAAATGATCAAGTCTATATATGGCGTGAGATCAAGATATTTACATCATGGTCATACCTCATCAGAGTTAAAGCTGATCTCAGAGTTCATGATGCAGGTTTGGATATTCTATATTCAATTGCTAGCGAATGTAGCGCAGTTTAGTACTCAAGAAGAATTCGTTAATGCAATTGATGATCATAAACTATCATAGTGGCTAACAAACACATGCACTCAGACAGTAGAAAGCGACGCTCGTCCCTCGCTTTGCTTTTTACTGCTGGTGATGTGAGGCGTTGGGCATCAAAATAGGAAGATACAATGTCAATACCTCATGAAGAGATCATAATTAAAATAATACCCGACGAATAT
>JBNKKR010000051.1:0-23660 GCA_050291935.1 Desulfocapsaceae bacterium | reverse complement strand
TCACTGACAAAATTTGAATAATATTGCAAATAATATTGTAATATTACCCTTAGTTGAATGGTAAATATCGTATTCTCATCTCGAATGGCTTCCAGCATCTTGGCAATAAGGTAACTCCTGGTTGCCGGCTCAATGGTCTCCAGTAGTTTGGTAAATGTGGCGGAAAAGAGAATAAGACTGTTTTCATCTTGAAAAGCTGACTCGGTCACCAGATCAAGCACCCGTTTCTGTTCATCCTGATCTGCCGGGAAAAAGACAGCAAGTTTTCCCCGCTGCGCCAAACTGATAATAAAATCAGAAACGTGGTTATTTTGCGGATCAACTTCCAAGAGAAATTGCAAGAGGTTACCATGAAAATTCGCATCAATCCTGTCTTTGATGATAGGGACCAGAATATCCCGAAAGGACGAGTCGTAAAGATCACTTCCCTTTGATAGCAGGATATAGATATGCATGGTGGTAATATCAAGACCGGCCTGCACCCGGGCTCTGCCTGTTGCCCTTCGTAGGACGTTGATTGCTGTTTGCTTTTTACCGCCATTAAGTGCCTGGTAAAAAGCAGTTTTGAATTTCGTCTGCGTCACCCAATCAAGACGTCCAAAGAGTGTACTTAAAAAATTGCCGGAACTACCACCCAACGTAGCGGCAGAAAATTCCTGCCCATTTCTGTCGGTGATCGAATGAAGATCATTAATTTTCCAGGTTAGATAGTCGGATGACTCAGCAAGCCCATGTAGCAAAACGGCCTTCTTTGCAGGTGTCATCGAAAAAAAGAGCAACTCTTTTTGCTCTTTTTTTTGTGGAAAATAGTTTTGCACCCAGGTAAATGCTGCTTGTGGCGAGATTTCCTGCTTAAAAAGTCCCTTTGCATTCCACACATCCGTCCTGGAAAGGTTTGGTAACAACTTGATGATACGCAATGCATGATAGGCGTTGATCCCTTTCATCCGGCAGCACTGTTCCACCGCCCACTGCTGCCTGTCGTTCATCCCTTCAATGGTGGAAACAGCCGTCGCAAGATCCTCTTTTTCATATCCAGGGAGGAGCAAAAAGGCCTTCAATGCCCAAGCTGCCGGTTCAGTCAGTGACTTCACACGCGGGATATAGGCCAAGAGCTCCCCTGCGGAGAGGACATCAACCAGTTCGAAACCAAGCATCACTCTGCCTTTGGTGTAATCAAGACTTGCAAGCTCTTCCAGAAACTGCCACGCCAGCTGCGCGTTGCACCCTTCAAGACGCACAAAATGCTCAAGGAGTAACAAATTATCAAAACTGATTTTTTCATAGACCAGTCTTTCCAGGGTGCTAATCAACTCTTTTGGTGAGATACACTCAATTGCGGCAAAGGCGCGAAGAGCGCGTTTATTGACATAATCCAGCGAACGGATGATATCTTTTTTATATAAAAACAGTTGGTCATCTGCACAAACAACCTGGGAAAATGCCTCCACCGTGGTCTTATAGCCCTTGTCCGGGATTCTGGCAGAGGACACTACAGGAATAAGCATCAGGAAAATAAGGGTTAGAAAAAATGCTCCAATCTTTTTAGAAAGAGAATTATTGCGCTGCATCGATATGTATATTGAAATAATGGGTTATCAAACTATTTATTGACTTTCTGGCCAGACTCTATATCCTGACCGGCTTTATGGCAAGGGTGTATGGAAGCTGATCCATACTGTTTTGTTCAAAAATTTCATCTTGTTAGACATTTAACTTATACTACCAGCTGTTCTTTCCAGTTACATGAACACAAAACACTCTCACCTACTGGCCCCTTTTTGTCTTTTGTTGGCAATGTTTCTTTGGGGCAGCTCCTTTATTGCACTCAAGCTGGCCTTTGTCACCTTTCACCCGATGGTCGTTATATTTGGGAGAATGCTCATCGCCACCACGGCCTTTCTCTGTTTTTGGCCACGATTAAAACGAGTCAATGTGCAAAAAGGAGACTGGAAACTCTTGATCATATTGGCACTGGCCGAACCCTGTCTATACTTTATTTTTGAAGCCCTCGCCTTGAAAAACACCTCCGCTTCACAGGCTTCTGTTATTACTACTATGCTTCCCCTATTGGTTTCAATAAGTTCTGCCTTTCTTCTAGCCGAAAAGTTTTCTCTGCAAAATTATAGTGGCCTCTTCCTCGCCATGTCTGGAGCAATTGTTCTCAGCCTTGGCGGAGAAAACAGCGCACAAACCCCCAATCCGCTACTTGGAAATTTTTACGAACTTGTTGCCATGATATGCGCAACGGCATACACAATAGTTGCCAAACGTCTCTGTAACCGGTATCCTGCCCTTTTTATAACTGCATTCCAGGCACTTATTGGCACCATCTTTTTTGCCCCTTTTCTACTACTCCCCACTGTTCCCCTGCCACAGAGTTTCACACTTCTCTCAACAAGTGCCATTGTCTATTTGGGACTTTTTGTAACGGTTATGGCCTTTGGCCTCTACAACTTTGCCCTCTCACTTATGGATGCCGGGAAAACAGCCGTTTACATAAACCTTATTCCACTCTTCACCATGGGGCTTGGCTGGTTAATCTTTAATGAAGTATTTTCCCTCATCCAGTATCTTGGTGGAGTCACTATTTTTATTGGTGTGGGAATCAGTCAGAATTTTTGGCTGAAAAAAGCAGAATAAGCATGTAAAGAGAAGGCACCGACCATTCCAATTTCTTGTACTCATTAACAACTTTGTTATAATAGCGTCATTATGGAAACCGTACTGCCCATTTTCGTCCTTATGTCCTTGGGGCAACTTTTACGTCACCTCCCCGCTTTTCCAAAAGAGACAGATAAAATTCTGAACCTCTACGTCATCTATATTGCTTTACCTGCGCTCACTTTACAGCAGGTGCAAAAACTCCATTTTAACAAAGACATCATCTCACCGCTCCTTATGCCCTGGGCGGTGATACTCTTCTCTTCTATGGCAGTCTTGCTTGTATGCAAAATGCTTCGCTGTTCAAGGGATATCACAGGATCCCTCCTCCTTATGGTGCCCCTTGGTAACACATCGTTTTTAGGTATCCCCATGGTGGAACGTTTTTTTGGCCCAGCCGGAATTTCTTATGCGGTTCTCTACGACCAATTCGGCTCTTTTTTGGCATTATCCACCTACGGAACGCTTATCCTTGCGCTTTACAGTTCCCAGGCTAAACCAAATTTCTTATCCACCGTAAAGAGGATGCTTCTCTTTCCACCATTTTTAGCCCTTCTTTTCGCACTTTGTCTGCATGGTGTCGCCTATCCCAAATGGGTCACTGGCTTTTTATCCATGACTGCCGCATCAATGGTTCCTGTGGTTATGGTGGCCATTGGCTTTCAGATGCGACTGTTACTCGCCAAAGAGGAACTCCTGCCCCTGGCAAGTGGACTTATTATCAGACTCTTAGTAACCCCCATTCTTTTTATATACTGTTGTAAAATACTGCACCTCACAAGCCAAGCAACGCGAGTCTCTTTATTTGAAACGGCCATGCCCCCCATGGTAACCGCCGGAGCACTGGCCTCCATTGCTGGTCTCAAACCGCGACTCAGCTCGGCATTGGCCGCCTATGGTATTCTGGCAGCGTTTATTACCCTACCCTTTATCTACAAACTATTTTGAGGAGGTTTTGTAAATGAACAAACAAACCCGAAATCAGCTTGAACTCTTATTTTTACAAACATCACGTGGTGCTGCCAGAAAAAAAATATATGCTCTTCGGGCGCAACAGGATGGTAATAACGCACTTGCGACCCTCTTCCAGGCCATTGCCATCTCAGAAGAAGCACAAGCCAGACGTTTTCTGCTTCAATTACGGGGACAAATTCAGAAAACAACCATCAACGCCAGGGGAGCATTCGAAGAAGAGATCCCTGAGCTAATCGAGCAATACAAGCAAGCAGAAGAGATCGCCCGCAAGGAAAAAGAACGGGCAATGGCGGCAGCATTCTCGCAGTCTGCCCGGGTGGAGCAGATGCATCAAAACCTCTACAAGAAGCTTAGCGAAGATACGCAAAAACGAAGCTATCATATCTGTTCTTTTTGTGGATTTATTAAAGAGGGTAACAGACCTGATCGTTGTCCCATTTGCACCGCCGCCGCCAGCCGTTTTGTAAGCTGCTGAATGCATCAATTTTACGCAGATAGGGTGGCGGAGACTACCTTCTTTTAGATGAAAGAAACAAAGCAAGCTCCTGACTGGAAAGCTGTTGCAACCATATTTTATTGCTCCTTGGAAACTCCCGCTTGCAGATACCTTTCAACAGCTTTTTAATTTTTTTCTTCCCCACCAAATACTCCTTTTCAACAAATCCCTTTTCAACGACAGCAACCGCACCATCCAAAAAGCTGATGCAAACGGATCTGTCCTTTTTAAATGGTTGCAAAAGGAGCCCCTGATCGGGCTCAAGACCCTGTAAACACGCTAGGGTTTCATGCAATATTCTTCCTTTATCTACCTGCATTTCTGTGTTTCCAGCAAAAAAAGAACTTTCTTAAAAAAGAGTTTGTTTCAAAAGCCTCATACGATACAATAAATGGGAGTAGAGGTGTTTCATACACACTGTTTTGATCATCAGCATCCACAAGAATTGGCACTGTGAAACAGGATTAAAAATCGTATGCAGCCGGAAAAACATTATAAAAAGACTAATCCTAAACTCTCTTTTCATTTGATGAAGTTTGCTGCACAAGATTTCAAAAAAAACAGCAATAACCTGACGGACGATGAATATAACCAGGTGTTCAAAAATGCCAATGAGGAAATGCTTCTTCACCAGGTTATTCTGGCCTCTCAGGAGGCGTGCAGCGTCGTTATTCCCCAATCGATTTTACAGTGGACCATCAGCGGAATCATTGCAGAATATCCGGACAGAGAAACATTTTTTGACATGCTTAAGGCCAACCACCTTTCCTATGATGAGTATCTTGCAGCGCTCAACAATGACCTTCGCGTAGAGACCATACTTGCCAGAGTCGCCTCCTCTGTAAAAAGCGTCAAACCTTCTGAGATGTTACGCTATTACAAAAGCCATTATAGCTTGTTTAATAAACCCGAGCGCCGCGATGCCTCTTTGATCCAGCTCTTTGCCACCCCTTCGCAAGGCTTTGACCAGGCTTTACATACCATCACTGCAATCCATGATCGGCTTTGCCATCATCCGCAAAATTTTGCCGAAGAGGCAAGAAATTTTTCCGAGTGCGAGACCGGAAAAGAAGGCGGAAAGCTAGGGATTATCGTAAAAGGAGAACTTTGCAATGCGCTTAACTTAGCTCTTTTTGCCCTTGATGAAGGGGAAATCAGTCAAGTGATAGAAAGTGCTGATGCGTATCATATCCTCAAATGCAATTCCATTTATCCCGCAGTCACTATTCCTTTTGAAGAAGCGAGTGTACAAATACTTCCCCGGCTCTTAAAAAAGAAGAAGCTTAATGCTTGCCGCTCCTGGCTCCAGGAACTCGTCCAGGGGAACAAGGATGATTAGCATCTGATGGCCCATGAAGAAACGAAGGAAGCTGTAGTACACCATCTTATCCCGGAGATTTTGTTTGCGACAAAAGAGCTTAGTGTCGCAGATGGTGCAAAAAAACAATACCCAGAACTTGTCACCGTAAATTCACCCCTTGTTCGCCTTTCTCCTTCCACAGATCCGCAGCAAGAACCACCTCCCTGCCAACTCCTTGAGGGGATAAACACCTATTTGGGAAAAGACGAAACAAAAATCTTTAGCCGGATTGATGGCTATCCGCAGATAACAAAAAGTGTAAAAAAAGGGATTGATCAGCTACTGGTCACCGTTTTCCCTCTCTGCCATATTCCAAGAGATAAGATGACGGCAACCATTAGTCTTTGCCCACCCGTTTCCATGGAAGCGCTCACCGTCGAGCAAATTATTACCATACTGCACAATAATAAGATCTGTTTTGGTTTCAACGAAGATCATATCCAATCGCTCCTTGAGAGAAACAAAAACGCATCCGAAACCATAGAGGCCCGAATTGCCTGCGGGATACCGCCCATAGATGGGAAAGATAGCTTTCTCCGCTTTGCCATAGAGGTCGGCCCGTTTCCTGGGAAAGTGTTAGGAGATGGCACCATTGATTTTAGAGAACGCAAGATGTTTGTGGGAGTAAAAAAAGGACAAACCATTGCCATCCATATTCCAGCAACGGAAGGAACACCCGGGATTAATATCTGCAAAGAGACGGTGGGACAAATCCCTGGCAGAAACCTGCCTGTTAACGTTTCCGACGATGCCAATTATGATGAACAAAGCGGAGTCATAACTGCCAAAAAAAACGGCGTGCTCTCCATGGTGGGTGAAAACTCTCTCAAAGTATGTGCAAAACAGGTTATTTCCGGGAACATTGATTACAATACCGGCAATATTGAATCGCAGAATGCTATGGAAATCAAGGGTTCCATCCTCCCCGGATTCAAGGTTCATACCCGCGGAGACCTATTCCTTGGTGGAAATATCAGATCTGCCAAAATCAAATGCCATGGTAATCTTGTGGTCAAGGGTGGTATTCTCGGTCAAAAATGTGCGGTCAATGTCAAAGGGGACGCTGACTTTACCTTTATGGAACATGGGAAACTACGAGCCCAAGGAAATGTGGTTATTCGTAAGCAGGCGTATCATACAAAAATAGTTGCCAATGGAGATATTCGCTGCGCAAAAGAAAGTCAGATTATGACGAGCGAACTCCTCTGCGGTGGCAGTATAAGCCTTGGTACGGTTGGTTCCCAGAAATCCCCAAAAACGTTGCTTGCCGCCGGTGTTTCACCGGCAAAATATCTTCGCTACATGTCCCTTGACCATCAGTTAGAGGAATGCAACCAAGAGCTGACCCTTTTCCTGCAGCGCTTTGGCATGGAAAAAAAAATCAACAAACGAAAATCACTGGAAAATCACATTAAATTCCTCAAAAGGGAGATGAACAAGATTGATCTTATCCCGGAAGATGTAACTGATATCAGCACCATTTCAATTGCTATCCATGGAACGCTCTTTTCCGGGACAAAGATACAAATTGCCAACAGCGTAATGATCATACGCCGTGACAGAACAAGCACTCGGTTTTATTTAGATAAAAAAAAGCATCGTTTTTCAGAGTCAGCGTTATAATTTGTGTAAGGGGTGATAGATGTTCACAAAACTTTGGATGAAGAGTGATGTTATACAGGTTGCGCCCGATACTTCCATTAAAGCCGCCAAAGTACTCCTCGAACAGCATGGTTTTCGGCATCTTCCAGTGACTGACAATGGAATTTTACAAGGCATTATCACCCGCGAGGATCTGTTAAACGCCTTACCATCACCCTTAAACACTACCGGTATTGAGGATCATATAATCGGAGAACAGGGAAAAGTCGCATCATTTATGACCACCCATCCGCTCACAGTCACCAAAATGACGCCCTTAGAAGAGGTGGCACGTATACTCCAAAAACATAAAATTGGCGGGATCCCGGTGGTGGAAGAAGACTCTTTGGTGGGAATTATCACTGAAACAGATATCTTTGCGGCATTTCAGGCAATAATGGCCGGCAAAGACGGTGATACTCGAATCGAAATGCTTATCCCCAAAAAGAAGGAAAGTTTTTATAACGTGATTCATTGCTGTAGGACAGAGAACGTGTGTATCAACAGCCTCTGCTTATATGGTGGCTACTCCACAAGCCAACAACTCTTAACCATCCGCGTCAACGGAAGAAATATCGATACACTGGTCGATGCGCTCTGGGAGTCCGGTGCCAAAATAAACAAGATTATTCAGATAGATGATTCCGGAAACGGGTCTATGGAAATGGACGGGTAACGCTTGGCTAGGAGGGTAATAGACTCTTCCTATTTCCTCTAACACCTCCAACAAATCGTCTTTTAAATTTTTGGATAAGCCAAAAACGCGTCCAGTAAATAAGAAGTGCTCTGTTCACTTTTCTTCTTCCCCGAATGGTCTCTTTTGGTGCCACCAGCAGGTCGAGTAGGTGAACAACTTTTGTTTTTTTTCCTAAAATATGCGTACAGCCTCCACAGTACGTCACCACCAGTCTCCCCGCAGCCTCTTCCACCCGTTTTGCTGTCCACTGTTTTGACAAATCAGGCCGAACATATCCAGCCGACCCACCTTCTCCGCAACAAAGTGACTTTCGTCCTGTATGTTTCATTTCCTGGATGCTAAGCCCTTGCTGGCGCACAAGTTTTCTGGCGCTTTGCTGTACAGCTTGCTCATGTCGTATTCCACAGGGATCATGGACCGTTACTTCCTGAGAAAGCTCACTGCGGAAGATTTTTTGTTCCGAAAAGAAGTCATAGAGTGTTTCAACCTCAAACATCTTTCCGTATTCACTAAAAATCCGGTGACAATTTGGGCAGGCAAGCAACACCTTTTTCACTCCTTGATCCTGTAATATTGTACAAAGTGCACCAAACATCTCCAGAAAATAGTGCTGCTCTCCAAGATCATGGGAAGGTTTGGTGCAGCAATCAAATACAAAACCGATATTTGGAACGTTCTCCTGCAATATCGATATGATGCTAGTCACTGTCTGCGGGCGGCTTCCGGGTAATGCGCACCCTGGAAAAAAAATTGTTTCACAGCCCGGTGGGAAATAGTACCAGGATAACAGAGAAGAACTTCCCCGCCGCTCATAGGAACGGATGGTCTTATGCTGTGTTAATCCACCAACTCCCCTTGCCACCAATTGACGCCGCATGGCAAGAAACATGGCAGACGGATCAAGCTTCTTGGGGCACACTCCATGACATAAGCCACAGAGACTACAGGAAAAAGGGTAAAGGGATTCATCATCCTCTTTTGCAAGCCACTGCGTAGCAAGCTTTTGTGGCGATCCATACTCTTGCAAAAACGCACATTCCTTCACGCAAAGAGTACAGTTAACACAATGTGCTGCAATTTCTTCGATCGGAGTCGTCACTTCCTTAGCACTAATAGGGCGACACCACTTTTCCAGCACAGGCCATGGTGTTCATAATATCATACATATTGGTGATAGTGCCCACCTGACAATGGTCTTCGAGATGAAAAAATTCAAGGCAGGTACCACAGGACCACACTTTCACTCCCTTTTTCTCGAGTTTTTGCAAGGTTTCAAGTGCCTTATTCTCTGTGGCCGCCAGTTTTACTCCACCGTTGTACATAATAATATGTGAAGGAAGTGGTTCAACTTCTGGAATGGTGCTGACAAATGTCTGCAACAATCCCCACCCCAATTCATCGGAGCCACGCCCCATACCGTCAGCGGGAATCACGTAGACCAAATTTTTTCCAGCAGGCAATTCACATACGTAATCTTCAGCGCGAAAGCTTGCTTTTTCAGGTGTTGCATCCCCTGGTTCAATGGTAATATGGTGGCTCCCGGCATCCTTTTCCTCAACACTTACCCTACAGCCTCGGCTTCTTGCAAATCGCAAAACATTCTCACGAGAGGCCTCATTATCAACAATTACGACAACAGACTCTCCCACATTTTCTTCAAGAAATGCTTTGGTCTCAAGTACCGGTTTAGGACAGTTCAAGCCTTTACAATCTACTACTTTCATAACTTCCTCTGGTGTATTTTATGTTCCCAACTTAGCAATACCAGACATAAAAAAAGCTGTCCTTCCCCAAAAGAGAAAGACAGCTTTTTGTCATTACAGTGTCTGGCCAGAATTAGAGAACCGTATCATTCCGTAGCTTTACCTTCTTCGGCTACCGGAGTTTCAGTCTCTTTGGCAGCACTCTCTTCAGAAGTGCTTTCTTCAGCCTCTTCGCTCTGCATTCCCTCAATAACAGTAAATTTTTCTGCCAGTTCTTTCTCAAGGGCAACACGAGTCTCTTCGAGGATGGCAAGGGAATTATTCTGGGCCGCAATCTTAGAAAGCAACACGTTCATATTAAGTTTGGTACGGGACAGTTCCTGACCATTCTCCACCAGCAGCTTTGTCCGCTCTTCCAAAGCTTTCTCAAGGGAAGCAACCCGCTGCTCACTATTCTCAAGCTTTGTAGAAAGCTCCTGCCCCTTCTCATTATAGCTATCGATGGAATTTGCAAGGCCGCTTTTCACTGCCTCAAGCTCAGCAATTGCTGCTTCCGCAGCAGCAAGAGCCGCAATTTTATCGGCAAGATCTGCCTTTGCAGCAGCTACCGCCGCCTCAAGTTCGCTCACTTTGGCATTGGATTTATCAAGTTCTTCCTGCATCGCAGAAACTGCGGCAGCACCACCATCAGATTCTTTAATCTCTTCTTTCAGGCTGGCGATGGTCCCTTTTAAGGTCGCAGCATTAGCCAACAGTTCTTTATTTTGGGCAGTTAAATCTTCAACTTCTTTTTTGGCAGCATCCAGGGCCCCATCACGTCCCACGGGGGCTGTGGCTTCTTCGGAAGTAGCATGTGGCTGCGCCTGCATCTCTGCAAGCTGTCTTTCAAGGACTGCACTCTTTTTATCTTTCACCGACCCCCAAATCGTTCCCAAAAGACAGAGAACAACCAGAGCAATTATCACATTGTTTTTACTCATACCTTCACCCTTTTATAATATATTTAAAAAATTTAATAAAATTCTACGTATCGCGGATGATCAAGCAGGCGAACAGTCTACAGAAGATATGGACATGTGTCAATATCAATATACCTGGCCATAATCAGCAGTATTTCTACATTTGCAAGAGCTCCAACAGTGAAAAAGCACAAACCGGCTATTCAATAAACTGACGAGCCGCACCCTTATCAGCAGAAGTTGCCAACTTGGCGTAGGCCTTTAGAGCCTGGGATACATACCGCTCTCGCCCAACGGGAGAGAACGCATCTTTTCCTTTCTGCATTTCCGCATCCCTTCTGGCATCAAGCTCTTCTTTGCTTAACAGCACATTTATTTTTCGCCCAGGGATATCAATCTCTATGGTGTCCCCATCCTGGACAAGCCCAATTGCCCCTCCAGCGGCCGCTTCCGGTGACACATGACCGATGGAGAGTCCCGAAGTTCCGCCAGAAAACCTTCCATCCGTAACCAACGCGCACTCGGCCCCCAAATGAACAGATTTCAAGTAAGAGGTGGGATACAACATCTCTTGCATCCCAGGCCCTCCTTTGGGCCCTTCATAACGAATAATAACCACGTCACCTGCTTGCACTGTCCCGTCAAGAATGGCATCACAGGCAGCTTCCTGGGAAGCGTAGACCTTTGCCGTTCCGGTAAATGTAAAAACGGAAGGATCAACTCCTGCAGTTTTCACGATGCAGCCATCTTCTGCTATATTCCCATATAAAATGGCAAGCCCGCCATCTTTGGAATAAGCATTTTCAAGATCCCTGATACACCCCTTTTGCCGATCAAGGTCTGCGACCTCGTATTGCGTCTTTTGAGACCCCATGTCCAAGTTTCTTCCACTTTGGGCAGGAGCACTGAGATAAAATTCCTTGGCTTTATCGTCACAGCTCTCTGCTGCAATATCCCATTTGGCCAGTACCTCCAAGAGTGTTTCTCCCTCCACTCGGTTCACACTGCCATCGATAAGCCCTCCGCGATTTAACTCGCCAAGGATTCCCATAATTCCACCAGCGCGGTTTACATCCTCCATATGATAGTGGGAAGAGGGTGCGACTTTACAGAGGTTTGGAATTTTCCTGGACAAGGCATCAATGTCCTGCATGGAAAAGGGGACTTCTGCACTGTTGGCAATGGCCAACAGATGGAGCACTGTATTGGTTGATCCACCCATGGCAATATCTAGGGTCATGGCGTTCATAAATGCTGCACGCGTGGCAATACTGCGGGGCAAAACAGAGTCGTCTTCGTGGGTATACCAGTCCTCCGCCATGGCAACAATTCGACTGGCCGCTTGCTGAAAAAGTTGTAGACGATTCTTGTGAGTTGCTACAATCGTTCCATTTCCCGGCAAAGCAAGCCCCAGGGCTTCGTTTAATGAATTCATCGAATTTGCGGTAAACATCCCTGAACAGGAACCACAAGTGGGGCAGGCGCATCGTTCAACAACATCAACCTCTTCATCACTTACCGTCTTGTCAGCACCCATGACCATGGCATCAACCAGATCGTAACGTTTATCTCCGTCAACCCCCGCCTCCATTGGCCCTCCGGAGACAAAAATAGTGGGGATATTAAGGCGCATGGCAGCCATCAGCATACCCGGGGTAATTTTATCGCAATTACTAATGCAAATCATGGCATCGACGGTGTGGGCATTGCACATATACTCCACACTATCGGCAATCAACTCCCGAGAAGGAAGAGAATACAGCATCCCGGAATGCCCCATGGCAATACCGTCATCAATGGCAATGGTATTAAACTCGGCTGCAAAACAACCAAGCTCTGCTATTTGTTGTTTTATGTTCTGGCCAATCTCATGGAGATGCACATGTCCTGGGACAAACTGGGTGAAAGAATTTACAATCCCGATAACCGGTTTGCCAAATTGCTCTTCACTCATCCCATTGGCACGCCAAAGACTTCTGGCACCTGCCATCTTCCTCCCTTTTGTCGTGGTATCACTGCGTAATGGAATCGTCATTTTTCTTTAATCCTGTGATTATTTTGTATTATATTTGAATATTCTTGTACCTTCGATAACAATATACTATGAAATTATAAAGGCATGTAATTTTTTTTGGGAGCTTTTGCACATGAAACAGACAGAAATTGAATACTGGATCACCTCGATGCTTGCCGCCTACGAGAATGTTTCAGATCTTAACATCACCGTGGGTAAAACACTGCAGGTTGAATCAGCGGGTGTATTAATGCCGGTTCGTGTTTCTCCTCCTGTTGGTACAATAACACCCTTTCAGGCGGAGGTTTTCGCGTTAAACCTGATTGGCAACAACAAGCGGCTGCTCCGGGATCTTGTGGAAAAAGGCTCCTGCGATCTCTCCTATGCCCTCAATGATCAAATCCGTTTTCGAGTCAATATTTTCTCCCAAAAGGGGTGTTTTAGCACGGTTCTTCGTAAATTGGAAACAGCCATTCCAACAATCAGGGGGATGAATTTTCCCGACTCTTTTAACAAAATGGCAACGGAACTCAATGGTCTGATCCTTTTTACCGGTGCAACAGGAAGTGGAAAAACAACTTCTCTTGCTGCACTATTACATTCCATCAACATGGAACGTGCCGTACATGTGGTCACTTTGGAAGATCCCATTGAGTATATCCATCCCCATGTGCGCGCGACATTTAACCAGCGCGAACTTGGCAACGATTTTGACTCTTTTCCCTCAGGTATGCGAGCAGCTCTTCGCCAGGCACCAAAGGTTATCCTTGTGGGGGAGATGCGCGATAGGGAAACCATGGAAATCGGTCTCACCGCCGCTGAAACAGGTCATCTTGTTCTTTCCACTCTTCATACCATTGACGCTGGACAAACTATCAACCGAATCTTGGGTATGTTTGAGCAGGAGGAACAGCCCCAAATCAGAAACAGACTGGCCGACACCATTCGCTGGGTCGTGGGGCAACGCCTTCTTCCGAAAGTGGGTGGTGGACGAATTGCAGCCATGGAAGTGCTCTGTACCAGCCTGCGGGTAAAAGACCTTATTTTAAACGGTGAAGACGAAGAGAAGACATTTTACAATATCATCAAAGAAGGAACCACCAAGGATATGCGTACATTTGACCAACATATCCTGGAATTATACGAATCTGAGCTTATTACCGAAGAAAATGCCATGCGATATGGTTCCTATAAAAATGAAATCGCCAGGGGCCTTGACAATATTAAGTCATCACGGGGTGAAGCAACATCCAGTCTTACTGGGCTGGCAATGGAAGAGCAGGAAGAAACCCGTTGGTAGGATAATACGATGAAAATACAATGCACTAATTGCCAGAAAAGTTTAACCATCAATGATAAGATCAAAAAGGGTCTAAAGCAACTGGGCCCTGGCCGGGTTCTCCGCCTGAATTGCCCAAATTGTAACGAATCCATTGCCCTTGATGCCGGTCATCTATCTACTGCAAAAAAACAGGAAAATGTCGCTGTCGGCAGTCACATATCCCCTCCCATGCCGCCTGATATCAAGTGGTTAAAGGAGGGAATATTTGAAGAAGAGGAGATAGTTGAAGATATCCCCCAGGCGCTTATTCTTGCCAAACCGGGAGCAGACCGAGACCACATAGCAAGGGCCTTTGAAAGTATTGGCTATCAGGCAGTATTTGCTGAATCCGGGAATCACGCCATGGCACGAATGCAGTTCGACATTTTTGCAAGCGTCATTCTCCATGAAAATTTTGAGGACGGTGCCATGCGCTCCTCATCCTTTCACCAGTTTATGCGTGAAATGCGCATGGAGAAGAGGCGTTATATTTTTTATATCTTGGTCGGTGCAGAATATTCCACCCTGTATGATCTTGAAGCACTCTCCTATTCCGCCAATCTGGTGATCAACTCAAGGGAACTTCCGGAGCTCCCCATTGTTCTTCGAAAGGCTATCCCTCAATATGAAGCACTTTTCGGCAATCTTATGGCTGAAATTAGCACATACACCAACTAGGAGTCTTTCTGAGAATAATTTTTTCGAGTTCAACGCAGAGAAGGACGGATCAGCTTTATACTGCCAAACACAAGTTTCATTTGAAGATTCCATTGGACCTGCGATATACTGCTATTAAAAGCAAAATCAATTGTCACATGGAGAGCAAATGGTTACTGCAAAAGAAATTATGACGACAGAGGTCATTTCGGTACAGGCGGAGACAACGGTAACGGAACTCGCTAGAATCCTCACTGAAAAAAAGATAGGTGGCGTCCCTGTGCTTTCAGTAGATAATACGTTGATGGGTGTCGTTACCGAAAGTGACCTTATTGATCAATCCAAAAAACTACATATTCCCACCGTACTTACCATCCTCGATTCGTTTCTCTATCTGGAAAACCCTGACAAGATGGAGAGCGAAATCAAGAAGATGGCCGGAACAACTGTTGCCGATATTTGCAGCAAGCAGGTTACAACAATCACCCCTGACACAAAACTTGACGAAATCGCAACAATTATGGCCGAAAAACAGATCCACACATTACCGGTACTTGAAGGGAAAACAGTTATTGGAGTGGTGGGCAAACAGGATATCATTAAAACGCTGATCAAATAGTGCACGTCCATCATTATGCACCAACCATTTTTTCATGGGCAAACATCAGGAAGTTCTTGTCTTTCCATTTTTCTTTTGTTATATTTCCTGATTTGGCTTAAAGTTCTCTTGAACAGTTTATTTGCTCAAATGAAACGTATGCCTAATGGTTAAAAGGTTGCAGTTTTCACTGTAACCTTTCTTTCTTTTACGAAGGGGCGGTGCCAAATCGCTGAAATATTACTTTAACACCGGGTTGCAAGCCAACCCACCAGAGACGAGTAGAGACAATGACAGAGGAAATTAACAACACAACCCAAGACGATGAAGAGTTAAGTTTTGCTGAGCTCTTCGAAATGGAAGAGAACAACACGGTGGTTAACGTTGGAGACGTTGCCGTCGGTACCGTAATCGGAACTGTAGACGATTTTGTCCTTGTGGATGTCGGAGATAAGGCGGAAAGTTACATCGCCAAATCCGAATTCCAACTGGATAGCGGCACCGAGTTCAATATCGGCGACACCTTTGACGTGTTTGTTGAACGCCGCAAAGACGAAGGTGGACTTTTACTCTCCCGCGAAAAAGCCATCGCCATCAAAGTATGGGAAAAAATTGCTGAAATCCAAGAGGCAGACGGTACTATTGAAGGGAAAATTGACAACCGTGTCAAAGGCGGCATGTCTGTTAATATTGGTGTTCCCGCATTCCTCCCCTACTCTCAAATTGATCTCAGACCGGTCAAAGATCTTGATGCACTTATTGGAGAATCATTTGAATTCAAGATCCTTAAATTCAACCGTAAACGCAACAATGTGGTAATCTCCCGCCGTGCCATCCTTGAAGAGGCTCGGGCCGAACTTCGTGAGAAGATGCGCTCGGTCCTGCAGGAAGGACAAATTATCAAAGGAGCCATTACCAATATCACCGATTACGGTCTCTTTATCGATATGGGCGGCATGGATGGCCTCTGCCATATCACCGATCTTTCCTGGGGCCGCGTCTCCCATCCTGCCAAACTGTACAAGGTTGGCCAGGAATTGGAAGTTAAAGTCCTTAAATATGACAAAGATCACGACCGTGTCTCCCTTGGTGTAAAACAACTTAAGGCCGATCCATGGGCCACCGTTGCCGAGCGTTTCCCCATCGGCGAGAAATCTGTCGGTACCGTTGTTTCCATCACCGACTACGGTGCATTCATCGAACTTGAAGAGGGTGTTGAGGGACTGATCCATGTCTCTGAAATGACCTGGTCCAAGAAACCACGTCATCCATCCAAGATTGTGGCTGTGGGCGATGAGGTCGAAATAATGGTTCTGAACATTGAGCCTGAGACCAAACGCATTTCCCTTGGTATGAAACAGCTGCAACCCAACCCATGGGATATGGTCACCGAGAATTACCCTGTTGGCTCCGTTATTGAAGGAAAGGTGAAAAACATCACCGACTTCGGTATCTTTATTGGTATTGAAGAGGGAATTGATGGTCTTATCCATGTCTCAGATCTTTCCTGGACTGAGCGTATCAAACATCCGTCTGAAAAATACTCCAAAGGCGAGACCATTCAAGCCGTTGTCCTTAAAATTGACAAGGAACATGAACGCTTCTCCCTTGGTATCAAGCAGCTTGAGCCGGATCCATGGCAGGCAGCCTACAACAACTATCCCTCTGGTACCATCATTGAAGGCGCAATCACCAATGTTACTGATTTTGGTGTATTCGTACAGCTCGAGGAAGGTATTGAAGGACTGGTCCATGTCTCTGAGATTTCTAAAGATAAAGTCAAGACGCCCGTTGGCATGTACCAGGTTGGTGACACTTTAAAAGCAATCGTTATTAACGTGTCAGCAAAAGACAGGAAGATTGGTCTTTCCATCAAAACCCTTGAGGAAGAGGGTGAAGAGGGAGCAGCCGAGAACTATGCTAAGAAGAAAGAAGAGGCAGCAGCTGCTGCTCCTTCCACCTTTGGCGACCTTCTAAAAGCTGCTGCTGGCGATGATGAAGCAAAGGAAGAAAGCTCTAACGAGGAGACAGACTCCAGCGAAGAGGAATAAAATATCCGTTGTTTGATACCTTAGAAATTATTTTCTTGTTTTTTACAAAAAAACGATCTTTATAAGGTAACAGGAGGCTGTCCTCAGGCAGCCTCCCAGAGCTTGGCGATGAATAACAAATCGGCATAAGTACTTTCACAAGTTATTTTCTTTCGCTAGATAATAATTTAACAAGTATTAATGCCGATTTCAGTTTCACGCCCACAAAAGCAGCGTTTTTTATTGCTTATCAAATCTCAACTCATGCCTTGTGCGAAAAGCTGGAATTATGTTAAAAAAAGAACTTGTAAACGAAGTAAGCAGCGACCTTTCTCTACAAAAACAAGATGTTAGCACAGCACTCGATATTATGCTGAGCACCATGGAGGAAGCCCTAAGGGAAGATCGGCGTATTGAGCTTCGCGGTTTTGGAAGTTTTGCGGTACGGAAACGAAAAGCCAGAAGCACCAAAAACCCCAAAACCGGGATTATGATGGACATTCCGGAACGAAAGACCATTCATTTTACCATGAGTAAATCCCTGAAAGAGGCGCTTATCCACGGGTAAAAAGAGAAAAGCATTTGTAACGTCGAATCAGTGCTATCCCCGTAGCCGTTTCGGCGTTGCAACTCCATTTTTCTTATCAGACAAAGGGTGTCACGTCCCCTTTCCCAACTCGTAAAATCTCCGGGATATCCCCAGTAAGATCGATCAACGTTGAAGGGTCGGGATATATATTTCCACCATCGATCACAAGATCAACCTGATTTCCGAACTGAACATCAATATCATATGGATCCGCCATATCAGGTCCTTCATCGTCTACTGGAAGAGAGGTATTCACCAGGGGGCTGCCCAATGTTTCCAGAAGCATTCTGGCAATGGGATTCTCAGGCACCCTTATACCAACTGTTTTCTGTTTAGTGGCCATTGCTTTGGGGACCAGCTTTGTTCCAGGAAGCACAAAGGTGTACGGACCGGGTAAATTCTTTTTCAGCAGCCTGTAAGCACTATTTGAAACATGGGCATACCTGCTGATATCTTTTAAGTCACAACACATAAAAGAAAATGGCTTTCCCTTGGGCCTCTGTTTAATCAGATTTATTTTTTTTATTGCCTGCTTATTGGAAAAATCACAACCAATCCCATATCCGGTATCTGTCGGATAGCAAATCACAGCGCCACGCGTTAATTGCTGAGCAACCTGCTGGATAAGTCGTTGTTGCGGATTATGGGGATTGATTTCCAATAGCATTCGTTCGTTCCATCCTTTGGGTGCTCCACAGCTCCCAGCATCAATGACATATGTTACATAAGAGTAATTTTCCTGTAAAAAAGCCTACCACACTACTAAAACATTGGATGGAAAGGAACAAAAAAACAAAATATGACACTGACACCGGTAAGGCTAAGAAACCACCTTGAAGAACTTTTAAAAATCATACAAAAACCTTTTGTTCTTTTTCCTGTACCTGCTAAAATAACGTGGAATTGTTTTGTGCAAAAAGACCTATTATGGCATATCCGCACTTGACTGGCAAATAATAGTACACATAATGCAGCAATACGATTCTTGAGTGCCTTCCCTGTTCATGGCGGCTCACGAATTCTCGTTCCTGTTTTCCGCATTACGACAGAGGAGTCTTCCCATGCTACCCGATACCATTGAAAATGCTTTAACCTTTGACGATCTGCTTCTTACCCCGGCAGCCTCCCAGGTGGTTCCCAGTGAAGTTTCTCTTGCCACCAAGCTTACCAAAAAGCTTCGTTTAAATGCGCCGCTGATCAGTGCTGCAATGGATTCAGTCACTGAACATCGAACCGCCATCACCATTGCAAGGGAAGGTGGCATCGGTATTATCCATAAAAATATGTCCATTGAGCAACAAGCCACAGAAGTTGAACGCGTCAAAAAGTCAGAATCAGGAATGATCGTTGACCCCATCACCGTTGAGGAAACCCATTCGGTTGCCGATGTGGAAAAAATCATGGCAAAATACAAGATCTCGGGACTTCCGGTACTGCGTGACGACAAGCTTGTGGGTATCGTCACCAACCGTGATTTACGCTTTGTTTCCGATTCTGATCTTCGGGTGGGAGATGTAATGACCAGTAAAGATCTGGTCACCGCAAAGGTGGGCATAGATCTTGAGCATTCAAAAGCGTTACTCCACGAGCACCGCATAGAAAAACTGCTGGTGGTTGATGACAACGGGAATCTCAACGGACTTATTACCATTAAGGACCTTGAAAAAATCAAAAAATTCCCCCTTGCCGCAAAGGATAATATGGGCCGCTTATTGGTTGGCGCAGCCCTGGGTGTTGGCAAAAATATTGTGGAAAATGCCCAAAAACTCATTGATGCCGGGGTCGATGTCGTTGTTGTTGATTCGGCCCATGGCCACTCAAAAGGTGTCTTAGACGCAGTGGCGCATCTACGCTCAACGTTTTCAGATCTGCAAATTATTGCAGGAAATGTTGCCACCTACGAGGGGACCGAAGCCTTAATCAAAGCGGGCGTAGATTGTGTAAAAGTGGGTGTTGGGCCAGGCTCCATCTGCACCACAAGAATTGTAGCCGGCGTTGGTGTCCCGCAGATGAGCGCCATTAAAAATTCGGTTGCCGCTGCTGCAAAATACGATATTCCCATTATTTCCGACGGAGGCATTCAACACTCGGGTGAGTTAGCCAAAGCCATTGGTGCAGGAGCACATTCCATTATGATCGGCTCACTTTTTGCCGGCACCGACGAAACCCCAGGGGAGACATTTCTATACCAGGGACGAAGCTATAAAGGGTATCGCGGTATGGGATCTCTGGGGGCCATGCGTGAAGGTTCATCTGATCGCTATTTTCAGTCCGAAGTCTCCAGTCAGTCAAAGTTGGTCCCCGAGGGCATTGAAGGGAAGGTACCCTATCGTGGCCCCTTATCCAGTGTAATCTATCAACTCCTTGGCGGTTTACGCTCAGGAATGGGGTATGTCGGTGCAGCAACCATTGAAGAGTTGCGTGAGAAGGCAAAATTTGTCAAAATTTCAGCTTCAGGTCTTCGGGAATCCCATGTCCATGATGTGATCATAACCAAGGAAGCACCCAATTACAGATCATCGTAACATCAGATAAGCACAATACACAGGGCACCTTAACAGGGTGCCCATTTTTCAGGCAAACACTTTCAACTCCATATATGAGATTTTCTAATGAATATTCATGATCAAAAAATTCTTATCCTTGATTTCGGTTCCCAAACCACCCAGCTTATTGCCCGTCGCATTCGTGAGCAAAAGGTGTACTGCGAAATCCATCCGTTTTCTTTACCTTTAAAGAAGATTAAGGAAATGAATCCAACCGGAATAGTGTTATCCGGTGGTCCACGCTCAGTGTATGACACAGACGCACCACACTCGGATCCCACTCTTTTTGAACTGGGAATTCCAATCCTTGGTATCTGTTATGGCGCCCAACTTATGATGCAGCAGTTGGGAGGACGGGTGGAAAATGCGGATATGCGCGAGTTTGGCAAAGCAAACCTGAAGGTCCAATATACCGAGGGCTTGTTTGCAGGCCTTGAAGTAAACACCGCAAGTCATCAGGTGTGGATGAGCCATGGTGATCGTATTGAAGTTATGCCTGAAGACTTTGAGGTCACCGCAACCAGTGAACATTCCCCGTATGCGGCAATGCGACATACCAAAAAACCCCTTGTTGCGGTACAATTTCATCCAGAAGTGGCTCACACCCTCATCGGTACTGATATTTTACGAAATTTTATCTTTGGCATCTGCCATTGTAAGCCCAACTGGACCATGGCCTCTTTTATTGAATCCACCGTAAAAGGAATCCGTGAAAAAGTTGGAAACGCAAAAGTTATCTGCGCTCTGTCAGGCGGTGTTGACTCCTCGGTTACAGCCGCCCTTGTCCATAAAGCAATTGGCGATCAACTTACCTGTATTTATGTCAATAACGGACTTATGCGTATTGGTGAAAGTGAATCTATCCTTCGCTTTTTCCGTGAAAAAACCCACCTTAACGTTATAGATGTCGATGCCACCCAGTTTTTCCTTGGCGAACTGGCGGATGTCCTCGACCCCGAACTCAAACGAAAACGTATTGGCCTTGGTTTTATCAAAATATTTGAAGAAGAGGCTGCAAAACTTGGTGAAGTCAACTTCCTGGCGCAAGGGACACTCTACCCCGATGTTATCGAATCGGTCTCTTTTATGGGTGAGGCCCCCATAAAATCACATCACAACGTTGGTGGCCTGCCAGAAGTAATGAAACTTGATCTTATCGAGCCGTTACGCGAGCTTTTTAAAGACGAAGTACGAATCCTTGGCCTTGAGCTTGGTCTTCCGGAAGAAGCCATCTACCGTCAGCCTTTCCCCGGCCCCGGCCTTGGCATCCGGATTATGGGTGAAGTAAACGAAGAACGCCTCAATATTTTGCGCCTTGCCGATGCCATCGTCCTAGAAGAAATGAAAAAGAGCGGCTGGTACAGAAAGGTTTGGCAATCGTTCGCCGTCCTTCTTCCCATCCAGACAGTTGGTGTTATGGGCGATAATCGCACCTATGGGAATGTCGTTGCCATCCGCGCCGTCGATTCCAAAGATGCCATGACAGCAGATTGGTCCAAACTCCCCAACGAGCTTTTAGGTACAATCTCAAATAGGATTATCAACGAAGTGCGGGGTGTCAATCGAGTCGTTTATGATATTTCCTCTAAACCACCCGCCACCATTGAGTGGGAATAAAAAAACTGTATTGAGGGCAAAAGCGGGCTGTTGTCACCAGTAACTGAATACTGGTGACTCTCATCCAACTCGAGATCTGTGCCCCTGTTGTACAAGGGCAAGAGATGACAACAGTTAGCAAACCGCTTCCTGTCTGTGTTGAGCCGCAAAATCAGTCGTGGTAAAATATCCCAAATCGAGAATTTTTCCCTAAAACCGACAACCGAAACAATACCACATCGTTACATTGCCCTTTTCGCAATGGTGAACCACTTTTTCCTCTATTGCCCACGCCGCTGCCTCACCACCCAGGGTGTTTATTATTTATTTTTACAATCCTTTCATACAGTTGCCTAAAAAAATCCATATTGGCCTATTGTGTGCATGACGCAATTCTCATGCAATAAAAAACGCGGGTATTTGCCAAATTACTCTGCATAACAGTTTGGCTCGGATTTCTCACAAACAATGTGTAAGATATTTCATCTCCATACACCTCTCTACTCTTTTTTGGAAACTGCTATATATCCCGTGCCGGAGATACCACCTTATTTACCAACAATGATATCACTCTTAGCTACTCTGATACCAATAAGCCAATAAAGACGGAGAGATTATATGCTGCCACAACTCAATAGGCGCACCTTTTTAACCATTAGCAGTTACCTCTGCACCTTACCCATGACGATTCAATTGTTCGGGTGCAATACAGAAAGGCAACCGGAGGTAGAAGAAAAAATATTTACCGATCCTAAAATTGAGTTACTCAATCTTGCGTTACAACATGAATTCGGTGCGATCGTGCAGTACGGAAATCATGCCGGCAAGCTGAATGCGCACAACGGTCAGCCAAATCCCCTCATAATCACAGAAATACAAAATGTTATCAAACAGGAAGTCGACCACTCCATCATCTTGACTGGTATTCTCATTCGCAATAACGCTCAACCAACGGTAGCCGTATGGCCACCACAAACTGCTGAGACTCCCGCTCAAATGATAAAAAAAGATATTAGTACTGAAACAGCTGCCATTACCCTTTACCAGCAGATTCTTGAACTTGACCTTGATGACAGATCAAAAAAGGACATTGAAAACATAATGTACTCCGAGAAAGCCCACAGCCAAATATTTACCAAACTTCTTGAAAAACTCGTTTAAAAGATGAAAACAGCTCTCAGGGAATCAAAACAGTTACAGCAGTTGCTCTACTCAGCAATAAACCAATCCCATGATTCCGTTGTCATTACCGATGCGAATGCCAAAATCGAATTTGTTAACCCCGCCTTTTCCAGAATTACAGGCTACTCCTTTAAAGAATCAATTGGCCAGAATCCTCGAATATTGCAAAGTGGAAAACATCAAAGCAAATTTTATACAACCATGTGGGACAAGCTACTCAAAGCAGAAACATGGAAAGGACTTATCACCAACAAGCGAAAAAATGGAGAAGAATATCAAGAAGAAGCAACAATTACGCCGGTGGTAGGGTCGCAAGGGAAAATACATCACTATATAGCCATGAAACGTGATGTTACCCAAGAGGTCGTTTTAGAAAGAAAACTTGCAAGGGCTGAGAAGATGCAGGCCATAGGACTTATGGCCAGTGGTGTGGCCCATGACCTCAACAATATCCTTGCAGGGATTGTAGGGTACCCCGAACTACTCCTTTTACAACTCCCCCTAGACAGTCAACTAAGAGCCCCCATTGAAGCCATACATTACTCTGGTAAAAAAGTGAGTGTGTTCACGATAAATGATGTTGCCCTTTTCAAGGTATTTGATGTTTTCAATCTTAGCAATATACAGCATTC
>JBNKKR010000050.1:0-24920 GCA_050291935.1 Desulfocapsaceae bacterium | reverse complement strand
TTAGGTATATGCCTGTGGTAAAATTTTCAAAACGCCTCGATTTGTAGAAAAATTGCTATTCTCGGACAAGCTCCTAGATACATCATTATCCACAGGTGCGGCTTTGGATTCTTTTGAACGACACAATGCACTTATTATTTTTATAACTGAGTTGCGAAAAACCATTCGTGCGTTTGCTATCACGTTGCTTTTGCTTTCGGCTGCCATCTTTTTCTTAAGTCCACAACTTCTACATATCGTTCAAGACCATTTGGCCGATCGACTATACTTTTTTTCTGTGGCCGGACCTTTTTTAGCTCATGTAAAATTAGCCTTGTTTTCAGCTGTCTATGGGCTTATGCCCTGGGTTATGATACTGTTGTGGCGGGCGATGGGAAAACCATTTGGCGTTACTGGTGGACAACTGTTTTTCTTTATCTTTTTTACGTGTCTCCTCTTTTATGCCGGAACATGTTTCTGTTATTTTGTGACCCTCCCCTTTGGAATTAAGTTTCTGCTTGGTTTTGGCTCGGAGGAGTTGCAAGCCATGATTTCAATTGGGCGCTTTGTAAATTTTACCACGCTTTTTATTTTGGCCTTTGGAGTGATTTTCGAATTGCCCATTTTTATGGTGTTCTCTGTCAAGGTCCATCTGCTATCAAGGCGTTTTTATGAAAAGAATAGACGGTATGCGGTGTTGTTGATTGCGATTTTGGCGGCGTTGTTGACTCCAACACCGGATGTGGTGAATATGCTTTTAATGGGGGGGCCTCTCTACCTTCTCTATGAGGCTGGAATAGTAATTTTACGGGTTCTGCGCATTGAGTGAGTCGTTATTAATGGCAATAACTAATACTCGAGCAGTGAAAAACCATGCCTACTGAGTAATGCTGCGGTAACTCCCATGGTGCCGGTTACAGCGCATGAGGGGCTTCTTGCCTTTAAGCAGATGGCTGTTACCTGTTGAGACTTAGCGATTTGCAATACCTGCTGGGCACCGTGGATAAAGTGTTGGCTTACGTCCTGGCCATCTTGGGTATAGACCGAGGCCTTCCCGTCAAGGACGTCAAAACCGTCGCCGCCAATGATGTCGGCAGCTGGACGAGGAGTTGCAAGGCCTGCCAGTTGTTCCGGACAGACTGGGATATAGGTGTGTTTTTGTAAAAACGCAAGACATGCGCTATTTGTTTTTATCTTGGCGTCATAACGGGTGCAGAGCCCAATAAGGCATGCACTAACCAAGTAGAGTGATTTTGTATGTGGATGTTCCATGAGACAGAAACCTAAACCAACTCTTTCCGCTCTGCAACGAAAACGATTATTTCGTTTTTCCATGGGGCTAATTATTTGTCTGTTGTTATGGTTGCTTTTTGCACCTGGCAAAGGCTTGCTTTATCTGCACAAGCGCAATAAGCATCTACTAGAACTCCAAGAGGAAAAACAAAGACTGGTACAACAAAACAGCGACATTGAACGTGATATTGAACGGCTGAAGAGCGATGATGCATACCTTGAACAGGTGGCAAGGGAAGAGCATGGGATGCTGAAGGATAATGAGATTGTTTTTGATTTTAATAAGAAAGACGAAAAATAATCCTAAGTAATCGTATTACCATTCTCCTTCAGCTCCTGGTTGTATAAACGTCGCCCGGACGTTTTATATGCTATGCTCAGGAAAAGCCCGATTTTGAAGAACAACCCGAAAGGGCTCCTGCTGGGATATGTGTTTGAGCTGGTTTGCTGACGGTGGTGGATAATATTTTTTTTATGTTTTTGCTGTTGCAATGCTTGCACGTAAGACTATCGATGGCGGAAGGAATCATGATTAAACTTTCAAAGTCTTTTCCACACTCCTCACAGTGAAATTCATAAATTGGCATAATGTCCTCTTGGGGTACAATGGAGTATTGTGCTGGTGACAGCTTTCTTCTTTGGGTATAATTGATCCTTAATTGGCTCTTGTCAAGACTTGGAATGGGGTAATTAATTTCTTTTAGCGGCCCAGATGATGGAAAAAGAAAGGGAAATTGTACAGCTATTACATGAACTCCGAGGAGTTCTTTACTATCAACAGCAATGTCAAATTGATACTTATTCTGCAAGTAAAGAACTGGATACTTTTTTGAATAGTTGTAGTTGGCCCTCGTCAGCATCAACAAATCAGAAAATTTCTGCAAGTCCTGTCGTCTTGCAAACTCCCGCTGCCTCTGATCCAATAAAGACAGATGGCTGCCAGCGAGAAGAGCTTGCAGAAATCGAAAAAGAAATACAGGGATGTACAGCCTGCGTACTTGCAAGGCAACGAAGTTGCACGGTTTCGGGTGAGATAAATGGCTCGCGGACTTGCCTGATGATCGTTGGGCACTGGATTGTTGCACAAGAGAGTTCAAAACATGTTTTTGGGCAAGATGAGGATTCCATGCTGCGAAGGATGCTACGAGCGATTAACATAAGCATGGAAGATGTCTTTATTACGAATGTGATTAAATGTTCCATTGCCAATGGGACACAACCCGGTGCCCAGCATATTGATACCTGCTTATCATATTTGGTTCGTCAGATAAAAGTAGTAGCTCCTGCAGTAATTCTTGCCATGGGGACGGTGGCAACAAAAAGTTTGTTACAATTACCACAACCTCTATCGCAGATACGTGGGCGGCTGTATCCTTTTACGGGTATAGAAGGACTGGAAATTCCTGTACTTCCCACATATCATCCAGGTTTTTTGTTGCAGAATCCTGAGATGAAAATGGCAACATGGCAAGATCTGCAATTTCTTGAGCAACATCTTGCTAAGCGCTGATTGCAAGCCAAGCGCAGTTACAGTGGGTCTATGGGTGAAATAGGTGGCAATATATGGTATTCTAAAGAAAAAATTGATGATTACTGTCCACTTTACTGAGGTTGGGGGAATTGTTTAAGGAGGAGACTGTATGCAGGGAATGGAGTTTATGATCAAACGGGCGGAATATAGAAAAGAAAAAGAAACCCCGTTGTTTAAGCAGGTTATCAAATGGGCCCGCGCCGATAATGATAACATAGTCGAGGAAATTGTTGAGCGGGCTTTTAGTGATGAGAATGCCGAAAATTGGTTGACCATCCATCCTACCAGCTCATACACCGGTTTGGTGAGTCATTATACAGAGATTGTTGCAACGGAAAAAGAGTTGAACTTCAATGAACGCCGTCTGTTGAATAAGCGAATAGACGTCTATGCTAAGCGATTACTCTCTTGATGGGACTTGCCACCTCAGATGCCCAAGGCGCAACAACCACCTGCAAGAAAGTTGTAAGATATTTTTACGAAAGTAAACGAAGGAAAAGAGAAAATGCCAGAGCTAGAAACTCATTGTGATCTTATTGGTGACAATGGTGATATCTTCAATATCGGTATACCTGTTACTTTCAGTGAAGAGCTGCCCTGTGTCCATATATCCAAAATGGATCTCGTAAGCGAAATTGTCCAGAAATCTGTAGGCCATACCAAGATCAAATTCCCAACCCAATCGATCACCATACTTAATGCGCTCATCATCACTGGTGTTGCTTAAACCAAGAGAACTGTGAATTGTAATGGTGGAGGTGGGTGAATAGGCAGCCTTAACCACCAGGCCCTGAAAATTCGTTTTGTCAGCATTACTCCCGGCAAAATGCACATCCCTGTTAAAGGCACTATCCATGGCACTGGAAAAAATGTACAGGTTGCGAAAGGTTACTGTGTCGTGAAAATCATCCTGCTTGGGGTTTAACGGGTTGCCATCCAAGAGCGAATATGCACGAAACGTGTACTCACCAGCTCGCAATTCCTCCCCGGAAGCTTGCCCACCTACGGCAAGGCACAGAAATAAAAAGCTTATAAAAAGAGAGTACTTTAATTTCATAACAGTTTCGCGTTTTATGGCACCAGAGCGTGTGTCTAGTACGTGTAAATTTTTCGAAGTCACAGTACAAATAATTGAACCTACTTGTGAGGATAGGAATCTTATGGAAAAAAGTCAAGGGAAAAGAGAAGTGCGTGGGAGAAGAATTGCTTTTGCGGATCTTGATGAGTAGGGAAGAAGGCCCATGGAACGGTGATGTAAATCGTGACGAATTTTTACCATTTGTAGATTGCGATGCGTGGTGAAGTGTAATAGATTGAGAAACGCGTAAGATAAATCTGTAATTCGGTTTTCTAATCCTTATACAAGGGGCAACGGATGTCTGGTTTTTATAAAAAAATTCTCTGTGTTTTGTCTTGCTGTTTTTTTATATCTGGTGCTGCCTGGGCGGCACAAGGCGAGAAAGTAATCTTTTATCCCACCGATGTGAGTGATGCCGGTGAGCTTGCATATTTGGCAGATAGTGTGCGGTTGATGTTTGCAAGTCGTCTGGCAAATATTGCTGGCGTTCAACCGGTGAACGAAAAAGAGCAACCTGGTTCCGCTAAAAGCTGCTATCGTGTGCAAAGTGTTCTTGTGTCAACGGATAAAGGAACAACGGTTTCGGCTCTGGTCTATTCTCCGGGGAGCGCTGCTTCCGTCCAATTTCAGGCAACATCCCCTGAAGGTGAGCATATCATGCAACTCCTTGATGAACTTGTTGCTGAGATAGGCGAAGTTGTGTTTGACGTGAAGAAAGAGGTCATCCACCAGGAAAAACCCATGAAAAAAAAGGTGGCAACGGATTTTTATACACCCCATCCGGATCGCCAAATAAAAGAAAACAGCGGTTTTGGATTATCCATTGATCAGGATGAGTTTGTGGCACAAATGGCCGTTGAGGTAGAAAACAGTGAACGCTATAAGGGTGAAGTGTATTCGTATCAAACAAGAGCGATGAGCGCTGGAGATCTTGATGGTGATGCAATGGATGAAATCCTGCTTGCCACCAACGATAAAATATATGTGTATCAGTTGCGCAACCAGCGAATTTATCCCCTTGCCGCCATTCCTTTACCAGCCAAGCTAAAAGTTCACGGTTTAAACGTTGCCGATTTGAATCATAATGGAACCATGGAAATATATCTTTCCTGTACCAAAAACAATGATCCCACATCGTTTATTTTGGAATGGCATCCGGAAACAGGATTGAAATGGCTAAGCGAATGGATACCGCTTTATATACGCCCCATACGGGTTCCCGGGCAAGGAGTTATTCTTGCCGGCCAACGTGGTGGTCTTGAAGGAGAACCACGTGATGGTATTTATACATTGGTCATAAAAGATGATGGTCAGGTGGCGACCGACACCTTACTTGCAGTCCCAGACGGAGTTAATTTGTTTGCATTTGTTTTTGCCGATTTGGAAGGGGATAAGGTACCGGAAGTTGTTGCCATAACCGTTAAGGAAGAATTGGTGGTCTATAATGGTAATATGGATAGGTTATATACCTCTCCCAGCGGCTTTGGTGGTAGGGAAGCACGGGATGGCTTAAATCCACCCATTCGAATGGTTGCCACAGATTTTGATATGGATGGTCGTGATGATATTCTTCTGGTGGATAATGAGTTATTCTCTCCAGAGATGTTGAGTGAATCCAGATATTATGAGAATGGCCAGGTCCGTGGTCTGCTGTGGGACAAAGATCTGTTTTTGGAGATGTGGCATACCAACGTATTTACAAAGTCAATAGTGGACTTTCAGTTCTTGCCGATTCCTTCTAAAAAGGGCGCTACAACCAGTGATGGCAGGCTTTTTATTGTTGAGCCAGCCAAAGGCAATTCTCTGCAGGGGCTCTTGTTTAATGATGGTGGGAGTAGACTTTCTGTTTATGGTATGCATTTTGTCCCAAAGAGGTAGATATCACGGGGATTGTACTGCAGTGGTATAAAAAACTTTACTTTCCATAAAAAAAACTTGACAGCTAGCGGAGCTGAAGATATCATTCCGTAAATTGTTTGTAAGTATGGTTGTTTTGCCGCTTGTGGCAAGGCAGCTAAGATAACGTCTCCGGCTTGTATGGAGACGAAAAATTAAGGAGATGAAAAAGATGAAGAAATTAATTTGTACCGCTGCTGCTTTTGCCATGGTTGCAGGTATTGTTGCCACTGCATCTGCAGAGGTAAAGCTTAGTGGTGATGCTCGTGCCCGTCTTCGCTATATGGATAAGGGTGTTGGTGACAGCGTAACCAAGTGGGATTCTCGTGTTCGCGTGAAGTTTGCTGCCAGCACCGAGGGTGGAGCCTATGCTAAGGCTCGTTTACGTTTTCTGGACGGTACCTGGGGACTTGGCAATGAGTATAGCTCCTCAGCTAAAGGCACCGACAACGTATGGTCTGATTATGCGTACTTAGGATTTAAAAAAGGAAACTTAGATGTTGCCGCTGGTAAGATGGTACTTGGCTTCTCACCATGGTTTCTTGATGATGAGCGTGCTGATCGTCTTCGTATCAAGTTTGCTGCTGGTGGAACTTCTGTTAGTCTCACCTATGACAAACGTGTGTATGAGTACAAGGATACTTTTAACACCTATAGCATTCCTTATACCACGGCTGATGGAACTGTTGTTGAATATGTCGTTCAAGTTGCCGGTGACACACTTGGTGGTGATAAAGATGTATACGGTGTAACCTTCCGTCAACAGTTTAATGACAACGCCAAGATGGGTGTTCGTTTGGCCTATGTTGACGATGGCACCACCGCTGATAGAAGTGGTCTTAAAGCTTCTATTAACACCGAAGTGAAATTTGGTGACAATCAGATCAATGCTGAGATTTCTTACAAAGATGGTGATGCTGTGACTGTAGCAGAGACTGCTACTGCTGCTGCTTATGCCGCTGGTGATGATCAGATGGGTGGTTATGTTGCATGGACCGGAAGTTTCGGTGCGGTTACTCCAAGCGTAGTAGTTGGTATGACCCAAGACGGTTTTACTGCTGATGAGACCTTTGGTTGGTTGATGATTGGTGGTGATGTGCCTACCAGTGTTGTGAGCCGTGTAGGTCAAGCTGGCGATACCATGTTTGCTGGTGTAAGTGCTGGGTTCCAAGCTTCAGAGGACCTGTCTTTCAAAGCTAACTTAGGTCTTGTTGATATCGATGAAAGCGTTTCCGGTTATGGCGAGAATCCAATTGAGGTTTCTGCACAGGCTCAATATGACGTTGTTAAAGGCGCTTATATCCTTGTTAGAGCTGGTTGGCTTGGAAGTGACGGATGTAATGATGATGCAATTGCCGCTTATACAGAGTTAGGTGTTAGTTTCTAAGTAGCAGTTCGTCGAAGTTTTTTTGTAAGAAAACGAACCCTGATCCAATCAGGGTTCGTTTTTTTTTGCCTATTTATTGGCCACCTTCTTTCTAGGTTTTCCCTTTGCCTATGCGTTCTGTGCAAAACCCTTGGCCCATCTTTTTGATGGTTGCCACCGGGGTCTTTCTCGCCACCATGGATAGTTCCATGATGAATGTGGCACTTCCAACCATTATGCGAAGTTTCCACTCAACCCTTGCCCAGACGGAGTGGGTTGTTTTAATCTATCTCCTTACCATAACGGTAAGCCTGTTGTTTTGGGGCCATTTTGCCGATCAATACGGTAAAGGTGTTGTATATCTTGCCGGAATGCTCATATTTACCATAGGCTCTTTAGCCTGCTTTTTGTCCGCAAGCCTGTTGCAACTCTGTCTGTTTCGTTTTGTCCAGGCCATTGGTGCAGCAATGATGATGGCCACCGGACCGGCACTTATAAAAATATTTTTTCCTGCAGAGAAGTTGGGAATGGCCCTTGGTTTTGTGGGGATTGCAACTTCCACCGGTTTGATGTGTGGTCCTGTCCTTTCCGGGATGTTGATTGAGAACTACTCGTGGCGCGCTATTTTTCTCGCAACCATCCCCGTCAGCACACTTGTCTTTGTTTGGGGGAGTTTCTCATTATATCCAAAATATGCGCTTGCCAAAACCGGCGGAACAGTGCGAGCTGCAGACTGGCCAGGTATGTTGTTATGGGCAGTTGTGATTAGTGCAGTTGTCTTACTTGCTACGTTTTATTCGTCCATTGAGGGTTTCCAACTCCTTATTTTTCTCTGTATGCTCTTTGTATTGGTATTGCTCTTTATTGCCATTGAATCAAGGCATCCATCGCCTCTTTTTCCTTTACAACTCTTCAAAAAAAGGTCCTTTACCGTTGCCATATTTTGTGCAACCTTATCTTTTGCAGTACTTTTTGTGGTCCTTATCTTAATGCCTTTTTATATGGATTATATCTTAGGCTTTTCTGCTCAAAACATCGGTTTTGTAATGATGTCTGTCCCGTTTTCAGTCCTTTTGATTTCTCCTCTTTCCGGGATATTGTTTGATAAGTTTGGAGCACGGTTTTTGACCACCAGTGGTCTTGGTTTGGTTGTAATAAGCCTCTTTTTACTCTGCCGGCTCAGCACAAGTTCAGCTATTTGGGATATTGCTTTACGTCTTGCGTTGTTGGGATTTGGCCAGGCATTGTTTTTATCACCTAACAGTGCTGCAATACTCAAGGACGTTACATCAAGTCAGGTGGGCATTAGTTCAGGGCTTATAGCAACGGCCAGGAATCTTGGGATGCTCGGTGGGGTAACCTTGGGGGGGCTGTTCTTTGCCCTTCTCTTCAACCACTTTACCGGTGGATATGATCTCAAGGATTTTCAACAGAGCCAGGCGGCAAGTTTTATGGCTGCCATGGCCATAACCTTTGCGCTAACATCACTTTTTTCGTTGTTTGGTGCGTTAGTTTCAAGCTTTCGTCAATGACAAGCCTTTATAGTTTGCTACTTTACCCATCACCTGCCCTTTGTCAAAGTCAAAAAGAGATGGTTTTGAATGAGGTCGTATAGGGAATATTTTCAATGGGAACCACTTCACTTGATAAGATAGCAAGATAGCCAGTTCAATGCTGTTTAGGCAAAAGTATGCTTGCCACTGTTCCATCGTTTTTTCCAGGGCTAAGGGCAAATTTTCCGTTGTGATCCGTTATAATTTTTTCAACTAAGGTAAGCCCCATTCCGGTACCGTAGGTTTTGGTTGTGTAAAAGGGATCTGCAGCTCGTTTTATATCAGACTCGCTCATCCCGTTTCCAGAATCTTCAATACATATTTTCACCTCCTGGCCGTGATTTTCACATCTGATTGTCAAAAGTCCACCACTGCTCATTGCCTCTATTCCATTGCGGATAAGATGGAGGAATGCCTGCTGGATTCGTTTGCCGTCGATAAAAACCACTGGATCCGGATTGGGCAATTCCAGATGGTAGAGGATGGATTGCTTTTTCATCTCGCCATAAAAGAGCATAATGGATTTTCTAATAAGAGGGTAGAGGGGTTGATGTTCCTTTTCCATCTGCTCGTTGCTGACAAAGTTGAAAAGATCGTCCAGGATATCTTCAATACGACCCGATTCAAAAATCATCATCTCAAAAAATTTCGCATTTTCCTCGTTTGTTGATCGTTTGGCGAGCAAACGGGCAATACCACCGATGGAAGTAATAGGATTGCGGATGGAATGGGCCAGTTGGGCGGACATATGGCCAAGGGCAGAGTAGCGTTCTGCATCAATCAATAGATCTTTGTTTTTATTAAGCTCCGCCGTTACTTCTTCCAGTGCCCTGATCTGGTCGAGCATTTCCTGATAGAGGTGACTGTGCTCAATGGCAAGGCTTGCCTGGCTGGCAAATATTTCAAGGTAATTGATGTCTTCTTCTAGAATGGGGTTTTTGGTTATGCAGTTATCGGCAATAATGACCCCAAGGGAGGTAGTAGGAGAGTAAAGAGGGGTAATAATAAAGGTGTTTTCTTGCAAGGAGTGGAGTAGTTCAAAAGATACTTCCTTTCCATCCACTTTCCCATTTTCAACAAAAATTGAGCGCCGATCATTACAAGCCTGCATAAGGATATGCGAGCTGTCGTCCACCGAAACAGCCAGGGTTTTAACAATCTTATTGATTTTAGAATTTTTATCAATATCAGATGGTTTGGTGTTTTCCAGTATGTCGGTCAGGTGTAGTCCCTTTTCTTTTATTTCATTCCAGACACGCCCCGCATCCTCAACACTTGGGGGACCAATACCAATTTCTCCCTTAAGACACGAGCATTCATCGTTATAGAGTAAAAGAAATGCACGGTTAAACCCCAGGCCATCTTCAGCAGTGATACCTGTGAGGATGGAATGTAATACGGATTCCAACTCAATGGAGTTTAAATAGGCATTATTCATCTTCAAATTGAGTTGGTGGAGAAAATTGGTACGGTAGTTTGTACGTTCCAGTTGTAACTGATAATTACGGTTATCGATAATAAGACGTCGTTTTTGTAAGGTCTTTTGCACTGCCAGATTAAACTCTTCAAGGCTGACAGGTTTTGCCAGGTAGTCATCGGCACCATCTCGTAAACAACTCATGGCAACCTTTAAATCTGTGGTGCCCGTAAGCATTATTACGCCAAGATTCGGGTGATTTTGAACAATATCTGTTAGTATCTCGGTGCCGTCTCTGTCCGGAAGGCCAATATCAAGTAAAACCAGAGCGATATTTTCACGGGCAAGGATCTGGTAGAATTCTGCGGCAGAATTTGCTGTAAAAACTCGAAAACCTTCATTAATAAGGAAATTTTCAAAGATAAGGATTATCTCCATTGAGTCATCAACGATAACGATGGACTCGTTGGGAAACAAATAATCCTTGGAGGCACGCGGAGAACTGGTCTCTGGTGATGATGGTAAATCAACCATATGAGGTGTTTACAGCAGTATGGGTTGAAAGTTTGTTCAGGCCACTAATACCACAACATGATTGTACAAGGTTGGCCGAAAAAGAAAAGGAAAAAAGTGGAAGATTTCTTTACAAAAAATGGGAAACTTGCCCAGGCATTACTTGGATTTGAAGCAAGGCGTGGGCAGCAGGAGATGGCAAAGGCTGTAGCTGAGTTATTATCTTCGTCTGCTGAAAAAAAAGAGAAACGAGCGTCTGTTTTACTTGTCGAGGCGGAAACTGGGATAGGTAAAACCCTTGCGTATCTGGTACCGGCACTCTTCTCTGGACAACGGGTGGTCATTTCCACGGCAACCATTACCTTGCAGGATCAGATTCTAAAAAAAGAGATTCCTTTACTCGCCAGAGTATTGGATACCGAAATTCCGGTATTGTGCATGAAAGGAAGACAAAATTATCTTTGTTATTACCGCTGGTATCAATATCGTTTGGGTTCTTCTGAGAAGATCACAAGCCATGAAGAGGAAGAACGGATAGATAAATGGCTGGGGAAAACGGAAAGTGGGGATAGGGCGGAACTGCACTGGCTACCCGATAAAAGCCCACTATGGCCAAGGATTTCGGCCCAGTCAAATCAATGCTTAGGGGGAGATTGCCCTGAGTTTGCAAGTTGTTTTGTGAACAAGATGCGAAAAAAGGCGGGATCTGCAAGACTGCTCATTGTTAATCATCACCTCTTTTTCTCAGATCTTGCCTTAAAACAGTCTGGCTATGGTGAAATTTTGCCAAGATACCAAACTGTTATTTTTGATGAAGCACACCATATGGAAAATGTGGCAACCACTTTTTTTGGTCAACATTTTAGTCATTACCAATTGTTAGATCTTTTAGCAGATATACAGCGTCAAGGAGAGGAGGATCTTACAAAAAATTCCTTTGCAAAGATAACTGCATTTTGTCTGGGGCTTAAAAGCCGCTTGGAACATTTTGCAACCATATTCCCCAAAAGCACGGGAAGATACCCGCTTCTTCCACTGGTGCAGAAAACGGACAATTGGAATGAACAGGTTGATATAGTGGCCAGGGGGCTTGAGCAACTTGCAGAAAAATGTGTGGCTTTTGAAGGGTTTGGTGAGATATGGAATATGTTTGCAGAACGTTCCACTATACTGCAACAGACACTTCTTCATATCGCTGGCGCAAGGTCAGAAGAGGAAGAGTCAACATCTTTTATTCGTTGGTATGAACGTCGTAAACGGACGGTGAGCCTGTCGGCAACACCAATACAAATAGCGGGTGAATTGGAAAAAAATCTGTATGGCTCTGTTGAGAGCATAATTATGGCTTCTGCCACATTGACCACCGGCGGTGATTTTACATATATCCGGGAACGATTAGGTGTGGATGAAACGGCGAAAACTCTCTGTTTCCATTCCCCCTTTGACTATAAGCGCAGGACTCTGTTATATGTACCTGAAAGCACATTTCCAGAGACAACGGCACCTCATTATACCACCATGCTCTGTGAGCGAATGCATCAAATATTATGTATAAGTAAGGGAAGGGCGTTGTTGCTGTTTACAAGTTTTAAAGTTATGGAATTGGTGGCTGAGTATCTCTATGATAAAGTATCCTATCCAGTACTGGTGCAGGGAACGGCCTCAAGGCAGGCATTGCTTGAGACATTTCGCGAAAAAACAGATTCGGTACTCCTGGCCGTCGCCAGTTTTTGGGAAGGAGTTGATATTGCAGGTGATTCTTTGAGTTGTGTGTTGATTGATAAACTCCCTTTTGAGGTGCCCAGTGATCCGGTGATTCAGGCCCGAATGCAGGGTATTGAAAATGCTGGTGGAAAGCCATTTTTCAGTTTCCAGGTGCCACGTGCAATCTTAAGCCTTCGGCAGGGTGTGGGGCGACTTATGCGTTCAAGCAAGGATCAGGGAGTGATAGGGATTTTGGATATCAGGTTATTTTCTAAAGGCTATGGCCGGATATTTCGTGCAAGTTTACCGCCATCTCCTGTGGTGCGAACCCTTGAAGAGGTGGAAGATTTTTTTGCTGATGAACACAGAAGGGAGAGGGATGAGTGCTAGTAAAGAGAAGCTGCTGAAGATGATAGCACCTGAAGTTACAAAAATTGATCAGGCTTTGGCGGAGGACCTGGAGTATTCGACCCTTGGCCGTGATCCTTTGTTAAAAGAAGTGTTGCATTATGGCATTTTTAACGGTGGGAAGAGGCTTCGTCCCCTTTTGGTGCTATTGGCCGCGCAACTGGTGGCAGAGGGTGTGGAGCTTGAAGAAAAACGCCTATTACAACTGGCTATTGCCTTTGAGTATTTGCACGATGCCACCCTGTATCATGATGATGTAATTGATAAAGCAGATATGCGTCGCGGAAAGGCATCGGTTGTAAAACAGTTTGGACTCAATGCAGCTATTTTGGGGGGCGATTTTCTCCATTCGCGCTCCATGTTTCTTGTTGCTTCAATTGCAGGGGAGGCAGCCCTTGAAATTTTTTGTCGAGCCACCAGCGGGATGGTGGATGGTGAATTTTTACAGCTTCGAAATGCGACAAATTCTATCGTAGGGATTGATGAGTATTTCGCTGTGGTACAGGCAAAGACGGCCCTGTTGATTTCCGCTGCCTGTGAAATAGGGGCAATGTTTGGGAGAGCTGGCAGTAAGGAACAAAAAGTTCTTGCTGATTACGGCTTGGCGCTTGGCGTAAGTTTTCAAATTGTGGATGATCTTCTTGATTATCAGGGCGTTTCAGAACATACCGGGAAGGCCGTCGGCAATGATTTTTATGAAGGTAAACTTACCCTGCCAGTTCTTTTTGCCCTTGAGAATAGTACAGCAAAGAGCAGAGATCGTTTACTTTTTCTACTCTCCACGGAGCAAAATCAAAATGGCGCGTTTGAGGAAGCTTATTCATTAATAGAACAAAATAATGGTTTTTCAGCGAGTAGGACAAAGGCGGAGCAGATACTTAACAGTGCCTTGACCAACTTGGAAATGTTTTCAGGTACGCGAGCTATTGCAATACAACACATATTGCGGACCCTTGCCGAATATGTATTGTTAAGGAAAAAATAAGTGGAACAATAAAGAGATGGCTGCAAAAAGAACAAGAAAAAGGAAGGGAGTAGTTCGACGCCGAAAGAATGCAAAAGCAAAAAGGGAGGTTCCTGTAAAGCTGCTCTCTTTTTTATTTCTTCTTGGGATGCTTCTTTTTTCGATGGGAGTTGCGGGCTATGTCATTTTCTTTCAAACCACCGTAGCTCAAGGAGCAACAGGAGAAGAAGGTACTGCAAATTTTGTTTTTGAAGAGCCCTATGCCAATATTCCTGAATTACCGGCCGATATACCACCGGTAAAAGACAGTAGCTTACCTAAAGTAGCCATTATTATTGATGATATGGGGTTTAACAACGAGATTGGCACACAGCTCCTTGAACTGCATATGAATCTTACCTTTTCTTTTCTACCATCGGCACCTTTTACTGCAGAGCTTGAGGAAAAGGCGTATCAAGCGGGTAGATGTATTTTCCTCCATCTGCCGATGGAACCTAAGGGGAAAGAATGGGATCCTGGTCCTGGTGCCTTGCTGCTTGGGCAAAGCAAAGTAGAGCAAAAAAAACTGTTTGAACAAAATCTTATGGCTGTTCCCCATGCTGTGGGGGTGAATAATCATATGGGCTCTTTATACACTGAAAACCGGGAAGCCATGGAGAATCTAATGAAACTTATAGGTGAGCAAGGGCTCTATTTTATAGATAGTTTCACAAGTTCTGCCAGCAAGGGATTATTAGCAGCTAGAGCCGCTGGAATTCCATCGGCCAGGCGACATATCTTTTTAGATAATGTCCATTCCAGGGATAAAGTTTGCGGGCAATTGCAGCAACTGGTGTTACATGCGGAGAAAAATGGCTGGGCCGTCGGTATTGGACATCCCAATGAAGCAACCCTTGAAGCCCTTATTAATTGTCGGGGAAAATTATTAGATCGGGTACAACTGATAAGTGCTCAAGAGCTTATTATCAGTTTGTACCGTTTCTAGTCCGAGTGTGCCATGAAAATTACTATTCTCTGACAAGCTTCAATCGCCTTATCTAACTCCATTTTCCTTAAAAAAAGGCACATATTTCATATCTGTTTTTTGGATATGCTCCACAAGCCATTTTTTCAAAAATTCCATAAGATCTGCTGACAACACCGCGTTTCCGCTCTTGAATTGTTTTTGAAAGTCGAGGACTTCTGCAACCAGTTTGTCGTGTAAGGCTTTGTGGGCAGAATATTGCGGGTAGTCATATCTTTTAAAGAATTTTTCTTCTGTTTGGAAATGGTTGCTTGTGTAGTTAATCAGTTCGTTTAAAATTTTCCCTGACTCCGTGGTTGAACTCCCTTGCTTCATTGCTTTATGGAGACTGTTGATATATTTGACAAGTTGCTTGTGCTCTTTGTCGATGGTTTGAATGCCAGTGCTGAGTGATGCACTCCAGGTGACCAGATCTTTTACCGGGATACTCCTTCGTCTGAGATTGTTCTGTTCACTGGTGCTTGCATCAATCCTAAAATTGGTAACCATTTTTTTAAGAATATCTGCAACATTGGCCAGATCTTTGGCGCTTTCCATAACTGTATCGCCGGTGTCGGAGAGTTCATAGGTGAGTTCGGACATGGATTTGATTTCTTCGGCAATTTCAGAGGAAGAAGTCGAGCTTTGTGCTATATTTTCATTTACTTCAGCGATGCCAAGGGCGGCCTGATTGACGTTTTCAGTTATTTCCCTTGTGGTGCTTGTTTGTTCCGCCACAGAAGTGGTGATTGCAGCGACTATATCATCTACTTTTTCAATTACTTTTGTGATTTCTCTAATCTCTACCACTGTTTCGTCGGTTGAGCCCTGCATGGTTTCAATGGATGTCCTGATTTCACCGGTTGCATCAGCCGTTTGCTTGGCAAGCTCTTTGATCTCATTGGCAACAACAGCAAATCCCTTGCCGGCCTCTCCTGCACGTGCAGCTTCAATGGTTGCATTAAGGGCTAGAAGATTCGTCTGGTCTGATATCTCGGTTATAACTTGAGTCACTTTGCTGATCTGTTTTGCCGCCTCACCAAGGGCATCTACCTTTTCAGATGAACTGATGGCAAGACGCACAGCTCCTTCTGTGATGGAGCGTGCTTCAGTTGTTTTTGCGTCAACTTCGGTGATGGAGTTTGTGACCTCTTCCGATGCTGAAGCAACAATTGATACATTGGTGGAAGCCTCTTCACTGGCTGCTGCAACCGCATTCATATTAGAACTGAGCTGTTCAGTGTTGGTGGCAATGGTACTTGCCCTTTCAGATACTGAAGCGCTGTTTGCAGACATGGATTGGGCTACCGAATTGAGCTCGTTGGATGTGGAGGAAAGGCCAAGTACCTCTGTATTCATTTCACCGATCATACTATTCAGTTTGTCGGCCATGGAATTGAGTGCTCTTGCTAGTGTTCCCAACTCATCTTTCTGTTCGACATCCAGTCGTTTGGTCAAATCACCTTCAGCAAGTGAGCTGGCCAAATCGACGGAAAGGGTGAGTGCTGAACTTATTTTCCTGGCAATAAAGAAACTCAGTACTAATGCGAAAATCTGGGCTAATACGGTGAGGATCAGGATGAGTCGTTTCTTGAATATGGCTTCAGACTTTAGTTCTGTTGCTCCTTTTGTTGTGCTTTTTTCAATCTCTTCCGAAATGGCGTGTAGTTGCTTTTTGACTTCCTGGAGGGCCTTTCGTGATTTGGTATTATAGATTTCCATGGCCCCTTCTTTGAAACCATCCTCTTTGCGTACTGAATCTTGAATTTCAATGGCAGAAGCATGTAAGGCCTTATGGGGAGTTTCAAGAGCCTTAAATAATGGAGCCAGGGACGGAAGGGCATTTTCTGCCTCTGTGCGCACTGCTCCATAAAGTAACGAACCTAATTTACATTTATGATCGTCTGTTTTTACATCAAGGGTGTCAGCATTTTCATCCAGTAGAAAAATGATAACCCTGCTTTGCCAATTCATATGGTCTACTTCCCGTTTGAGTACCTGTTGATTAAGGTCGTTTAGGAAGAGATTCTTTTCCATTTGTCCTGATAAATGATTGAGTCCACTCCAGCTAACCACACTAATGATAATCATCAGCATGGTGACCAAACAAAAACTCAAAAGAAGCTTTTTCATAACAGAAAGATCGTCCCAACGCATTGTCAACTCCCTCGGAAAATTAGTACGTTATCTTCACCTTGCTTGATAAAAAGTCTATCAGACGAGTTTTGAAAATTCAAATTTAATTATTTTTTTAAGAGATGGTGAAAGGGGGAGAACTGGAAAAAAAGGATTGCTCAGAAGAAGTCCTGCAGTTGGGAAAGGGGGTGCTGATACCAGTGGCTATGTGTTTTGACCCGGATTTTTCACTGGCTTGTGTGGTGTGGATTGAAAGATAAAAAACACAAGGTTTGTGAAAAATCCGGGTTTGATTGCTTGACGTTTATTTAATGTTTAAAGGAGCGCTGTCCGGTAAACATCATCGCAACTTTTGGGCTTGCTTCGTTACAGGCTGTAATAACATCAAAGTCACGCATCGATCCACCTGCCTGCAGGATTGCAGTACATCCCTGATTAATACCCACATCAGCACCATCTCGGAAGGGGAAAAAGGCATCAGAGATCATAACAGAACCTGGAAGATTGGCCCGGTCAGCCTGGACTTTCGCATCAATTTCTTCTTTTTGGGCGATATCTCGTTTTCCTTGAGAAATTTCAAGGCAGAGATCCGCGTAAGGCATGGAATAAGTGTCAAAACAGAGGATATCCGCGTATTTAATATAGGCCTTGTGTACTGCTATTTCAGCAACCCCCACACGGTCTTGCTCACCGGTACCGATTCCCACGGTGCAGCCATCTTTTATGTAAAGTACAGAGTTTGAGGTAACTCCGTGCTCAACGGCCCAGCCAAAGATCATATCGTCAATTTCCTGTTGTGTTGGTTCCCGGTCACATGAATAGTCAACGCCTTTGCGAGTGGCAGTTGCTGGTTTAAGATCATCTATTGAACGGATTGAGTTTACTGCCGATTGTTGGGCGATAATTCCTCCATCAATAAGGGATTTAAAGTCGACAAATCTAAACTTTTCAAAATCCGCAAGGCGATCAATGGCACCCATCTTAATAACACGCAAATTTTTTCTCGAAGCCAGGATTTCAAGGCTGCCTTCTTCAAAATCTGGCGCGCAAACCACTTCAAGGTAGTTTTCGGCCATAAGCTTTGCGGTTTCGGTATCAATTGCTCTGGAAGTGATTACTGCACCACCAAAGGCGGCGATTCGATCAGCTCTATTGGCCTTATTATATGCGTTGCTGAGGGTATCTCCGATGGCTGCCCCACAAGGGTTGTTGTGCTTAAGGATTACTGCCGCCGGTTTGTCGGTCATATATTTTATGATGTTAAGGCCGTTATCCACATCAGTTAAGTTTATTTTCCCAGGGTGTTTACCCACCTGCAGCATATCTTCTGCGGTTATTGCTGATACCAGGCCATTACCAGGCTCGATAAAGGAGCATGCACCAAGGCTAAGATTACCATTTACCAGCTCATAGAGTGCAGCTTCTTGGTCGGGATTTTCGCCATATCGGATACCACGCTCATCAATGGAGCCGTCTTCCATTTTTATGCCCCAGGTACGTTTTTTATAAACCAGTTGTTGGTCTCCAAAAGAAATGGTCATGTCCATGGGAAAACTGTCGCCAAGAATGGTTGTGTACATTTTTTTGATATCACTCATAGTAGTCTTGCTCCGATGAATTTGAGAGTTTGCCTGTTACCGGTTGTCTCATTTACTCGATTTCCAGTAAAGAGAGAACAAGCTTATTTGCAATGCCATCTGTACAGATGGTGTTATGTAGTAAGTTGAAATTCCCTATCCCAATCTTTGTAGACCGGGTCAAAACCTTTTTTTCGAATGGCGTTGCAGACTGTCTCTAACGATCTTTGGTCGCCTACGCTAAACTGCTCCCCGTCACTTGTCTTGCTTCCGTAGCCTCCAGGGGCTGTACATGATCCTGCAGAATATCTGGTTGGCCCAAGGCCAAGCATTCCATCGCGAAATCGCGCTTCTTCCCGTGTTGAAATAATAAGGCCCACATCTTGATCAAAGATACGCAGCGCAAAGAGTAATTGGCAAAGATTTTGCTCAGATACAGGATATTCAGGCTCATATTCTCCTGCTGCTGGCCTCATGCGTGGAAACGACACGGTAAAGGCTGTCCTCCAAAATTCTTTGCGTAGCCAAGCGAGATGATAGCCTATGGCGAGCCCTTCAGCCCGCCAGTCTGCAAGGCCAAGAAGTGCACCAATACCAACTTCCCGCATTCCAGCTTGAGCAACCCTTTCCGGTGTTTCAAGCCGGTAATCGTAGTCTTTTTTCTTTCCAGACAAGTGTACTGTGGAATATGTGTCCCGGTCGTAGGTTTCTTGGTAGACGGCAACAGCAGTAATCCCTGCCTGAAAGAGACGCCGGTAATGTTCGTAAGACATGGGTTGGATCTCTATGGAAATGGCAGCAAATTTGTCACGAAGTCGTAGGGTGATGGCCTCCATATACTCTATATCCACCGCATTCTCAGCTTCCCCGGAAACCAAGAGGATATGTTGAAATCCTCTGTCATGGAGGATCATGGCCTCCTTTTCTGCTTCATCAAGGCTTAAACATTTTCTGGCAATACGATTGTCAGCGGAAAAACCGCAGTAGATACACCTGTTTGTGCAGTAGTTTGAGAGATAGAGAGGGGCGTACAGTTGCGTCGTTTTTCCAAAGCGGGTGAGAGTAATTGATGAAGAACGCTTGGCCATTTGTGAGAGATAGGGCTCGGCCACCGGGGATAGTAATGCAGCAAGGTCGTGAACGGTGGGGGAGGGAGTTAAGAGCGCACGCTGGACATCGCTTTCTTCTGTCGCTCGTATTTCTTTACGTAATTGTTTGAATTCCTGAATGTTAAACATGTTTTTGCAGCGAAGACGGGAGGCAGAGGTTATTTCAAAAATCCAAGATCAGAAGATAAGGTGCCATGTTCTGGAGAAGAGGGACTGGCCTGTTTGCTCCGTTGGCCAAGACCCGCCTCATACGCTGTCCGACCGGCATCAACGGCTATTGCAAAGGCTCTTGCCATGGCAACCGGATCACCTGCAACGGAAATGGCAGTGTTGACGAGAACCGCATCTGCACCCATTTCCATGGCGTGTGCAGCATGTGATGGGGCACCAATTCCGGCATCTACCACCACCGGTACTTTGGCCTGGTCAATAATGATCTCTATCATACTCTCGGTGAGTAGACCCTGATTGGTTCCAATTGGAGAGCCAAGTGGCATTACCGCAGCAGCCCCTGCGTCCTGTAACTTGAGGGCAAGGATGGGATCTGCATTCATGTAGGGCAGGACAATAAAACCATCCTTAACTAAGGATTCTGTGGCTTTCAGGGTTTCCACCGGATCTGGCAGCAATGTCCTTGGATCTGGAGTAACTTCCAGTTTTAGCCAAGCGCTTCCCGACGCAGCCCTTGCAAGATGGGCCAGCCGTATGGCCTCTTTTGCATCTCGTGCCCCGGAGGTGTTGGGGAGAAACGTATATTCTTTCTTGGCAAGACTGGACATAATATCATCGTTTGGATTGCCTAAATCTACACGACGTAATGCCACAGTGATCATTTGACAGGCAGAAGCTTCAATGGCCTGTACCATTATTTCCGATGAAGAAAATTTACCGGTTCCTAAAAACAGTCGGGACGAAAAGTCAGTCCCTGCAATATGCAGCATATCAGCCGCCTCCAACAAATCGTATTATCTCAATGCTATCAGCATTATGGAGTTTTTTTGTCTTATACGCCTCTGGCTGGATTATTTCTTCATTCAGCTCGATTACAACGTTATCGGGTGTTATTAAGAGATCTGCTAACAAATCGGCAAGGGTGGAAACACCTTGCACTGTTGTGTCGCTGCCATTGAGAATGATCTTCATTGTGTATCCACTCTACCCTGTACATCTTTGAGTATAATCCGTAATGCCTGGTTTGCCTGGTGGTGTGCAGCAATACCAACCCGAGGAGCCATCAGCCCCTGACCGGGTTTTGCTTCTGCCAGTCCATCTCCGACCAGATAGATACCTGGGCGGATCATTCTGGTAACGATCTTATTATTATCACCAAAACCTGCAACTCCAGAGGAGCCCACATAAGCCACCCGTTTCATCCTATCCATTACAGACCGAAGAACAGCAGCTTTCATAACCGGATCATCAAAACATTCGATGAGGACATCAACTTCTTGAAAGAGATGAGGTAAATCAGGTTCTGTCAGTTGTTTTTCGATGGACTCAATGGTGATAAACGGGTTCATACGCAGCAAATTGTTACCCAGCGCCCTGGTCTTCAACATTCCAATCTGGTCAACAAAATAGTGTTGACGATTAAGGTTGCTCGGCTCCACAACATCATAATCGGATAGAAGCAACTTGCCAATACCGATTTTGGCAAGACCACCGGCAACGGCGGAACCCAAACCTCCAAGACCGAGTATGGCAACGGTGGCCGATTGGATTTTTTTTTGAATTCCGGGGGTATGACGTGCAAAGAGTAGAGCGTGCATCTCTTCTGCTGTCGGTTGCTGCCCTTTACAAATGAGACTGATGGTGTCGCCATTACGAACAATGGTCTTTTCCGGCGACGGAAAACCGTTGAGGATAAAGAGGTCCGCTTCTGGCTTATGGAGCTTTGCCAGTTCAGCTATGCTGATTGAACCACTGTACTGACAAGACCGCTCGTTTATGGTTATCATATACGGCTGTGGGCACGGAGTATGGTGTCATCTTCGATTGTGCAATCTTTTAGGCAACAGTAGGGCCCGATGACGCAGTTGCTGCCAACGGTGACATTATCAAGTATGGCTCCGGTTTCAAGGTGGCTGTTGCTTGCAATGGAGGAATTACCCCTGATTTCTACGCCTGGGTGAAGGGTAACATCGCCGGCAATGGTCGCATCTGGTGCCACTTGAATGGTGGATGGGTTGATCATGCTGACACCAGCATCCATTAATTTTTTATTTCTGCGGTGTTGGAGATGTTGATGGGCCAAAGAGAGCTCGTATCTGGCGTTGACACCGAGCACATCAATGGCCGAAGTTGTATTGAATTTTTGAACAGTTTGCTTTTCTGCAACGGCCAGGGTAACAATATCTGTTAAATAGACTTCACCTTGGCTATTATCGGTACCAATTTTTTGGAGATGGTCAAAAAGAAATTTTGTTTGAATACAGTATATTCCAGCATTAATTTCCCTGATTTTCTTTTGTTCGGTTGTGGCATCTTTTTCTTCTACTATTGCCTTTATCTTTCCGGAATTGTCACTGATAATGCGTCCATAATGGGTGGGATCGTCCAGTTCTGTTGTCATTAACGTTAACGTGGCATTACCTTTGCGGTGCTTGTCAAGCATGGCTTGCAATGTCTCACTTCGGATTAGCGGCGTGTCACCGCAAAGAATCATGGTGCTGCCCTCCATGGTCTCTACTGCGGGTTTTGCACAAAGGACAGCGTGTCCAGTGCCCAACTGTTTTTCTTGGACGCCAAAGCTCACCGGGAAATGTTTCAGACTTTCTTGTACAGCTTCACGCTGATGTCCAACAATCACTATGGATTTGGTGGGACCAAGGGGAGTCGTGGCACGCAGTACATGATGCAGCATGGGTGCAAAAAAGACCTCGTGCAACACCTTGGCTTTTGAGGATTTCATTCTTGTACCTTTGCCGGCGGCCAAGACAACAATATGAAATGGTGAATCTGTTACCATTACAACTCCTTAGGTTAAGTTGATGTGCTTGCAAGAGTAAAAAATGTAGCCTGAAAGAGTAAATCTGTCAAACCCCTTCTTTAGCCGGAAAAGAGTTATCATCCACCACTCAATTTTACGGTATAGCCAAGACCAGTCAGTTCCTTTTGAAGAAGCTCACGATGTTCCCCCTGTATCTCAACCAAGCCATTTTTTATTGCCCCTCCGCTACCACATTTCTGTTTAAGGGATTTAGTCAGTGCTTTTAGCTTGTCACCGGAGAGAGGTAAACCACTTATCAACGTAACTCCCTTACCTTTTCTTCCCTTGGTTTGTCGCATAAGACGGACAATGGCGCCTGAAGAAGAGGGAGGAGGTTGAGGATTCTTCTTTTTTGCATCTGCTTTGATTTTGCCAGATTCGGTGGAATAGACCAGTCGTGAGTTTTTCATTGCTTAAGATAACACTCCACAGCTTTAATCCCATCAGCGGCAGAGCTGGTTATTCCACCGGTATAGCCAGCTCCTTCACCAATAGGGAAAAGATTTTTTGTAGTAATCGATTCAAAATTTTCATCCCGAACTATTCGTACCGGTGAGGATGTGCGAGTTTCTGGCGCCAGCAGCATGGCATGTTCTGATACAAACAGTGGAAGCGCTGTTTTCCACTGTGAAAACGCAATATGTAACTGCTGAGTGATGATTTGCGGGAAAATATCATGAAGATCTGAGGCGACCAATCCCATTTGATAGGAGGTGTTTAATAGATTGTTTTGGGAAGACTCACCTAAAAAATGGACCAAACGTTGGGCCGGAGCCTTCCATTGCTTTTTCCCAGTGGAGAAGGCCTTTTCCTCGATTGATTTTTGAAAAGCAATCCCTGCAAGACAGCTTTCAGAGCCATAGTCGCTTACATGACAACTCACGACCAAGGCGCCGTTGGAATAGGGAAGGGCCCTATCAGAATAGCTCATTCCATTTAAAACCAGTCGATCGGGCTCTGAGGATGCATTGACAATTTCGCCGCCTGGGCACATGCAAAATGTGTAAACACCACGTTTTTTCGCTCGGTCTGTATGGTTTATGGAGTAGGTGGCTGCCCCAAGTTGTGGAAAACCAAAATATTTGTCGCCATATCGCATCTTATTTATAATTTCAACCGGGTGCTCAATACGCACACCCACCGAAATTTTTCGTTGGGTAAGGGCAACTCCTTTTTTCTCAAGCAATGAATAGGTGTCCCGGGAAGAATGACCAACAGCCAGAAAAAGAGAAGAAGTGAGAACCTCCTGTTCACTATTAATTCTGATACCAGAAACGACTTTGTTTTTGATTAGAATATCAGTCATTTTGGAGTTGTAGTGGATTGTCCCGCCACCTTTTATTATATAGCTGCGTATATTTTTGACAATTTTACGTATAAGATCGGTTCCGAGATGTGGTTTGCTGATATATTCAATTTCCGGGGGTGCGCCAAACTTTACAAACATTTGAAGAACCCGATTGACGACGGAAGTATTTTTATTTCTCCTGGAAAAGAGTTTGCCATCTGAAAATGATCCAGCACCTCCCTCTCCAAATTGAATATTTGATTCAGGATCTAGTATCCTTTCCTGAATAAATTTTTTAACATCCTTACACCGTTCTTCAATTGCTTTACCACGCTCAAAAATACGAGGCTGATAGCCGTTGTCGATAAAGGTAAGGGCTGCAAACATGCCGGCCGGTCCAAAACCTACAATGATTGGTCTGTTCTGTTTGTTTTGGTGAATTGCTGGTTTTGGTAAATGGGGTTCATTGTACTCTAGAAAACCTGCCTTGTTGGAATAGGTGCTATCTATGGTGACAACAACTGAGATTGTAAAGTAAAATTGATTTTGATTTCGAAGATCTAAGGATTTGCTTAAAATTTTATAAAGAGAAAGGGCATCTGTGGAACATCGCATTTTTTCCGCTGCGGCCTGAAGATAGGCAGAAGGAAGATCATTTTCAATGGCTATGGCCAGGTTGTTGATTGTAAGTTTCACAAAAAATGGAGTGCCGACTTAAAATTAAAACATTATGATATATCACACGTTATACATCTTTTGCTGTTTCTTGGCATCCTTAACCTGGCTCTAATCTGTCTTGCTGTCTATTTGATTATAAAATCTATAGTAAAAATGAGAAAATATGATACCCATATTTATCATATTAAACGTAACTATAGTTCAATACGCGAATTGATCGAGTTGTAATCATTGAAAGAAGGGAGGAAATTTTCCAAAACAGTGGTTGGCAATATTCATCCACACATTAAACTTGCCATGGCAATTTTAATGTGTGGATGAATATTGCCTTGAAATAAAAAAAGCCTCAATCAGCAGTAAAATCTGATTGAGGCTTTTTAGTAAGAACCGGCGGCGACCTACTCTCCCACATAGTTGCCCATGCAGTACCATCGGCGC
>JBNKKR010000049.1:0-26541 GCA_050291935.1 Desulfocapsaceae bacterium | reverse complement strand
TCCTGATCTTTTTTATTTTTTAATGCTTGGGTAGAGCAGGGGAAACCATCGCTCGACAACGTCTATTGGAAAACCTAGACGAACGGCACCCCTTGGTGTATCGGAAACGAGCAATCCTTTTTTGACTAGAGCATATAGAACTTCTCTGGCAGCACGATCTTTAAGACCTGTAATTTCCTGCGCCTTTCCTCTTTCAAATTTCCCAATAAGCAATGCTTCGCGTAATAAAGCATAACTGCCTTTGGGAAGTTCTTTCATGGCAATCATTTCTTCAACATGAATACGCATACGCTCTGACAGCACTTTAAAATCAAGAAGGCTACGCATGTATTCCACTTGATCGATGCAAATTTCCAGAAAGAATTTACAGAATTCAACAAGCGCTTTTTCAGATAGAGAGCCTCTTCCATCGAGATCTCCTTGGCGAGGCGTGTCAGCAGCCTGCAGGATCGTTTTGTATTTGTCTTTTTGTCTTGCCAATCCTCTAGCCACAGACCAAAGCTCACTTCCTATACGAATGTTTTTAAAAGCCGCATAAGACATTAAACGAACCACACGTCCATTTCCATCCAGAAACGGGTGTATCCAGACATAGCGATGGTGAGAGGCCGCAACAGCTGTAATCTGCTGCAGTTTTGAGAGCCGCTTTTGATCGTAAACAGTATCAAAGCGCGCTAAAAACGTATCAAGATTTTCCGGCAGCGGGGGGATATGGTGACCGACCTTGACAGTTTTGTCACGGTGAATCCCTGGAATAACTTTTATTTTCTCATCAGTCTCTGGATTTTTAACGAAGAGTAGCTCTTCCGGCATACGATCACAGAATTCTTTATGTATCCATTTTCCATACTCTGATGACAAAGGATATATCTTTGGTGTTTTGTCTTCATCTATCATCTTTTGTACAGCGATATGAGCGGCAGCCTCTTTTTGAAGAGCCTGTTTTTCTGGCTCGTTCGAATATTCTTGCGCCATAGCACGGCCAATATCATAAGGATGCGTGTCGTGTCCCTCGATTAAATTCGAGTAATAACAATTCATAGAGCGAACCAGATCGCCAACAGAGCGTGTAATAACAGGATTGAGCATACCGGCAAAAGAACTTGCTTTTGAGATCAGGTCAAGCGCAAGATCATTCAGCTCACCTGCGTTTTCCGGTGGCAGCATCGGCTCCATTAATCCTGTTCTTTCAATCATAATAATCCCTCTTTTGGTGCCACTAATTTTCCAACTAATAATACTTTTATAACATGTGCTTGTGTAAATTGATACGAAATATTTTGCCACTAATTATGCAACTGATAAGAGAATAATAAAAAGTGAAGGAATAACAGCAGTTGAATGCTTGTTGTAGTTTTTGACATTTTAACGCCAGAAGGTTAATAGGATTGTAGATTTTTATGTTATGACTTATTTGTAAGGCGTTATTGGCAGTAATGACTTGTAAATAAGTCATTTGTTGACGGATGGTAAATGGTCTGCTATTCTTGAAATGGTCACTAAGTGCCTTGATGGGCGATATTGTTAAAGGAAATTTCACAATGGTAAAACAATGGCAAAGCAAAAAAGAACCTATTCGAAATACGCCCGAGAAGCTGTATTTTTGCTTGGTCAACAGATAAAGCTTGGTCGTAAAAAACGCAAGTGGTCTGAGGCAAATCTTGCAGAGCGTGCAGGCGTATCCAGAGCAACACTACAAAGGATAGAAGCGGGTAAGATGTCTTCTTCCATCGGGCTTGTGTTTGAAATTGCTGCCTTGGTGGGAGTTCCTTTGTTTAAACAGGATCTTGAGCGTCTTACTGATAATGTTGCTTTGACAAAGACTAAAATAGCCCTCCTTCCTAAACGGATAAAAGAAAAAACAAAAGTAGCCGATGATGACTTCTAGGCAAAGTAATAAAGAAGCATATGTCTGGACTTGGTTACCTGGACAGGCTGATCCTGTTGTAGCAGGAAAATTGGAAGCTGATGGCGATTTTATTCAGTTCAATTATGGTCGCAGTTATTTAGAAAGAGCAAATGCAATTCCACTTTATGATCCAGAATTACCTTTGCATGCAGGTATCTTGCCGTTACTAGGTGATTTAAACATGCCAAATTGTATCCGAGATGCCGCACCAGATGCCTGGGGGCGTCGTGTTATCATAAACAGGCAATTAGGTCGAAGGGGGCGTGATACCGAGACTTCCGAGTTGGATGAGCTGACTTACTTGCTGGAATCTGGATCTGACCGCATTGGAGCATTGGATTTTCAGCTATCACCAACTGAATATGTCCCAAGGGCTGCTAATAATGCTAGTTTGGAAGAATTGTTGGAATCTGCTGAGCGTGTTGAAAATGGAATCCCTTTGACAACGGAGCTGGATCAAGCATTATTTCATGGCAGCTCTATCGGTGGTGCTCGCCCAAAAGCCCTAATCGAAGATCATGGAACAAAATATATCGCAAAGTTCGCCTCTTCTACAGATACGTACTCCGTTGTAAAAGCGGAATATATAGCTATGCGCTTGGCTGCAATAGCCGGATTAGACGTTGCTCCGGTCCAAATGGTAAAAGCTGCGCGAAAAGATGTTTTGCTAATTGAGCGCTTTGATCGCAAGCGCATACAATCGGGCTGGGAGCGTAAAAATATGGTTTCGGCTCTGACTTTATTTGGGCTAAATGATATGATGGCTCGTTATGCCAGCTATGAAGATCTTGGACAGATTATTCGTGCACGCTTTACCAATCCAAAACAAACCCTTGAGGAGCTGTTTTCTCGTTTGGTGTTCAATATTTTGTGTGGCAATACAGATGATCACGCCAGAAATCACGCGGCGTTTTGGGATGGCAGAGAGCTTTCCCTTACTCCTGCCTATGACATATGTCCTCAAGGCCGCTCTGGCAATGAAGCGACTCAAGCTATGTTGATTGTTGGCGATAATCGTTTCAGCCAGCTAAAAACCTGCCTTGAGGCTGCTCATCACTTCCTGCTTTCTGATGAAGAGGCCAAAGGTATTTTTGATGGAATAGAAACTGCTATTCGTGAGAATTGGGATAAAACCTGCCATGAAGCCGAACTAAATGAAGTGGATAAGAACCTGCTTTGGCAGCGGCAGTTTCTTAATCCGTTTTCTGTTATTTACTAAAACATCTTTTTGAAAGAACATGCCTGCCAACCCTTTATTGCCTCTTCCAGATAAGAGAGGTCAACCTAACGGTCGCTGCCCTGTTTTTTAAAGAGAAGGCCAACGTTTATATTATTCAAGGGAAAGTTGGCGAAACATGCATGATAACCTAAATATCAGTTGACACGATAACCTAAAAATAGGTAAGCTGAATAACCTAAAAATAGATTTTTCATGTTCATTTCATAATAGGCATAAATGTTAACCCCCCAAGACAGACTTGCTCAATCGTTAGCGGTTTTGAAGAAACTTCAAGAGAGAGGCACTGTTGCAATTAATACAAAAGATATGACACGCACGCATCGCGAGCGTCTTATTCGCAATGGCTTTATTACAGAAGTCATGAAGGGGTGGTATATCTCAACCAGACCTGATGCATCTACAGGTGAAAGTACTGCCTGGTACGCATCATTCTGGGGTTTTTGTGCAGGTTACTTACATTCAAAATTTGGAAATGAGTGGTGTCTTTCCCCAGAACAATCTGTAAAAATCCAGAGCGAAAATTGGAGTGTGCCAAGTCAGCTTCTTGTGCGTACTCCTAAGGGGGGTAATAAGCCGATATTCTTGCTCCATGGAACTTCAATACTGGATATGAGACTAAAATTACCAGATACGAAGGATATGGAGTCCAGGGAGAATCTTCAAATTGTAAAATTACCAGCAGCGCTGATCTCATGTTCTCCTGGTTTTTATGCAAAAAATCCAGATGAAGCGAGAACAGCGCTTTCCATGATATCTGATGCCTCAGATATCCTTCCCCACCTTCTTGATGGTGGGCGTAGTACTGTAGCAGGACGCCTGGCGGGTGCCTTTCGAAATATTGGTAGAAATGGTATCGCGGATGATATTGTTAACGCCATGGAAGCGGCAGGGTATAGTGTTCCAGAAAAAGATCCTTTTAAAGAAGAATCGACTATTATTTTTGGTAACCGTGAGCTCTCCCCATACGTTAACAGGATACGAATGAGCTGGGCCGATATGCGAAATGTCGTCCTTGAAAATTTCCCAAAGCAGCCTCCATCGCTAAGTGATACAGATCAGTATCTTCTCCAAGTTGATGATATCTATTTGACCGATGCCTATCATTCACTTTTCATCGAAGGGTATCGTGTCAGTGAAGAACTTATTGAACGTGTTCGTACCGGTGGGTGGAATCCAGAGGATAATCGCAAAGACAAAGAGTATGCAGATGCATTGGCTGCTCGTGGTTACTGGCAAGCATTTCAGGTAGTAAAAGAAAGTGTCGCGAAGGTTCTGCAAAACAAATCGACGGGTCAGGTAGTCGAATCTGATCATGGCCAGTGGTATCGGGAACTTTTTGCTCCCAGTGTAACTGCTGGTATTACAAGAGCTTCTGATCTTGCCGGGTATCGGAATCAGCCAGTTTATATTCGAAATTCAATGCATGTCCCTCCCAGATATGAGGCCGTACGAGATCTTATGCCAGCCTTTTTCAGGCTTCTCGAAGAGGAGAAAGAACCGGCTGTAAGAGCGGTGCTGGGACACCTTTTCTTTGTGTATATTCATCCCTATATGGATGGAAATGGTCGTATGGGAAGATTTTTAATGAATGTGATGCTGGCGAGTGGTGGCTATCCTTGGATTGTTATCCCGTATGACACCCGTTCCCACTATATGGCAACGCTTGAGGAAGCAAGTGTACAAAGGAATATAAAGCCATTTTCTACATTTATCGCAAAACTGGTTCAGGAAGGGATGACAAGTAAAGTCTGAATAGATTCCAGGCGTTGCAATAATTAAAACTTGTTGATTTAGATGGAATTGTAAAGCTGTACAAAGGAGTCTAAAAACAAGAAAGCTCGAAAAAAGTTGCCGATGACAATTTTTTTCGAGCCGTCTTTTCAATTGGTAGCGGGGGGCGGATTTGAACCACCGACCTTCGGGTTATGAGCCCGACGAGCTACCAGACTGCTCCACCCCGCGATGCGGAGCGCATACTACACTTGTTGTAGGGGGAAGTCAAGTGGAAAAGTGCAGCCTGGTGAAATGTTTTCTTCTAGCCTTGATGCTGGAGTAGTATTTCCATTTTCTCCAGGAGATCCTGGGGGAATGGAGTAAGCTTGCCTTTTAGATTAACGGCTGCGTGAATCGTATGCCCCTTGGTTAAAAGCTTAACCCTATCCGTTTCGTCTTCAATGCGGGTGATTCTGTAGCTGAATTTGCAGGAAACTTTCTTTACTTCTATAAGCTTGGTTTCAATGGTGATCAAGTCGTCGTAAAAGATAGGGGCCTTGTAGCGAAGGTAGCTTTCGGTGACGGGTAAGATGATACCTCGATTGGCCACATCTTTGTAGGAGCTGACCTGCCTGCGCATCATTTCTGTGCGGCCCATTTCAAAAAAACGCAGATAGGTGCCATTGTAGACGATGCCGCCTGCATCTGTGTCGGCGTACAGTACCCGGTATTGCAGTTGGTGATAGGGTGTAGACAATGGTTTACTCACATTCCAGAAGTTTTTTCAGTAACCCTTCGCCGTCTAGAAGTTGGCCATTGGAGTTTTGTTGTTGGGTGGCGCCGTTTTCTTCGGAATAATCCAGTCCGCTTCCAGGTTTTTCTTCTCGGGAATCATAGAGCAGGACCGGAACAGGATTGTCGATGTGCGTTCTAAGTGACAGGGGGGTGAAATGATCCATGGTTGCAATGAGCCGGAAAACTTCACCGCTCTCCCTTAGGCCTTTAACAATGGGCATGGCAATTTTGGAGTCGAAATCTTCTATCGCCTGGAGTTTATCCTTCATGGAACCCTGGTGCCCGGCTTCGTCGGGTGCTTCCACATGGACAAATACAAAATCATTGTTTTGAAGAGAGTGTAAAGCTGCATCGACCTTTCCCTGGTAATTGGTGTCAATATAGCCAGTGGCTCCTGGAATATCAATGATATCAAGGCCCGCATTGACCCCAAGACCTTTTAGGAGGTCTACGGCAGAAATTAGAGCGCCATCAATGTTGTAACGTTTTTTGAGGGTGGGCATGGAGGGGAGCTTACCTTCTCCCCAAAGCCAGATGCCATTGGCCGGATTTTTTCCCTTAGCCATGCGCTTCTGGTTAACCGGGTGATTGCTGAGTAAGGCCTTCGCCGATGTAACAAGTTGTTTCCACGCGTTATCTGTCATATATCGCTGCCAGGCAGCAGTAACGTCTTTTCCAATATGATCATGGGGAGGGACGGTCTCCATTGTCGGAAATGGTCCTTTCACCACCAGAATATGACGATAATTAATGCCTGGATAAAAACGAAATTGGTCGTTGCCACAGCTGGTTTGCAAAGTGTTGATGAGCTCTTCCGCCTCTTTGGTGGTGATATGCCCGGCGGAGTAGTCGACCATTGTCGTCTTTTGTTGTTCCTCCCGCAACGTAACAAGATTGCAGCGAAAAGCGGTTTCATCTTCCCGGAGCTGAATGCCCATGGCTGAAGCTTCAAGGGGGGCTCTGCCGGTATAATAGAGATCTGGACGATAGCCAAGCAGGGAAAGATTGGCCACATCGGATCCCGGAGGATAGCCCTCTGGGACCGTACGTGCGAGAAAAAGTTCCCCTTTTCGGCAGAGTTCATCTAGAAGAGGTGTGGTGGCGGCCTGGAGCGGTGTTTGGTTATCCAGTTCAGCCATGGGAAGATCTCCCATGCCGTCACCAACAAGAATCACATATTTCATTGCATACCTGAAGGTTGTTTCAGCTTATTCGTCTTCTTCCAGAATCCTGATTTTGACCGTAGCTTCGGTGCATACCGAAAGCGCATCAATTTCCTGAATTGCCAGTTGTACAGCCTCTTCATTGGCAATATGACTGAGAATGACGATGGCCACCGGATCAAACTCGTGACGGCTTTTTTGGATGCACGACTTAATTGAAATATTATGCTTGCTGAAAATTCCGGAAATAGTAGATAAAACACCCGGTTGATCCAATGCGGTTATGCGAAAATAGTATGGGCAGGTGAGTGCTGCCATGGGGGTGATTGTCGGTGCTTCGATATTTTCAGGAAGATAGGAGAGTGAAGGTACCCGGTTTATGGATCCTGAAAGGATATTGCGCCCGATATCGACCACATCTGCCGCCACCGCGCTTCCAGTGGGCATTTTACCAGCCCCTAAACCGTATAGAAGGACATTTTCAACCGTGTCTCCGGTGAAATGAATGCCGTTATAGGCTCCATTGATGTTAGCAAGCATATGGGAAGTGGGTACCATGGTTGGATGAACCCTTGCTTCCACATTATCGCCATGGTTTCGACTGATGGCAAGTAATTTGATACGGCAGCCAAATTCCTTGGCAAGCTCGATATCAATGGGTTTGATCTGAGAGATGCCCTCGGTGTTGATATCATCAAGATGGACATGTTTGCCATAGGCAATGGTCATGAGAATTGCTAGTTTATGCGCGGTATCGATCCCTTCAATATCATAAGTGGGATCCGCCTCGGCAAAACCCTGTTCCTGGGCATCTTTGAGAACCACATCAAAGGGGATGCCCTCGTCGGTCATTCTGGTGAGGATATAGTTTGCTGTGCCATTCATGATTCCCATGATGGATTCAATTTTATTGGCAACCAAGCCCTCTTTTAACGATTTGATGACCGGGATTCCACCACCAACGCTTGCCTCAAATCCAACTTCAACATTGTTGGCCACTGCAGCTTCGAAAATTTCTTTGCCATGGACCGAAAGCAACGCCTTGTTTGCGGTAATGACATGTTTGCCATTTTTAATGGCCTCAAGCATAAATGTCCTGGCAGGTTCCATTCCTCCGATAAGCTCCACCACGATATCAATATCCGGGTTTGTAAAGATTTTACCCGCATCTTTGGTGAGCTGTACGTCGCTAAATTGTTCGGGAAGCTTGTCAGTCATAATGTCGGCGACCTGACTGAGGACAACTTCGGCGCCAACCTTTCGTATTAAACGGTCCTTTTGGTTCAAAAGCGTCTGTGCCAGTCCACTGCCCACAGTGCCAAAACCAATAAGGCCGACTTGTATCTTTTTCATATTGTCTTGAAGTTTACATGTAAGGGTTGCTGTTGTTAATAGGCCGCCTTGAAAATGTACAGCAGTTACTGAACTACATTGTGACCTACCATTCATTACCGATGCCAATTCCGCACCATCCAGGGAAAATACTCGCTTTGGTTTTGAAAGTCAAAAAGTAAGAACGGATATTTTAGTAGATAGAAATTGTGATTTGGATTATGCTTGGCCTGTTTTTTTGAGTGAGCATTCATTCACAAGCTCTGTTTGTATTAGTGCAGGCCCCTTTATATAAAAATGTGTGGCTTGTGCTATAGAACTATATTTTATGCTTAAAGGAGATAATTATGGCTGTAAACATTCTCGCATTTGGACCAAACGGCAGTGGTAAAGGGACACAGGGTGCCATAGTAAAAGACAAGTATGGCATGGACCATATTGAGTCCGGAGCTATTTTTCGTGAGCACATCAAAGGCGGCACCGAACTTGGCAAAAAGGCTAAGGCCTACATTGATGCAGGTGATTTGGTACCTGATGATATTACCATTCCCATGGTACTTGAGACCCTTGCTAAGTCAAGAGAGAAAGGGTGGCTGCTTGATGGTTTCCCTCGTTCGCTAGCACAGGCTGAAGCCCTTGATGCTGCGTTAAAAGAAGCGGGAATGAAACTTGATTATGTGATTGAGATTATGCTTGATAGACAAATTGCCAAAGAGCGCATTATGGGACGTCGTCTTTGTGCCAATGACAATAACCATCCAAACCATATCGCTTTTGATGCCATTAAGCCGGTTGAAAAAGATGGTGAGCTTGTCTGTCGTGTTTGTGGCGGTGCTCTTTCTGCCCGTGCCGATGATCAGGATGAGGATGCAATCAACAAACGTCATGATATTTATTATGACACCACCACTGGTACCATGGCTGCAGTAAATTATTTTAAAAATACTGATACCAAGGTAATTTCCGTTGATGGTTCCGTGGCCATTAAAGAGGTTACCGATTCCATTCTTGCAGAGCTTGATTAATCATCATCACTCTCTTGAGCTCATTGAGCTTTTTCTATGGACATATTGAGGACACCTTGATATGTCCATTTTTTTTGCTTTTTTGACCTGTTTATTTTAGAGTTGCCTAACTGAGCTGTACGATTTGTTTGGCACAACTCCACCCTACAGGTCGAATATGAGCACTATTTTTAAGAAGAGGAAGAAAGGATGGAACAGGTTGTTGCGGAAGCATTGATTCATTCCATGATGGCCAAAGAGGCCTTTGTCAAAGAAAGCCGGGGGAAGTTGATTGATCTTGCTTGCCAGATGGTTATGACCTTACGGCAGCAGGGGAAGATTCTCATCTTCGGAAATGGTGGCAGTGCCGCCGATGCCCAGCATATGGCCGCTGAGTTTGTTAATCGATTTCTTATTAATCGTAGACCCCTTGCCGCCATTGCCCTTACTACGGACACCTCTGTGATAACGTCCATCGGCAATGATTTTTCCTTTGATGAAATTTTTTCCAAGCAGGTACAGGCTCTTGGCAAAAAAGAAGATTTGGCCCTTGGTATTTCCACCTCCGGTTCCAGCCAGAATGTTATAAAGGCCATAGACGCGGCAAAAGATATTGGAATGCGAACCGCCGTTTTGACAGGTGGCTTGGGAGGGGAGATGACTGAACTGGGACGTCTTGCTGATTTCACCCTTAATGTGCCCACCGTAAAGACAGCGCATATTCAGGAAGTGCACCTCTGGATAGAGCATGTGCTATGCGAGCTTGTGGAAAAGGAGATATTTGGTGAAAGTTAAACCGCAAGACCTCAGTGGCCTAAAAACCTATTCCCTGCACGATAGGCATTCTAAAGTAAGCGTGGACGATTTTGCAGTTCCTTTGAAAGAAAATTCAAGTCTGAGAAGTTTTATGACATCCCTTCCCAAACAATTATTGGGGAAGGATTTTCCGGAACTGGTGAAACGTCTTGCCAAGGCACACCGTGCTGGAAGGCCCATTATTATGGGCATTGGCGCTCATGTGATCAAAGTTGGGCTTAATCCACTGCTCATCGATTTAATGGAACGTTCGATTGTCACGGGGATTGCCATGAACGGTGCTTGTATTGTCCATGATGCAGAGCTTGCCATGATCGGATCAACTTCTGAAGATGTTGATGACGTGCTTGGCGCCGGTGAATTCGGTGCTGCCAGGGAAACGGGAGAGGTGCTTAATAAGGCTATCTCCATTGGGGCCAAAGAAGGCATGGGCTTGGGACAGGCGGTGGGGGAGTATTTGTTGACCATGGATTTTCCCCATAACGATAAGAGCTTGCTCGCAACAGCTGCCAGACTGGGGGTACCGGTTACTGTCCATGTTGCAGTGGGTACCGATATTATACATATTCATCCATCAGCATCCGGTGCTGATATTGGGGCTACTTCCCACTGTGATTTTCGTATTTTTTGTGCTGAGGTAGCCGGGTTGCAAGGTGGTGCGTATCTTAATGTCGGATCTGCAGTGTTGCTCCCTGAAGTCTTTCTCAAGGCGTTAACCTTTGTGCGCAATGTGGGGAATAAGGTGGATAATTTTACCACGGCAAATTTTGATTTTATGAAACAGTACAGACCGTTGACCAACGTGGTGAATAGACCAACTGCAGGGGGCGGTAAAGGGTATCATATTACAGGACATCATGAGTTGATGATCCCGCTGCTTGCAGCATCTTTACTTGATGAATTGTGTGAAAGCTGCTAGAAAGGCCACCGAACAATAAGTCTTTTTTTGTGGAAGTGGTTGTGTGTGCGGAAGAAATTGCTGCCGCGTTGAAGAATAATTTAAGGACGTCGGGCGTCTTTGTTAACTACATTATGAGTAAAGCACAGAATACGAAAAGAGCAGGCAAGGTATATTTGATCGGTGCCGGTCCAGGAGATCCGGGCCTTATTACGGTGCGTGGAAAATACCTCCTGCAAAAAGCGGAAGTGGTTGTGTATGATTATCTGGCCAGCCCTAAGCTGTTAAGACATGTTCCAAAAGACGCCGAGCTGATTTATGCTGGAAAAAAAGGTGGAGTTAAACACACACACAGCCAGGAAGAAATTAATCAGATGCTGGTCGACTGGGCTACATCGGGAAAGATTGTTGTTCGCCTAAAAGGTGGTGACCCGTTTATCTTTGGAAGAGGTGGGGAGGAGGTTGAGGTCCTTGCCGAGAAGGGTATTGATTTTGAGGTGGTACCTGGGGTAACTTCTGCCACAGCAGCCGCTACATATGCTGGTATTCCCATCACCCATAGGGAACATACCGCATCAGTTGCCTTTTTGACAGGGCATGAAGATCCCACAAAGCCGGATTCCAATATCGATTGGGCAAAACTCGCCACGGGGGCCGGTACGCTTATTGTCTATATGGGGATTAAAAATCTTCCCATAATAATTGAAAATCTAATAAAAAATGGACGTGACCCAAAAACTCCGGTGGCCGTTGTCAGATGGGCTTCTACCCCGGAGCAACGTTCTGTGGTTGGGACCCTTGAGACCATCGTTGATATCGTTCGTGAAGCAGGTGTTAAACCTCCAGCCCTTATTATTGTTGGTGAAGTGGTAACACTACGCAGTAAGATAGACTGGTTTGAAAAACGGCCCCTTTTTGGTAAACGTATTGTGGTGACCAGAACACGAGAGCAGGCATCTGAACTCATGGCTGGGCTTGAGGAACATGGTGCCCATTGCCGCGAATATTCAACCATTAAGATTGAACCCATGGACTCCTATGAGGCCCTGGATGATGATTTGGAACGTTTGCATGAATATCACTGGATCCTTTTCACATCATTACATGGAGTACGCTATTTCTTTGACCGTCTGTATGAAAACGGCTTGGATGCAAGATCGCTAAATGGCCCATCCATAGCTGCTGTGGGTAAGGCAACGGCGGATTTACTGCTTGAATATGGTATCCGCGCCGATTTACTGCCATCCACCTTTACCGGGGAAGGGCTAGCTGAAGCGTTACTCGATCAGGGAGTGGAGGGAAGAAGTATTTTGATTCCACGTGCTGAAAAGGCGAGGGAAATCCTGCCCGAGACATTGCGCGGAGCAGGGGCCCAGGTAACCGTTACCCCCGTGTATAAAAACATTGCCCCGGAAGGGAAACGGGAGCAACTGCGTGATGAGCTTGAGTCTGGAAAGGTGGATATGGTGACGTTTACCAGTTCCTCAACCGTGCGGAATTTTCTCGCCATGGTCGGGGCTGAAGATGCTGCTGAACTAAAACGGTTGATGCATAATGTTGTAATTGCGGCAATTGGGCCAATTACCTCAAAAACGGTAACGGATAATGGCCTGCAGGTGGATATTCAGCCGGAAAATTATACGATTCCTGATCTTGTGCAGAAGATTGTTGAGCATTACTCCAGATAAGATTGTTTTGCTATGGCCTTTATTTTCTGCGGATAAGATCCAGTAAATCTTCGCTACTCATCTTGGCACTCATATCGGATCCTTCCAGTAAGCTTCCGGCAAGATCTCGTTTTTCTTGGTGTAGTTTGACTATTTTTTCTTCTATGGTGTTTTTACAGACAAGGCGGTAGATGGTAACGGGTCGTGTTTGGCCAATGCGATGGGCTCGGTCAGATGCCTGATCTTCAATGGCCGGATTCCACCAGGGATCCATATGAATAACGTAATCTGCCGCAGTGAGGTTAAGACCAAGGCCGCCTGCCTTTAGGCTGATGAGAAAGAGGTCTCCCTCACCGGCCTGAAACCTATCGACCTGCTGTTTGCGTTTGGCACTGCTGGTCGATCCGTCGAGGTAGCGGTGGTCAATTCCCTGTGCGTTGAGATGTTCGCGCAAGATGGCAAGGTGTCCAATAAATTGGCTGAATATCAGTGCGTTATGTCCACCAGCAAGGAGTTCTTCGATGATTGAGGCAAAAACTTTAAGCTTGGCACTACTGATATTGGTGTCTTTAGTGATAAGTCTTGGGTTGCAGCATGCTTGCCGCAATTTCATGATTTCAGTTAGAATTTGCAGATGTCTTGCCTTTTTCTCATGACTGTTTTCCAGTACTTCCAGTGCATTTTGGCGTAAGGCTTCATAGAAGAGCGCCTCTTCTTCACTCATTTCCACTTCCAAAGTCACCTCTGTTCGAGGAGGTAATTCTTCCAGGACTTGTGATTTGATACGCCTGAGAATAAAGGGCCTGATCAGTTTCTTCAGTTTTAATTTGGCGTCACGGTTATGATAGCGTTCAATGGGAACGGCAAAACGTTCATTGAAGCAATTTAACGTTCCCAAAAGGCCTGGATTAATAAAATGAAACAGATTCCATAGTTCTCCCAGATGGTTCTCAACTGGGGTGCCGGTGGTTATCAGTTTAAATTTTGCCTGCAGTGCCATGGCAGCTTTTGAGCGTTTTGTGGCAGCATTTTTTATGGCTTGTGCCTCATCCAGGATCACCGTTTGCCACTCTACTTGGGAAAGCAGGTCGTTTTCTTGTTGCAGTAAGGTATAGGTAGTTATCAAAACATCAAAGTTACCAAGACCCGCAATGATTTCAGCCCGGTTTTTTCCGGTGAGGAGTTTTACATTGAGCGTTGGTGTAAAGCGATTTGCTTCTGATTGCCAGTTGCTGGAAACAGAGGTGGGGGAGACGACAAGGGATGGTCCATTGGCTGCAAGAGAGAGTATTGCGGTAAGTGCCTGAAGGGTTTTGCCAAGTCCCATATCGTCAGCCAGGCAGCCTCCGACTCCCCAATGGGCAAGGCGAGAAAGCCAGCAAAATCCTTCTTCCTGATAGTCACGTAACTCTGCTCGCAGGGTGGATGGCAATTGCGGTTTAAAAGACTGGCTATCATGGATACGTTTTATCTGTTTTTTCCATCCATCATCAACCTGTGTTTTGGCCTGGTCAACGAGTTTCTCAAGTGGTATGGCGGCAAGGTGGTGGATCAGTATTTCATCGTCATCTTCTGCCTTGTTGCTGCTTTCAGAAAATAAATTTATTTCTTCCAGTTTCTTTTTAAATTCCTGGGTAAGGGCGAGGAACTGCCCTTCACCAATTTGGACAAACTGTCCGTGGGCGTCTTTTACTTTTTTAAGAAGATCGCGGAGATCAATGACTGTATCCTGGTCAAGTTTTAACTCACCAGAGAGTGCAAACCAGTTTTGCTGGTTGGTACGAACTTTAAGATTAAGATTGCTAAGGGTTGCTTGGTGACTGATGGTCAGCTTTTCTCCTTCAGGCCATTCAACAATCACCGTGTCCTGGATTGCCTGAAGTTCCAAAAGTGCCTGAAGACAATCGTCGGGATCTTGCAAATGCCATTCACGGTCATTTTCCTGTTCCAGGTCTATTGCAAGATCAAGTATGGGACAAGATTCTTCAACCTCTCGTGCCTTTTGCTCTTCAAGGGCCAGATCCCTTCTTGTTTGTAAACGTTTCCCACGCACTTCGGCAATTATATTTTCCACTCCCTGACCAGGTTTCAGGTAATGACCGCCATTGCTAAATGGCTTTACAAACATCTCTAAACGAAATCCGGTACCGTATGGAATCAGGTGCATATAGATGGTGGAATCCGCCTCAACCTGCTCAATATTTGCGTGACCATGGTCGTCCATATCGGCGGCAATGGCAGAATGAACGGTCATAAAGGAAGAGATATTACCAATGGCGGTGAGTACTTGCTCACTTGCCTCAAGGGGAACAACCAATCCATTTTTACCGGTAATCTGGGCAATACGACGGTGGTTGTCATTGATTTCAATGATTTTGTAGCGGGTGGGCGTTTCCTGAAATATGGTAACCTTTTCTTCTGTTATCTCCTGTGCGAAGCGGATATGGAGCTGGGAACCACGTTCTTCAACGAGGAGTTCAGGTTCTCCAGAGACAAACTCGACGGGGGTGTTTGGGGATTTTGCAAAGAAGAGCAGGGGATGGTTGACCATGGCCACCAGGGCTTTGTTTTTGTTGAATTGGTACGTTATCCCATGGGTCTCAGGGTTTACATGTTTTTCAATGCATGCGGAAATTTTTCGGTCTTGAACGCTTAGATAGTGTAACTTTCCTGAATAGAGGCGAGAAAGTGATATGGGTCGGCCTTTACTCCAGCTTCCGTTATCCCCTTGTTTTTGCTCTTTTGGGCTAATATGCATGGTGCCGTTAATAAAGTTGACCATCCAGATTAGCCGCTCGGTCTGATGCATGTTATTTGCATGGGGAGATGCGGTGATTTGAATAAGGGCTTGCAGGTTCCTTTTCCAGGGTTCTTCCGAAGTCAACACATGGATAAGAGGAGTAATTCCTGTTTTTTCATTGAGTTGTTGGACAACGGAGCCATACTCTTCTTCAGTTTGACCGACACCATCAAGAATTGCTGCTACGTTTATGGTATAAAAGTCAAATCCATTGTTTTTAGCCTTGTGGTACAGTGCTTCCACTCGTTTGCTGACTTCCGGCTGTAGGCTTGAGTTCAACCAGTATTGGCCAAGTGCTGCAAAGAGAAGTGTCAGGCTATGGGGTTCATCATCTTTGTGAAAGCTCATCTCTTCGCCGGGAAGCGCCAGGTGCGAGCGCACCTGGAGAAAACCGGCGAGGGCACGGTAGGCCTGCTCTTCAGCGCTCCCTTCAAAAAGGGAAAGGGCGATACCTATTTGCCTTGCCACCTGTTGTTCCGGATCATTTGGGGCGTTTTGCAGGGCGGCAAGGGCGTGGAATAGACCGCTTGCACCAAAAAATGCAACGTTTTCAGTACCACTGAGATCCTTTAGAAAAGAGAGGTCTTTTGCAAAGAGTTCTTCCGCGATATCATTATTGCCTCGGAGAAAGGCAATGGTACCTGCTGCTCCTGTCCCTGCAAAACTCTCACTGTTTTCAAAGAGTAGTTGTTCAGCCTTTTCCAGCGCTCCTCGAAAAATATACTGGTTGAAGAGGAGCCGTTGAAAGGGGAGTTTTTCGTCACTGCTTAAGCCCTCAAGCCCTGTATATTCCTGTACATATTTAAGTATTTCCGGAAAATGGTGCAAACTTGCGTGTTCATATTTGCAGATATGATCGAGAAGGAAAAACTGAAAAGAGGGTGGGATGGAACTAAACCAACCGGGATCAAATGGTCTTGTTGTTACCTGCACTGTAGGAGGCAGGGGAGAGAGGATATCCCGGCACTGGCCGGAAAGGAACTCCAAAGCATCATCAATCAGCTCAAAATTTTGGGTGTAAATACCAATGCGCATTTCGCGCATGGCCCGCCAACAACGGGTTGTCCATTTGCCGTAGTAGTAGGAGACAGGAGCCTCTTTACGAATAATCTTTGCATACTTCTTGAAATTCCCATTTGCGACGGCTAGGCGGCTTAGTTTCTCAACAATAAACGGTGAGCATTGTTTCTCTTTTGTGAGCAGTTCAGCTTCCTGGAATTTAGAAAAATAGTGATTGAGGTTTGCGGCAGTTGGCCGATTACCCCTTGGGCTGCGTATGTCGAGCTTGCGAAGACAATTGACTATAAGTGTAGAGTGGGCTGGCTCGTAAACAATGGATTGAAATTGTAAAAGCGTTTGCTCAAAAGAGCTGAGTTTGTCGTATTGTTCTAATAATTCGTCGCTGGAAGCTGGCATATTTTTTTGCTGGTAATGCTAATTGAGGTAAGAACCATTTATTGGAAAGTTATCGGTGAAACTTGTTCACACAAAGTTAAAATGAGCCGCTCATTGTAGCATGTATTACCAATTAATAAAAGGAGATCCTGAGATGAAACCGGGAAAAGAAAAATTGTTCGTAAAAAAAATCGTGGAGATAAGGTGGTCCTGGCAAAATATAGAGCCAAAAGTGTCAACATGGAAAAGAGTAGTTGGCGTTTTGGCAACTAATAAGGTAGTATTGCTGTCATATTGGCAATAATTCTTATCAAAGTTGACTAAAGAGGATGCTTGTAATGACTACAATTTCATATGTTTTTTTAGACAGGGATCGTGATCGGCTTGTTCCTTTGGCAAAGCAGCAGGAGGAGCTTGATAACTATATTCGTCAGCAAGATATGTATTGTAATGAGGTGTTGATTGAAGAGAGTTGCGAGGAAACAACACCCTTTCGTCTTCGAAAAGAGGGAAAACGTTTACTGGAAAATATAGGTCCGGGTGATGTTATTTTTACTCTCCATGCCAGATGGGTTTTGGGAAGTCCCGCTGAGGCACTGTCGCTTATACAGCTTCTCAAAGAACGAAACGCCAGTCTGTATTGCGTCGATTTGGGTGGAGATGTTGTGAATAAAGCAAAGAGAAAGTTGATGATCAACGAGGGGATTGCAGAGCTGGTGTATACCTTGTGTACAGCAGTGAATATCAGCGCTTCGAGTAAGGGACATTCGGGGGCCATTCGAGCAGGGAAAGCGAAAAAGAAAAAAGACGGGAAGTTTCTTGGAGGACCTGTCCCTTTTGGCTATTTGCTGGGTGAAGATGGACGCTTGCAAAAGGATATGGCTCAGCAAAAAATCATAGCTGAAATGCAACGCTTAAAGGAAGATCGCTGGTCATATCGCAATATTGCCAAGAAAGTAAAAGAAGAACAGGGAATAGCATTTTCCCATGAAGGTGTTCGGCGAATTTTACTTAAGGAGGTCAATAAAGAGTAGTATTTTCATGGAATATTTATACATCATCCGGGTAAGCGCATATTCTTTTTACTAACGGGGTTCATACCGCCAGGGCACTCTTTTCAGTACCACCTTGAGTGGTGTAAGTTTCGTACGAGCAGACAAACTGCTCAACTCAGCTTTATACGTTCGGTGGTCTTTGGAAAGAGGTCAGAGTCGGTATGGGGAAGAAAGAGAGAAGCCACATAGTGATCTTTAAATTCCGGTATCTCTGAAAGCTCAAAACTGGTCATTTTTCGCACCACCTCCACCACATCCTTACGAATATGATTGGAAAGGGTGCTCATCCAGCAGCCCATTAAAGAACCATTGCCCACATAGACGATTTTGTCCGGGTCAACTTCTGGTAAAAGCCCCACTGTCATGGCGCTGTCAAGGTCAATAAATGAGCCAAAGCCACCGGCAAGAATAATCTGTTCAAGATCGTTAAAGCTCAGGCCAACCTGTTTAAGAAGGGTTGAGACTCCGGCAAAAATTGCCCCTTTTGCCCGAATAAAATTTTCTATATCCACTTCGTTTAAGACAATATCATGGTCTGCGCCACACTCATTTTGCCAGGCGAGAACGTATTCTCTTGCGTTTCGTCCCTGGCGGATACGAGGGGTGTCGAGATCATTGAATTTTCCGTTTTGGTTAAGAACACCGTGTTCGAAGAGTGTCGCTATGGCAATGAGCAGGCCGGAGCCGCATATTCCAAGGGCCGCTGTATTTCCTTCTGTGACATTCATCGGTTCAAGTGTTTCCGGGTTGAGGCTAAAATCGCTGATCGCGCCCTCTCCGGCCCGCATACCATGGGTGATACCTCCGCCTTCAAAGGCTGGTCCTGCCGAACAGGCTGCGCAGGCGAGCCATTCCCGGTTGCCAATGACAATTTCGGCATTGGTTCCCACATCAATAAACAGTGTGAGACGTTTAGTTCGATACATACCCGATCCCATAACACCGGCAATAATGTCGCCTCCCACGTAGCTTGATACGGCTGGGTAGAGTAGCGCGACACAGTGCTGCGGAAGTTGTAGATTCAGATCTGCGGCACGAAGCGGAGGGAAAAAGGTGGAAACCGGAACATAGGGAGAGCGGCGGATATTATCCGGCTCAAGCGCAAGAAACAGGTGGGTCATGGTTGTGTTGCCGGCGATGGTTATGGAATTGATCTCGTCACGCTTAATGGCGCCGTGGCCACAATTAGCAGGGGGGACAGCGTTTTTGAGCAGATTGTCAATAATGATGTTGATCGCTTCCACGACAAGTTCCTGCATCATGGTTAGCCCTTTTGGCTTTTCCGCGTAAATGATTCGAGCGATCACATCTTCGCCGTAGCTCATCTGGGGGTTGTAGCAGGAATCCCTGGCGAGCACTTTACCGCTGTAGAGATCAAGGAGGACTCCATAAATGGTTGTGGTGCCAATATCCACTGCCAGTCCAAAGTTACGGTGATCCCATCTCCCGGGTTGAATGTTTAACATGTGACTTTTGGACTTGTCGTTTACCGGCTGTTCCAGGGTCACTGTTACCAAAAAATCTTTTATGCGTAAAACCCGTCGAATTTTTCGCATAACAGAAAGCCCGGTGACGATACGGTGCTTATCCCGCTGATCGGCCAGCCCTTGAATAAGGCGTCCCACATCTGCCCTGTTGTCATGGGTATCCGGCCGTGCCAGTTCAACGCAGAGTTTTTCCACCGGCGGATAGAAAATCCCTTCTTCTTTCAGTTCATCAATATTAAATATGTGCATTCTCGCACGGTGGCGAGGGGGAATGTCGGTGCCAAGGCTGCCTTTTTTGGCCCCGGATTCTTTTGGGATATGGATAGTAACGTCTTCTGTGACCAGAGAGGTGCAGGCCTGGCGATACCCGCGCGCAATTGCTTGTTGGTCAAGTTTTTCGCTGATGCCGTTTTGTACTGATCCCGATTCTAAAAGGATTTTGCATTTTCCGCACACACCTGCTCCACCGCATGAGGCATCAATATGCAAGCCCGCCTTTCTTGCAGCCTTGATAACAGTGCTCCCCTTTTTTACCTGAACTTGTTTTCCCGCTGGCAGGAAGGTGACAGTGCAACGGTTTTTGGTCTTTGTCATGTGGCAAACTCCATCACATCCAATGCTTGTAACTGACTGATGCTAAAGACAGGACCATCAATACAAACCAGTTTGTCGTCCATGTGACAGTGCCCGCAGATCCCCATACCGCATTTCATATGGCGTTCAAGGGTTGTGTATATATTTTCTGCGGCCATGCCCATGTCGGTAAGTCTTTTTGTAACGGCCTGTATCATTAGAGGAGGACCGCAGACCAGGGCAGCGCTTGTACTGGGTATGGCACAGAAGTCCAAAAGATCTGTTACCAGTCCAACATTTCCGCTCCATCCATCTTCTTTACTATCCACTGTTGTGTGGATGATTACACCCTGCTTTTGCCAATTGTCCATCGCGGTGGTAAAGGCAAGCTCGGATGGTGTCTGTGAACCATAGAGAGCCGTAATCTTATTTACGGTCTCTTCTTCCAGGCTGCTTAGAAAGAGAAGGTGGTCCACCACACTTTTTAGCGGGGCCAGTCCGATTCCTCCTGCGATAACTATCAGATCTCGGGAGATACATTCTTCAACCGGAAAAGGAGTGCCAAAGGGTCCGCGTACCCCCACCTGCTCGTTTACCTGCATTTTGTGTATTGCACTGGTCAGCGTTCCTGCTTTGCGAATGGAAAGGTCAAAAAGAGGAAGCGTGTCAGGAGAAGAAGAGATGGAAATAGCTGCTTCCCCGCAATGGGGGACCGAGAGCATAAGAAACTGCCCGGGAGTGAAGGTGAAAGGGATGGTTTTGTCCAGCAACTCAAGGCGAAACGTTGCTATTTGCTTTGTTTCGTGGAGTTTGCTGCGGATAATTGCCCGGGCCGGGATAAAGGAAGCCTTCATCTGCTTTCCTCCGTTGTGAATAACTTGATAAAGGTGGTGATATCCACATTACCGAAACAGATGCCAACGCATCGGCCACAACCGGTGCAGGAGGGTTTGCCATGCTTGACAAAATCGTGCTTGAGTTTGTGTAAGAATCGGCGTTTTAGTGCGTGTCGGGTACGGTCGATGGGATTGTGATTACCTGTCATCCTCGTAAATCCACCGCTGGTGCACGCATCCCAACTTCTGACGCGTATGCCTTTTGTCTCATCTGTTTTCCTGTCATCCACGGAAAAACAGGTACAGGTCGGGCACACATACGCACATCCTCCACAGTCGTAGCAGCGGTTTGCAAGGGTTTGCCAGAGGGCGCTAGAAACTTCTTCTTCCTGAAGTTTATTGCAGGCATGAGCCACTTGAATGTTTCTGGTAAATCGTCCCCGGGATTCCAATACCAGTTGATAGCGCATGTCTCTATCCTCTTTTTCCACTTCACGGAAAAAGTAGTTCCATCTCTCTACTATATCGGCGCCTTTCCTGCGGCCTGCAGTGACAAAGTATGAATCATTTAGATCAATGAGCTGTATGTCATACCCGTATTCAAGGTATGGGCCGCTGCCGGTTGCCTCGCAGAAACAGTTGGGAAATGGGTCTTTACAGGCAAGTGTTATAATCAGAGAACTGTTTCTGCGCCGGTAATAGGTGGTGTCTTTGCTGGGAGAGGAAAAGATAAGATCGGTGTAGAGAAGCGCTGTCAGGTCACAGGATCGAACGCCAAAGAAAATGCGTGTTTCTTCTTGTTCCGCCGGAGTGAAAGAGTAGTCGCCATCTTTGATTGTATAGGTGGCAAGGGTCTCCTGCTGGGGAAGGAAAAAGGGTTTTAACGAACTTTGCGGTTGATTTGTAAGATCAAGCGATACATTATCCAAATCGTCAATTGCACAAAAGAGGGTGTCACCATACCGGTTTTGAACAGGGGCAATGAGTTTGGCGCTCTTTTGCAATTTTCGCAGCAGAGGAATGAGGTTGTCTTTTGGCAGGATACACTCTTTGAGATCAATCATTGCAAATCTTCTCCACGTTTACGGAGCACACCTTCAATTCAGGACATTTTGACTTGGGATCCATAACGTCAAGGGTGAGGCGGTTGATGGGTGTTTCAAAGAAATGAAATGACGAAAAGACGGTACCGGGTTGCACTCGTTTGGAAATCTCGGTTTTCACCAAAACAGACCCTCTTTTTGATGTTATCTGTATCTTTTCTCCATTTCTTATTTTGAGCCGTGCGCAGTCTTGAGGGTGTATTTCAAGCAACGCTTCAGGATATTCCCTTGTTAGTCTCCTGGAGTTTCTGGTCATGGTCGCCGTGTGATAATGGTGGGATGAACCGCGCCCGGTTACCAGGGTAAAGGGATATTCTTTTGTGATCTGCTCGTATGGTTCCTGATGTTTTGTTACGGTGAATTGGCCTTTTCCCCTTGCAAAGTAATACTTGTGCAGAAATTCAGTGCCTGGATGATTACGATCCCAGCAGGGCCATTGCAAACCAAAATTGTCCATGAGTCTATCGTAATGCATACCACCATAGATGGGGGTGACTACGGCTATCTCTTCCATTATTTCCGCATCCGAGTCATAATCCATATGCGGACACCCGAGACGTTTGCCAAGTTCCATGATGATTGCACTGTCTGGGCGACAATTTCCGATGGGCGCAATGGCAGGAGTGCAAAGCTGTACCCGACGTTCAGAATTAGTTGTCGTGCCGCCCTTTTCGGCAAAGGAGGCCGCAGGAAATACCACATCGGCTAGTCGGGCGGTTTCTGTCAAAAAGATGTCTGAAACGGCAAGAAAATCAAGATGCGTTATTGTTTCATGTACTCGATGGAGATGCGGATCACTGAGTACAGGGTTTTCTCCCATGATAAACATGGCCTTGATGGGGCCATCATGTCCCGAATGGGTCATTTCCGTAAGGCTTTTTCCGGGAGTATGCGGGAGATTACAGTCCCAGACATTTTCAAAACGTTTGCGCACTTCACTGTCGGTAATACTCTGGTAGCCCGGAAGTACGGTGGGAAGAGCTGCCATGTCGCATGCGCCCTGGACATTATTTTGACCACGTAATGGGTCAACGCCACTATGCTTTTTTTCAACATTGCCGGTGAGCATGGCAAGGTTGGCAACAGCCTGGACATTGTCTGTTCCACAGGTATGTTGGGTGACCCCCAAACAGTAGCATGTCACTGATTTACTGCTTCTGGCATAGAGGCAGGCCGCCTGGTGCATTTCCTGGTATGAAACACCTGTTATTTCTTCTATTTCGCTAAGATTTAGACGGTTTAAGTAATCACGCAGGACGGTGAAGTTTTCCGTACGCATGGAGATAAACAGATCATCAGCTAAGTCTTCATCAAGGATGATGCGCATCATCCCGTTAATCATGGCGATATCTGTACCAGGCCGAATGGCAAGGTGTACATGTGCCTCCTTTGCAATATCCGTTGTTCTCGGGTCTATTACGATAAGTTTTGCTCCTCTGTCCACAGCCCGTAAAATATTTCTCGCTATCTGGGGGTGCGTTGCGGTTGTGTTTGAACCGGTTACCAGTAAAACATCCGCTTCTTCCAGTTCTGCTATGGAGTTGGTCATTGCCCCGGATCCAAAGCTGGTGGCAAGACCTACCACCGTAGAGGAGTGTCAGAGCCTGGCGCAGTGATCGATATTATTGGTGCCGATTCCTGCCCTGGCGAATTTTTGAAGCAGGTAATTTTCCTCGTTGGTGCATTTTGCTGAGGCAAGCACACCGATACTGTCGGCAGAATGGCGTGTTTTTGTTTTTTGAAGAGCTGCTGCGGTGGTATCCAGTGCTTCTTCCCAGGTGCAGGGGGTGAGTTTACCATCTTTTTTAATGAGCGGTTCGGTCAGCCGGTTTGGAGAGTGGATAAATTCGTGAAGATGCCAGCCCTTACTGCAGAGATTTCCACGACTGATCGGGTGGCTGCTACTTGGGTAGGAACCGACAACCCGGCCGTTTACAACGGTGAGATATACACCGCAGCCACAACCGCAGTAGTTGCAGATGGTCATGATGTTTTGCATATGCAGACCCCGGGATGTTTTTGGACGCAAAATTTAGCTTAGTCCGCATTCTTCTTTCGTTAAACGAGGACTAGTTTCAGGGTATGGGAGAAAAGTGTGAAAAGTCAAGGCTGTTTCTGATTTTCCTGCGGCCTGCGGAAGTTGCCCAATAACATCTTAACCGTAATAACGGTACTTAACGGGTCTTATTGTGTACAATAGAGTAATGGCGATAAGAACAATAGCTTAGGAAAATATGATGATAACGTGGCTATAAGAGTGTAATTAAAGGACAGATGTGGCGTCAAACAAGTTCAACCTGTAATTCAACCACCCGTTGAAACGACTTATCACCGGTGAGGAAGGTGACATCGCCGCCCGTATTAAGTGCACAGGCGGCCTGTAATGCGTCTGGAGTGCGAAGACTGTAACGGACTCGCAGCCGGAGGGCTTTTTCTACAACGTCGCTGGAAAGTTCAATAACTTCAAGATCTTTTTTTGCAAAAAAAGTACGATAATGCTCAGTGGTTTGTTCCTCATGATGCGTCAAAGGGTGCACTGGACACTCAAGAACGCTAAGCCATGAAACGGCTATGGTGAGATTGGATTTAAATCAGCCAGAGACGCTAGCTTACCCTGAACATGACTGAAAAAAGGTGGCTTGGCTTCAATAAGATAAATGATGGCACAAGCGTCCAGAAAAAGCTTCATTTTTCCCAGTCTTCACGTTCTTGCAGAAGCCTGCCATCAATTTCCGCCCTTTCTTTCGTGCCCACCTGCTGTCTGTTTAACAACCATTGCAATGCTCCGTTTTGACTTTCTTGCTGAATAGGAAGGCTTGTGAGTCGGCGGTAATCTTCCTCGGCCAGCACAACGCAGGTCTGAGTATTATTTTTAATAATATGAACCGGGCCGTTTTTAAGCGCAATTTCCAAGGCCTTCACCCCTCGGCGTTTTACTTCTCTTGCAGGTAGGATGTTCATTGGTATTCTCCTTTAGAACTCGTGGTACTAAATTTAGTGCCCTTGGCTCGTTTTGTTAACGGCAAGGAAATTGGTGAGTAGGGTGTGAACAGGAGGGATGGTAAAGCCAACCAATTGATATGTAACGAATAATGTTTAAATAGAAGGCTTTTTTAAACCCTATGTCGCGTTTTTTGACGCTAAAAAATGCGATATATAAAATAATCCAACCCTCATCCAGCCCTATAATGCTCATTTTGCCTCCAAAAAGGGCAATATTGGCCCAAATATAGGGGCGTTTCAATAGAAATGTTATTATATCAAGCAATTAACTTGGCCCGACTCCCATTTCCATCCCATTTCCATTTTCCGATAACGGCCTATGTCAGTTCCTGAAGAGAAGTCTAGCCGACCACCAGCATTCCTTTCTTTTTGGAAATACCGACAGTGATCACACACCCTGAGTTAAAAGGGAGATAGTCAAGTTCAATCCCATCTGAGAAAATGACACCATTCTCAGGCATGAAGGACTCTACACTCATCGGTCTGTACTCGGTAATTGCCCCAAAGACCAGTTCCGTACCTGTATTCCTGGTGGGGAAAGGTTCACGGACAGCAAATTGCAAACGCTTCTGATCCCAGGCAAACCCCTGCTGCATCTCATGGCGCTCCCCCCCCTGTCACCCCCAGTGCTCCAGCCAATATGGACTGTAGCCACCCTGTTGATCCTAACCCGGTGGAGACAATTATTCCAGATGATGACTGGTGTTCATTCCTGTCGCCCAAGGTGAGAACGTATCGTGCAGAAGTATGACTTTTGGGTCCAATAAAAAGATCGTTTACTGCGAGCATTTTCTGACCATCATTTGTTGCAGCCTCTGCAAAAGTTATCGAGCGGAAAATAGCTTTCCTGCTCTTTGTTTTGGAAACAGCCAACTCCAGGTCAGAAATCTCAAAAGAGAGAAGTTTCCCATCCCAGCGGTCCGGGTCTGGGTTTATTGCGATGACAGGTTGTCCATCCAGATACTTCAAAGTGTTGGCCACCAGACCATCCTGGCCTATCACCACAACAATATCTTTTGCATTGAATGTGTAATGTGGCAAAAAACTTCTCTCCAAACGCTGAAACAACCCATTTTTCCTCAGAATTGACTCAGCCTCCACCAGACGTCTGGTATAGAGATCGTGTTCCGCAAGATAATCTTCTGCATCGACCTGATTATGCTCCAGGTAAAACTTCGCCTGGGGCCAGGTGTTAAAACGCTCCACCAATTCCTGCAGACGCGTTTTCCTCGCAACGAGAATGAATCGATCCTGTTTAGCACCGCTCATTTGACTGCCACCTTTCTCATCATTTTTCCGAACATTTCCGGGGCAATGTTCAATTCTCCTATTTTCCCGGCATTTTGGGCCAGAGATTCAAAAGCCATGGCCATCAACTGTTCCGGTTCCATGTTAGCAAGAGCCATAGCCTTTAAATTTTCAACCGGAAGTTCTTTGAATGCTTTCATGCGCGTGCCGATTGCATAGGCTTCGGAATCTGCCTTCTTTTTTCATTTTCAACACTCAGAAGCACAAACTCCTTACGTCTTTTTTCCTTTTCTATTTCTGCTTCAAGACGCTCCTTCTCGGTTTCATTACTTCCCCGTAAGATAGATCGTTCATTTTCTATACGTGACTCTTCGATTTCCTGCTCTTTTTCCTGAACAATAAGCTCCGTCTGCAGTTCCGCTTCCTTGATTGGAATCAGCGGAATAAAAACCAGCCAAAAGCACCGTTTGAAACCCAGCCACTCCCAACGTAAGGCATAGCTCT
>JBNKKR010000048.1:0-26807 GCA_050291935.1 Desulfocapsaceae bacterium | reverse complement strand
TGACAAGTAAATGCTTATTTGCGGAGGTTCAATTCCATCTCAATAATTTCTAGGAAACTTCAGCTTAGAACTGACTAATATTCAATTCCTTTCTGCGCTTTGATTCCTTCCTGATAGGGATGTTTCACCACCCGTATTTCCGAGACCAGATCGGCTATTTCGACCAGCTCGGGGATGGCGTTACGACCGGTAATACAGATATGCAGATCTTCAGGTTTTCCACGCAATACCTCTAAAGCCTCCTCCTTGTCGATCATCTTATAACTTAACAGGTAGGTGAATTCATCCAGCACCACAGTTTTATAACTGCCGGAGTAAATCGCCTCCTTGGCCTTCTCCCAGGCCTTACGGGCTGCCGCTTTGTCTTTTTCCAGATCATCCGATTTCCAGGTAAAACCACGGCCCATGACATGAAAATCGATTTCACCCGAAAAGCGGGCCATGGCCTCCATTTCACCATACTTCCAGCTTCCTTTGATAAATTGGATAAAACAGGTTTTCATACCATGGCCGGCAGCCCGCACGGTCATACCCAAGGCCGCAGTCGTCTTGCCCTTACCATCACCGGTAAAAATGAGAATAAGCCCTTTTTTATTCATTGAGTGAGTTCCATACCTAAATATTTTACTTTTAATCCCTAGCCCTATTTACACAATGTAGAGCGATCCAAAAGCAAAGTCCTCCAAGACCTGCCAACAGCACCAGAGAATACACATTGACCTCCCGCCCCAAGGCGGCCGCCCGAATGGTAGAAGAAGCGTGGGAGAGTGGTAGTATACTCAGCACAGCTTGCACCCAGTTTGGTAACCTATCCAGAGGAAAAAACGTACCTCCCAAAAAAGCCATGGGTGTGATAACAAAATTTGTGAGCAGGCTCTGATCGGCATGGCCCTTAACCAGCATGGCTAGCGCGACTGCCAAGGAGCCGAAGAGAAAGCTGTTTAATAAAATGGCCAACCAGAACACCGGTCCCAGGGACAATTTCTGACCAAAAAGCAAACCCAGCCCAAGGATTATACACACGGCCAAAAGGGCCCGGGTGATACCTGCTGCCACCTCGCCGGCCACATACGAGCTGTTACTGATGGGGGCAGCCTGAAATTCGTCAAAAATGTGCCAATAAAAACGGGCCACATTAATATCGGTTGCAATGGCAAAGGCCTGGGTCATACTGGCCATGGCCACCAAACCCGGCAGCAAAAATTGCAGGTAACTGATACCATCAAAACGCAGCTCAGCGCCCATGGCATAGCCAAAGGTGAGCAGATAAAGCAATGGCGACACCGCCTGCCCTGCCACCTGCCGCTTAAAACGGCGTCTTAAAATCAACATCTCGCGGCGATATACCGCCAAACATCCGTTCATCAGAATATCCTATTTGAATTATCGGTCACTGAAAACTCAACACTGTTTGTTTAATTTGTCTTACCGTCGGTTGGGAGTTAAACATCGCTATGAGTAAGATTATGAGAAGAGTTCAGAAGGAAGCGCCAGATCGGTATGATATCGATTTGCCCTGCTAAGACTTGAATGGAATCATCCTCATTACTGGTGACAATGATTCCGTAACGTGTGTTCTGTTCTCCCATGGCCTCTTCAAGGGCTAAAACCTCGCGTTTCCTGGTGAGCGGGTCAGCCATGGATTCAGATACCTGAATCAGGACTCGTTTGCCGGACTGATCCTGAACGATAAAATCCACCTCTTTCCCGGATTTGGTCTTATGGTAATGGATGTGCTTATGGAACCTTCGCAGTGCAGTAAAGACCAGATTTTCCAGAAGGTGTCCTGAATTGACTAGAATGCCTGAACTAACAGAAGTTACCATGGCATGGTCGATACAGTAGATCTTCTTGGGATTGGTGTTTGTTTTTGCCAGTGAAGCGTCAAAAATACGGACAGTGAAGAGGAAATAGGCATCTTCAAACCACTCTAAGTAGGTGGAGACTGCAGATTTTGGTATTTTGTGCCCAAGGGCCTTCAAATATCCAGTCAGCTTATTGATGGAGTAGAGCGAAGCCGTGTTGTTGATTAGCCTGTGGGCCAGATCGGTAATTGCCTTTGGGTGTGGGATGTCATGACGCTCGATGAGATCCCGAAAGAGCAGAGTGTTAAAATATTCCTGGTGAACCCTGATCCTCAACTGTTTCTCGATCCCGATCACCTCCGGAAATCCACCGCATTCCCAGTAGGATTCGAATGCCTTTTGAATAATCAGTCGCCTTTTGGTGGACAGTTCACCTGTGGAGTTGATTTTCCTGGAATCAAGAAACTCCTTGAAAGAAAAAGGGAAAATCTCCCAAGTAAGTGATCGCCCCCGCATCTGGGTTGCAATCTCCCTGGATAACATTCGGGCTGAAGACCCTGTGATATAAACCTCACAGTTTTCTGTTCGCATCAAACGATCGACGAAACTCTCCCACCTGTCCAGCACCTGTATTTCATCAAAGAAGCAGTAGACTTTCTCAGACTGTTTTTTTTCAGGATAAAGAGAGAAGTAAGCTTCGGTGATGAGGTTTAACGGTTCATGTCGTAGGTCATGTAGCCGATCATCGAAAAAGTTTAAATAGAGGATGTTTTTCCTGGAAACGTTGTTGTCAAGAAGCTCTTTTATAAGTTGAAACATGAAGGTCGATTTACCACTACGCCGAACCCCGATACAGACGCTGGCTTTTCCAGGGAGAGAGGAAAGTTTCAGGTGACGTGGCACACCAGTTTCAATGTCGATTTCTTGAAAGTCGAGGATGATTTCTTTGAGTGTGTTGAGCATATCGGTACCATTGGTGGGTGGAACAGCGCTTTATCTGGTAACTATTGTATCCGATTATTGCCGAAACTGGAATAAATAATCTCCAGATCTCAATAGGTAGCCGAATTACACTTCTCAAAAACCAATTTCAACAAGTTATGTACATGCAATAAAGTGCTGTGAAAATCATTCCCCTCAGTTCGAAAAAAACTAAAACTCTAAACTCCAGGCCGACAACTCAACGCTGTTTAATAATGCAGCCTTTTGGCAGCCTGGGCCGAGTCGTCAACCTTGCGACCGGTCAGGCTGAGAAAGGCGTCCTCCAGATTGACCCGGCGTAAGGTAAAAGGACCAGTGGCTTGAAAGCTGTCCGCCTCTCCACGATCTCGAAAATAGTGGGTCCCCATGGATTGGCCACTAAAATCATCAATGGCCCAATTACCCACCTGCTCCATAAGAGCCGCCGGACTGTTCTGTGCCACAATCCGTCCTTCATCCAAAAAGGCGACCTGCTCTGCCAAAAACTCCGCCTCTTCAATATGATGGGTGGTGAGAAAGATGGTGGTGCCTTCCTGTTGGATCTTTTTGATAAGAGCCCATATTTTTCTTCTAATAGCAGCATCAAGACCCACCGTGGGTTCGTCAAGAAAAAGAATAGCTGGCCTATGCAACAGAGCGCGAGCAATGGTCAATCGTCGTTTGAGACCACCGGAGAGCTTATTGACCAACTGCCCCGATCGTTTATCCATATCAATATAGTCCAGAAGTTCTCCGATACGGCTGATACGCTCATTGCGGCTCATACCAAAAAGCTGGCCGTGGATGTCAAGGTTTTCAAATACCGTTAACTCCTGATCCAGATTGATGTGCTGATGTACCACACCAAACTTACGTTTTGCGGCCAAAGGTTCAGCCACAATATCATGACCACCCAGCCTGGCAACCCCGCTGCTTTGTACAGTAAGCCCAGTAAGAATACGGATAGTGGTTGATTTACCCGCCCCATTTGGCCCCAGATAGGCAAAGAGTTGCCCAGCTTCCACTACCAGATCCACTCCTCTAAGCGCCTCCTTGCTACCATAGGATTTTGTCAGTTTTTCTATTTCAATCACGCTGTTGGTGGCTCCACTTTATACTAATCCGGGATATTTCAATGCTGTTTACGCAGTTGGGCCAGGGCACGATTCGCTTCCGTTTTTCGTTTTGTATCTTCGGCTGCGTTTTTAAAAGCACGTTCAGCAGCGCTATACTCTTTACACTGCCAGTAACAGTAACCGGCCATAAGCCATGCCTGCCCCATATTTTTTTCCTTCCCTGCCACCCCTTCATAAACAAAGGCGGCATCCTGATATCTCTTGAGTTCATAAAGAATGTCACCACGTAAAACGGCAAGGGCTGGATCATTTAGGTCTTTACCATATTTGTCTAAGCTGACCAAGGATTCGGCTGCTCTTCCTTGCTGGAGGTATGATCGTACCAAGCGCTGGATAATGGCAACGTCTTTTTGTCCTGTCAGGAACTGCTCATAAAGGGCTGCTGCTTTTACGGGTACGTTCTCCTGGAGGTTAAGATCAGCAAGCAGTTTTTGTTCCTCGGCCGTTAATGGAGTGAGCAGACTGTAGATGGTCAGCGTCTCCAGGGCCTTATCAAACCGTTCAGCCGACAGATGAATATGGGTCAACCCCTTCCACCAAAGCTTGTTGTCAGGTGCTTCACGACTAAGGGTAGTGGCCATGCTTAAGGCCTTATCAACCATATTCTGCCCCAAATATTGGTAAAGAAGAATCTCCTGCCATTGTACCTGTTTATCACCGTGATACTCCCTGGCCAGAATCTCAATATGCGGCAGGGCTTCCACTGCCTTATCAGCGCCCAAGAGAGCATGGACATAGGTCTCTCGCCAGGCAGGCTTTATCTCCCCTGGATGATTTTTCAGCAGGATGGTAAACAACATGATTGCCTGCTTCCCATCATCTGCCATAAGGGCGGTGGCAGCCGCATAATAGAGCAGTTCGCTGCTCTTTGGATTACTAATCTCATAGGCTCGGTGATACGATTTTGCGGCTTGTTTATAGGCGCCGGTCTCATACTGACAACTGGCCATATTCTGCCATGCGGCCTGATAAGCAGGATCGCGCCTTAATACCCGTTGGTAAGCCTTTATGGCCTCCTGGTGTTTTCCTTGTAGAAGAAGACAATTGCCCAGTGCAAAATTAATGGCCGGGTGATTGTATGGTTCTTTTTCATCACCGTTGGAACGTCCCTGAAACTCGGCAAGAATAGTCACCGCCGCCTGATATTCACCTTTCTCCTGCAGGGGAGCCACCTTGGTCAGTACCATCCTCACTCGCAAAGGTAAAGGCCCCGCGGCCTGTGACGTTAGTGGCACCAGGAATCCAAGCAAGAGCAGTATTAGGGCTATGCGAAAAAGAATTTTCATGGGCTAATTCAACTCAAACCGAACGGTGGTTTCCATCCAGGCCTTGACGGCGACACCTTCCACCGTACCAGGTTTAAAGCGCCATCTCGCCACGCATTTTCGTACGCTTTTATCAAATATATCCACGGGACTTGCCTCTAGAATGGAGATACGGCTCACCTGTCCCTGTTCATCCACCAAAAAGCGTACCTTGACCCATCCTGTAATACCCCGACGCTGCGCCCGCAGTGGATAGACCGGCGGGATACGGCTTAAAACGCTTAGGGGAGCATCTAACTGCCCCATCTCCACCCCGTCTATATCGTCCTGCAAATGTAAAGGAGCAGTAAGTGCTGCAGGGAGCTGCAGATCGGTGGCCAGGGCTGGCAGGCGCTGGTTAATCGCAAAGGGAAGGCTTAATTTGGTCATTTTGACAGGTTGTTCTGCCGGTTTTGCCTGCTGTTCCATCTTTTCCGGTGGCGGTGGCTTCTTTTCCTTTCGCTTGGCCGGTGGTTCCGGACGTTTCAGACGAACAACCTGGATCCTATCAACCATCTTTGCTCTTTCCAGCGTAACGTCACTGGGCGCAATCAATGCTGGCATAAGCAAAAACAGACCTATATTGGCCAGTAGCGCCACCCCGATGGCTACCAGCCAACTGCTCCTGTTAGAAAAGCGCAAAACCGGAAAAATACGTCTTCTATTCTGTTGCTCCACTGCTGGCATCTTATTCCTGATGTATCTTGGCAGCAAGGCTTACATTTTCAGCTCCGGCCAGACGACAACCGTCCATCACACTGATAACCACTCCGGCTTCCGCCTCTTTATCACTAACCACCACCACACCACCTTCCGGATTTTCCGCAAGGGCCCGTTCCACATTGGCCCGCACTGCCCGTACATCCACCTCACGGTTCTCCATAAAGACCCGGTTCTCCCGATCAATACCGATAATAACGGTGGTCCCTGCCTGAAGCGTTGCTGTGGATGCAGTGGGACGATTTACTTCAATGCCGGATTCTTTGACAAAGGAGGTGTTCACCAGAAAAAAAATAAGCAGGATAAACACCATATCAATCAGCGGTGCAATATTGATTTCCGTTGCCGTACGCCGGCTGCGCCGTGATGCGTTTATATTGAGCATTGTGTTTTCCTCACTTATAACTGTCTACGTAGGTACAAACCGGCCATGGCCACGCGTTGTTGCAGATTCTGTACACGACGGGACAAGAAGTTATGCATATAAAGACCCGGGATGGCAACCAGCAGCCCTGTCTGGGTGGTAATTAGAGCCTCCGATATACCTCCGGCCATGGCCCTGGAATTGCCGGTACCAAACAGGGCCAGGACATCAAAGGTAGTAATCATACCGGTAACCGTACCCAAAAGACCAAAAAGTGGCGCAATGGCCGCAAGTACCGCAATAATTGCCAGGTGCGCTTTAAGATTATGGTTCACTGCCAGTACTGATTCATCTATAATAAATCGATCCAGTTCCTGATCGCCACTGGCAAAGTCCTGAAAACGGCTGACTAAAAGGCTGATAACACCACGATATCGGGATTTGTCAGGTGTTTTATTGCCTCGGATATGATCAAGTGCTGTCGCAAGATCCATATTTCGTCGTGAAAGCTGCAGGATAAAGATGGTACGTTCGGTAATAAGCAGCCACATCGCAAGACTGACCAGTGCCAATGGTAGCATCAGCGGTCCGCCCTCTCTGAAATAATCCCCCAGAATCTGTGCATTATTACCAAGCCAGCTTAGCACGAACGAACCTTGCTCTTATGGACGATATTTACAAGAGCCACCGCCTTTTCCTCCATATGGCCAATCTCCTTGTCGGCAGCTCGGTTAAGCAGACTCTGCCCCAACATAAGGGGAATTGCCACAGAAAGCCCCAGCATGGTGGTAACCAGTGCTTCGGAAATACCACCCGACATAAGACGAGCATCACCAGTACCGTGTAAGGTAATAATGTGAAAGGTATCAATCATCCCGGTAACCGTACCCAAAAGACCGAGAAGTGGGGCAATGGCGGCCAGGATGCCCAAGGTGGACAAGAATCGTTCCATGGCTGGAATCTCACGCAAAATTGCCTCCTGCAGTACATTTTCCATTTCTTCACGTCCCATCTCCCGGCAGCTAAGGCCCGCACGTACAACCCTCGCCACCGGCTTAATGTTATCTTTTTCTCGCTGCAGTTCACAAGCCTGCCAGTTACCTTCCTTGGCATAACTAGCGATACGACGGATAAACTCATCACCATCCATGCGCCGCCGCCAGAAGAAGATGCTTCGCTCCACAATTATCAACAGACCGAGTATCAGAATAAGGAGTATGGGCCAAACAATGGGGCCTCCTTTGGGGATCTGCTCCGTAAGGCTTAGGCTATGGATAAGCTGTTGCAGGGCGGCACCTCGTGCGATATCCATGGGAACCGCCTCACTCCCGCCACTCATATACGATCTGATTTGTTTCTGTATGCGCTTATCCGGAAGCCTTGACAGGGCGTAGAGCTTGCCACCGCTTGGGGAATAGGTCAAAAAACCGGTTTCATCCTCTACTTGATAACAGGCCGTAAAGGGACCAAGAACAAGCACCTTAGCAGAAACTGTCTTACCGCTGCGATCACCAATATCTGCCCTGGTAATACTTACTTCTGAGCTAGCATTAATTTGGCGAAAGAGAAGATCTGCCATTCCACTGATATCATCCATACTCGGGAAATTGCCTTCGCTTGCAATATCATCCAAGCCATCTATACGTTCTGCACCATTAAGGGCAGATTGCATATTGCTTTGTATTAACGAGATGATATCCTTCGCGTTTGTGCGGATAACACCCACCAACTCCCGCACCATGCTATCGCTCCTGTCCAGTTCCTCACCCAGCCTGTTCTCTTCTTTGGTAAGTTTTTCCTGTTCAGCATCCAACACCCTGATCTCATCTTTAAGCTGGTTACTTGCTTGAGTCAGACGGGTAATTTCCGCCTCCAGGCTTTGGCGGTTTTGCAGAATAGCAGCACGGCTTGCCGCTGCTGCTTGCTCCGCTTCAGCTTTTTCCTGGGCAGCTTTTTTAATAAGTTCCTGGCGCGCCGTGCTCTGTAACTCGCGCATATCTTCTGCGTAAAGTGGAGTGCTCGCAAACAATATCAGTAAAAATAAGCACAGAAAACAACTCACAAATCGTTGGAGACTCGAAGATATTTTCATTGACCCACCATCCTGCCCAACGGCATAGTAATCAGTTCTGCCGGTCGTTGTTTAGCGGCAATAGCGATGGCAGTTTCAATTGGTTTTGTATAGCTGGTATCAAAGGGTTGCCACTGACTGCTTGCCACATTGAAAAAACCGCAATCAGCTCCATCCAGACTCTGATAGTAGAGACCCAATCTGCCAAGGCGAAAGATATTGGCCAACAGCTTCTGGTCAGCAACGCCAATTTCCTGCTGGTAGGTTTCGATGGTTAAACCATACTCCGCCTCAACCAGAAGGGCCTCCATGGCTTTACGGTACTGCTCGCTTACCTCAACATCCGGATCATTTATTAGCTTTACAAGTTTTTCCACTCGTTGTTGCCGCTCCTTAGGTAGAAAGGGAAGACCCCGCCCGGGGAGGGTGCTTATTTTTGCTGTAAGACTAACAAGAAAGGGGGACATTTCCTGAGCAATACGCTCAATATCCGCCAGTTGTTGCTGTTTATCAGAAATTCGCTTTTTGGTTGCTGCCACTTGCTTGCGTAATTGATCCCGATTATCGGTGAGTTGACTCACTTCAATTTCCAGGGCTGCCAATTTATTTTCCAGGCCACTACGTTCCTGTCGCCATTGTTCTTCACTTTCCTGGGTCATCTTACGGGTAGCAATGGCCTCTTGAACCGGTTTTTCAATGCGATTTTCCACCTCACTCCCTTGAACGGAGCTGATGCTCATCAGTAGTACCACGACTAGCACAGTCTGTACCTGTAGTTTCGTCATATCTTCTTCTCCAAAAAAAATCCCCGGATCAAAAAATGATCCGGGGATGCCCTGTTATCCTCGTGATAAGCACTCCTTTCCACCCGACGGGAAAAGTAGCTCCTATTGGCTGAAAGCCGCTAACCAGTGTTTGTCTGGAAATAGGTCATTTATGGACAGACACTAACTAAAATCGTTGTTCTTCTGGACTTTCAAAAATTTTCATCATCCCACCCGGATTATGAAAAATGATTCAGACAGGTCTTCTGACTCCCGGTTCATTCTCTTTCTGCGCCTTCCCGATTTGTTATAAGAAAATCAGTGGCTAATAGCAGAAATCGTCACCGGTTACAGCGGCGGGCCCGTCCCGGATTTACACCGGGTTCCCAATTAAGCTCAATAAACAAGCATCTGAAACAAAACTCTGGTTAACGAATTTTATAGGATATGTCAAGTCATCACCCAATGTGGCCATGTTCGTTATATTCACTTTGAATATTTCCACAATTTCAGTATTACGAAATATATTTACGTGTTACTAAACTGCACCCATCTCTCTTTGTCAAGCTATTCTTTTGTTGTTTTACTGATTTTACCTGTTGTTTTTTCAAATAGTTATTTCTTGACAGAAGAAGTAAAACGTGCTTTCGTAACACGTATTTAAAAATAATAATACTAAAATTGCCTCATCTACTATGAGGAGAAACGATAAAAACATATGTTCTGCACATCACCATTGCTGTGGACTTCTCTGTTGCAGAATAAAAAAAGGAGTACGAAAAAATGGTAAAAAAGACCTATTCAACAATTTTGCTACTGGCAGGGCTTGCCATAAGTAACCACGCCATGGCAAGCGACACCGGTCAGCAAAAATCCACACCGGTTAGAGAAAGCGTAGATGAAATTGTGGTCACAGCCACAAAAACACCTCACACCCTGCAAGAGGTTCCCGTTGAAACCATCCTTATCACAAAAGACGATATTGAACATTCAAATGCTCAAAACGCTATGGATGCGTTAAAGAGTGTCCCTGGCATTACCAGCGCCATGCATGATGATGTGTTTGGTACTTACACATGGCGTGCTAAGATGCGGGGATTAAGCTTTAACGACGGCTACGGTCTGGTTCTTGTTGACGGCCAGCGACTTATGGGTTGTGGCCAGTCTGGAGGGATGGGAGAATATGGCATTGGTCTCAACCAGATACCCGTTGAAATGATTGAACGCATCGAAATAGTTAAAGGACCAAGTTCTGCTCTTTACGGTAGCGACGCCATGGCCGGTGTCGTCAATATTATCACCAAAAACACACCCAGCGAAGCTACGGGTACAGTCGGAGCTAGCTACGGCTGGTACAAAATAAAAGACAAGGTTAATTCCGACGGCTCCATCACCAGTCCCAGTGATAGCGGTGACTATCGCAACATGGCCCAGGCGCATGTTTCCTTTGGTGATCAGCCTGTGGAGCGATTTAGCTACCTGGTTAATTACAACTACGAATCGGCAGAAGATATCAGGGAGGATCCTGTCTCTTCAGATCGTCATTCTTTTATGACCAAGATGGATTTTGCAGCAACCGATTCCCTTAATCTATTTTTAAAGGGTGAGGCGAGTACATATGAGAAAGATGATAACCGTGATGAAGACAGTCAGCGTCTTTCAGCAGGAGGTGAGTGGCAACTTAGTGATGACCATTTGCTATCTGTTAAGGGCTATACCTATACTTGGGATTTTGTCCATGGCTACCCAGGCTATTCCTATGGTTATAAACATGGTGACACCGGTTTTAATCAAGCAGAGCTGCTCTATACCTGGTTTACAAATAATACCCAAACACTGACCGTTGGAGCAGAAGCACAGGAACAAACCATTGACTACAGCATCGAAAATGATGACGGTTCTGTGATTCAGGTTGATGAATCTGTGGAAACCTACAGTGTATACGGCCAGGAAGAAATCACGTTTTTTGAAGATCTCACCATTGTCGCGGGCTTTCGCTATGACGATCACTCCAACTTTGGGGGCGAGTTCAATCCTAAACTCAGCTTGATGTATAATGTAACTGACGCTACGATTTTACGTGCTTCAGCAGGACGTGCTTTCAAATCCCCCACCATAAGACAACTCTACTACGACGCCCCATACAGGCATGGTAGTTATTACGTGCAATCAAACAGTGATCTCAACCCGGAAATCGGTATTGGATATTCCGCTTCTGTGGAACAATGGCTTTTGCAGGGCCGATTTATGGCAAGCGCTGGTATTTTTAGAAACGAGGTAGATGATATGGTCGTCCAGGAAGATACCGATACTACCTATGACGACCTTCCACTTATGACCTATCTCAATGTTGAAGAGGCCGTTACTCAAGGGGCTGAACTACTGGCAAAATTTGTCGATCAAAGTCTTTCTCTAACCTTGGCATATACCTACACAGATTCTGAAGATAAATCCACGGGTAATGACTTGACCTATGTACCTCGTCATAGTGTCAGCATAACTCCCAGCTACGAGTGGCCCGAACTCGCCTTAGGGGTCAGCGGTGTTCTCACCTTTACCGGTAAACAATACAAAGACAGTGCTAACACGACCCAGATCGATTCTCACGCTGTTGTTGATGCCCGCATCTATAAGGATATTTTCAACAAGGCCCGAATATCTTTTGAGGCTGACAACCTCTTTGATTCTGACAAAGGTGATGAAGGTAATTACCGAACAGGCCGCACATTGCTTGTAAAAATGGACGTAGCTATTTAGCAATATAAAAATTTTAAACGGAGAGCAACAATGAAAATATGTTTTGGACTACTTTGCAGCTTGACCCTTGCCACCCTATTTATATCACCGGCCCAGGCCCATTATCCATGGATCAATATTGAAAATTACACTGCTGACACCGGATCATCTCCCTACATCACCATCGGCTGGGGACATCGCTACCCATTAAGTCGTTTTCTGCAAAAAGACAGCCTTGAGCAGATCTCCATTATTGGAGCTGATGGGAAAAACGTGGAGTTGACCAACAATAATCCACTGGAATTTTCCACAAAAGAGGCGTTAAGCAATCCCGGCCCTTATATTATCGCAGCCAAACGTAAAGCTGGTTTTTACACCAAAACAACACACGGTGGCAAACGACAATCCAAAAAGGGCCTAGACGATGTGCTGTATTGTTCATTCTCACATATGAGTATGAAAGCGGTTTTAAATGTCGGTGAAAACAATCAGAATGGTGATAGTCCAATTGGCCATGATTTGGAAATTATACCACTCATTAATCCAGGCAAAGTTCGCGCCGGTGATTATTTTCCGTTGCGGGTTTTACTCCATGGAAAACCGTATAAAGGTGAAATATATGCTACTTATATGGGCTTTTCCACTGAAAAAGATGTTTTTGCCTATACCGCCAAAACCGACCATAACGGCTATGGAAAGATTCGTATTTTGCAACCTGGCGTCTGGCTTATCAAAACGGCCCATCAAGACTCATATCCAGATCCCGAGGTGTGCGACACCGAGTCATATATCGCAACATTGACCCTGGAAATTAAATGAAAACGGTATATTGGGAGCTTTCCACTCTCTCAGTCATCTTGATTCTGCTGTTTTCTGCCACAACGGGATATAGTCACGGTGTTATTGGCAAGGCAGAAACCCGTCAGGCGGTATGTCTTAATGCCGCTTATGATGACGGTGAACCCATGAGCTACGCCGAAGTAAGTATATATTCACCAAAAGAGCATCATCCATTCCAATCCGGATATACTGATTCAAAAGGGGTTTTCTGTTTTTTACCAGATACAATTGGAAAATGGCAGCTCAAGGTAAATGATGGTATGGGTCATCAGTTGGCTCTTGGTTTTGACCATAGAACAAAAAGCACACCGTCCCAACCAATTGCCGCATCACCACAATTAAGTAAAATCAATGGGGTAATCGGTGGAGTAGGCGTGATCATAGGATTTGGAGGACTCAGCGCCTGGTGGCTCTCCCGAAAGCGTTAATGTTGCCTACACCATATTTTGTAGTGCAGACTGAGAAGATACCATTAGACGACATAAAACCTTACACCACAGGCTATAAACAACAAAAGCCTGAAGGATTTCTCCTTCAGGCTTTGAGGTAAAATATGTAAATGCCAAAATGGCGGATGAAAATCTGGCTCCTCGAGCAAGACTCGAACTTGCGACAAGGTGGTTAACAGCCACCTGCTCTACCAACTGAGCTATCGAGGATTATAGCACAAATCGCCTAAAAGCTAGAACAAAAGCAGGCGGCGATGCGTAGGGGCAGGAATATATCCGACGCGCTATAGGCTGTCAATATTTTTTTAATACCAAACTCCTAGTCTTGTTGTTTTGGCCCACCAAGCAAGCCCTGCATCGCTTCCATTGCTTGCTCCATCTGTTGCTGTTGTTCCGGAGTCATCCCTTCACCTAACTGTGTTTGTTGTTGCTGTCCCTCAGCTTGCATTTTTTGAACAGCTTTGGGATCTTTTAACATGGAGATGGTTTGGACAGCCATGCTCCGTGCCATTGCATCAGATTGTGGGTCAAAATAGGGCTCTATCCCTTCTGGCAACTGAAAATATGCATCTGCAACTGCACCCACTTTTACCGCCTTTGCTTCAATTTTCATTTTCATACCCATCATATTACTTTCCACATAAAGGGGAATGGCTGTTCCATGAATGGAATATGATGTTGTTCCCATCATTTCTGTTTTATCACAACTGTATCCAAGGATCGTTTTTGCATTAGTCTCAACTTTTCCTCCAACGCCCTGCACTACTGAAACACCCAATTCTTCTCCATTTTTACGCACCTGGTCCTTTTCAGGTTTGGATAACTTGTTATATTCTTCCAGCATATATTTTTCCGGATTCACACTTTTGGTACCCGAACGGTTAGTTAAATCATAGGAGTAGCTATATTCCGGTGTTGTTAACGCAAAAGTTTTATTGTCCATAACCATACCCATCATTTTTGTTTGGGTAGTATGGTATGTTGCTATTTCCCTTCCAAAATCCTTGATATACCTTTCTTCACTGCCATTTTCGACTCCACTAATCACATATTGTATGGTTGCCTGTTTAAAGGGGAGTTTTGCTTTCCATGGACTTTGTTCATTTGCATCCCCGTGAACAGGTACAACCAAAAACAGTAGAAAAATCGTAAAAATCATCTTATTCATTGGCTCTCTCCCAATATTTCATGACTCATTAATCTATTGTACTTCTACCTCTTTTCCTGCAGGAAGTCCTCTGATCTCCCCTCATTGAAATTCATGCTATTAGCACATTTCAACTCTATTTTCCACCCATTCCTTAACTCTTTTCACAATACAAAATCATACATTTTTACTTCGCTCTTCACCTAAGTTACCCACTGAAATTAAATTATTTCCTTGAACACTATTCGAGCATATGTTTAATATCTAATAACGATTCTATCCTTAAATTCTTTACAGGAGAACTATCATGCCCGAATATCTTTTTATCCTTCACACTGACGATAATGAAAAGGCCACAAGATGTTTCCAATTTGCCAAAATTGCACACGAAAAATCATCTGCTGTTACGATCTTTTTAATTGATGATGGCGTCTTGTGGGCTGATAAATCAAAAGATGGTTCAATCAAAACTACCACCGGTGATTGTCCTGCTGACTACCTTCCGTATCTTATTGAGAATAACGTGACTGCCTGTATCTGTACTCCCTGTGCCAAAGGACGTGGACTTAAGGAAACTGATTTTCACAAATCAATGCACCTCGATACAGGAGGAACCTTAATTGACATTGCTGCAACTGCTTCCGTTTTTAATTTTTAAACCATAATGAAATATGAAGGTGGAACTTTCAACAGTTTCACCTTGAAACTATTTTATATTTTTATAGAAATTTTCTTTTATCGAAACAAAATATCCATAGACTACTACACCAGATCTGCCATAACCTGGTTTGCAAACACTCTCCCCTTATTTGTTAACTGCAAATGATCGTCTACGATCTGTAAGAGTTTCAATCCGTAATATTTCTCAAGTTGCTCACTATACACCTCAGTAATTGTCATTTTAAATTTCTGCTCAAGACTGTCTATATTTACTCCTTTGTTCATTCTAAGACCCATAATGACAGTTTCTTTAAATGACTCTTCAGGGCCAAGATGCTCTACAGCTAACTCTGCACTTTTTCCAGATTCAATTAAGGAACAATATTCAACAGGACCCGAAATATTCACCCTTCTGTCTCCATCTAAATACGACACCGCTCCAGCACCAATCCCGCAGTACTCTTCATTTCGCCAATAGACGCAATTATGCTCACATTGGAACCCATCCAGCGCATAATTGGAGATCTCATATTGATGAAAATCCGCTTCCTTAGTCAGCCTCGCTGTAAGCAAGTCCATATGTTCAAGTTCTCTTTCATTCGGTAGCTGAATTTTTCCTGATAATAGTTGATTGTTAAGAGAGGTCCCATCTTCTGGTGTAAGTTGATAGAGGGAAAGATGTGTTACCCCTAAGCATAATGCTCTTTGTACATTCTCCTCCCAGATCAAGCGATCCTGTCCCGGTAAACCGTACATTAAATCAATATTAATATTTTTAAACCCTACCCATTTTGCCAGTCTAACAGCCTCGGTAGCCATTTGAGAAGAATGGGTTCGACCTAAGCTTTTCAGCTCCGCGTCATTAAATGACTGAACTCCGATGGAGAGTCTATTCACCCCTTCTTCCCTTAATAGATTCAACTTTTCTTCATCAACTGTTCCAGGATTCAGTTCCATTGATATTTCTATCTCTTTACTTCTCGCAAAGTTTGAATTGACCATCCTCAATAAATATTTAAGTTGACGATTTGCTAAAATCGTGGGTGTACCGCCACCAATAAACAATGTTCTTAAGAGATGAGGTTGATTAGTGTAAGCATTACACTCAACGCTAAGGCAATCTATGTAACGATCAAATATATTTTCCAGGCCTGGATACGAATTGTATGAGCAATAGCTACATTTACTTAAACAGAATGGAATATGAATATACAGTGAAGAGAACATTACATTGTCTGCAGGGCGCGTAAGGATGCATAACATTCACTACTAATTTCTTTCATCACCCCATTATCGGCAAAAGAATAGCTTCCATTGCCGATGATAATATGATCAAGAAGTGAAATCTGCATCATACTGCCCAATAAAAACAATGTTTTCGTTAGCTGTACGTCCTGCGAAGATGGTGTGATGGAGCCAGATGGGTGATTGTGAGCAATAATTATGGCCGCTGCATTTTTTTGTAATGCCGCCTTAATCAATTCCCTTGGATAAATGGTGTTCACATTGATAGTCCCCTCAGAAAGGACTTCTGATGTGATAATAGCATGGGATGAATCAAGGTAAATTGAAGTGAATACTTCTTTTTTTAACCCCCTCATGGCATGGGTCAAATATTCAAGCACTTCAACCGATCCGTGTAAATAGCGTTTTCCCTGGAGGCGATCTTTGAGATATCTACTGGCAACACATTGGATAAAATGAATGGCAAAACCGTTCTTTGGCCCTATCCCCTTAATCTGTTGTAGTCTTGAAGGGGACTCTTCTAACACCGCAGACAAGCTGCCAAAAGATGATAAAGCCTCCTTAGCAGCCTGTTTACAATCACTGCGGGGTGTGCCAAAAGAAAGCAACAACTCGAGAATTTCAGCGTCTGTGAAACCATCAAGACCACATTCTAGAAATCTGTCCCGTAAACGTTGTCTATGCCCCGCCCCTTTATTCTGCCATTCTTCCTTATCCACGAGAGATACGCTTATAATTTCTAGTCCTTTTGTAGTTCTTTTGCAAAAAGCTCATTGGCCATTTTGGGGTTTGCTTTTCCCTTAGTCTTTTGCATAAGTTGCCCCACAAAATAACCTATCAATTTTGTTTTTCCCCCTCTAAACTCTTCCACCTGGGATGGATTTGCTGCGATAATATCCTGAACCATTAACAAAAGTTCCCCTTGATCAGAAACTTGAACAAGGTTCTTCTCCTTAACAACAACCTCAGCATCCTTACCCGATGCCATCATTTCCGGAAAAACAACCTTTGCAATTTTCCCGGAAATAACACCTTCATCAATCATCTTTAATAGGGTCCCAAGTTGCGCTGCTGATACTTTAGATTTACCGATGACTTCCCCTTTTAACTCTCGCAAAAATTCAGTCATTATCCAATTGGAGACCTTCTTCGCATTTACTCCGCACAGGACCGCTTCTTCAAAATATTCTGCCAGATCCTTAGACCCCGTTAAAATTGCAGCATCATACGGTGGTAAACCATACTCGCTTACAAAGCGTTCTTTTCTTGCGTCTGGAAGCTCTGGCAGTTCATTTCTAATTTCTTCTATCCATTTTTCATCAATCACCACCGGAATAAGATCTGGACAAGGAAAATACCGATAATCATGCGCTTCTTCCTTTCCCCGCATGGACACTGTCTGATTGCGATCAGGATCCCACAGCAATGTCTCTTGAATAACTTTTTCACCCTCTAAAAGAACATCCCTTTGCCTTCGTACTTCATACTCCAATGCTGCCTGCACATTTTTAAAGGAGTTCATATTCTTGAGCTCTGTACGAGTTCCTAGCTTCTCCTCTCCCACCGGTCTAAGCGAGATGTTCGCATCACAGCGAAAACTTCCTTCCTGCATATTCCCATTACAAATATCAAGATATCTTAAGATTGCGTGAATTTTTTTTAGGTAAGCATAAGCCTCCTCAGGAGAACGCATATCCGGCTCAGAAACTATTTCCAAAAGAGGTGTTCCTGTCCTATTGAGATCCACATAAGAAGCCGGCTCATGATCGTCATGGACTAGTTTTCCCGCATCTTCTTCCATATGCATACGGGTAATCCCAATACCTTTTATTTTTCCATCTACTTCTATCTCTACCTTGCCAAATTCAACGATCGGCAACTCAAATTGTGATGTTTGGTAGCCCTTTGGAAGATCAGGATAAAAATAATTTTTCCTGGCAAATTGATTAAATCTATTTATGGTTGAATCTGTGGCCAAACCCATCTTAATTGCGTATTCCACCACCTTTTTATTCAAAACCGGCAGAACTCCTGGCATCCCGAGGCATACTTGGCAGGTATGCGTATTTGGAGGTGCTCCAAATTCTGTTGAGCAGTTACAAAAAATCTTTGACTTGGTTTTTAACTGGGCATGAATCTCCAGCCCAATAACAGTTTCAAACTCCATAATATTTTCTTTTTATATTTTGTTTATGTTCATGCTTTTTCAGCCATGGCAACCCAGGCCCTAACATTTTTCAACTCTTCCTGCCACGCACCACTGACACGCAATTTCAAAAATACTTTAAATAATGCCAAGACGACCCGAACTAATTCTTCAAAAAGGTATATACGTTCTAAAAGCATCCCTTCCCTTTCTTCGTGATCATTTGGATCTTCACTATCTGCCGTCTTGGGAAGCTTTACATTTCTAAACTCCATCAACGCTGCAGCAAGGGTAAAATTCCATTCATAGTCATTTTGAACAAGTTGAATCCTTGCCTGCTCCAGTTTTTTTCCCATAACAAGGCCCGTCCGTGCCTCTTGTAATTCCGTTTGCAAACCTTTGCATATGAGCTTTTCATTTGACTCCCCTTCACCAAATTCAAGGAGCATATGTTTTTCAAAAACAACTACAATATCTCCTTCTTCGGGTAAAGCCACAAGCCCACCTCGCTCTTCACTTTTCCACCAAAGCCAGGTAAGAAATTCCTGCCCCAAATATCTTTTTTCCGCAATAAGATCTACTAAATCCATTTAACGCATCTCCAAACAGACAACTAGACAAAAAAGTCCGGGCTCATTGTGCTTAACCTATCCATCTCCTCTTCATCCAGTAAATGCTCGCCACAAATATATGGAATCTGCTGAATTATCGATAAATCAAACGTTTCTCTAAAAAGATCTTCAAGCAGACTTTGGGCCTTTTTATTGGTTGAAAAAAAGAGTAGCGTTGAATTTTCAAGGTTCCAGCAAAGATCAAACACTGATGGAACCGGTAAGGCCTTTCGCATCAGTTGTGTTTCTATCCTCTCCTTGATTTCAAGTTTCATCGCCCGTGGAATTTTTGGAATTTCTTTCTCTTTTTTTACCCTTTCTTCTTCTTTTGTTACAAACTTTTTTATTATTGCTGCCGGAACTTTTCTTTCATCTAATCGCATAGAGAGAGTCACATAGTTTCCAGCTGCATATGACGCAAAATTAAAATCCGTATCGAACATATTAGTAACAGATACCCACCCAAGTGATTCTTCTTCATAGGTGTCATCTATATCAACAAATGAATATGCTGTAATTCGCTCTGCAATATAATCCCAAGGATTATCCGGCAAGTCCCCTTCCACACTAAAACGGACAAAACTTGCCGCTCCTTTTACAAATCCCATATCACCCCCGATCCTTTTGTTTATTTACAATGATCCATCATACAGCATTCCTTTTTTTGCGACACAATAAATTTTCGCGGCCTTCAGTTATTTTTTTCAGTTTTCTTTGTAAACATTTTACTCCAAAAATAATTTTACTTTCTTAAAAATACACAAAATTGCTGCTTTTCTTATCCTTCTCGGGTTCATTCTTTGAACTCTCAAACGTCAAGCCCAATCTTTTTTGCTGGTCTTTTTTTGTTGACACATTTACAATGAGTTTGTATAAAGGCTTGCTTCATGGGTCGTTAACTCAGTTGGTAGAGTATCTGACTTTTAATCAGAGAGTCGCGCGTTCGAGCCGCGCACGACCCACCAATAAAATGTAAAGTATAACGATTTGTGTCCCCATCGTCTAGTCAGGTCCAGGACACTGGGTTTTCATCCCAGCAACGCCGGTTCGAATCCGACTGGGGACGCCATATACAAAGGCCATTAAATATTGTTATTTAATGGCCTTTTTTTATTCTTTCTACCCTATCACCAATTCAATTCTTAAAACTATGAATTGGCGCCGGGATACGTCCTCCCCAAGAAACAAACCTATCTGATTTACCCATATTTCGTACTTCCATTATTGAGCTTTCACCAAACAATCCACCAAAACTTACTAGCTCTCCAGCCTTTTTCCCTGGAACTGGTATTAATCTTGCGGCAGTTGTTTTATTATTTATCATTCCAAGTGCCATTTCATCTGCAATCAACGCGGCAATAGTCTCCGCACTCACATCCCCTGGAATTGGGACCATATCCAGCCCTACCGAACAAACACAAGTCATTGCCTCTAATTTCTCTATGGTCAACGCCCCACTACCCACCGCTTTTGCCAAAACCGCATCTTCCATTACCGGAACAAATGCACCACTCAATCCTCCCACTGCTTTTGAAGCAAAGATCCCGCCCTTTTTCACCGCGTCATTTAGTAGAGCCACAATTGCTGTGGAACCCGGTGCTCCGACATCATCAACCCCTAAAATTTGTAAAATTTCACCCACAGAATCGCCAACTTTCGGTGTGGGAGCAAGTGAAAGATCGACAACACCAAACTCGATTCCCAACAATTTTGAAACTTGTCGTCCAAGGAGCTCACCACAGCGAGTGACCCTAAATGTTATCTGCTTTATCTCTTCTGCAATATCATCTAATCTTAAACTTTCCTGACCTTTTTCTTTGATTCTCTTTTTCAGTGAGCGTGCTATCACCCCAGGACCTGAAACACCCACATTCAATACTGCTTCAGCTTCTTCTACTCCATGAATAGCCCCTGCCATAAATGGATTATCCCCTGGTTGATTGCAAAAGACTACAAATTTAGCTGCTCCAAATCCCCCAGATGATTCCGTCTGTATGGCCAAATCCTTTACGGTTTTTCCCATCATCTTAACCGCATCCATATTTATACCTTTTTGACTGGAACCCACATTAACAGAAGCACATAGTCTTTCTGTTTCTGCAAGTGCTTCTGGTATGGACGCAATAAGTTCTAAATCACTTTTGGTCATACCTTTTTCCACGTGCGCTGTAAATCCACCCAGGATATCAATATTTACATTTTTTGCAGCACTATCCAGTGATTTTGCTATGTTAACAAACTCATGTCTTTTATATCCTCCACCGATTAGCGCTATGGGTGTAACTGAAATTCTTTTATTCACTACAGGTATACCATAAATATCAGCTACTTCTTCACATTTACTTACAAAGTCCTTAGCGTAAAAATGGATTTTATTTTCTACTGCCTTACAAGTCTCTTTTATCGTAGCTTTTTTACAATCAAGCAAATTTATTCCCATTGTAACTGTTCGTACATCAAGGTTCTCTTTCTGTACCATTTCCACAGTCGCCATTATTTGGTCAGAACGAAGCATACTTTCTCCTTTTGCGTTGGATTACGCTGTGATGGCGTCAACTGCCCCAGCTATCTCATGGGTAGCTCTAAACAAATCATTATGTTGCAATACAATCTCCAATTGCTCTTTTTCTTGTAACTTTTGTAAATCAGACCGTAATTTTTTTATAGAATCAATATGACTAAGGTCTACTTCAAAAATCATGGTATATTTATCCCTTTCCCTTGTTGTTTCTAAGTCCAAAACGTTAATGGCCCTATGATAAAAAAAGTCACCCATTGTTTTCACTAACCCTTTCCGATTTATAGCCTGGGCCATCACGATATATGTTTTTTCTGGTAATTTTTTCTTCTCAATCGCTAAAGGAATATCCATGAGCTCTACACTCGTTTCTATTTTTGTTTCTGATTCTATGGTTGCAAAACCTTTATCAATCTCCTCAGCAGTAACTGTGCTTGCAAATTCTGCTACTAAAATCATACTAAAATATCCACCCAACACTGATTGGGTGAGATCCGCCAAATCCCCGCCCAGTACTAATATGACTCCTGTAATATCTGCTATGATTCCTGGTCTGTCCTTTGACATCACAGAAATTACAAATTGATTTTTCATTATTATTCCTCACCCATTTCAATTTCCCACTGTTTACCATCTCTCTTTCGTCTAAAAACTGTTTGTTTTCTTTGTTCGCTCATATGTGGATTATCCACTAAATAGTGTAAGCCACGCGACTCAAATCTTGCCCGCGCAGATTGAATTATAAGTAATGAAATCAATGAGATATTTCGTAATTCAACCATATTTGAAGACACATAATAATCTCGATAGTGCTGATCTATCTCTTTATAAATTGTTTCTATACGAACCTTTGCCAAATCTAAACGTTTATTGGAACGTACTATCCCCACATAATCCCACATTATTCTCCTAATGGCATCCCAATTATGATTGATCAATATCTCCTCATGCAAATCTTTTGCGCTTCCACTTTTCCACCCATCTACTTTTGGTATATTTCTCTTTTGTATTGTCGCCCATTCTTTTTTACAATATTTCGCTGCCCGATCAGCAAAAACTACGGCCTCTAAGAGGCTATTGGATGCCAGCCTATTTCCACCATGCAACCCTGTGCATGCTGTTTCCCCGAGAGCAAATAAGCCCGGAATGGAGGTCCTTCCAAACATATCCGTTTTTACTCCACCACACATATAATGTGCTGCGGGTACCACAGGAATAGGTTCTTTACTGATATCTATTCCCCTAGAATAACATTTTGCAAATATCGTCGGAAAGCGTTTTTCCAAAAACGATTTTTTGCGGTGGCTAATATCCAGAAACACACAATCATCACCGCTTTTTTTCATTTCATTATCTATTGCCCTTGCCACCGTATCCCGAGTCGCCAAATCCTTCCGCTTATCATATTTCTCCATAAACGAAACACCATTTTTATCTACCAGAATTCCACCTTCACCTCTTACCGCCTCGGATATCAAAAAATTTTTCTCAATGGGATGATGCAGACATGTTGGGTGAAATTGAACAAATTCCATATTTGACATCACTGCACCCGCCCTAAATGCCATTGCCATTCCATCCCCAGTTGCTATATCCGGATTGGTAGTATACAAATATACTTTCCCTACTCCTCCAGAACAAAGCATTGTCACTTTCGCCTTAAATGGTTCAACTCCATTTTCAACCTTGACATATGCTCCGACACACCTCTTTCTTAACTTACCATCACTTCTCTCACCTTCATGCACCATTAACAAATCAACTGCGATCTGTTCTTCGTATAGTTCAATATTTGGATGGTTATTCACCTTTTCAAGCAACGCTCTCTCAATCTCTTTCCCTGTCAAATCATACGCATGCGCAACCCGCCTATGAGCATGCCCTCCTTCTCGCCCAAGCGAAAAACCTGAAGACGTTTTTGGATCACCTACAAAGTCTACCCCCAATTCAGCCAGCTCCCTGACCCTCTCCGCCCCACTCCCCACAACTAGCCGCACTACCTCCTCGTCGCAAAGTCCCGCCCCTGACGAAATTGTATCTTGCACATGGGACTCTTCACTATCCCCTTTCTCCAGTACAGCCGCAATTCCACCTTGGGCCAAGTTTGTTGCTGTATCCAAATCTCTTTTTTTTGTAACCACTATCACCCTACCAAGCTCAGCACACTTCAGCGCACAGGACAACCCCGCAATCCCACTTCCTATTATCAAAAAATCACTTTCCACACCCTCTCCTCCATACAGTGTGACCTTCAAACAATTTCCTTGCTAACTTGCAAGAAAACCCTAAATTCAACATCTACCACCAACACCACAGTTCTCAATGGTCACTTACCATTTCACCAACATACCGTTACTCACCAGCACCGAAATGTTTCACGTGAAACATTTTCCAAATCACACAACCATTGACAATAAACCAAAATAAAAAAACTGGCGAGAGCTATCTTAGCACTGCAAATGATAGATTGTTGGAGATACGTTTTGAAAAAATTGGGAAATGAGTATTTAAAAATAAAAAAAATATTGAGATTTGACATTAAAAACAAGAATAAATCAAACAAGCACTAAAAAGGATGTACAACTGAAAAAAAATAGGCTAAAAGTAAAATTTCAAAACAATTTAATCCTGTTGGGGGTGGCATGGCATTTTCAAAAATTATTGCGATTGCAAACCAAAAAGGTGGTGTGGGTAAAACAACTACTGCTGTAAGCCTTGCAGCAGTTCTTGCTAACAAAAAGAAAAAGGTCCTTCTGGTGGATGCTGATCCACAAGGAAATGCAAGCTCAGGGTTGGGCTTACGGGTTGATAATTTCCCGAAGCATCTTTACCATTGCCTCACAGAATCTATTCCTCCAGAAGAAATAGTTGCGGTCTCACCTGAAAATAAGAAATTGTCAATTCTTCCATCTTCCATTGACTTGGCTGCTGCGGAAATGGAGTTATTGTCAATGGAAGATCGAGAATTCGTTTTAAAAAGCCTTTTGGAACGATTTGAAAATTCATTCGACTTTATTCTTATTGATTGTCCCCCTTCTTTAGGTTTGCTAACTGTCAATGCTTTAACTGCGGCAAGTTCAGTATTAATTCCGATGCAGTGCGAATACTTTGCTATGGAAGGTCTAGCGCAACTTGTAAAAACCATTCGTTCTGTAAAGAAATCATTAAATCCTTCATTGTTTATTGAAGGGCTTCTGCTAACAATGTTCGACAAAAGAAATAGATTGACATTCCAAGTGGAAGAAGAAATCAAAAAACATTTTGGTGATCAAGTTTTCAAAACTGTTATTCCAAGGAACGTACGTCTTTCGGAATGCCCTAGTCACGGGCAAAGTATTATCCAATATGATTATAAATCAACGGGCGCAGAAGCATATCTCTCATTTGGTAAAGAATTTTTGCGAAATCAAAAATAAATTCTTATGGGAGATATACTTGATCTATTCGAAATTTTGTTTTGAATTGTTCTTCAATCCATTACCAATATAAAAAAGAGATAAATAATGGGAAAAACAAAGGGTCTTGGGAGAGGCGTTGATCTCCTATTTAATACTAAAGATGATGATGAAAAGTTCTTTGAATGTAGTATCGAAAAGATAATCCCAAATCAATATCAACCAAGAACACATTTTGACCAAGACGCATTAAACGAATTGGCAGCATCCATTAAAGAAAAAGGTATAATTCAGCCACTTGTGATTGTCGCAAATGGTGATGGTACCTATGGATTGATTGCGGGTGAGAGACGTTTGCGGGCTTCTAAAAGTATAGGCTTAAAAAAGGTTCCGGTGGTACTCAGGGAAGTGAGCAGTGATGACGAATTACTTGAGCTTGCTCTTATTGAAAATGTGCAAAGAAAAGACTTAAATCCCATTGAAGAAGCTGAAGCATATGAAAAATTGATAAATATGTTTTCATATACCCAAGAGCAGGCAGCAGAAAAGGTGGGTAAAAAACGAAGTACCGTCACTAACAGATTAAGATTATTGCAACTTCCAGGATTTGTTAAAGATGATATAGCAAACGGATTGTTGAGTGAGGGACATTCAAGGGCGTTATTGCGTCTTGCCAATAACGAATCTTCCATGAAGTACGCCAGAGATCAAATTATCTCTAAAAAACTTTCGGTACGACAAGCAGAGAAGCTAGCATCTCGGTTAAAGCAGGATATAAAAAAGGAAAAAATTTCAACCAAAATTCCTACAGATCAAATAGGTGTCCCTCAATCTCTCTTGAATAGTTATATCAACAAATTAAGCAATAAATTAGGCTCAAAAATCGATCTTTCCCAAAATGGCAACCGGGGAAAAGTTGAAATCGAATATTACTCTTTGGACGATCTTGAAAGACTTGTAGAATTAATAGCTGGTCCTTGATTCTAGCATTCATTTTTAACCATATACAAAATTACATTATGGCAATACTACAATTTACTGTAATACCTATTGGCGTAGGTGTCAGTGTGGGTGATTATATCGCTGAAATTCAAACTATGTTAGAAAAAGAAAATTGTATCCACAAACTTGTTGATATGGGAACATTGATTGAAGGTGATATTGACGATCTCTTTTCTATCATGAAAAAAATTTATGAAACGCCCTTTACGCAGGGTGCGGAGCGGGTTGTTACCTATATCACCATTGATGATAGAAGGGATAAGATCGTACATATTGGAGGTAAAATTGAAGCAGTCAAAAAAAGACTTGTCTAACCAACCATCGGATTCAAGTAAAAGAATTTCTGTATTAACACGTATATCATTTCTCTTTTTTTTATCGCTCTTTCTTTTTGGTGTAAATGTTAATGAACCAAAACGTGTATTGGAACAGGCACTCAATATTTGTCTTGATTGTATAGGAATTGGCTAACCATTTTTTTTTCCTATTAAAGGGAACTTGTTTTGGAAAGAATTCGTAAATTTTTACAAATTTTCTTTTTATTTCTCACAAATAGTTATTTTCTTTTTCCATTTACAAAAACTATTTACAGAGGTCCTTTAAAGGTCATCTGTTCTCCAGGCCTCAACTGCTATTCGTGTCCTGCTTCTACAACCTACTGCCCAATTGGCTCAATTCAGCAGCTGCTCCTAGGTCTACGTTTTTCAATCGAAACCGGTTCGTATTATTTTAGTTCATATGTAGTCGGTACAATAGGTCTTATCGCTACAGCAACAGGAAGGATTACTTGTGGCTGGATCTGTCCTTTTGGATTTATCCAGGAACTTCTTTACAAGATTCCCATATTTAAAAAATGTGATGTCTATCCATTTTTAAGATATGGTAAATATGTAATGCTCGTGTTTTTCGTATTTCTTTTCCCATTGCTTTTAAC
>JBNKKR010000047.1:0-26870 GCA_050291935.1 Desulfocapsaceae bacterium | reverse complement strand
CATTCCCATGCAGCCGAGACGTTGGCCCGTGGGGCCTGATACTTCAATATGCAAACCGTCTTCATGTTGCAAACGAATTCCAAGGTTGTGTTGTCCCATGGAATTAATTTGAATATGACTGTTTTCGGCTGCTGCTGCCTGGACCATGGCCTCAAGGTCCATGGAACTTATTCTTACACCTTCTTCATTCAGGCCATTAATAACCGTTGCACTCACGGAAAACTCCTTAAAAAATAGTTCTTAGTTGTGAAAACAGCTGCCAATAACGGGGGCTACCCTGGCAATTGCCCACTGAGAACCTAATTTAACAAACGTATTTAATATTTAACCTTTCTGCTACATCCTTATCCACAATACCTAAAGCATCGGACATGCCGATGGGCAGACTTTGCGAGCGACCAAGGGGGGCCATAATCTTTTTCACTTCCGTATTTATGGAGGTGAACACTTCACCTACTCGCTCTGCAACAAGATCAGGATCAAGGCGTCTGTACAGTTTTGGATTCTGGCTGGTAATTCCTTTGGGGCAGATACCCACGTTGCACACATTACAACGGTTTTTCTCATTGCCAAGGCAACCGGCAACAGACTGCATAATATATTTTCCAATATGGACACCCGATGCACCAAGCATAATAAGGGCCATACCGTTTTGGGTAACATTTCCGTTTTTCCCTATGCCACCGGCGGCAAAGATTGGAATCTCGTTTTGTTTACCTTGTTTTACAAGATCGAGATAACATTCCCGGACGTTGGAAGCGATGGGGTGTCCGGTGGCATCCATGGACACGTTGTATGCAGCTCCCGTACCGCCATCAATACCATCAATTAAAAGACCACCCGCATACGGATTTCGTACCAAGTTGTTCAGTACGGATTTGGCACTGGTGGATGCCGATATCTTTGGATAAATGGGTACCTTATGTCCAAAAGCCATGGAGAGGGTCTGGATCATTTTCATCACAGACTCTTCAATGGAATAGAGGGTTTGATGCACCGGTGGAGATGGCAGATCAACACCTTCAGGCACACCGCGTAACCTGGCAATTAATTTTGAGACCTTGAACCACATAAGCAAACCGCCATCACCAGGTTTTGCGCCCTGTCCATATTTGATTTCAATGGCAGCAGGATCACATTGCATATCCGGAATGGCACGAATAATCTCATCCCAACCAAAATAACCAGAAGCGATCTGGAGAACAATGTATTTGAGATAGGGGCTTTTGAGTACCCAGGGAGGACAACCACCTTCTCCTGTGCACATAACAACCGGAATCCCAAGCACTTCATTACAGTATGCAACGCCTTGTAACAGGCCAAGCCACATGTTGGGTGAAAGTGCACCAAAGGACATGGAGCCGATAACAAAAGGAAAAATTTCTCTGGTGGGTGGGATCCAGCCACCTTCCTTTGTGCGCTTTAGAAATTCTGCCGGATCAAGGGTGCGGCCAAGACTGGTGGTTACGTTGAACTCATGGCGTCCCGCATCAAGGGCTGGATCGGTGAGCATTGAAATGCGGTCAAACATTATCCGATCAAGCAGGGTTGGTCCAGTTTTGTTCCTGCGGCCACCGCGCTTGTTGGGCTGACCTTTCTGGTTGTTAAAGAAAAGGGTCCTGTGTTCATTGTCATTGGGAACCGGTTGGATTGCCTCGTTGGGGCAAACCATGGAACACATGGAACAGCCTATACAGGCATTCTCCATATTCTTCTTTTGGCGGATGCCCACAAAGGTACGATATTCATTGCCACGTTTCTTTTTGAGGACATCCAGCTTGGGCACCCTCTGTCTTCTGTAGGCAAGATAAATAGCTTCTTTGGGGCAAACCGCGGTACAGTGTCCACAAAGGGTACACCTGTCTTCACGGTGTTGGATTATCCATGGCAGATCTGTGTAGCTTAAGCTGCCTGGTCCAACGGATACGGATCGTGCTGAGACCATATTGTCAGTTCCTTTCGTTCTGGTGGTACGATAATCGTGTGTTCACGCATTGGTTGAAAATCATTTTTGGGATCGCGGTCCGGGATCATGGCATCAACTCCACACATCTCAGAGGCAAAGGCCCATGCTCCCTCACGACCGCCCACAGTCGCAGGTCGTAATTTTTTCTGGTCCATCACCAACATGCAGGATTCGTCCGGCAGGGTGGCAATAACCGCATTTGGGCCGTCAATGATCAAGCGTTTGCAACTGTTGCGGAGTCCTTTAAGGAACTCGCCCTGCGGATGGCGGGCAAGCTCTTCACTGCGAAGGGGTGTGATTATGTGCTTGTAGGCCTGAAGGGGTAATTTGAGTTGTTTTAAGGTGTAATGTAAAATATGGGTAAAGGTTTCAGAGTCACTCTGATACCCGGTATAGCCTGGGAAGTGTTTGCCAAGCAGCCAATCGCGGATGGGGACAAAGGCGGTGTTTTCACCGTTGGTCATGGATGCGATACCCTGGATGAAAAATGGATGGCAGGCATACAGGTTAATGCCGTAATTGGTGTTCTGCCGCCCTTGGGCCATACAAACCCTCGATTTTATGCGGCCATCATTGAGGCCAAGACCATCGCCAATTTGCAATGGCCAACCAACTTCTTTAATGGTCGCAACATCAGGCCAAAAGGAAAATGCAGTAAGGTCGTCACCATGTTCTTCACCATCCTTTCTAAGGGCCAGTCTTGTCATCATAAGCTCGGCCTCAATCTCTTCTTCGGATTTTGCCGCGAGTGTATCCGGAAGCTTATAGACGCGAAGAAAATAACGAAATCTGTCCTTCGCTTCAATTTTCCCGTTATGGGTTTCAAATTCATGATCGTAGCGGAGGATGAAACCACGTTCATCCATAAAGCTATTCAGGCGATGCAGCGCTTCTTCTGTGTGGGCAATACCTGAGAGAATTGGGTGTTTGGAATTGTATTTGAAATCATCAAATTGCAGGCCACGAAGAAGAAGACCGAGGCCCGAGCCATCATATCCTTCCTGCATTGCCTCCATGGCGGTGAGTACCTCATAAGGTGAGAAGGCATCACTGGATGTTTTCAGGGCTAAACGACACATGCATTACTCCTGCTTGGGGGTTAAAGGCCACCTTAAATCTCTTCTTTTAAGGTACCCTCAAATGTAAAATTTATTGTAAGTAGGGCTGAGCAGGGAAGATTGTTACACAGTATCAGCGTGTTTGTCAAGCCGAAAGGGGCGTCGTCATAGGGCTTTTGAAGAGGTGGAGAAATAAACAGCCAGTGTGATGGAGCAAAGAAAAAGGATGTTTATTCCATATACTCGCGCATAAACTGGTAATAAGCAGAATTGATTTTGAGAAAATTGCAGCCGACACCTTCGTCGTCTAAATGAGTGATAGAACCATATATTTCTGTACTGCTCGACTCTTCGTCATCATCCAAGGTGAGGGTGATGGTACACATATCTCCCTCACTGATATCTTCTTTTTCGCTGCACTCAATAAACGCGCCACCCATACTCATATCAAGCGTTTGTCCTTCGATGAGCTCACCGTTGGCCAGCTTGAGTAGGGCAAACCTACGGATAAGATAACGTTCATGATCACGACGATCAGACATGGTAATCTCCTTTGTAGAAGTAAAGGATTGTATACCAAATAGGATACGGCAAGGAGGGAATGTTTGTCAAGAAAACACGACCACCAGCCCATTGCCTGAGCTGATGGAAGAAAACGAAAGTATAACGAAGAATTGTTACTTTAAAACGTTACCAATATTTTTAACAGCATCTACTTTTTCTTTTGCAGCGGCGACTTCCTTTACGCCTGGGATGTCCTCAATAATAGCATTTCCTTCTTCTTTGATATCGCTTATTCCATTTTTAAAGGACGAGACAGCCTTGCCAAGGCCTGAGCCAATTTCAGGAAGCCTCTTGCCGCCAAACACAAGCACAGCAATACCCAGTATTACCACCAGTTCCGGTGTTCCAAGTCCAAACATGCTATCCTCTCCTTTTAACTTTGTGAATTATCTTTGGAGGGCTCGTCGATTTCTTTGGTTTCTTCTTTTTTTGTGGCATCCTTGAAGTTTTTAATACCTTTGCCGATACCAGAGCCTATTTCGGGGAGTTTCCCTGCTCCAAATATGATAACGATGATGACCAGAATAACGATCAACTCCGGCATTCCTAATCCAAACATAAGAGACCTCTAAAGCTGTTAAACACTAAAAAAAGTCAGGGCGACACGGCTATGAACATCGCCCATCTGTTCCATATGATTCCTATTTATTATCTCTTAGCTATCTGTTATTGCCAGGCAAAATTTCCATAACGTACTGGCAACAGTAAGCAGAGTACATTGTGTCACGCGGTGACAACAACGCATTGCCAAGATAGAGCAGGAACACGAAAATGTCAATCCTTTCCGTGTAACGCAAGATTTTCGCATACATTTTGTACCTGGGAGAGGAGTTGCTCCTCGTCAATGGTGCTAAGTTTGCGGTTCTGCATAACAATATTACCATCAATTATGGAATGAAGAACATCTGCGCCACGGGCAGCATACACCAGGTGAGAGGGGATATTGTACAGTGGGGTCAGATGCGGTTGATCCATATTAAGGACAATGAGATCAGCCTTTTTGCCAACTTCCAGGCTCCCAATGCTTGCTTCTGCACCAAGGGTTTTTGCTCCGCCAAGGGTTGCCGCATGGAGCGTTTGTTCGGCATTCATCGCTGTGGCGTCCATGGTGAGAAATTTTTGTATTTTTGCAACACTGTCCATTTCTGTAAACATATCCACATCATTATTTGATGCGGCACCGTCGGTTCCAATTCCTACCTCTACTCCGCTTTTAAGCATTTTACTAATCGGTGCGCCACCTGATGCAAGCTTCATATTTGATTCGACGCAATGGGAAACAGCTGCCCCCCTTTCGGCCATAAGAGCGATTTCTTCATCGTTAAGCATCACACAGTGGGCGGCAAGGGTATTCTCCTGTAAGAGCCCAAGGGTGTCAAGATGAGCCACTGGTCTGCAACCGAATCGTTCCATGCAGGTAGTGACTTCTGCTTCATTTTCTGCAAGGTGAATTACGTATCGCGCATTATGCTCTTTTGCAACCTGCCCCAGTCTTTCTAATAAAGAAGGGGAACAGGTATAGACAGAATGCGGGTCGGCACTGATGCTGATGCGAGGGTGATTTTTGTAATGGGAGAACATATCCTCCACGTATGAAAAACCATTTTCCAGTTCCCCATAACACGGAGAAGGAAAATCATAGAGGACTTCGCCTATCCAACCACGCATTCCAGCCTCATCGCTGACTCGGGCCACTTCTTTGGAAAACAGATACATGTCACAAAAAGAGGTGGTGCCCGATTTGATCATTTCCGCAAGGGATAGTCTGGTGGCAACAGCAATGGTTTCGGGGGTCCATTGTGCTTCCACAGGGAAAATATGATCTTCAAGCCAGGTCATTAATGGCAAATCATCGGCCAGCCCTCTAAACAGGGCCATGGGAGCGTGGGTATGGGTATTGATAAGCCCGGGCATGATCAAACCATAATCCGTATGGAGCGTTTGTTTGGCTGTGAAATCTTTGGTAATTTGTTTTGCTGTGCCTATGGCTGTGATGGTGTCACCGGTAATGCTAAGGGCACCTTCTGCAATAAAATTTTTCTGTGTTGATCCCGGTAAAAGATATTTCCCGGAAACAATAAGATCTACTTGTGTGGGCATGATTCTATCCGTGTGCAGATTTCAACGAGTAAGGTTTCCAGTTTTGGTTCCATTTCCTGGGCAGTTTGAATGATATCCTCTAAGATAATCGGTGCAAAATTGTCTGGATCATTGACATTTGAAACAACAGAAAGCCCCAAGACCTCAAGTCCCGCATGGCGGGCAACGAGGATCTCCGGCACCGATGACATTCCCACTGCATCTGCACCGCTCTCTCGTAGCCATCTGGTTTCAGCAGGTGTCTCAAGGCTTGGGCCTGGAATGCAGACATACACTCCACTGATGACATTAGTGATTCCACAGTGTGTTGCACTGTCTAGGGCCGTTTTGATAAGGGCCGGATGATAAGGTGTTGAGAGATCAGGAAAACGAGGACCCCACGCATCAATATTTGGGCCTCTTAGTGGGTTTTCGCCCAAAAAGTTGAGGTGGTCACGGATGACCATAATTGAACCCGCTTGAAATAACGGATTGAGGCCTCCTGCGGCGTTGGTCACCACAAGGGTTTTTGCTCCCAGCAGGGACAATACACGGATGGGAAAGGCCACTTCTTTTGTGGAGTAGCCTTCATAATAGTGAAAACGTCCCTGTAAGACGGCCACCTTTTTTCCCGATAAGATACCAAAAACAAGATTACCCGAATGGCTTGCCACGGTGGGTTTTGGAAAATGGGGTAATTGGGAATAGGGAAGAACAACGGGATCGTGGATCTTTTTTGCAAAGTTACCAAGACCGGTGCCAAGTTGAATGATCAGCTCAGGGATGAAAGGGGTCCTATCTTGCAAATACGAAACACACTGTTCAACCCGCTCCCGATAATCCATATTTTTTTCCGCTTACAGAGTACTAAGGAGATGCCGTTTTTAACGGATAGCTTTTTCCCGTAAAAAATCACGGATTTGATTTTTATCCGCATCCATTAGTTCACAACGAGATTCTTTATCCATCACACTTCGAATGGCATCTGGAAGTTCAAGCTCTTTAGCAATGGCCTTTTCCACCACTTCACCAAATTTCCCGGGGTGGGCAGTTGAGAGGCAGCAGATGGGAACACCCTTTTGTACCTGTTGCAAGGCACAATGGACTCCAACCGCGGTGTGAGGGTCAAGGATATACCCATATTCCTCGTAAAAAGCACCAATGGTGGTCGCCACGTCTTCTTCACTTGCCGCTTCAGCCGTAAAGCTGCGTTGGATTTGATCTTTAAAGTCTTCAAGATCAAGCTTGCCCGTTTCGGCAAACTGTTCCATGGCCTGTTTGCAACGATTGGGTTCTTCATCAAGCAAATAGTAAAGAAAACGTTCAAAATTGGATGCAGACTGGATGTCCATGGAGGGGCTTGAGGTTGCAGTGACGCTCCCTAAGGAATAGTCCCCATCGTTGACCATCCGGCTAAGAATGTCATTGGCGTTGGTGGCAAGATGCAATTTGCGAATACTTCCTTCGGGGAGCATTCGTTTTGCGATGTAGCCAGCAAAAATATCGCCAAAGTTCCCTGTGGGGACAGCGAAATTCAGGGCGCTGTCGTTTTCATGTTTGCTGACATGGAGACAGGCAAACACATAGTAGACAACTTGGGCCAAAATCCGTGCCCAATTGATGGAATTAATGGCGCCAAGCCTATGGGTCTCTTTAAAATCGATGTCATTAAACAGTGCTTTAACGATGGCCTGTCCATCATCAAAGGTACCACGAATGGCAATGTTAAACACATTGTCATCGGTGACAGTGGTCATCTGTTTTTCCTGCACTTTACTTACCCGTTTATGGGGGTGGAGGATAAAGATGTTGATACGTTCTTTTCCTCTAACGCCATAAATGGCCGCGCTGCCAGTGTCTCCTGAGGTAGCACCAAGGATGTTCATAACGGAGTCATCCTTTTCGAGGAGGTATTCGAAGATATTACCCAAAAACTGCAGTGCAATATCCTTAAAGGCAAGGGTCGGACCGTGGAAGAGTTCCATGATGTGCAGTGGACCCTGGTGAACCAGAGGGGCTACCTGCTCTGTATCAAATGTCGCGTATGAACGCTCAATGATATTTCTTAGCTCAGCCTCCGGAATATCATCTATAAAACGTGACATTACCTCGAAGGCCAGCTCGGGATAACTGAGATCCTGCCATTCTTCAAAGGTGCTGGAACCTATTCGAGGAATGGCTCGTGGTAAAAGAAGTCCACCATCGGTGGCAAGACCCATTTTTACCGCTTCGGTAAAGGGGATGGGCTCAATACCTCCCCTGGTGCTGATATATTGCATGATGTTAGCTCTCGTCTATTTCCACTCTGGGGGCGTCGTGCCAAAGCCCTTCAAGATCATAAAAAGATCGCTGTTCATGGTAGAAAATATGAACTACTACGTCATCAAAGTCAAGAAGAACCCACATACCGTCCTTGATTCCTTCCGCCTTTGCACTGGACAACCGTTTGGAGCGCATGGTAGCCTCCAATGCTTCTGCAAGCCCCTGTACATGGCGGCTGGAGCGGCCACTCATAATCACAAAATAGTCTGCAAAGGATGCTTTCTCCCGGACATCCAGCACAAGTACATCTTCAGCCTTGTTATCAAAGGCTGCCCTTGCACAGAGGCTTGCACGTTCAAGTGCTGATTTGTTTTGTACTTCTTTTTTCAGTTTTTTTTGATTCATAATTATTCTTTCGTCTTTCGTGTCCGTGGAGGGAATTCAAAACTGATTTTACCCGTTTTACCAAGAAGAAGATAGGCGTCAAAGGGGCGTTTCTTTTTTGAAATAAATTTTGTGATCAGCTCGGTTTTACCATCCGTGAGAAGCTGACGAATATGATCTGGCTTAAGTTCACGGCCAAGGATGATTTTGCTTATCTGTAGTCCCTTTTTTTTGTCCCCATCCAGATGTGATGCAGACATGTACGCGGCAGGTGTTTCAAACACAGGAGTACCATCCACCGGAGAACTCCCTAAAGACTCGCTCTTTTTGATCGCGTCAATATCAAGTTCTGCCAAAGAGTCCGCAAAGAGAAATTCGATTTTGCTGTTTTGTACCCGCAATGAGGCGGTGAATGGTTTTCCCCGTTTACTCCTGAAATCGCTAAATGGGCCCAGGGTCTTGCCCTTGATAAGATCGATAATCTCGTAAGTGCTCATTACCCGGCCGCCAAGGATTTTACGAAGGGTCAATTGTTCATCTTCAGAGATGTACGCGGTGGGGGTTTCAAAAAAGTTGACTCCGTCTATCGGGCTGAATTCTGCCTTCTTTTGGACCGGCGCTTTTTCAAATTTGCGAACCTGTGAAATAATATGTTCGGTGAGTTCTCTGATCTCTTTCATAAACTGCTTGCGGGTAAACTTCCCAGTAAGGATCTGGTTCAGTTTGAATTCCCATTCTCCCGTCATCTGAGGGGAGGCAAGTACTTCGATCTGCAAAGCTTCAAGGAGTGAGAAGAGCTCAAAGGCCTTACCGGTTGGGGTAAGTTCTTTTCCTTCCCGGACGATATATTTTTCCTTGAGCAGTTTCTCAATGATCGCAGCTCTTGTGGCCGGCGTGCCAAGTCCACGTTCTTTCATGGCATCGGCCAGCTCTTCGTCATCGACGAATTTCCCCGAATGTTCCATGGCCGAAAGCAGGGTGGCCTCACTGAATCTGGGCGGTGGCTTCGTCTGTGATTTTTCTTTTGCGACATCTTTGCAGAGAATGTTCGCATCCGGTGGAATTTCACAAAGCAGTTTGTCAGTTTCCTGATTTCCATTCCCCTGGTAGATAATTTTCCAACCGGGATCGATCTGAATTTTGCCTTCGGTGAGAAATGTTTCCTTGCTGACAACCGTTAAGCGTTTGGTGTTCAAGTATTGTGCGGCTGGAAAAAATACTGCCAAAAATCGCTGGACAACCATGGTGAAGATTTTTAATTCCGGTTCGCTCAGCCCCTTGGGTAGTTTGTTGGTGGGGATGATTGCGTGGTGATCAGAGATTTTTTTGTTATTGAAAATCCGTTTGTCAAATGTGACGTACTTTTTTGTAAGAGCGGTTTTGGCGTGTGTTCCCAGTTGCCATTTTTGGTGCGTTTCTATGGTTTGGATAACGTTTGCCAAGTAATCTTCCGGAAGGTGTCTGCTATCGGTTCTTGGATAGGTGAGTACCTTATGCTTTTCGTAGAGCGCCTGGGCAAGTCCTAAGGTGTTTTTGGCGGAAAAGCCAAAGCGGCTGTTTGCCTCACGCTGTAAGGTAGTCAGGTCATACAGGCCTGGAGAGCGTTGACTTGATTTTTTACTGCTTTCACTAGCGGTGGCCGGTTTACCCTCGCATTTTTCGATGATGGCTTTGGCGTTTTTCTCCTGCCAGATACGGTCTTGTCTTGCGTGTTCGTTCTTTGGATCTTTTTTGAATTGTAGATTGATCCATTTGCCCTTGTATTCACCGTCTTGAAAAGTAAATGTAGCTTGCAGGGTGTAGTAATCTTCAGCTGTAAATATTTGACGCTGCTTTTCCCGCTGTACCAACAGAGAGAGTGTCGGCGTTTGTACACGTCCACAGGGGGTGAGAAAAAAACCACCTTTTCTGGAGTTAAATCCGGTAAGGGCCCTTGTCGCATTTAATCCGATAAGCCAGTCAGATTCTGAGCGGCAGAGTGCCGCATCTTCCAATGCAACCATCTCTTCATGTTCTCGCAAGTGGGCAAAGCCATCCTTGATGGATTCCCTGGTCATGGACTGTAACCAGAGGCGTTTGAAGCTTTTTTTGGCAACGGACGCGTTCCACACATAGCGTAAAATATAGGTAAAAATTAATTCACCTTCGCGGCCGGCATCACAGGCATTGATGATTTCATTCACATCACGGCGGCGAATGAGTTTCTGCAGGGCATTGAGTTGGCCTTTTGTTCCCTGAAGTCCTTTTAAAGGAAACTCTTCCGGGAGGATGGGAAGATTGGAAAGGGACCACTTTTTATACTTAGGGTCGATTTCTTCCGGGTACTGTATGGTTACCAGATGACCTATGGCATAAGAAACGATGTGGGAATCACTCTCGTAATGGGTCTTGGTCTTTTTGAATTTCCCGGGAAGCACCTTGGTGAGATCACCTGCGACACTCGGTTTCTCTGCAATAATCAGGGTTTTATTACTCATTTGATAGCTGATACAAGGTGGGAAAAGGGGACTGCCAGTTAGAGTGAAGAGGCAAAATCAAGTAAGGTCTTGTGCCACAGATCCGGTTGTTCCAAATAGCAAGGGTGTCCTGCTCCTGCAAAAGTGATCACCCGGGAACCTGCAATATTTTCCTTTAATATCTTTGCATTTTCCGGGCTTGAAACCTGATCATTTTCTCCCCAGAGGATCAAAGTTGATTCCGGGAGCATGTGGAGTTGTGCCTTGTTCTCTTGTACTCCAACCGGCCCGATGAGGACTAAGCCTAAAAGGGTGGAAGGGTTCGCGATACCATATCCGATGGCGACTCTTCCTCCCATGGATGGACCTATAAGGACACACTGCTCCGTCGTGGTTGCCTGTAAAACTCCCATAATCACTTCGCCAGGTGAAAGATCCGCTGCAGGACTTTCTCCAAACCCCGGAAGGTCAATGGCAATGACCCGAAATCCCTCGTCAACGGCTGCTTGTAAGGTGCCAAGTTCTTGCCAGGTTTGTGCCTTAAATGCCATTCCGTGCAGAAAAACCAGGGTTTTGCTGCCAGGTGTTCCACCTTGTAAAGTGTTGATAGTACATCCCTTTATGTCGATATGTTTCTGTTTTATCTGTTGCATAGTTGTCTCCTTTTCTGATACCAAGAGTCGCAATGTTCTATTAGTCCCTTTCCGGTTTGTCAATCAGTAATTGTATTTTTTCAAGCTTTTGTCTTGCTGGTTTGTCCCTTGTGGTACCAAAGAGGAAAAATATTTTTCATTTAAATAAAAGGGAGATAGAATAATTATAGAGAGGGTTTTGAGGGCTAAAAAGAGGCGAGAGTAATTGTCGCATTTTCTTGACAGTCATTGTTATTTATGTTTAGCTGTGCTATTGGAGTAAGGGCAGGCGAGTCTGTGAGGATCGCTGGGATGTGGATTGTGGCATCCTTCCTGTGTCGGTGCGAAACCACCGATGCAATACCACTTGGAGAGAAGTGGCTATGAAAGTGGGCTTTGCCCGCTTTTTTTTATGCCTGGATATCAGGGAATGACAATACCAGACTGAGCTGTATGAGCGATTATATTGTAAAAAAGGTGGAGGAGTTTACAACTGGCCTGCTGCCATCCATGGGGCTTGAGTTGGTTGAGGTGCAATATCGTCAGGAAGGTCATGGTTGGGTGCTTCGGCTCTTTATCGATGGCGCAAATGGGGTGGGGATTGATGAATGTACAAAAGTGAGCAGAGAGATGAATGTTTTTCTCGATGTGGAAGATTTTATCCCCCATGCGTATCATCTTGAAGTGTCGTCTCCAGGGCTTGAACGGCCACTTCTAAAGGCTGAGGATTATAAACGATTTGCAGGGAAAAAGGCGCGTATTAAAGTGCGGCATCCCATTGACGGTCAAAAGGTATTTATTGGACGTATTGGCACATCTGATGAATTAGGATTTGAACTAATCTTAGAAGACGGCACACTGTTGCGTTTTCAATTGGATCAGATACGAAAAGCCCGGTTGTCCCTCTAGGGCACCGGAAACGACAAAGAGACAGATATTCTGATTTCCTAAAGGGTATTTTGAAAAAGTAGATATTTGGTTCGAGGTCAAGGAGCATAGAAAATAAAAAGCGCAGCATATTAGACATATGTGAGCACTTTTATTTTCGTAGCGACGAAGAAATCGGGGCAAATAGCCCTTTTTCAAGGTGGCCTAAAATCATTTTACGGGGAACGTAATGTTATCGGATTTAAAACGCATTATCGATCAGATATGTAGAGATCGCGGCTTCGATAAAAAACTTCTTATTGAGGCAATTGAAGAAGCGGTGGAATCGGCTGCTAAAAAGAAATTAGGCGCAAGGCGTGATATCGAAGTGCGTTTCAATGAGGAATTTGGTGAGGTAGAAGTTTTTCAGTTTCGCACAGTGGTGGAAACCGTTGAAGATGAGCAGACAGAAATAGGTTTTGAAGCTGCAAAAGTACTTGATCCTGAGGTGCAGCTTGATGACGAGCTTGGCGAAAAAATGGAGAACATTGAGGATCTTGGGCGTATTGCTGCCCAGTCTGCCAAGCAGGTCATTATCCATAAAATGAAGGACGCTGAGCAGGATGTAATTTTTGAAATGTTTAAGGACAGAAAAGGCGAGATCGTGAGCGGCATTGTCCAACGTTTTGAAAGGGGAAATATGATCGTAAACCTGGGTCGTACCGATGCGATTTTACCCCGTGACCAGCAAATTCCTAAACGTTCATACAACCAGGGGGATCGGATTCGTGCCTACCTTGACGATGTGCGTGAGAATGCTCGGGATTCGCAACTTATTTTGTCCAGGACCTGTAATGATTTTCTGGCAAAATTGTTTACCATGGAAGTTCCTGAAATAGCTGAAGGTATCGTGGAAATAATGGGAGTGAGCAGAGAACCTGGATTTCGCGCGAAAATTGCGGTGAGTTCCCTTGAGACGGATGTTGATCCGGTGGGTGCCTGTGTGGGAATGAAGGGATCAAGGGTACAAAATGTTGTCCAGGAGCTGCAGGGCGAGCGCATTGATATCGTACCCTGGAGCCCCGATCCGGCAAAATACGTGTACAATGCCCTGGCTCCTGCCCATGTGTCCATGGTTATGGCCGATGAAGATGCCAAGACCTTGCTTGTGGTAGTGCCCAACGATCAGCTATCCCTTGCCATTGGACGGCAGGGGCAGAATGTGCGTCTTGCCTCCCGTTTGCTCGGATGGCGAATTGATGTGAAGAGTGAACAGCGCTACGCAAATCTGAAGGAGCCTGGATACAGATCACTCCTTGCCATTAACGGTATCAATGAACCACTGGCTGACCAACTGTTAGGGCGTGGGGTGTTGTCGGTTGAAAAACTTGCTGAAGCGGCTGTTGATGATTTGATTGTTATTCGAGCCATCGATGAGGAGCAGGCGCAAACATTGATCGATTCGGCAAAACAGATGGTGGCGGAGGGCATGGGATCCCACGCCTTTGCCGATGGTACTGATGGAGATGTCAAAGAAGGTGAAAGTGAGACCGAACTTGATGAAAAAGTGGATACCAGCACCGTTAATGTTGAAACTGATCCCACGGATACCAACGCTTAGAACAGCTAGCTGAAGAGTTTGCAAAACGGTGTAGATAAAAAAACTATCCGGACTTGTGTGGCATGTCGGACGCGTCTTGCCAAGAAAGAACTCGATAGGTATGTGTGGGACGCATCAGCAAGTAAGGCAGTGCTGGATAATGAGCAGACCATGCTTGGGCGCGGGGCGTATTGTTGTCCCGATGTGGAATGTCGGAAACGTTTTTTAGGGAAAAAACAGTGTTTACAAAGGGCATTTCGATTGCGATAAAATGGCGTGGCCCTTTGTATGTTGTGTCACAGGTATGGAATTATCTTTTTACTATTGATGTACCAAGGCGTTACAGCGCAGGTAAGTAATTCGTACTAATAAAGGATTGAACCAAACAATGGAAAAAAAACTTTTGCTGGGATGTAGTGGAGCAAGAGAAAAACATCATTGTAGGGATACTCGAACAAGCAGGAGTGGGGAATGAGCAGGGTAAGGATTTATGAGTTGGCCAAAGAGGCCGGCATGGCAAGCAAGGTTTTAGCCGATAAACTGATTGAGCTTGGGTATGACATCAAGGGTCACAGCTCCACAGTAGACGACGAGACAGCTGCAAAGATCAGAAGCTCAGTTTTGCAAAGTTCCGATTCAGAACTGGTCGAGAAACGAATTGCTCCTGAAAAAAAAGGGGGAACAACTGTTATTCGCCGCCGGGCCACAACCATTATTCGTCGTCCTAAAAAGGAGGAAGCTGAAAAAGAGGACGCTCTTCCAAAAGACGAGGAAGGTGCCACCGGGCATTCTACAAAGGCGGAAGCGGTTGAAGAGAAAAAAGAGAGTTCCAGGGAAAGGGTAGAGGAGGAAAAAACCACCGATACTGTAGTAACAGAGAAGGCCCAAGAAGTGGCACCTGCCCCCTCTGAGGACCAGGTTACCCCCCAGGAAGAAAAGAGACAAACGGCATTAACTGTAGAAGAGCTTATCGCGCAAAAGGCCAAGGAAGATGCGGAAAAGGCGGCAAAAGAGGCGGAAGAAAAGGCCAAAGCCGAAGCTGAAGCCCTGCAAAATGCGCAAAAAAAAGAGGATGAACAAAAACCAAAGAAAAGAATTGCAAAGGTTATCGGCACCATAGAGTTGCCACAAGAAGAGCCTAAAGCGCCTGTTCGCAAAAAAAGTAGTCGTCCTGCTCCAAAGAAAAATACAGCCGAAGACTCTGTAAATGAACCATCTGCCAGCCCGTTAGCCCAGTCGAAAAATAAGAAGAAGGGGAAACGCGGTTTTGCTCCGGAAGGGATGGACGATGAGCTGGGAGCAAAGGGTTTTAAAAAGAAAAAAGGCCGCAAAAATGTGCGGGTGACAAAATTTGGCTATGAAGGGGATCGCTACACCAAGCGTGGCAAACGCAAAAAAGGAAAGGGCAGAAGCGTAGCTGTTCAGCCACCTTCAGAAATGAAGGCCAGTAAAAAGAAAATCAAGATTTATGAAACTATCAGTGTGGGTGATCTTGCCCACGGCATGCGGGTAAAGGCCAATGAGATTATAGCAAAACTTATGGATCTTGGTGTAATGGCCACCGTAAATCAGGCCCTTGATCTTGATACTGCGGTACTGGTTGCCTCCGATTTTGGTTATGAAGTAGAACAGGCAGTGACCGAGGAAATCGGGGTACAGCAGCTTACTGCCAGTGAGGAGGGTGGGGTAGCTGTGCCACGTTCACCGGTCATTACGGTGATGGGTCATGTTGATCATGGAAAAACCTCCATTTTGGATGCCATTAGGAAAACCGATGTGGCCGAAGGTGAGGCGGGAGGTATAACCCAGCATATTGGCGCGTACCATGTCAAATCAGCTGCAGGAGATGTGACCTTTGTTGATACACCCGGGCATGCCGCATTTACTGAAATGCGTTCCCGTGGGGCACAAATAACAGATCTTGTTGTTTTAGTTGTGGCGGCAGATGATGGAGTGATGAACCAGACACGTGAAGCGATTAATCATGCCAAGGCTGCGGATGTGCCTATTATTGTGGCCGTAAATAAAATTGATAAGGATAATGCCGATCCTGACCGGGTAAAACGTGAGCTGGCCGAATATGACCTTGCCCCGGAAGAATGGGGTGGTTCCACCATCTTTTGTGAGTTATCAGCTAAGAAGAATATTGGTATCGATAACCTCCTTGAAAATATAGAGTTGATGGCAGAGATGCTGGAGCTGAAAGCCGATCCTGACCGTAAGGCCATGGGGCATGTGGTGGAAGCAAAACTCGATAAGGGACGTGGTCCTGTGGCCACCATATTGGTTCAGGAGGGGACTTTACAAACTGGCGACCATTTTGTGGTGGGGCAGTTTAGCGGTAAGGTAAGGGCTCTACTTGATTATCGCAGTAAACCAATCAAAAGTGCCGGACCATCAATTCCGGTTGAGGTTCAGGGTATTTCCGGTGTTCCTTCTGCGGGTGATGAGTTTATTGTTGTCACCGATGAGAAGATGGCCAAAAATGTGGCCCAGGCAAGGACCATGAAGGTGCGTGAAAATGAACTTGCAGCCGGGTCCAAGGTCTCCCTTGATTCCTTATTTGAGAAACTGGCCGAAGGAGATATGCTGGAGTTACGAATCCTGTTGCGGGCAGACGTACAAGGCACCTTGGAAGCCTTTGCCAAGGCAGCGCAGAAGCTGTCCACCGATGAGGTGAAGGTGAAAATCCTCCATGAGGGAACAGGTACCATTACCGAGTCTGATGTGTTGCTGGCATCGGCTTCGGAGGCGATAATCATCGGATTCAACGTTCGTCCCACCGGGAAGGTAAAAGAGCTTGCCGCTAAAGAAAACGTGGATTTGCGTTCCTATGAGGTTATTTATCACGCCCTTGATGATATCACCAAGGCGATGGTGGGTATGCTTGCTCCTACGTTGGAAGAAGATGTTATTGGCAATGCAGAAGTACGAGAGACTTTCCAGGCGCCCAAGGTGGGAACGGTTGCCGGATGTGCGGTGTTGGAAGGGAAAATTTTGCGGAATGCTTCTGTTCGTGTACTCCGTGATGGAGTGGTGATGTATACCGGCAAGATCGAATCACTCAGACGTTTTAAAGATGATGTGAAAGAGGTCTTGTCTGGGTATGAATGTGGTATTTCAGTTGAAAAATACAACGATATCAAGGTTGGTGATAATCTGGAAGCCTTTGTCATGAAAGAGGTCGCCGCAACCTTAGGTGCCACCCAACAGGAAAAAGACGACAAAGAGGAAAATAAGTAAAGCCTTCTTGCTTCTTTTGTAAGGGCATGCGATAAGTACTATTATGTGGGATCCAAAAGAGATAGTTGAGTCGGTTGGCCTTGGCAAGAAAGAGCGTAAACGCTCAGATCGGGTGGCCGACGCAATCAGAAAAGAACTTTCGGTCTTTTTTTTACACAAAGTCCGGGACGTCAAGTTGCGTGATGTGACCATAACCAGTGTCCAGGTTACCGATGATTTGAAAAGTGGGCGCATTTTTTATACTACCCTGGGTGATGCAGCCTCTCGGAAAGTGACCCATACCGCACTCACAGGAGCGGTTGGTTTTGTCAGGAGTCATCTGGCCAAGGTGCTCAATTTACGTTATACCCCTGCAATTCGTTTTGAATACGATGTAAAGGCCGATAAAGTTGAAGAGCTTGATCAGCTTTTTGCTGAAATTGCCAGTGAAAGGAGGGGAAGTGAAAACGATTCCTGAGGTGTTCCCAAAAACTATTGCCGCAGCAAGCCATGTGGTGTTGGCCACCCATGTTAATCCCGATGGTGATGCATTGGGATCACTGTTTGGGCTGACTGATATCCTGGAAGGGCTTGGAAAAACGGTTTTTCCCTATCTTGAAGAACCGGTTTCCTCCATGTATGATTTCCTCCCAAATTGTACTCTTGCCAAACATGATCTTGAAGAACTGCAGGATTTTATCCAGCAGGCAGGAAAGGAAAATGTTGTCACCATTGCCCTTGACAGTGGTGATGCCGAACGCCTTGGAACTGGAAAGGATGTATTGCTTGCCCATTCACCCTTTCTGGTTATTGATCACCATCGGGGGCATCGTCTTTTTGGCGATGCGCTTTGGCTTGAGAGTGAATGCTCCTCCACTGGGGAGTTGGTGTATGAACTTGGACTGCATATGGGAGCTGAGATAAGCAGAAATGCAGCTTTTTGCCTCTATGTGGCTCTCGTGACCGATACCGGTTCCTTTCGCTATGACTGTACCAGCCCCAGGACCTTACGCATCGCAGCTGATCTTCTTGAAAAGGGAGTCAATCCCGCTGAAGTGGCAGGCAATGTTTACGACAATTACACCTTGGCCCGACTACGTTTGATGGAGATGGTCCTTTCCACCCTTGCGGTGTATGCTTCCGGACGGATTGGAATTATCAGTGTCAGTGCCGATATGCTCACCGAGTCCGGTGCAGCACCTGAGGATGTTGAAGGGTTTGTCAATTTTCCAAGGTCCCTTCGTTCCGTGGAGGTGGCTGCCTTTATTAAGGAAGTGGAGAAGGGCAAGGTCTCGGTGAGTTTGCGTGCCAAAGGAAAGATTGATGTCGCCGCCATTGCTGCGCAGTTTAACGGCGGAGGGCATAAAAATGCGGCCGGTTTTCGCTTTGGTGATACGTCGCTTGCCGATGTCCAAGCCCTCGTTTTGCAGGCACTGCAGGATGCTCTGTAGTCTTTCTGTTCTGCTGTAATGAGTAGTGCGTTTCAAGCTGGTGGTTTTCTCATAGATAAACCGGTGGGTGCCAGTTCTTTTTACATGGTGCGTAAGGTACGAAACGCCCTTGGTATGAAAAAAGTAGGGCATGCCGGCACTCTGGATCCCTTTGCTTCGGGGTTGTTGCTTATTTGTGCAGGGCGAGCTGCCACAAAGCTGATAAGCAAGATTCAGGATGGTGAAAAGGAATATGTGGCAACCCTGCGTTTAGGGAGGGAAACAACGACCTTGGACCCAGAGGGTGAGGTTGTCAGAAAGAATCCGGTTGGCCCATTTACAAAGGAAGATATTGAGCGCTGCTTACAAAAATTCAGGGGAGAACAACAGCAGATTCCGCCACTCTATTCTGCTGTCAAGCATAAGGGTAAACCGCTCTATTATTACGCAAGAAAAGGGGTTGCAATAACAAAACCACCGCGCACCGTACAGATTAGATCACTTCTAAGAGAACAGACAGCAGACGTGCTGGATGATAGTTCTCCCTATCTGTATATTCGGGTGGTTTGCAGCAAAGGGACCTATATCCGCACCTTGGGAGCAGACATTGGACATGAGCTTGGATGCGGTGCATATGTAACTGCGCTTCGCCGCGTACGCAGTGGGTGTTTTCATGTAGATGACGCCGTTGATGGGGCTATATTGGAGGGGAACTCAGCCCGGGAGAATCTTATGGAAAAGGTTTTATCTGTTCCTGATCTCCTTAATCTGTTGCAATAAATGTGTAATGTGGTAAATGGTCACCTAGAAAGTTGTGTAGAGTTGTCCCCAGCCACCGGGACTTGTATATATAGCAGAAAAAACGATACCTAAAAAAATCCATTGTTGTGGGATTTTTTATATGCAGACCATAGGAGGTTTGTCTTGGCACAATCAGCATTGAAAAAAAATGAAATAATTGAGAAGTTTAAGGTTCATCCAACCGATACTGGTTCTCCAGAGGTGCAGGTAGCACTGATTACAGATCGAATTACGTATCTCACTGAACACTTCAAAACCCACAAAAAAGACCATCATTCTCGTCAAGGTCTGTTGAAGCTTGTAGGACAAAGGCGAAGTCTTCTTGATTATTTAAAGAAAAAAGATATCAATAAATATCGTGAGCTAATCAAGGCGTTGGGCTTACGAAAATAAAAACGATTTTTGTAGAAATGCGTTTGGCGTTTCTCATGTAAATATGGTGCGAAAACGAGGCACCGGTTGATCATACAGGTGCATTATTGCGGACTTGTCTGCGGCAATGCGCCTGTTTTTTTTGATCAATCAACCATGCTGCAATAGGGTAGCTGGAGAAAATATGTTTAAAAAAGTTGAAGTAGAAGTTGGCGGGAAAACCATTTCCCTGGAAACTGGTAAGGTTGCAAAACAGGCGGATGGTTCTGTTATCATGCGTTATGGGGATACGATGGTTTTAGTGACCGTCGTGGCAGCCAAAGAAAATAAGCCGGAATCCGGTTTTTTGCCGCTTACCATTGAGTATCAGGAACGCTCCGCTGCAGTTGGGCGAATACCGGGGAACTATTTCCGTCGTGAAATTGGACGTCCCAGTGATCATGAGGTGCTCACCTGTCGTATTATCGATCGTCCCCTGCGGCCGCTTTTTGCCGATGGCTATTACGCAGAAACCCAGGTTATTGCCTCGGTTCTTTCCGCTGATCAGCAGAATATTCCCGATATTCTGGCATTAAACGGCGCGTCCTGTGCCCTTTCTTTGTCGGATATTCCATTTGAGGGGCCGGTTGCCGGTGCCCGGGTGGGTTTTATTAATGGGGAATATGTGCTCAATCCGACCATTGATGAATTGAAAGAATCCCGTATGGATATGATCGTCGCCTGTACCCGTAATGCGGTGACCATGGTTGAAGGTCAGGTGGATGTGATGAGTGAGGATGAGGTGCTTGATGCGATTTTCTTTGTCCATGAGCAGGTGCAACCACTTATTGATATGCAGCTTGACCTTATGGGAGAGATCGGTAATACAAAGCGTGTTGTTGCTCCCATTGAAGTCGATAAAGCATTACAGAGCAAAGTTGAAGAGATCGCCACTGCCGGTATGGCAAAGGTAATTACCACCGCCGATAAAATGGAACGCGGAAGTGTCTATGATGCGCTTAAGCAGGAAGTACTGGCCGAAATGGATCCGGATGGTGAGAATGGTATGGAAATTGGCGATATTCTCTCCGGCTATAAAAAGAAGAGCATGAGGGCCAAAATTGTTGATGAAGAAACCCGTATTGATGGCCGTGCCTTTGATCAGGTTCGTCCCATCTCAGGAGAAGTAGGGTATCTCCCAAGGGCCCATGGGTCGGCTCTTTTCACCCGTGGTGAAACCCAGGCTATGGTGAGTGCAACGCTTGGTTCTGAGCGAGATGCCCAGCGTGTGGAGACCTTGCAAGGGGAAGAAGTGAATCGTTTTATGGTGCACTATAATTTTCCTCCTTTTTGCGTGGGTGAAGCGCGCTTTTTACGGGGGCCTTCCCGCCGTGATATTGGTCATGGGACGCTCGCCATGCGTGGATTATCTGCTGTGTTACCAGACTTGGAAGATTTCCCTTACACTATCCGGGTGGTGTCGGACATAATGGAATCCAACGGTTCTTCTTCCATGGCGACGGTGTGTGGTGGCAGTATGGCCATGATGGATGCTGGAATTCCTCTTAAGGCACCTGTTTCCGGTATTGCCATGGGACTTATCAAAGAAGGTGAAAAAGTCGTTATCCTGTCTGATATCCTTGGTGATGAAGATCATCTTGGTGATATGGATTTTAAAGTGGTGGGTACCGAAGATGGAATCACCTCCTTACAGATGGATATCAAGATCGATGGTGTTGATCGTACAATCATGGGCTCTGCACTTGCCCAGGCAAAATCTGGCCGGATGCATATCCTGGGTGAAATGGCTAAGGGGATTCAAGTCTCTCGGGAAGAAGTTGCCGAGCATGCCCCCAAATATTTCAGTCATAAAATCAGTACCGATAAAATTAGAGATATTATCGGACCGGGTGGAAAGATTATTAAAGAGATGTCTGCCGAGTATGATGCGACCATTGAGGTTGATGATTCCGGTCTTGTTAAAATGTTTACCAAGGACGGCAGTAAGGCGGACGCTCTTTTACTGAAAATCAAGGAAATGACAGCCGAAGCCGAGGTGGGCAAAACCTATAAGGGTATTGTTAAGACCATCAAAGATTTTGGCGCATTTGTTGAAATTCTTCCAGGAACCGATGGGTTGGTGCATATCTCAGAACTTGCCAACGAGCGTGTTGCCAAGGTTACTGATATCGTTAAAGAGGGAGAAGAGATTGAGGTGAAGGTGCTTGAGGTTGATGGGCGGGGACGGATACGTCTTAGCCGTAAAGCCTTGTTGTAGATTTTTTAAGTAGCTGTAAGAAAAGAGGGAGTTCACCTTATGGTGGACTCCCTTTTTTTGTATAACGCATTCAGATAACTACGCGGCGCGCGCAGTGAAAAATCGAATTGCAATGATGGAATAACCAATCGTTGGGCCAGAAGATACATCTGCTTTTCCAGGCCCCTGTTGCCATATTTGCTATCCCCCACAATGGGATGGTGATGGTTTGCCAGTTGGACCCGAAGTTGATGACTGCGTCCCGTGTGAAGTTTTGCCCGTAACAGAGTACGATATTTCCCCCGTTTTCGAATAAAAAAATCACTGCTGGCCTTTTTCGCGCCATTTGATCCATCCTGGTGCTCAATCACTTTTTCTGTTTCTTTCTTTAAAAAAGAGTTGAGTGTAAAAGCGTCCACCTCTTTCGCATACGCTCCTTCCACCAAAATTAAATAATATTTTTCGATCTTTCTTTCAGCAAAGAGTGCGGAGAGCTTGCGGGCGGTGGGTCTGTTTTTTGCTCCAAGCACCAGTCCCGAGGTGGCTTTGTCGATTCTATGGACAAAACAAAAGTGTGGATTGGACTTGCTGGCCTGGATAAGCTCTGTTAAGCCATATGCATGCTTGCTGCCGCCATGGATAACCATATTTGCAGGTTTATTGCAGAGAAGGATGTTTTTGTCCTCATAAACGATGAGATTTCGGACTTCTTTTTGTTTGTTCTCCGGTATTTTTATTGGGGTCTTGGGCGCGGTGGGTGGTGTTGCCTCCCAGACTCGAACCAGATCACCGGCCTGCAAACGATAGTTTTGTTTTTTCTTCTTTTTATTGACCTTCACATTTCCCTTGCGGATCATCCGGAAAATGCCGGATAGGGGGATGGACTGATATGTCCTGCACAAAAACTTATCCAGCCGTACATCGTGAAAATTTTTATCAATTCGAAATTCCATATGTAATTAAAGCATGTTGCCTATATAAAAGCGAAAAGAAAAGCGCGCACAGCGATTTCATTTGTACCGGATAAGAAAAATATTTGGTAGGTATCTTATTGCCAATCTATTTTTTTATAAGAATAAAATCAAGTGGGGCATACTATGCAGCAGATAGAATTACATATTCGATGGCTAAAAGCAGAAGAATGTTTGGACCTTTCCTTGCCCACCTACCATTCCAAGCTGGCGGCTGGAGCGGATATCGCTGCCGCTGTAAAAAAGAGATATCTTTTACAACCCGGTGAAATCTATTTATTTCCAACAGGGTTTTGTGTGGCCATACCAGATGGCTATGAGCTCCAGATTCGGACAAGGAGCGGTCTTGCAGTCAAACATGGGATAACCTTGATCAATAGCCCGGGGACCATCGATGCCGATTATCGGGGGGAGATAAAAATACCCCTTATCAATCATGGAAAAGAGCCCTTTGCTGTTTCACGTGGCGATCGGATAGCGCAGATGATATTGGCGCCGGTTGTACAGGCAAAGTTCCAAGTGGTGGAAAAGCTTGACGAGACTGTCCGTGGAGAGGGGGGCTTTGGACATACAGGAGTTAAAGCATAAGATGCGGTTCTTTTTACTTGGGTCGGGGAGCAAGGGGAATTCTTTGTACATTGAGTCTGGTAAGACCTCTATTCTCATCGATGCCGGCTTTTCAGGAAAAGAAATTGAAAAAAGGATGCACGTCCATGGCAAACATCCAGAACAACTCAACGGGATTTTTGTAACCCACGAGCACGGAGATCATATAAAGGGGGTTGGTGTGCTATCCAGGCGTTTCTCACTCCCCGTACATGCCAACTATGGAACGTTTAAGGGGAGTGAAAAGACAGTAAAAAAACTCCATAAAAGGGTAGAATTTGAGACGGGAACGTCTTTCGTTGTACAAGATCTTGAGATACGTTCCTTTCGTATATCCCATGATACCCGTGATCCCGTAGGCTATCTGATCAGCGATGGAACGTACAGTATCGCATGTTGCACGGATACGGGAAAGGTTTCCAAGCTTATTTCGAGCCGGATTGCAGGATGTGATGCGGTGATTTTAGAGTTCAATCACGATCCGGTTATGCTGAAAAATGGTCCCTATCCTTTCCCCTTGCAACAAAGGGTACGTTCCAGCCAGGGACACCTGGCCAATGAGGACGCTGCCCATTTTCTTAAAAGTATCATGCATGAGAAGATGCAACGGGTGATCCTGGCCCACCTTTCTGAAACAAATAATAGACCGCAAATAGCACTTGCCAGCGCGTGCAAAGTGCTATGTAAGGAGCAGCAGACTCTTTTGTCGGTGGCGTCGCAAAATACGGCAAGCGAGCTTTTTGAGCTACGTAAGAGTGCGGTTTAGGGAAGTTTTATTTGTAGCTCACGGTCAAGTTTTGGATTTTTTTTGTATAAAAGGATGGTCTTGCCAATAATTTGCACAAGACTACTACCGGTGTGAGCAAGTAAATAGTCGGCCGCTTCTTCTTTGCCCGCTGGACTATTCTTTCCAAGTTTCACTTTAATCAGTTCATGGCGAGCAAGTTCCAGGTTGGTTGCAGAGATTATTTTTTCTTCCAGTCCGTCTTTACCAATGGAGATTACCGGTGAGAGGTGATGACCTAGTCCCTTTAAAAATTTTTTTTGCTTGGAAGTAAGGAGAGGGCCTGGCTTGATTTCTGTTTCTTTTGTCATTGTGTGTGATCCGAGTGATAGGAATAGGGTGGTTGTGCAGTTGTCGTTAGCTCTGCACTGCTGCGTGAGACAGACCTGGCCGACAGGAAAAAAATTACAGCAAGCTATATAAAAAGCTTTCTTGTTCTGGTCAAGGTTTCAAGTGTCGTTGCATTGTTTATTATAAGCCAAATAAGCGTACGGATCAGAAAAAAAATGGGGATGTCGGCGCAGCTTCCTCAAATTTCAAAAGCCTCAACGTGGCCAACGGCAACAGAACCAAACAGGTTAAATTGTGGCCCATTCGGCATATGACTGCTCATCATTAATTATCTCTGCCAAGAAAAATAAAATCCTGGCGAAGCGTTCTTGCATTCGCAGTATGGTTTTAGTATTTAGAAACCAGAAAGTTACTTGTTTCAACAGGATAATTTGTAACAGACTGTTTGCTGCGGAGTGGTCAAAATACCAACATATACACCAACAGAATTTCTTGGTATGCTGGATTCACTGGGCTAATAAAACGTTCCCGCAGATACGAAAAACATTGGGGCGCTGAATTTCACGTTTTGTTTCAAAAAAAAAGAATGCCAGAATTTAAACAATTCCCAAAAGGAGATGTTAAACCAACCGGCTGGTTCTATCTGTCTGGCATCGTATCTGCTTTTTTTATACTTATTGGATTTGAGGGGATTATTTCCAAAGAAATTGAAATGAAAAGCAAACACATTTTGATTCAAGGAGATGAAGCGGTATTTATTGGATATATTTTTTTGATTTTCGGTCTATTTTCACTGTATCATTTGCTTTTTAAAACTAAAAAAATTGAAGAAAATCAACCAAATTTCCACGAGCTACAAGAATTTGAAGAAATTGTCAACAATTACAATACCAAATTTGAATTTGTTCATACTGCTACACCCAGAAGTAACAATTCGGCGCTTATTGGCTTTGCTTACAAGCTCAGTCTTACATTTAACAAACCAATTGGATTAAATCTCAGCATAAAACAGAGGGACAGCTTAGAACTATTCTTATGGAAAATAGGTATAACGAGAAAATTCGACATATTAACAGGATCTAACGACTTTGATTCTAGGTACAGAGTAAAATCTACAAATCCAGATTTATTTTTAAAAATTTTCACAAAAGATACACTCGAATTACTTGAAAATTTTGACAAAGATTATCCTCCAATCCGGACAAAAAACGGCATACTGCATATAACCGATTCAAAAATTGAGTATATCGAGGGGCCGTATAGCGAAGAAAACAGGCTATTTGACCCACATAGAGGAGTAATTGAAAATTTATTTTACCAACTAGAAAAAATTGCAGTATCAATTGAATCGACAGTCCCTGAAAAAATTGAGTGGAAAAATGAAAATCACCAATTATCTACAATTGATAAAATTGAAATCGTAAGCAAAGCAGCTAAGCCATTTGTTGAATCGTTTACAAGAGGTTACATCGTTTTTTTGTATATTGCATTAAGCTTAATATTATTGATTGGATTTTTTTTTAATTGATGTCAGTGTACCTACAGTTGAAAATCGGACCGAGAAATTCATCATCTTTGAACCCTCGACCCCAGAGGGGCAGTCGTGATGCCTGCCTTACGATAACCATCTTTAGCGAGGGTATAATATAGAGTTTCTGACCTCCGACGCCTGCTGCCTTGATAATATGTGATGGCGCACCTCTTGCCTTTAACTTTTTTGCAGCTTCGTCACCATTGCGTCCATCTGCGTTTGTTCCACCGTTAACGGGAAGCCAAAAAGTCATGCTATAACCTGGATTCACTGCAGTACCGTGCAAGCATTCAGAAAGCAGTTTTTTATCCAGAATTTCCTCACCGTTCCATGTCCCCTCGTTGAGAATAAGTTGTCCATATTTTGCCCACTGCCTTGCCGTCATAATTGCACCGGTGGGCATTCTAATGTTTTCACCATCATTAGTTGTGCGCCATGATTTTACTTTTAGCCCTATCGGATCAAGTACGCGACGTTTCAGGTATCCAAATACATTCTCGTTGCTTGCAGCGAGTTTGCGCCTCATTAATTCTCCGAAAATTTGAAAAGGGTTCGGGCCATACTGAAATGTCGTACCGGGCGCATGGAGCATCGGTGCGTTGATAGATGCAGTGTAGGTTTTAATTGATCCCGTTCTGCCTGCTTCGATACCACTGGTGAGTGTGAGTAGTTGGCGAATGGTTATTTTCGTCTTTTGAGGGTCCGTTTGCCACTCTGTGATTGTCTTTGAAACAGGTTCATCAATATCTAACACATTG
>JBNKKR010000046.1:0-27040 GCA_050291935.1 Desulfocapsaceae bacterium | reverse complement strand
TTTGACTTTATGAATTATATCCCAAATATGCGGGCGGTATTTGAGGAAGTTGCCAAGGCCGGGAAAATTAACGAACCCTGTATCTGTTTTTCCACGGGCCCCGAACACACCGATTCCTACTATTTAAGTAAAGTAAAGGAGATCCTTGATGTAACTGGTGAGGAAATTGTCCTCTGTATCAAAAACCATGGAGGTCTTGGCACACCAAAGCGTATTGGTGAACTGGTTGATACCATACGGCAAAAATATCCCGATCTTCCCATTCATTATCATGGGCACAATACGGATGGGAACGATGTCGGCCGGATTGTCGCTGCTGTCCAAAACGGTGCAACCATTGTCGATGCTGCAGATGCTTCCTTTACCGGTTTTTACGGACCTCCTCCAATCTTAACGGTGATTCAAACCCTGAAAGATTTTGGTCATACCCCAGCAACCATCGATGAAGAAGCTGTTATTGAAACCTCCGAAGTTATTCGTGATGAGCGCAAGCACTACGAGGCCTTCGAATCACAGATTAAGGGCTTTCAACCCACCGTCCAGATCCATAAATTACCCGGTGGGGCCATGGGATCAAGCCTTGAGCAGGCAGTAAAGGGTGGATTTCTTGATAAAATGCCGGATATTTTGCATAAAGAACTGCCAAAGGTACAAAAAGAACTGGGCAATTACTGGTCGGTAACCCCTGGTTCGCAAATTTTGTGGACCACCGCCGTTTCAAATGTCCAGGGTGGTGAGCGTTATGGCAACCCTTCCGGAGATTTAAGGAATTTACTCCTTGGTAAATATGGTCCTTTTCCCTTCTATGAACCAGATGAATGGATCTTTGAGAAGGTCTTAGGAAGTGATTGGAAAAAGGTCCTCGAAGAAGAAGGTGGAGTGGAAGATATTGGGGATATGGATATTTCCAAGGAGAAGGAAATGCTTACGGATCGTATGGGGAAAGAGCCGACTGATCAGCAACTGGTTCTTTATCTCCAACATCCAAATGATGCCGTGGAATTTTTCAAATTTGAGGAAAAATTTGGCAAAGTATATGTACTTCCTCCTTCCATACTCTTTAAACAGGGTGGGTTTGATCCTGGTGAAACCTTGGAATTTGTGGATTATACCGGGAAAGAACACAGGGTCGAAGTTGGTCCATCCAACGTGGCAGAGGATGGGGAGACTTCTGTCTATCTGTATGTTGATCACCATCAACGTATTTACAAGTTTGCACCCGAACTCCCCGAAGGTGTTGCAGCACCAGCTACCATCTCCAAAGAAGAGATCCTTGATCTTGCGAAAGCTGGCGATATTCGCGCATCCTTTGCGGGTAATGTTTGTGAAATCACAGTGGAAGAAGGGCAAGTCGTGGCAGCCGGCGATAAAGTAGCCGTTATGGAAGCGATGAAAATGCAAACTCCTATTATTACCGAAATTGATGGTATAGTTACTGCAATTTCAGCAAAAGTTGGTGATGCGTTAAAACCTGGGGATAAGCTCGTAAAAGTAGATGTGGACGAGTAATTCCTTAGAAAAGCGATATAAAAAAGACAATGCCCTTTCATATATGGTATGAAAGGGCATTGTTATTTATACTGGAGCCGACAAGCGGGGTCGAACCGCTGGCCTACGCTTTACGAGAGCGTCGCTCTACCAACTGAGCTATGTCGGCAACATTGGAGTTCAAGGCTGCCTGAAAATAGCAAGGTCGCCCATCAAAGTCAATTGCAAATGCGTGTACTACACTATCTCTTTTTGTTGTTTTTTCTTTTAGGTTCATGTTCCGGTGACGGGGAGGAACAAAAGAAGTCCCCCACCCCAAAAAAACAACATGTTGTTCAGCAAAAAGGCTGTCGTAGCTGTCATGATAAACAACTGGATAGTGCGCACGATTTTCCCTGCACCACCTGTCATGGCGGAGACAATTCAACGGCTCAAAAAGAAGTTGCTCACGTAAATCTGATCGCAGAACCCGCTCATCCGGATAATATGGTGGGCATTTGCGGAAAATGTCACGCTGATCAGGTAAAAGAAAGTGCACATTCTCTGCATTTTACGCTCAATAATGAGGTGAACCTTGTACGTAATGCATTTGGCGCGCAAGAGGATTTGAACAGTCTGATTGACATTCCCATCGCTCAGTCGCCCACAACTTCCCTTGAACTCGCGGATGATCTACTTAGACGACGCTGTCTTCGTTGTCACGTCTATTACAAGGGGGATAGGTACCCCGCCATTGTCCATGGTAGTGGTTGCGCTGCTTGCCATCTCTCTTTTTATGAAGGAAAATTAACAAGCCATGCGTTTATCAAAACACCAGATGATCTCCAATGTCTGCAGTGTCATTATGGAAATCATGTGGGGGCCGACTACCATGGTCGTTTTGACCATGATATGAATGAAGAATACAGAACACCCTATACCACTCGCAACACCTATTTTAGGCCCTATGGTATGGAATATCATCAATTACAAAAAGATATCCATCAAGAAAAAGGTTTGCTCTGCGTTGATTGCCACTATGGTGATACGCTTATGGGGGATACAAAAAGTATTACTTGTGAAGAATGCCACAACAAAAGGCTGCTCAAGCAAAAACTTCCTCACAATGTAAGCAAAACAGATGATGGTAGTTTTTTGCTTCTTTCCTCTTCACAAAAGAGCCATCCATTGATCACCATGGACCACCCTGCCCACCAAAAGTATGGAAATCAAGTGGCTTGTCAAGTGTGTCATGCCACATGGACCTTTAATGATGAAAAGACAAGCCTTTTGCGCAGTGATCTTGACGAATATGAAGATTTTAGCAGACTTACCGTCCAAGGGAGTTTTGAAATTGAAAAAATTTTGCTCAACAATCTCGATTATGAGGCCGAAGAAGTTGCACCAGTTATGCGAGATAAGATCACAAAAGAACTGCGGCCAGGTCTGTGGCATAAAGGGTATACCATTCGTCGTTGGGAAGATATTCCCCTTGGTCGTGACAACGATGGTATCATTCAGGTCATGCGGCCAATTCTTGACCTTGAGCTTTCCTGGATTGATGAAAATCAAACCGTTCATTTTGACGCCGTGCAAGCAGGCGGTGAAAGCCACGGAATGCTGCCCTATGTTCCCCACACGACAGGTAAGGCTGGCTTATTTTATGAAAAACGCATAAGAAACTTTCTGGAATCGGAAAAGAAAACAACTACTCAATAAATGTCTTCTTCAATCGTATCACTGTGCTGTTGTCTGCTCTTATTTTGCAGTAACTGGGCAATTGCTGCAAAACCCAAAATCGCTGCTACCCAACGTCCCTATATTATAAATAATCGTACCTACTATCCCTTACCAAGCGCAGAGGGCTATGTGGAATCGGGAATTGCCTCATGGTATGGTCGTGATTTTCATGGTCGGAGTACCTCCAACGGCGAAGTCTATGATATGCATGCCATTACCGCTGCCCATAAGGTGCTCCCCATGCACACCATGGTCCTTGTCCAAAATATGGATAACGGGAGGAAACTTGTAGTGCGGGTAAATGATCGAGGTCCCTTTGTCAAAGGGAGAATAATAGATTTAAGTTATGCTGCTGCCAAGAAAATAGGTTTGCTTCGTGCCGGGACGGCAAGGGTTACCGTAACTGCCCTTGGCGAAGTACAAAAAAAAGACGCCCGGGGCAATATTATCTTTAAAAAACATGAAGATTTACAGACAGGTGAATATTTTGTCCAAATAGGTGCATTCTTACAAAAATACAATGCATTAAAATTACAAGAAAAATTCATTAACGCCCACCATAAGGTGGTTATTCGAAAAGCGCAGGTGAACGGAAAGCTTTTTTACCGGGTGCAAGTCTACGTTGGACAGACCCTTAAAAATGCGCGCAAGAGCGAAGCGGCATTACTGGAAAAGGGCTATGGCGGTGCATTTATCATTGCCCTTTAACGCTTGCGGTATAAAAAATTAGAGCACAAGCCCTTCTCGCAATCCATGCAGGCTATTGCCGCCATTTTCTCCACGCATCAGGGTCTCGCCAATCAGAGCAGCGCTTACTCCAGCAGCATGCAGACGTCGGATATCTTCCGCTGTTTTAAGGCCTGATTCACCAACAACAGCTATATGATCAGGGACAATCTTCTTCAACCGAAAGGTGGTTTCGGTGTCCATTGAAAAATCTTTTAAATTTCGATTATTCACTCCGATTAAATTGGCTTTGGTTTGAAGAACCGTTTCAAGTTCCGCTTCATCATGCACCTCCACCAGACAATCGATTCCATAAGATGTGGCTTGATCCTGAAAATCAATAAGCTGTTGTTTGCTAAGAATGGAAGCCATCAGCAATATTGCATCGGCGCCACAAATATGCGACTGTTCAATCTGAATGGGATCAATAATAAATTCTTTTCTAAGAACAGGAAGTGACACCACCTCTCGTGCTTGCAACAAGTAGAGCAAATCACCTTGAAAAAAGCTGACATCGGTGAGGACCGATATGGCCTGGGCGCCATTTTTTTCATAGGATTTGGCAATTTTTATGGGATTAAAATCCGGGCAGATTAACCCCTTTGACGGAGAAGCCTTCTTGGCCTCTGCAATGATTGCAACACCTGGATATTCAAGTAAAGCGTTGCGAAACCCCCTTGGAGGAGGAATCTCTTTTTCGCTAAACTCATGGGGAATGAGAATACCACTCGCCTGTAACAGTGCTACCTCTTCCTTTTTTTTAGCAACAATTGTATCTAAAATATGTCCCATTGTTAGTTTCCATTGCTAAGGGAAATGAGCTGCTCCAGTTTTTTAAGAGCAAGGCCTGCGTCAATGACTTCTCCGGCCTTCTGTACTCCAGCCTGTAATGTATCGCATACCCCGGCTGCCATAAGTGCTGCACCACTATTTAAGAGGACCATATCACGTTTGGCCCCGACATCACCCTTGAGCACACCACGCATCTGAGCCGCCGCCTCATCGGCGTCTTTTCCACCCTGCAAATCTTTAATATCAGCACGTTTAAGTCCAACCTCTTCAGGGCTTACTTCATAACAATTGACACTGCCATCTATCAACTCGGCCACCTGAGTGGTGCCTGTTGTTGTGAGCTCATCAAGATTTCCTTCGCCATGGACAACAAGTGCCCGCTTTGAACCCAATTTACCAAGTACCTGAGCAAGCGGTTTGGTTAAGTTTTTATCAAATACTCCTAAAACCTGCACATTTGCACCGGCAGGGTTGGTTAATGGCCCAAGAATATTAAAAATTGTCCTTATAGCAAGTTCTTTTCTTGGCCCAATGGCGTATTTCATTGCACCATGGAGTGCTGGGGCAAACAAAAAACCGATACCAATTTTTTTAATACAGCGTCCCACCTCTTCAGGGCTGATATCAAGACGGACACCTGCTGCCTCAAGGACATCGGCACTGCCACAATTACTCGATATTGAACGATTGCCATGTTTTGCTACGGGAATTCCGGCAGCAGCTACCACGAACGCACTGGTGGTGGAAACATTGAATGTCCCTGAGCCATCACCACCAGTCCCGCAGGTATCCATTAAGACATCTCCAGCCGCAACCCCTGAATCAATGGTTGTGGCTTTTTCACGCATAACCCGAACAGCCCCTGTAATCTCTTCAACGGTTTCCCCCTTCATCCGAAGAGCAGTAATAAAAGAACCGATCTGGGCAGATGTTGCCGTTCCACCCATTATTTCATTCATTGCATCAACCATTTCATTTTCGGTAAGGTCTTGATGTAATACAACCTTTGCAAGGGCTTGCTGAATATTCATAGTTCGTCGTCCGTTTGGCTAAATACGTTATTTTCAAACGTAATGCAGTTTAATGTGTATTAAAAAAAATGATTTTGGAATCTATAGATCGTTTGTAGAAATTGAAATAAAGTTTTTCAGCAGGGTAATGCCTGCAGGAGTCATTATCGATTCGGGATGAAACTGTACGCCTTCAATTTGAAATTCTTTATGTCTTAGTCCCATAATTTCACCTTCTTCCGTCCAACCACTTATTTCAAGACAATCTGGTAAAGACTCTTTTTCAACGAGCAGAGAATGATAACGCATCCCTTCAAATGGATTTGGAAGATCTGTAAAAACACCCCTGCCGTCATGGTGAATAGGAGATGTTTTTCCATGCATAATCCTTGAGGCACGTATAACCTTCCCTCCAAAGGCCTCACCAATTGACTGGTGGCCTAAACAGACTCCAAGAAGCGGTATTTTGCCACCAAAATGGGTGATTGTCTCAATGGATATCCCGGCCTGTGACGGAGTACAGGGACCAGGTGAAATAAGAATTTGATCGGGCTTAAGGGCTGCGATTTCTTCAATGGAAATTTTATCGTTACGAAAAACCCGAATATCACTCTGTTGGCCACTGTCCAGAAAATTACCAGCGATGGTTTGGACAATATTGTAGGTAAATGAATCGTAATTATCTATAATAACAAGCATATAAAACCCTATTGACAAAAATAGACTAAAAACCCTTTTCAACCAGCTCAACAGCTCGCCTGAGTCCCATTGATTTGTTGATGGTCTCCTGGTATTCTTTTTCAGGATCAGAATCGTATACAACCCCGGCACCAGCTTGTATCCAGAGATTATCGTCCTCCAGAATAAAGGTCCTGATGGTTATACAAAAATCCATATTCCCGGAAAAACCAAAGTACCCGACAGCCCCGGCATATGGTCCACGTCCATCCGGTTCAAGCTCATCGATAATCTCCATTGCCCGAATTTTGGGGGCGCCGCTCACCGTTCCTGCCGGAAAACAGGCCTTAATCACATCAAATTGATTTTTATCATCAGCGATGATCCCCTTTACTCCGGAAACGATATGCATAACATGGCTATAGCGCTCAACCACCAGAAGATCTGTTACTTCAACCGTTCCATCTTTGGCAATTCGCCCCACATCATTACGTCCTAAATCAACCAGCATCAAATGTTCTGCAGTTTCTTTCGGGTCAGCGAGCAGTTCCTTTTCAAGGGCAAGATCTTCTTCTGGAGTAGCACCCCGCTTTCTGGTCCCGGCTATGGGTCGAAGTTCAATTACCTCTTCCTCTTTTCGAACAAGAATTTCAGGAGAAGAACCAATTTGCACGAGATTATCAAGTTTTAGAAAAAAAAGATATGGGCTTGGGTTAATATGGCGAAGAGCCCGGTAAAGCAGTAGCGGGTCCATTTGCGTTTTTGCATGGAACCTCTGGGACAGAACAACCTGGATAATATCCCCAGCTTTTATATATTCCCTTGCCTTATCAACCATTGTATGGAAGGCAGCCTTTTCCATATTTGGTGTAAAATGATGTTTTTCTTTACATCCATTACTACTCAGTCTATGAAAAGATTGGGGAACCGGCGAACGTAACTGGTTAATAACCATGTCAATTTTTTCGGTGGCTTCCCTATATTGGAGCTCATCCTCTTTCTCTTCACCGGCAGGTGCCCAGCAGACAACGGTAACAGTTTGCTTAAAACTATCATGGACTAATACGACGCGGGGGACCATAAAAGAAGAATCAACCATGTTCTTCTTAGCATTTTTGGCGGGAAGCTCTTCCATAAAGCGGACCATGTCGTAGCCCAAAAAACCTACAGCCCCACCGCAGAACTTGGGAAGGCTTTCATCTTCTGCCGCTTCAAATTGCTCAAGGACAGCACGCAATGCATCTAGTGGGTTAACTTCCGTTTGCTTTTTATCTGCATAACCATCGTAATAGGAAGTGGTAGTAACCGCAGCATCAGTGGAAGAAAATGTTAGCAGTGGATCAAAGCCAATAAAGGAATAGCGTCCCCATTTCTCCCCACCTTCCATCGACTCGAAAAGAAAGCAGTGGCGCTTATCTGTCCCTACTTTTGCAAAGAGAGTGAGGGGAGTATCAAGGTCTGAAACGATCGTTTTGTGGATTGGAATAAGGCTTGATTGTTTCTTTTTTTCTTGAAAAGTTGAGAAATCAGGTTGATGAGTCATCGCGTACAAGGGATTTTAGCTTTGTGAAAAAATAATAAACAGTTGTTGTTGCAAAAACAATCTACCACAGAATAAAAAAAAGGCCATAAAGTCTTGCGACTTAATGGCCTTGATAATCAAAAAAACCTTCTATCTAACAATTATGCGTTTGCCTGCATCTTGTTAACGCGTTTGGTCAAACGGGAAATTTTTCTGGAAGCATTCTTCTTATGAATGGTCCCTTTGGAAGCAGTTTTTGCAATAACCGGAATGGCAGTTTTCAATGCTGTCTGTGCATCTTCCTGTACCCCAGTTGCAATGGCACTATCCACTGCTTTCATCGCATTTCTCATGCGAGTTCGATTTGAGCGATTACGGATACGACGCACCTGAGACTGACGATTACGTTTCTCAGCAGATTTATGATTGGCCACGAATTCCTCCTGTAATTTTACTGATATATTTTTCAACCGATCAATGACCGGATATGCTTAGATATATTCTTTCACACCATGCACCATGTGTTGAGAATCACAAACCATACATTACTAATCTGTCATATGGCTAAAGTCAATAGATTTTCAGTACCATTTAAAAAAAATCAATATCCCAGCAACCACAGGACAACTTAAGAGAAAACTATAACAAAGCAATTGTAAAGTTTTGTTTATTCGTGCCAAATTATGACTTTGTATTTGACAGAGTATTGATAGACGAGATATATCTATGTTATAGAAATAGTAATGTTTTAGTGGCCTACAGATGAATTTTATTTTTTATGAAAGGTTTTTCAAACAGAGAAGCTTGTTTCTTATCTGTATTTGGTTTGTATTTGTCTTTTTCACACCGGTTTAGTTTTTATGGCATTTCCAAAAGCAATATTTAGAGTAACAGAAACAAAACATTGTCCCCTCTATGATTACGGAGACTTGTTTTCAGTCACAGGTATCACTATTTCCATGAATTTTGCAGAAGATAACACCTTTGTTGTCACTGCAATTATCCACTCTCCCATGGAGAAAGAAAAGTGTAAGATCCTTAGTGGTGATCTTACCAAGATAATCATCCAGTATGAACGTGCGGATAAAATCCCCGTTTGTATGGTAAGTTGTAGCGGTTGTACCGGTTCTCTTCGCCTGGAATATACCAAGGCTTTGGCGCTTCCGGAGGTAGAAGAAAACGAAGATTATGCAAATGAACTGGCGTCAATGCTTCATCTGCTCTCAGACTTTGCCTTTTTTAAAAATATAGATGAAAAAAACCTGGAAAAGGTTGTTAAGTTTTTCAAACTTAATAAGCTGAAAAAAGGGGATATAGTTATCCGTAAAGGGGATCCCGGTGGCAACTTCTACATTATCGTTACCGGCTCAGTGAATGTCATTAATGATCGAGGTATCTCCATTTCCAGTCTCTCAAAAGGTGAAGTTTTTGGGGAGATGAGCCTTATCTGTAACGATTCAGTTGGCGCCACCATTCAAGTGCAGGAGCCCTCCTCCATTCTCTATATTGACAGAAAGAATTTTCAGAAAATCCTTGAACAGTATCCCGCAATCCAACTCTATTTTACCAGGTTAATGGCCAGACGACTTACCAAATCAAATACCATTCGTACAGAAGATCTTTCCTCCGGGATGATAGGTAATTTGTCTGAAATTCCTGCAGAAGCACTCTTCCAAACCCTCAATATGAACCAAAAGACCGGTATTTTAACCATCAGTGAACTCCAGCGTGGAACCGCTAGATTTTCATTCAGGCAAGGTTCGCTTATCAAAGCAAAATATGATGTTTTTGTAGGTGAAACTGCGTTTTACGAACTTCTAAAAGAACAGGAAGGAAGATTTCGATTTACCCCCGGAATACCGACTCAGGACTTTGAAATACCAGAGATTGGGTATTTTATGAAGCTTCTAATGGAAGGTATGCGAAGACTTGATGAGACTAGACCGAGGAGTAACTGACACTGGTGAAGAATGGGCAAGTCAGTAAGGCTTATTAAACACCAAAAAAAATAATGGGGACGTACAAATGAGAACCATTGAAACGCATCTAACGGTGAAGGAGAACAGGAAGGCTATTATCGATATTGACTTACCTGAAGATATAGGCCTTGGCGAATATAAAGCCCTTGTCATCATTGACGATGTGTCGGTGAAGAAAAAAGTGCAAAAACCCATTGAGTTTTCAAAGTTTACCATTGGCCTGAAAGACCCGGCATGTACGTTCCGTAGAGAGGATATGTACGGTGATAACGGAAGATAACCAAAGAATATTTGTTGATACCAATATTCTCGTTTATGCAAATGTTACGGAGTCCCCTTTTCATGAATTAGCTGTGAGGAAGATTCGTGATCTTCAACTATCCGGTGCTAGAATTTATATCAGCCGGCAAGTAATACGAGAATATCTGGTAACAATGACCCGCTCCGTTAATTTTACAAGTGATGTGGATCAACAGGCAGTGATTAACGAGATAGATAACTTTACAAACAATTTTACTGTTTTAGATGAAAAAGCAAATGTTACCAAGCGGTTGCTTGGGTTATTAAAGAGGTATTTAGTTGCTGGTAAGCAAATTCATGATGCGAATATTGTTGCCACCATGCTTGCTTATAATATTCCCGTCTTATTGACACACAATGTTTGTGATTTTAGAAGGTTTAGCGACACAATTCATCTTATGCAGTTAGTTGCATAAGGAGTGCACTTTTTTTTACTCAAGCTCACCAAGGTAATTAAAGGTTGGGAGCTTGGTAAACCTGCCTGTGTCGTGAATTCTCTCAGCAAGTTCCAAAAGCTGTTTTTTACCACAAGCTACATTACTCATATCAATCACCGCGTAATCAAGGCCAATCCTCTGCAGGTCCTGGAGATAGGGAAGCAGAGAAAAAGGACGAACGGGAACGGTGAGCGTTACATTGTTCTTTTTTAAAAGGGTAAACTGTTCCTGTTTGGGGCTTTGAACCGTCTTGTTGTAAGTAAAATGCGAAGGAGCGAGTCTTGCGGTAAAAAGTGCGGGAGCGCCATAGACGGTTAGCCCAACCTTGATTTGACCTGGACTCTTTTTCAAACGAGCAACAAGTTCAGCAAGGATTGTTCTATCGCTTTCCACCGAAAGCTGGGCGAACTCAACCCCTCCCTCTTCGAGTAGCTGGATAGTCTGGGAATTTAAGATATTTACCGTATAATCGGCTGCTAGAAAAACCCGTTCCTTGCCAAAATAGGTGAACTGGCTGATATGTCCCAGTTGAAAACTTCTAAATCCTGAACGGATAAGCGTTCGCAACTGTTTACCAAGTTGATTCTGCTCTGATTCGTACACAATTGGCGGTAAACACCAGGTAAGATCACGCATGCGGCGTCCAAAGTAGGTTTTGAGTTTCCCACTTAGGGCAAGATTTTCTTTACTTATTAGCAAAAGAAAACGATCTACGGAAAAAGGAAGTTTATGCAACAAGGTCTGGGCTGAATCAAGGCGCAACCAGATATCAAGCTGAACTTTCCCTCCATTTTTTTGTTTTCGATGCATGGTGCCGGGGAGCTCTTCAGAAGAAAGAGGTTTCACCACTTCATCAAGGATTTCTGCTATCCTATTTCTGTGTGTTGACGTCCTACTTTGAACAGCCTTACGACACGATTTTGGATCTAGCAGTATATTTGCATTGCTGGTGGAAGTGGAACTCACGTCAACTTTATAGACATCTATATGTTTAGAACGATATAGAAATTCCCATTCAGGGACTTGCAGTTGCACCCTATCCTGTTTTTCTCCTTTTGTAACAGGGAGATTTTCACAACGCATTGTCTTCACCGTAAAAGCAATACGCTCGCCTGAAGGTTCAGCGTGAAGACGAATTCTATCACCGGTTGCAAGGGATTCACGGAGTCCCAACTTAGAGAAAAGTATACCTTTATACGCTTTTGGAGCCCCCAGGCGACCAAGGTACTCACCCATATTACCGGAATGATAAGCGGTTATTGCCTCTTTTGGTTGAGGAGAGAAAAAATACCCTGAAGATGTGCTTCTCCCCATGGCATAGGATACCAGTTTTTCTGCTTCAACCAGTGCTTTAGGAAATTCAGTAGATGGCACATCCATGAGTAGACGATAGGCCTGAACAATATGAGAAACATAGTTTTCCGTACGCAGTCTTCCTTCAATTTTTAAAGAACTAACTCCAATCCGTTTGAGTTCCGGAACTGCTTCCAGTGCAGAGAGGTCATTCATGGAAAAGAGATATTTTCCCTTCGTATTTTTTTTCTCACCATACTTATATTGCCTTCGGCAAGGTTGTACGCATTTACCGCGAAGTCCGCTTTTCCCACCTAAAAAAGACGAAAAGAGACATAAACCCGAATAGGAAAAGCACATGGCGCCATGAACAAAAACTTCGATTTCAAGATCTGTATTTTTAGATATTGTTTCTATCTCTTTTAAGGTAAGTTCACGGGCAAGGACAACACGCTCAAAACCAAGGCTTGCAAGCCCATGCATGGTCATGGAATTGTTTGCAGCAAGAAGCGTTGAAGCGTGCAGAACAATGTCTGGAAAGTACGTGCGGATCAAACGGACAAGTCCCAAATCCTGCACGATAAGTCCGTCCGTTGCAAATGATTCAAGTAGCGCTAATGTCTCAATGGTTTGTGATAAATCCTGCTCTCTTAGCAAACTATTGGCGGCAAGGTAGATCTTCTTGTCATGGTTATGACAATAGTCAACCATGGCAAAAATCTCTTCCATTGAAAGATCACGGGCCAAATTTCTGGCATTCATCGCCGGGGCACCCACATAGACAGCGTCGGCGCCACTATCCATGGCAGCAAGAAAATTTGTAGTGTTACCGGCTGGTGCCAGAAGTTCCATTGCTATGGTCTAAAAGAAAGGGTTAATGCAAATAGGTGAATTTAACTTTGGAGCACAACTAAATCCTGGCCGGTATTTTCCTGAAACATAACTTGAATATGCTCATGGGAACGAACTGTGGTCGTGGTACCCACATAGTCTGCCTGAATGGGAAGCTCACGCCCTCCCCTGTCCACAAGAATAGCAAGTTGGATGGTTTTAGGTCGGCCATAATCCATCAAGGCTTCCATGGCAGCACGTATGGTTCTTCCGGTAAAAAGCACATCATCCACCAAAATCACATCTTTCCCATCAAGGGAAAAACTGATATCGGTGGTCTTTACCACAGGATTTTGACTGATCAGCGACCAATCATCACGGTAAAGATTAATGTCCAGGCTACCATAAAGGGGAAGATAGGAGCTCTTTTTCTCAATAAACCTTCGTATTCGCCTGGCCAAATAGACACCACAGGTGTGAATACCAATGATACACAAATCTTCAGATTTTTGGTTATGTTCCAAAACCTGCAGGCTCAGGCGATCAACAGCAAGGGTAATCTCATCACTGTTCAGGAGTGTATTTGTCGTCATACCCCCTCCTGAATACGTTGCCAGAAAAAATCAATACCCTTTGAATCAACAAGATTTATTGCTTCGGGGAAGGCTTCACATTCAATAGCAAAGACCTTGTCACCAATGGTATCTGGAGTGTCATCATAAGCAAGTTCCACAGCCTTTTGTAAAATAATCGGTCCTTCGTCATACTGTTCATTTGCAAAGTGGACGGTACAACCACTTACGGTACAACCGCGTTTTTTCACAGCCTTATGTACCCTGGAACCATAAAAACCATCCCCACAAAATGAGGGAATAAGAGATGGATGAATATTGATAACGGATTTTGATAAATGGGGGGGCGGAACATACAGTTTTAAGAATCCGGCAAGCACCACAATATCAATTTCGTAATCTGCAAGTATGGTATTTATCGCATCATTAGCACTGGCATGAAAAGCTGGATAACCATAGTTTTTTGCCTTTGTTAGACCAAGGGCATCCTTTCGATTTGAAATCACCAGCTCAACATTTGCGTGAAGAGTCTTCTCTTGAATACGCTTGTGAAAATTATCAAGGGTTCTCCCGCTTCCGGAAAGCAAAACAGCCATTCGTAACATCGTTTTCTACCGTATTATTTAAAATAGTCGTTACTCTCTACATCTACCTTTTCAAGCCATGCAGAAATAGCGGTGTCGTACTTAGAAGTAAGGGCAAACACCTTTGCCGCCAACCTGAATCTTGTCTTTAATGTGGTGTTTCCTGTTTCTTTAATCTCCTGAAGAACCACCGGGTAATCAGCGGGATCTACAATAACGGTTACATCATGAAAATTTTTCGCAGAGGCACGCAGCATTGTTGGTCCGCCAATGTCAATGTTTTCAATGGCATCGCCTAAGCTACAGTTTGGATCAGCAACGGTTTTTTCAAATGCATAAAGATTCACCGCAATAAGATCAATATTTTGTAAACCATGTTCGGCACACTGCTTTCTATGATCAGCATTATCACGCTGATTTAAAATGCCGCCATGTACTTTTGGGTGCAGGGTCTTTACGCGTCCATCCAGCATCTCAGGAAATCCGGTAAATTCAGAGACGTCTTTTACACTAATTCCACTTTCCCGAATTTTGGCTGCGGTTCCACCGGTGGAAAGGATTTCCACACCAAGCTCAACCAATTCCTTTGCAAAACCTTCAATGCCCGATTTATCCGTTAAACTGATTAATGCCCTTTCTACTTTCGCCATAGCTTGCTCCATAAATAATATTATTTCCGTATAAATTCTCTTATCTTGCGACGATCCCGCTTGCTCGGTTTCTTCGCCGGCATTTCTTGTCCAGCATAAAAAAGTGAGCGCTGCGCACGTTCGTCTTCTCTTTTTTTCACAGACTCTTCCGTCTCCTGGTACAGGGATCTGGCAAGGGCTGCGGGGCCTCGCTTTTCCAAAAGATCAAGGACGGTAACGGTGAATTGCTGATGGCCCTTGCGAATAAGTAGTATATCATCAATGCATACAATTTTGGCGGCTTTTACCCGCTGGCCATTTACAAAAACCTTCCCTCCAGTGACGGCCTTTGCTGCAAGACTTCTGGTCTTAAAAAAACGAGCAGCCCATAACCACTTATCTATACGAACCTGCTGATCTTTATCACACATTTGTAAATCAATTATAATCAAGTAGAGAATAAAATTTGTTGAATGTATCCCCGCAATTTACACGGAATTTAAAAGTTTTCACCAAAAAAGAGTAGCACATAGGCCAAATCAAAGGCTGGTGGCAATTGAGAGTTGTGAAAGAAGGGAAAAAAGAGTAAAAGGCACTGCAAATAGAGAATAAACCATATTTTTATAAAAGGACACCATGCTTGTTAAAGATCTTCTCCAAACACAGAAAACTACCTTTAGCTTTGAATTCTTTCCACCCAAAGAAGATGCAGCAGCCGATAAACTCCTGGACACTATCGCAAATTTAATGCCCCTTGGGCCTTCTTATGTCAGTGTCACCTATGGGGCCGGTGGAACGACCAGGGATCGGACCCACGATTTGGTCGTTCGCATAAAAAACGAAACCGATATTACTGTGGTTTCCCACCTCACCTGCGTTGGCTCAACCAGGGAGGAAATGTATACTATTTTGGGAAAATACAAGGAAGCTGGTATCCAGAATATCCTCGCGTTACGAGGTGATCCACCAAAAGGTGAGACAGATTTTATTCAACCGGAGAATGGATTTCTCCATGCAGCGGACCTCGTTGCATTTATAAAGACCCATTTCCCGGAAATGTGCGTTGGCGTTGCCGGATTTCCAGAGGGGCATCCAACCACACCAAACAGATTACAAGAAATTGAATACCTAAAGGAAAAGGTTGATGCCGGAGCTGATTATATCGTCACCCAACTCTTTTTTGATAATCGTGATTTCTATGATTACTGTGAGCGTTGTGAACTTGCAGGTATTCATGTACCAAATATTGCCGGAATTATGCCCGTAACCACCAAAAACGGTCTTATTCGAACCGCTGAGCTGGCTGGTGGTGCAAGAATCCCGGCACGGCTCCTCAAGGCTGTATATCGGGCGCAGGATGATGAATATGTTGAAAAGGTTGGAATCCACTGGGCAACCGAGCAGATACGTGATCTTATCGACAACGGTGTAAGAGGCGTTCAGTTTTTCACCCTCAACTCTTCCAGCGCAACCCAGGAAATATACCAATCCCTTGGCGTTCGCGATTCAAATCAGTTGCGTTAAGCATTTTATGAAAATCAAGTCCGTTGGTATCGAAAATATTCAGATCCCTGTACGCATCAGGGAAAAAAAGGGAGGGTTACAAAATTCTGTTGCCTCAGTTTCTCTTCAGGTAAGTCTCCCTGGAGATTCATCAAAATCTTGTGTGCATACCTTTACCGCTGTGCTCAACAAGTATATGGATGAGATGAGTGTCACCAGTTTTCCTGAGCTACTCAAAGAAGTACAGGCGGATTTGCACGCAAAAAGTGCGAGATTAACCATGTTCTTCCCCTATTTTATAGAGAAAAAAGCACCTGTCAGCGGTACTCGCAGCCTAATGGAGTATAACTGCTGTTTTACAGGGGAAGTGGGCACCGACAATGATTTTATTCTAACAGTTACCGTACCCGTTACCACCCTTTGTCCCTGTTCAAAGGAGATCAGTGACGTAGGAGCACATAATCAAAGGGCGGAAGTAACGCTTAATGTGAAGTTTAAAAAATTTATCTGGGTTGAAGACCTTATTCGTATGGTGGAAGAGTCCGCCTCCTGCGAGTTATGGGCCCTTCTTAAACGGCCTGATGAAAAATATGTCACAGAACAGGCATATCAAAATCCCATGTTTGTTGAGGATGTGGTGAGGAAGGTGGCAGTTGCCGCCGAAGGAGATCCGAAAATCACCTGGTTTTCAGCAAGTGTTGAAAGTTTCGAGTCAATTCACAAGCATAGTGCTTATGCCTATGTTGATTCCCATGAGATTCGTTAAACAGGCGGACTTTCATTCTGACTGAGATAGTGCTGTAATCTCTTTATGGTGTCAGAGAGTTGAGTGGCAAGGGTTTGGTGCACTGAAGGAAATTTCCCCATATCACCTTCTTGTATTATTTTCTCCAAAGCAAGAGCCGTTTCATGGAGTTCAGTGGCACCTACAACTGGGGCCACCCCTTTAAGGGCGTGGACGATTTTCTCCGCTTCTTGTGTTTTTCCTTTATCCATAAAAGCTTGTATCTGATCACCATCGCTTGTGTGTTTTTCAATAAAAACATTTAAAATTCTAAAAAAAAGGCTCTGATCTCCCCCCACCTTTTCCAAACATTCATCCATTTCCGCATTTGCGACTGGTGTTTCATCCTTTCTTTTCTCTTCTTTTGCAGCAGTAATCCAATAGGCCATTTGGTCAAGCATTGTTTCTAAATCAACAGGTTTAGGGATATGGTAGTTCATCCCTGCCTGGAGCAAATCTTGGACATCATGTCTAAGAATTTTGGCAGTCATGGCAAGGATAGGAAGGTGTTTATGGGCTGGATTGTTCCTGATGCATTTGGTTGCAGTAATGCCATCCATTACAGGCATTTGAATATCCATCAAAACACAGTCAAATGTCTTTTGATCAACCATTTCCAAGGCTTGTTTCCCATTTTCGGCAACATCTACCACCATACCATGTTGATTGAGCATTGCGGCCACCACCTCTTGATTAATAACATTATCTTCCACGAGAAGTATTTTGGCACCTTGCAATACAGGCCTGTCTATAATTGTTTTATTCATGGCTAACCATGTGTTTGAAAGAGTGTCATCAAAGAGCATCCTAACGAACTATTTGGCATATGTAACTCTATTATATAAAATTGGTAGTACTAATTACAAAAAAAATAAAATTAATATGGGACACAAAGACAATTCCCCATGGCTTTCATAAAATAAACCTTGAAATATTACCTATTCGTATTATTCAGGCGGTAGCAATTTACCTTACTATTCACTTTTGGGAGGAATCATGAAGTCTATTAGTCAAACTGCTCTAAAATCCATTACAGCGGCTTTGCTGCTTATAACGTTCTGTCTTTATGGCTGCGGAAATAACGAGAAAGTAGTCGAACAAAAAACAGAAAAAACTGTGACCTGGAAACTGGCCATGACCTGGCCATCAACCCTTACCCCCCTTGCCTCCCCACCTGCGCAACTGGCAAAAGTTGTGGAAGAGATGAGTGGCGGTAAATTTATTATCCATGCAGAGGGCAAAGAGAAGCATAAGGCGCCCCTTGGTATCCTCGATATGGTAAAGGGCGGACAATATCAGATGGGACATTCCGGTTCCTATTATTGGAAAGGCAAAGATATCAGCACGATATTTTTTACCACCATCCCCTTTGGTATGACAACCGCTGAGCAATATGCCTGGTTTTACTATGATGAAGGCATGAAATATATGCAACAGGTATATGACAAATTTGACGTCCTTAATTTCCCTGGCGGAAACACAGGCGTGCAGATGGGCGGCTGGTTCAAAAAGGAAATTAATTCCATTGACGACCTGAAGGGACTTAAAATGCGTATCCCTGGCCTTGCGGGAGAAGTATTTGCAAAGCTTGGAGTCAATGTAACCAATATTCCAGCAGGTGAGCTCTACACATCCCTTGATCGTGGCACCATTGATGCCCTTGAATGGGTAGGCCCCGGAATGGACATTAAGATGGGATTTCACAAAGTTGCCCCTTATTACTACACCGGTTGGCATGAGCCGGCATCTGAGATGCAGTTTCTTATCAATAAAGCTGCCTTTGCAAAACTCTCAGAAGAGAATAAAGCCATCCTGATCACTGCCATGAAGGCTGTTTCTGCTGATATGTACTACGAAAATTTTGCAGCCAGCTCCAATGCATGGGAACAGATGAAAACAGAATTTCCAAATATTAAGGTAAAAACCTTTCCCCTTCCAGTTCTGAAAGAGATGAAAAAGGCCACCGATGAGCTCCTGGACAGCTATGCTGCAAAAGATGAGCAGTTTAAAGCCATCCTTGATTCTCAACGTGCGTTTATGAAAAAGGCCAGACAGTGGTCTATCATTTCCGATTACAACTACATTAAAACCACCATGGATGTGGAAGAGTAGTTTCCCAGGAAATTCTTAGAACATTTGATTTTCCGCTCTGTTATCTATTTGGTAACAGAGCGTTTTTTTATTTCCTCTGCAAGTATGTATCCATGAATTCCGTTGAACATTTTATCGATAAAACCCTTGATTACCTGGCAAAGGTTCTGGGTATCTGTCTTGTTTTAATGGTGCTGAATGTCTCTTTTGATGTCATGATGCGCTATGTATTTCATAATTCTTCCGTTGGCATGCAGGAGATGGAATGGCATCTCTTTGCGGTTATTTTTCTCTTTGGAATTGCCGTCTCCTTAAAGGAAGAAGGACATGTCAGAGTTGATTTTTTATATGATAACTTTAGTCAACGGAAAAAGGCTCTGATTAATATTTTTGGTACCTTCTTTTTCTTGATGCCCCTTGCACTACTGATCTGTTTTGGTTCATTTTCTTATGTGCATGACGCATTTGTCACGGCAGAAATCTCGGAAGATCCCGGTGGACTCCCCTTTCGCTGGCTAATAAAATCCATGATCCCACTTTCTTTTGGCTTCCTCTTTTTAAGTGGAATTGGCTATATTATGAAAAACATTCGTTTATACCGGGAGGCAGTAAAATGACCGGTATTGTAATGTTTTTTGCTGCCCTTTGTTTGCTCTCCCTTGGATATCCCGTTGCCTTTTCCTTCGGTGCGGTGGCGATGTTTTTTGGTGCCATTGCTGTGATTATTCAATCCTTCCCTGACATGAGTTTTGCTGTTGTCAGTCAGGAATTTTTTATGATGTTTTCCATGATGCCCTTTCGCATCTATGCCATCATGAAAAACACCATCTTAATGGCCGTCCCCCTCTTTATTTTAATGGGAATTATCCTGCAAAAATCAGAGCTTGCCGAGCGCTTGCTCGAATCCATGGGGCTTCTTTTCGGCAAAGTTCGAGGAGGAGTAGCAATCAGCACGGTATTGGTGGGAACGCTCCTTGCCGCCTCAACCGGGGTGGTTGGCGCATCTGTTGTGGCAATGGGGGTTATTTCGCTTCCGGTGATGCTTAAATATGGCTACTCAAAACGTCTTGCCACCGGAACCATTTGCGCCTCTGGGACCCTTGGGCAAATTATTCCACCATCCATTGTCCTTATTATTTTAGGAGATGTCTTTCAACTCCCGGTGGGTGATCTCTTTAAAGCGGCGCTCTGGCCAGGACTTGTGCTTGTTGGTTGTTATATTGTCTATATCCTAGCGATCTCGTACCTGAAACCTGAGATGGCACCTTCCATCAAGGTGGAAGACTGCGAAAAAAAAGATATGGTTGTAAGGGCATTATTAGCCATCATCCCTCCCCTTACCCTCATTGTTATGGTATTGGGATCAATTTTTGCGGGTATTGCCACCCCCACCGAGTCTGCATCAGTTGGTGCTTTAGGGGCAATGGTTTTGGCTGCCATGTATAAAAAACTCAGCTTACGAATCATTAGTGAATCGTGTCAGGAGACCATTAAAATCACTGCCATGGTTTTTGCCATTTTAATTGGCGCCACCGCATTTTCAATGGTGTTTGTCTATACTGGTGCCGATTATATAGTGGAAGATTTTATGACCAATCTTCCCGGACAAAAATGGAGCTTTTTAATCCTCTCCATGCTCTCCATTATGCTCCTTGGTTTCTTTATCGATTTTATAGAAATTTCCTATATAGTTGTCCCCATTCTCCTGCCCATTGCCAGTAAAATCGGCATAGATCCCATGTGGTTTGCCATCTTAATAGCCATGAACCTGCAAACCTCATTTTTAACCCCACCCTTTGGATTTTCTCTGTTCTATTTAAAAGGGGTCTGTCCAAAAGAGGTGCGAACGGTGGATATTTATCAAGGGGTAACGCCTTTTATCCTGGTACAACTCTTTGTTCTTACTTCTATTATTCTCTTTCCGTCACTTTATGGATTATAGCTTTTCCCGGTCTTTTAGTTCCACCGCAGCTTTTAATATGCGAAAGAGTTCCCGGTAATACTGTTTGTTGCGGGTCACAGCATATTGGTAGATGATTTTTCGTAGCTCGGACTCATTGAGATTGGGATACTGCTCAATGGCCGCATCGACATAGGGACTATCCCAATCCGGCTCAAAAACAAGCTGCTCCCGTATGTACTCTTCCTGGGTTTCGATTGCTTCATTAATCAGGGTATCGCGGATCCTCTCTGCAACATGTAATTGTTTATTGGCATGGAGCTTTGAACCCTTTTTGTTGCTTATATACAGAAATAGCTCATCAAGGTTTTCCTGACGGAGTAGCTTTGCCAGATATTTAACCTGTCTTTTTTTTGCCCCCGCTTTTAGCTCGCGAATTGAGACGATTTCCTGGATGACGTCATCTGATACGGGTAGGGTCTTTAAATCTTTATCGGTCAGCAGGCACAACTCTTTTGCCAACTCTTCAACCTGCTTAAATATCCGTTTTTTTTCCGATTTACTTAAATATTCAGCCATAACGAAGCAATTAGGAAAAGGTTACTCTGTTAAAGCCGCCCTTATCGAACCATGGCCTGGTTGCGCACAGTCCGTTGATTTCAAAAAGAATCACTTCCAAGATAAGATAGACCTTGGTATCTTTTCGAAGACAAGCAGTTAATGTGTCCTCTCTATTTCCCAGGGCAGAATGGAGATGAATAAGGGGCTCGTCCCCATCAAAATGAATTGAACCGGTGCCAAGGGCTTCTCTTGCATCAGTGACTTCACCCCACACAGGAGTGGGAGGCATAACAGGCTCTTCGGGGCCGGTGACCACCGTTGACCTTCTAATCCCGCCAAGTATCTGAAACCAACAACTTGCAATCTTCTCTTTAACGACAATTTCTTTTAAGCCTTCTAAAAGATCGTCCCCATTATCAAACCGGACCATTATAACACGTCCCATTGAGCCTGTTCTATATTCCATACTCTTCCTTTTTTATTCACATAATAACCTGGCAAGGGCCGTTTGCCGTTTGGTCGTATCAATATTGCGAACAGCCATGGCCAAGGCCTGACGCGTTCCCACAAAGACTGCTAACTTTTTTGCCCTGGTAAGGCCGGTATAAATAAGGTTTCTAAAAAGCATTTTAAAATGTTGCGAAAGAAGTGGAATAATAACACAATCGAACTCGCTGCCCTGGGATTTATGAATGGTTATGGCATAGGCTAGCTCAAGCTCGCTAATCTGCTCTTTCTGGTACTCCACCCTTCTCCCATCTGTTAAAAATCTGACCATACAGGTGAGATCCAACGTATGAATGAATTCTATTACACCGATATCACCATTAAAAACACCTAAATCGTAATTGTTTTTTCGATGAATCACCCTGTCTCCCACACGAAAAATTCGTTCTCCAAGAGTGATTTGCGCTTTCTCCTTACCAGGAGGGTTACTGATTTGCTGTAAATTTTTATTAAGCTGGATGGTCCCTAAACTGCCTCTGGTCATGGGAGAGAGCACTTGTATCTCACTATTTTGGCCAAAATATTTTGGAATCCATTCCGTATAGAGACGCTGAACTACCTGACTTGCGGTCAAACCGAAATACAAAGAAGACCAGGGATGGGTTTTCCTGGCCACTGCCCGAAGTTCAGAGGCACTATCTTCGGCCGTTTGCAACAATCCAAAATCGATATGCTTATATTTGTCCAAAAACAACTGGTCTGCTTTCTGTTGTCTATTTTCCTCTTCTAAAGAATCGCTGTAGATACTCTCCTGGCCAAAGATTTCCTCCCGCCTCTGTAACTCCAGGTGGCTTTTGGCCCGTTTTATTATCCTGAGTTGCTCCTGGGTTGCTTCATTTGAATCAATAAACAGACAATCGCAATGTTTGCTCCACAGTTGTGGATCTTTAAAAGGAGATCCAATCTGCGGAACAGTGCCCGCATTCATGGAATGGGCATAGGAAATAATATGTGACTCTTTTGCTTGACGAAATATCGCCTGTAAATAAAAACTGGGTATTTTTTTTGAGGCCAATAGATCCGCCAGTACATTGCCTGCACCAACGGATGGCAGCTGGTCGGCATCCCCGATCAAAAAGAGCTGCCCCTCTTTCGGTATTGCCTCAAGTAAGGCAGCAAACAATGAAATATCCAGCATGGAACATTCATCAACCACCAAAACATCGGTGGGTAAGGGATTGCTTTGATTCTTCTTAAAAGCACCGTTTTGAAATTCCAACAAACGGTGGATGGTCATGGACTCAAGGCCAATAACCTCTTCCATTCGCTGAGCGGCACGACCGGTGGGAGCAGCCAAGAGAATTTTTTTTCCCATAGCCAGCAAGAGCGAGACAAGGGTTTTGGTGGTGGTTGTCTTCCCACACCCAGGTCCACCGGTAAGGATGCCACATCCATGGGAGACAAGTCCCACAATGGCAGCAGACTGTTCCTTGCTAAGACTAAAATCCTGCTTTTTATTATTGGCCTCAATCCATCTCTCAACCCTTGCCTGATCAACCACTATGTTTCTATTGAGCAAAAGGAGCAGCTCAGCGCTACGCTGCTCCTCATAATAGAGGGTTTTGGAATAATAACATTTTAGTAGTTCTTGATTTTCGCTGATAAGATTACGTTTTTTGATAAGATTATCGTCTTCCATCTGGTGAAGAAGAGTCTCAAGCCCAGGAACAGGCAGGAGCAGAAGCTTTTCTATTTCCTCTTTAATCTGCTCGAACGTAAGATAACAATGCCCCTGCTCCCTTGAAGCGGCCAAAACATGTCTAATCCCTGCCAGGATACGAACGGGTGCATCAACAGCAATTCCAAGCGATAATGCTACTTTATCCGCCGAGAAAAAACCAATTCCATAAAAATCATTGGCAAGTCGATAGGGATTATTTTGCACAATTTGGATGGCATCCTGCCCATACTTTTTAAAGATTCGGACAGAAAATAGGGTGGAAATACCATGCCCTTGTAAAAAGATCATCACCTCACGGATTGCCTTATGTTCCTGCCAGGCCTCTTTGATGGTGAGCAGTTTTTTTTCGGCAATAAGCGGGACCTGCACCAGATCTTCAATGGAGTGTTCAAAGACATCCAGGGTGTTTTTGCCAAAATGGGAAACGATTCGTTTTGCGGTTTTGGGCCCTACCCCTTTGATAAGTCCCGAACCCAGATATTTCTCAAGGGCAGCGGTGGAAGCAGGCTTTTTTTCTTCACAATGGGTGGCTGTAAATTGTCTACCGTATTTTGGATGATTGGACCAGCCACCGGTAAACTGCATGGTTGCCCCGGCAAAAACCTTTGTTTGATGGATAATAACGCTGGTGAGATCAAACTCATTAAAACATTTGACCTTAAGTACACTCCAGCCATTACTCTCGTTATGAAAAGTTACCCGTTCGACTATACCTTGAATTGTCTCTTGGAATGTTGCCGGCTTATTTGCGACCATTGAACGGATTAAGTATCTAAAAGCGGTATAATTAGAAGTGGAATTTTTATTTGGTCAGCATCTCTTTAATTGCGTTTTGTTCATCCAAAAGGGCTATCATTGGGTGATAATCTGGTAACTCATCCTCAGAATAAAAGCCAAAGGTAACAATAATAATAAGGTCTCCAACCATTCCCTTTCTGGCAGCGGCTCCGTTAAGACCGATCACCCCAGATCCACGTTTTCCCTCAATGGCGTAAGTATCAAAGCGCTCACCGTTGTTGATATTATAGACCTTAACCCTTTCAAAAGGAGTAATACCAACGGCTTCCAAAAGATCCTTATCGATGGTAAGACTTCCCTCATAATCAAGATCAGCTTCTGTTATTGTTGCGCGATGCAGTTTTGCGCGGAGCATTTGACGATGCATATCAGTTCGTAAGTAATTGTGCGTTATCTATTAATCGGATGCGGTTATTGATAAAAACGGCAAGGAGAAGTCTTGCGCTGCTATTTACTTCCAGGCAGGGTTCAAGGCTGACACTATCAACAATTTCCACATAATCAATCCTACATTCTTTATACGATATGATTTTTTCTTTTATTAAAGAGAGAATTTCTCTCACATCTTTGGTCTTGGCAGCAAGCTTTTGGGAAGCGGAAATTGCACGTGATAGTGAAAGTGCCGCCTCCATCTCACTTTCCTGCAAGTAGGTATTGCGTGAACTCATGGCAAGCCCGGATTTTTCACGGACGATGGGATGGCCAATAATTGCAATGGGAAAATTAAGATCATCGACCATCTTATTAATAACCGCCAACTGCTGGAAATCCTTTTCACCAAATATGGCAAAATGTGGCAGGGTTTGATTGAAGAGTTTAACAAGAACTGTGGCAACACCATCAAAATGACCGGGTCTGGAAGCTCCGCAGAGTCCTTTTGATAAGCCAGAAACATGGACATTGCTTGCAAAACCTTCGGGGTACATCCGGCTCTTTTCAGGTGCATACAGATAGTCCACTCCAACTTCCTTTGCCAAAGCCTGATCACGCTCTAGATCATGGGGATATTGATCCAGATCCTCATTTTCTCCAAACTGAATCGGATTGATAAAGAGGGTTGTAATAACACAATCAGCCATTTCCCTGGCTTTACGCATTAGTGCCAGATGTCCATCGTGAAACCAGCCCATGGTTGGAACAAGACCAATGGTCTTTCCTTCCCTGCGTATGCCATTGGCAATACGTTGTATTTCTTCAGGAGTGGTTATGGTTTTCATTGCCCACTTTGCAACCTGTTGATTTTCTCCTGAATCATCTGTTTGGCGCGCGGGCTCCGCTCTTCACCCAAAAACGAGGCAAGGTATTCTTCATAAACGGCGATGGCTTTTTCTTTCTCTTTTTGCGCCTCATATACACGGGCAAGACCGAGAAAGCCTTCGTCCTTATAGCCGGTAATGGATTTTAGTTCTGTATACATCGCAATGCTTTTCTCAAAGTCCTTCCCTGCCTCACCTGCTTGCGCAATACCATAGGTAAGCAGTGCATAGAGTGGATTAGATGTTTTTGTATTATCCCTTACAGCCTGATATTTTTTTAACGCCTCAGCATAGGCCCCTTCTTTCATATCCAGATGAGCAAGTTCTACGGTCGCCCATGACCCAGACGGGGTATTTGCATACTCTGTTTCAACATGGGCCAAGGCCTCTTTTTGGGCAGTACCTTCTGCTTCCATGGAAATATCCAAATTACTGGCACCCTTTTCGAGCTGACTTTCCCGGTAACTCTTGTAGAGTGAAATGGTGACAACCAGAATGACAAAGACAATACAAACAATCTGGATAATCTTTTTATTTTTTCTTAGAAAACTCACAATGGAAGGATGAAGATTTAGTTGATCCAGCACGCCGCTTGGTTCCACATATGCCTCTTCCGATGCGCGCTTTAGATTAAATGCACTCTCTTCACTCATATTTACTCCCTGTCAGGTTTTCTTTTTTGGTATGTTTTAATATAGTTCGTTACATAGCTGCCAAAAAGCATTATGTTTCAATCTTTGACATTAGCTCTCAACAAAGCACATAATGGTAAACAATCCAACTTACCCTATCTTCAATTCCATGTCTATTGTCAAACCCTTTATTCCCTCTTTTTTCCATTTTGTTTACTCACCTAATCGATACAAATGAATTTGCAAGAAACCAGTCCCACATACACAGTTGCAAGCCTTACCCGGGAATTAAAAAACATCGTGGAGAATCGTTATCGTTTTATTAAGGTCCAGGGGGAAATCTCTACCCTCAAACGTGCCTATTCAGGACACTATTATTTTACTTTAAAAGATGAATCTGCCCAAATAAGTTCCGTCTTATTTAAAGGAAACAGCAGATTTTTAGAGCGGGAAATTGAGGAAGGACAACAGGTGGTTTGTCACGGCAGGCTATCAATCTACGAACCTCGTGGAAACTATCAACTCATTGTCGACACCATCGACTTTCATGGTGCAGGTGCCCTGCAACAACGTTTTGAACAGCTTAAACAGAAATTATCCGCAGAAGGATTATTTGAGCTTGAAAACAAAAAGAAAATCCCGCCCTTTCCAAAAGAAATTTTCCTTCTTACTTCGCCAAGCGGGGCCGCAGTACATGATTTCCTCTCCATTTGGCGAAAACGTGGTTTCCCAACCAATATTACTCTTTATCCGGTTCGCGTCCAGGG
>JBNKKR010000045.1:0-29391 GCA_050291935.1 Desulfocapsaceae bacterium | reverse complement strand
ATCCCCAAAATGTTTTATCCTCCACATGCTCCTATTCACTTGCTACTGTCTAACCTTTACCTGCATGGCCAACGGGGCTGACGAGGTAAATCAGCCCTACTGGGCAGCGGCGGCAGAGCAATACCAAGCAGGCAACTATCTTGAGGCTCAGCAAGAAGTGGATGCACAGCTCGACAACCACCCCGAAGATCCATTGCTTTTAAGGATCAAAGGGGTTTGCCTGATTGAGCTTGACCAACCCGATCGTGCAGCAGAGATCCTCAACAAAATCATCGACCGAGATCCAAATGATGTCGCTGCCCGGTACTATCTTGCCCAGGCCTACGCCTATCGCGGCAGCATTAAAGAGGCCCTTAAGCAACTTGAAACCGTCACAGCGCTCGCTCCAAACTCAGAATATGCACGACTTGCGGCAATCGCCCGACCTAAACTTGAGTCGTTGCGGCAAGCATCACTGGCATCGAACGATGACAATCGCTGGAATCTTTATCTAAGACTAGGCCAAGAATATGACGACAATGTACCGGCACGCGCGGATAACGCAGTGGCGACAAGTCCACAAGATTCTTGGCGCAGCACCTATTCTTTTTATGGAGAAATTCGCTATCCAGATCAAAAACTGGACTCTCTCGGTTTTTCCCTTGGCCTCGGTTATGGTCTGGACGGTTCCTATTACTCCCGTTCAGAGTTCCACGATTACAACCTCTTGTTTCAGTCACTAAGCGCTTTTATCTCACGCCAGGGAACTCTTTTTAATAAGTCTTATGAGTTACGACTTAAAACTCGTTACATGGATACAAATCTTGATAACGATCCTTACAGCACAGGTGTGGCAATTGGTTCAAGCTTTGAAATCCAATGGTTCCAGCAATTTTCAACTGCTGCCATGGCCGAATGGACGCACTTGGATTACGAGGATGATACCCCCCCGTATCAGGAATACTACTCCCGCGACGGAGACACCTATTCTTGTGGACTGGACAGTTATCTTCACCTCCTCGAAAACAGACTACTTGCCGGACTTCACTACCAATTTCGCAGGGACAACACCGTGGGGATGCAGTATGAGCTGAGGAGCAATGACCTGGCAGTTTCCGTCCGTGCAGCTCTTCCTTTAGCCCTGCGTCTGCAAGCCCGAATAGGATATCAAGAGGAGGATTATCTCAAATTTTTCACAGATCCACCGGGCAGGCTGGATGATATCTGGAGCTTCCATTTTTCTCTGCAAAGGCCATTATGGCAGGAAGCAGTTTTGTTGGAACTCCATTACACCTACCTAAAGAGTTCTTCATCCCAGGATTTTGCAGAATATGAGCGGTCGGTGGCCGGGATCAGTCTGATACTAAACTACTGAGGTAATATCATGATACAAATATTGACAAAGAAAATTAAGCATTTGTGGGATATGTGCATCATAGTTTTTTTTATGGTACTGGCAGCGGACTCTCTCTTTTATAAAAATGCCGAATGTACAGTTTTAGAAGATGAACGGCTTGACCAAAAAGTAGGTTTGCTCGCTCATCCATGGAGGATATTTCTTCCGCAAAGCGGAACGCTTGACTATCTACGCCAGCAGGCCGGAAAACATGAAGGACTTCCTTTTTACGCACAGCAACCGGAAGGGGCTGGGTATGTTCCGGAATCTGCCTTGCTTGAAACAACATATTCTTCAGCAGGAACCCATGAAACGACTTATCCTGACAAATCTGACACTATATCACAATTACCCGAACCTGAACAAACAGCTTTACCTGAAACTGAGCAATCATCAGGGCAACCAGGTTACCAGTTCACCCTAACCGAGTCTCAGCAAAATCCACAACTCAAGATCACAAATTCTGGAGACCATCCTCCGTTTATTTTTTCGATCCCACGAAGGGAACGGCCCCGTTAAGTGACGTATGTATAAGAGAAATGATACAAGATACATCGTTCAACGCTTCGTTACATTCGCATTGAGTGTTTTGTTATTTTGTGTAACTGACGGTCAAGCGGAAAACAATACATACGGATCACCAAAAGCCCCGGTTGAAGCAACACAATCAAGAAAAACGGTTAAATCCATCGAGCCGTCTACTCTCAAACCTTCTCAACTGCAAATTAAAGCAGACAAAGAAGCAACTCAATCACTTGCAGACACAACACCAGAAGCGCCTTCCCTTCCGGCAATTACCGAGCCCGGGAATCCGACTGGGTCAATCGACAAAAATGCTGCAGTTTCTCGTCCAACAAACGATACACAACACCCATCCCCAAAAAGCTCTGCAAAATCAGAAGCGTTAGAACAAACGTCCCCCGCATTCGACAAAAAAGGCGATATCCATCTCAACAACTTACGAAAACCTGAGGGAAGTAAAAATATTGATCTGCTTTCTAATACCAGGCCGATAAGCAGAATCGATTCAGCATTCCCTCGCTCTGATGCCGTTTTTGAGGCACCTGCAAAGCCCAAAGACGCCACTCCCGTCCTCGATCAAATGCCCGTTACGGTGAGCGAAGAACATCTTGTAATTGTCGGGCAAGGAGATGTAACTGAAACAGAGATACATCAACATCTCACTGACACCGGGATGGAAATTACCGGGAAATTCACCCTAGAATCGATCAACACCTCTGTCTATACCGTTGTAGCATCGTCTCAGGTAACAAAAGGGGATGGTGGTAGACTTATAGAAGAGGAATTATTCCATGTCCAACCCAATTATATCTACAGAACATTGGCAGATCCGCTCGATCATCTGCAACAGATCAGGAAGGATATTGATTTTGATCGTATTCATCAACAATTAACGGGGAAAAATATTACCATAGGTATTATTGATACAGGAGTTGACCAAAATCATCCTGATCTCGTCGGGGCAATTACCAATCAAAAAAATTTCCTTACGCAAAAACAACTATCCCCTGAAATCCATGGCACCGCTGTTGCCGGATTGATTGGTTCACGCCAAAACGGCTCCGGCATATCCGGAATTGCTCCCCATGCATTGATCAGATCACTTAGGGCATGCCGCCAAGAGGGTTCTGGAAGTGCCACCGGGGAATGCTACAGCTCTTCGGTGAGCCGCTCCCTCGATTACGCAATTCTTAACGACATTGATATTATTAACCTCAGCATTGGCTCGGCCAGCGTTGATCCACTTCTCGTCCGGCTCATTGAAGCGGCCGCTGCAAAAAATATCGTCATTGTGGCTGCTACGGGTAATAATCCAGAACAACGAAAAGTTCATTTTCCAGCATCTCACCCCCTGGTGGTATCCGTTGCAGGGTGTGATCGAAGCGGTAATTTGCTTCCAAATTCCAGGGTAGCGGCTCAGGCAACTCTTGTATTGCCGTCGGTTCATCTCTTTACCACTATTCCAGGTGGGCGATACAATTTCTTAAGCGGCACCTCATTTGCATCTGCGGTAGCTACAGGTATACTCGCACTTTACCTGGAACAGGAAGGCAGGCAGGTCGATTTAATACTCCCCCCCAGAAATAATACGTTATGTGAATGGATTGGAAATCTTCTTCATATTACGGCATGCCCGTAACACACCTCACATCATTTTAGCTTACGTTCCCACAATTCTTCTGTGATATATTGCCCCCAAATCTGGTGACTTTTTGTTTTAACAATTTCAAAACTTTCCCTTTTATATAATCCACGAGCCGCAGCCAAATCAGCAAAAGTCCAGAGAACAATTTTATCATATTGCCGGTTTTGACAAAACTGTACAGCATCGTTAATCAGCTTCTTACCGATCCCTTTCCCGTGCGCTTCCGGCTCCAGTATAAACCACCGAAGCTGTGCCGTACCATCTCCAATATCCACAATTGCGATTGACCCCATAATTTGGTCATCCTGTTCCACCACCCACAGTCGATCTTTCTGTTCATTGTAATTTTCAAGAAATTGCACCATGGCCGCCCCCACATACTGATCAAAGGAGATGTCAAAACCATATTCCCTGGCATAAAACCGACCATGTAGATAGATTAAATACCCAATATCCCCCGTCTGGTGGGTTCTAATGGTAATTAATTCAGAGATATCCTTCTTCCCGGACAACAGCCCTTGAATTGTTTTCATCGCTTTTAAAAGACTGGACTGCTCAACACTGGACAACGGATCCACCAGAGATGCCACATGATGGTTTGTCGCCTCCTGTAACTGCATAAACAAAGAATTACCGTTATCCGTCAACGACAGTAACTGTTTTCTGGCATCCGTTTCCGATGGCATTTTTACAATATAACCGTCACTCTCAAACTTTTTTAAAATTCGGCTCATATATGCCGGATCCATCCGCAATTCTTTTACCAGATCACTGGCCGTAACTGGTTTTGACCGGCTTAATTCAAAAAGCAGGCGGGACTCCGGCAATGAACAAGACGTATTGAGCATTTTATGGTCCAACACCCCCAACACCTTTGTATAAAACCGGTTAAATTCACGAACCTGCTCTATCTGCTCTGTAATTTTCATATCAACCTCCAACCATTAGCTACTCAATAATAGACTACATCCAATATTTAATTGATTTTGTCAACTTAATACTGACTGTTTTGCTCTTCAAGATGTTCCAACAGCCTAAAAAAAATTTCAATCTGATCCAGTTGCATCTTTCAACCAGATCAAAGGCACTGAACGAAAACATCTTACAAAAAACACCTCCATTCTTTATTCTGGAATCTAGAATAAAGAATGGAGGTGTTTTGCTTAAATCTCATGACATATATGTGTTATTAAAACTAGTGGTTTTAACCGACCGAAAATGGAATTATGCTGGATTGGCCATGGAGCTGAGAATGAGTCCTTCTCAAATTCATAGCTCCATCAAACGATTGCGATCTGCAAAATTGGCTGTGAAAGAAGGAAACTGCATTTTTCCTCATTTTCGCAACCTTGAAGAATTTCTTATACACGGGCTTAAATATTGCTTCTGGGCAGAGGAAGGAACCATTACCAGAGGTCTGCCCACTTCCCATGGAGCCCCCCCTTTAAATAAAATTATTGCATTTTCGTCTGCAGAGCTATTACCTGTTTGGCCAGACCCCGATGGGGAAGTTCGCGGAATTGCCTATCCACCACTGCACAAGACAGCTCCGATGGCCTCCAAAAAAGATGCAAAATTTCATGAAATTCTTTCCCTGGTTGATGCGTTAAGAATGGGACGAGCCAGAGAGAAAAAACTTGCAGAAAAAGAGCTACACCAACGCCTAAGCCATTATGCATCGACTTACTAACCCCAATATATTCCTACTGGAGGAAACCGTATCGAAACTTGGCGACCTTGTTGAAAGTCTTGTCTTTTTAGGAGGATGTGCCACCAGCCTACTCATTACCGACAATGCAGCCCCGCCCATTCGGTACACCTATGATGTTGATGTGTTGACAGAGGCCGCCAATAGAACTGAATACTATCGATTTGTAGAGAGACTGCGGGAGAAGGGATTTCATGAAGACAGCCATGAAGACGCACCAATTTGCCGCTGGAAAAACGGTGCACTTTTACTGGACTGCTTACAAATAGAAATTTCAGACAAAGTCTACCTGGCCATATGCCAGGTGATGAAGCAAGCCAAGCCAGAATTCTTACAGTTCTCAAAAGACTTGAACATATTACTACTCTTTCACACCATTAAAGACTTACAGGTTATATTATAGCTCTTTCAAAGAAAAAAGACGACCTGCAAGTCCTTAGCAACAATACGAATCAAAACTTACTAAGACGCATCATCCAGCTCTCACCAACCCAATAGCCATCAAATGGTGGTTTTTTTGGAGCCTGTCCAGGCCCACCCTGCTGTGCCACAATGGAAAGATCGTACACCCGGGCAAGTTTTCGGGCCTTAAGATCCTTATCGGTCACTGCAACATGGATGGGCAGCCGCCATTGAATGATTCGTCCAAAGGGATCTGTTTCTGCCACTTTCCAGGGACCTTGTACACTGACTCTTAGAATTTCCACTTCTTTGCCAGGCTTTTTGCCCCAGTCACGATCATTGATAAAATACTTTTTGGCATCGGCGGCCAGCGATTTTGCACTGCCAGGGCCAGGAAAGTCTTTTATGTTCTCTTTCCACTGGGTGGCATCTATCTTAGCAGCCATTTTATCCGCAACTTGAGCCATCTGATCGTCAATGGTGGCAAGCATCTGCTGAATTTGGGTATTTCCCGCATCAAAGCGTTGCCCGGCCAGAAGCAACTGTTTGGCCTCTCCCATTCGTTTGATCCGATGATCAGTCAACTGCTGACTAAAGGCGCCCAACAAAGAACTCGCATAGTCCACAAGAGTTGCAGCGGATGCAATACGCGTCTTTTTAACATTCTCAACACCTTGCAGAAGTTCCACAAACCTGGTCTCTTCACTATGCTCCAGTCGGTAGCCTTTGGCTGCCATGGTGTTTTGGATGTCCATGGCCGTATGACCGTACGTATCCGCCAGACGCCCCAGTTGCTCAGCAAACGCGGGTACCGAGGTCTCCGCACTTTGCAACATGTTTAAGGCCTGTTCAATCTGTTTTGTGTCCATACCATAAACTGCCGAGCCGCCATGGATATTCTCAAATTTTGGATAATAGGTTTTATAAAGCGACAACATCAGTTGGGCATCCGCCTCAAGGACCGCAGTGGCCTGAGCTGCTGCTGCAGCATTGTTGGCAGCTTCTTTCGCCGCTGTTGCTTCCACTTTCAACTGAGCACTTTTCCAGCTCTCCACCTCCGCCTGTTTGCTTTGAATGGAATTATTTGCCGCAAGCAGTGTTGCATCCTGGGAGAGATCCGGGTACTTGGCGGTGAATTTTTCCAGATGCTTCTTGGCTTTTTGCAAATAATCCATTGCCTCTTGCGCCTTTTGATCAGCAGAACGAACCATTGCGACATTTCCTTCCGGTTCAAGACATTCCATGGCGCGGCCAAGTTCATAATCCACATCCTTAACCACCTTTTTCAATGCGCGTTCCTGCATCTGTTGCTGATGGCGGTTGGACGTAGAAGTTGCAGTTTTTGGTGCTGCCTTCGGTGCCGGTTTAGCCGGTACAGCTTGAGCACTTTTCGCATGGTTTGCTCCGTTTGTCCCCGAAACTTTTCCCAATTTCTTATCCACTTGTTTGCGAATGCGGTCAAACTTTGATTGCGCGCTTTTTAGCGAGCGATTTGTGGGATCAGCCTTACCAAGCGCTGTCAGCTTCTCAGCCACCTGATCCAAAAGCTGATCAGCTTCTTCGTTTTTCCCGCTAAACATCAGCCGTTCGGCCTGACGGACTTCCTGATTGATAACTTTGGCCAAATCGTCTGATTCGTTAGCTACGATAGATTTTGGTACAGTTAAAAGAACAACTGGTACACAGAGAATAAAAATGAACAGAGTGCGAAGGGTATACATTTTTTACGATTTCCTCTCCATATGCTGTAGGATGAACCAAACGATCTCATCCTACAGCTGTTTTTCGAACTTGATCAAATGATTTGCAGCATGGATTACCTTGTTAATTTCCTGCAATCACAATTTCTTTTCCATCATCACCGGTTTTAACAACATGTACTGGATGACCGGAAACTTTTACTTCACTCCCGTCCTGCAAGGTTTGATTCTGACTCATCCCCGCATCTATGCTGGCGGTAAAATTACCACCATATTGATCGATTAATTCCACCTCCACCGTTGAAGATGAGTTATTTTTCAAAATCAAGTTTACAGCTCCATTTGCAAAACAGGGTGCAGCAGCAAACAGAGTGAGCATGCACATACAAACGAAGATCCTACAGTTAGTTGCAAATTTTTTTCCACGCATGATTTTTTCCTTTCAAGTTATACCGATTTTATAAAAACCCCTAAAAGACCAGGGGCAACCTCTTTCCATACCTTTTTTATTCTGTTTTCTTTACTACCTACGAAAGGGGAGGCGGCACAGCCGCATTCTGTTCACTATTATCCTTAGCTGTAGGTGTTTTTCTCAATTTGATAACCAACAAAACGCCGGTACCCACGGCGATAGCAAGTAAGGTGAGTCCAATAAGTGGACGATAAATAATCCAGGCCACAGCGATGGTAAGTAGTGAAAAAAGAACACTACTGAGCCCTGCAATCAATGTTGTCCCCGCTCCGACAATATTACCAAAAAGGGGAACGACATCGGCCAGAACTGCCAACGGCGCAAGGATAAGCTTGCCCCCCATAAACATGAGGATCAACCCCACAACCCGAAGAATCCAGGTGAGAATGGTATTGCTTTGCTGGGCTGTTGCAAACATTTCTTCAGCAGTGTGGTTCCCCACCTGCAATAGTTCGACACTGCCTCCTACCTTGGTGAGGTAAGGCGTAAAACTTTTATTCACCTGTTTTGCAACTACGCTTACACTCATTGGTAGAACTTCTGAAAAGGAAATCCGCATATCGCCAACCTGTGGATTTGCTGGGTCCTCTCCGAGGAAGAGGGTATTCTCTTCACTCACTGTTGCCGGTGAGGTGAGGGTATCAGGAAGCTGGTAATCAGAATCAAGGGAAACTGGAGTATACCGGCTTATCTTGCCCACAAGTGAAGGAGACAACATAAAGGCACCAAAATGCACCTGGCTGGCTACCGCTTCACTTGAAGAGTAAGCCATTTTCGAAGGATTATGATGATCGTTTTGCTTTTTAAACGATGAAGAGCTGATCAAGCTATCAGACCAGACTTTCTCATAGCTATAGGTGGTCTTGGTTGTAGTTCCGCCCCCCAGCTTTTTCTTTTCCTCCGAGGAGCGCTTTTCCTTCCACTGGTACATTTGCACACTTCGCCGTAACTTGATAGCCTTACGGCTCACACCGAACACCGTATCGTTTAGTGTCTCGTCGCTGTTCGCCATAGCTGAAACATGGACCAGTTTGCCCTGATGGCTACTGTCCACCCTGTCAGCCAAAACGGAGATCACCACTCCACCTCCTTCTTTTAGGCTCTTGTAACGCTTTACCGCTCGCCCTTCATTCCAGAATAGTAGAAAAAAAGCAATTGCAAGCAGGACCAAACCAGCAACAATCCCCTTAAAAGCACCACCAATCCGGCTAAACCATGATTGTTCGCTCACTTCAGTAAAAGTGTCTTCACTCATATTTTCCCTCTGGGTACTAATAATGATACCTGAAAAGGCACCCGTTTGACTTTGTCAGTCAAGGCAAGATCTATGTTTTAAAAATCAGGGAAAGACCCTAACATTTATCACAACAATAATCACACTATATTCACTAGATACCCCAAAATTACCCTATTATATAATATGCAGGGTAAGAAGAAAACGGTGCTATCTCAGGTATAAAAATTCTTGTTTTTACAATACAAAACCTGGCCAATGTGCGAAATCGTTCAGCCCATTGGATCATGCGTGAAGCAATTCGTGACTACGTTGAACGCGAAGAGGCAAAGGAAGAGTTCAAGCAAGAAGCCTTGGCATCTTGGACTGCTTTTAAAGAAACAGGAAGGCATTTGACCGGGCAGGAGGTTCGCAGCTGGTTGAAAAACTGGGGTACTGATAAAGAAAAAGAGATTCCCCAGTGCCGATTTAATAGTTGTGCTGGCTTTTCGGCATCAAAGAGAAGCGGGTTACTGATTTGATAACTGACCCAACACTATCCTATGAAACAAACAAAGAGTCCGAATAGTCACGCTTCAGTAAGGGACAGACCTCTGCTCCATAAATTCCGATAATAATTACACTGCTTATGGCATGTAATAAAAAGCGCATTCCCTCACCCCCCTGGGGAGATAAACTTATAGCCAACACCATAAACGGTTAACAAATATCGTGGACTGTTTGGAGTCTCCTCCAACTTTTTACGGAGTTTAAGCACATGGGTGTCCACGGTTCGAGTGGTAATCTCACTGTCCTGCTCCCACACCTCTTCAAGCAAAATCTCACGGGATAAAGCCACTCCATTATTTTCCAGAAAATATTTCAATAAGTCAAACTCTTTGGCTGTAAAATCCACTTCCACACCACATTTACGTACTTCATGGTGCAATAAATCAACTTCAATATCACCCAATCGATGCACCGCTTCTAAAGACCTGGGATCAAAACGTCGAAATACTACCCGAACCCGTGCCAACAACTCCTTAATGCTAAACGGTTTGGTCATATAGTCGTCAGCACCGGTCTCAAGGCCCAAGACCTTATCCACCTCGCTCCCACGAACCGACAGCATTATAATCGGCACATGCCTTTTTTCCGCCCGTAATGTGCGGCACACTTCGATACCATCCATACCAGGTAACATCACATCCAGAATTATTAAGTCAGGATGCTTATGTCGAAAAAGGCGAAGTCCTCCCTCCCCGCTATCGGCTCCAAAAACCGTGTATCCCTCAAATTCCAAATTGTCTTGCAGCCCGGTACGCATATGAGCGTCGTCCTCAATTAAAAGAATTTTCTTCCCTTTAAACAACATCAGCTCTCTCCTTCTGCACTCGCAAGAAAACCGTAAAAGTACTTCCCTCTCCCAGGCTACTCTTCACCTCAATATTGCCTCCATGGGCACGTACTGCGTGCTGCACAAGGGATAAGCCAAGCCCCGAACCTCGAAATCTCTTGCTCAATCGATGATACGGGGTAAAGATCCGAGAAAGTTCTTCACTTGCCATACCTATACCGCAATCGGTGACAATAATTCGCACCTGTTCCCCCTCTTGTCCCACTGCAAGCTCAATATGCTTTTTATTCGGACTAAATTTCATTCCGTTATCCAGCAGATTACCGACAATCTGATTCACTGCAAGTTTATCAAAGAAGAATCGTGGTAATTGTCTATCAATTTCAGCCCGGAAAGTAAAACCCTGCCCCCTGATATAGGGCTCATAAGAACTTACCATATCGGCCACTACCACTCCGATATTTGCCTCTGTAAAATTATACTCTTTCACTCCTTTTTCGATGCTGGAAAAATCAAGAATGTTATTAATAAGCAGATGCAAGCGATCACACTCACTTAAAATTGTCTGAAAATAGTTTGCCGTCTTGCCCTCCTCTTTAATTCGTCCAAGCATAAGTGTTTCAGCATACATACGAATCAAGGAAAGGGGGGTCTTTAGCTCATGGGAGACGTGGGAAATCATTTGCGACTTCACCTGCGATAGCTCCCGCTCCTGATGGATCTGCTTCCAAATGAAATAGCTGCTTAGCACAGTTAGAAGAATCACAAGCACAATAAAGCCCGAATAGATAACACATTCCATTCGGGCTCGACTGCGCATCCCTGTGGTACCGATATAAGAAGAAATGGTCCAAAAGGGTAAAATATCCTGAAAGCCATATTCAACATACAGCCGGCTCCTACTTTGAAAGGCACTGGCTGGTAAAGGCTTTCCCAGGGTAAATTCACTCCCGGAAAGTAGAGGGTTCTTGGCGTCAATTACCACCGGCATAAGGATATGGTTAACAAAATCCAGATCCAAGCTAAAAAGCAGATAAAGCGGTGATTCATTTGCGTTTTGTTTGTTTAAAAGGATATACCCAGCCTGCCTGGGCAGACCATCTTCCTGCAACGATGCAAAATGTTGTAGAATCAGCGGCTCCCTGGTTTTCGATGTGATTTCATTGGCCAACTGTTCTGCAAACCAGGGAGTTTCTGTCTCGTTATCACACCATATTCTCTCACCACTTGCCAGGCAAATAGTATCCATAAGCGGGTGACGTTTACCGATATTTGCAAGATCCGTCGAAGTTAATGTCTCAGGATTTTTGGAAACTACCTCCAAAATCAGACGATGCTCAAGACTATACAGCTCACGTTCCAGGCGTTGCGTCTGGGTGCGTACTGACATACGCCCGCTACGGCGCACCGCATCGCGCATCAAGGTATTGCGATACGTTAGGTAGTAGTATCCCAAACCGGCAAAAATAATTATGGTGCCAAGAACCAGACAAAAAACCATAAAAAATGGCTTTTTTTTCAGGGGCTCAACTTGACTTGATTGGGGCATAAGAAAAAGAGTGTGCTCCTTTAGCAGTAATGCAGCGGACAAAGCCGTTTTGCAATGTCCGCCATTTGCTATTTTACTTGAGTTTTTTCGGCATCATGGCAGGTTCAGTAAAGGCCCAGTCATTGTCTTCAACTTGGGCATGGCACGCAAGACATGACTCCTGGGCACCATTTGCATCTTTGCCAAATGGTTTCTGTTCCATTCCAAGCCATCTGGCCCAGCCCCAGCCACCTGTTTTTTCCCACTTTTTAGCATCCTTAAACATAAACTCGGCATGGTGGAAATTTCCGGGAATGGTACCACCTTCCACATATTCTGCCTCTTTATTATTCCAAACCATCTTACCCAGGATAACCCCATCCGGCCATGGATTTGTCTTTCCTTCCGCAATGGCCCGCATGGCTGCTGGATTTCCTAATATTACCCGCATGGTATTATTATCGGCACGATGGGAGACCCCAATCACATCCCATTCTTGATAATTTACTGGGAATTCAATACCATTGGCTGTGGCTGCTGGTATTGTAGCGCTCCCTTGTGTGGAACAACTGGAATCCTTACTCCCTGCCCAGGCAACGGAAATGATGCTTAATGAAAAGACAACGCAACACAGGGAAAAAAATCGTTTGGTCATATTTGGTGTTTTCATGTAACTGCTAACTCCTTAATTTTTTGTAAAAGTATAGACCACCTTGAAAAACCAAATATCTCATTTTTCAAGGCACCCTCTATTTATTTGATGTTGCGCAACATCGTTACAGGACCCCTTATAGACCAAAGTGGTAAAAAAGTTGTCATCACCTTGTAAAAAGAATGTGAACAAATGTAAAAAGTGAAAATTGATTGACAAAGGTGGATGACCATTCTATTTATAGACCGAACAGTCGGTTTTTAACGTGGGAAAGTAACGGAAAATATGAAAAGCAAAGGCGAACGCACTAAAGAAAAAATTATCCAGGAAGCGACAAAACTTGTGGAACAAAAAGGGTTTCAGGCTACCAGTATGGCCGATCTGGTGGAAGCGACCGGTCTTCAAAAGGGATGCCTCTATTTTCATTTTTCCAGCAAAGATGCGCTATTGATAAGCATTCTAGAACAGGCGAAGAAAGATTTTTTTACCCTTATCGATTCAACGCTTATTGGCAACACTCCTGGGGAGCAGTTGGAGAACTTTTTTTCCCTTACTTTACAATACAAAAAAGAAAGCGGCTTTGATAGTGGTTGTATTTTTGGCAACATCGCTTTGGAAATGAGCAGAAAAGATCCACGGGTGGCAAATTTTATTAAAGGACTGTTTGACGAATGGACTATGAAGATGCGTGATGTGGTTTGTGACGCCCAGCAAACAGGACAGGTTACATCGTCGGTAACGCCAGAAATACTAGCCCAACAGATTGTAATGTCCATAGAAGGCGGGATTATGATGGCAAAACTTGAAAAAAACGCACGCCCCTTGCAAAACTGTTTGGCTTCCCTTCGAATTATGATTGGCCTGCAACCCACCGCTGGACGGTAACAATGGGATATTTTATATCAACGGATAAAAGCAAGATCGATATCAAAATGGTCCACGACTACCTTTGCCACAGATCATACTGGGCAAGGGGACGGAGTATGGCTGCAATAAAATAAACCGACTGGTCGGATTATCAAGACTGGTTAACCCAAAACACAAGGAGTAAAAGCCATGAACCTCTTCACCATTGACCAGGAAAAATGTAACAATGATGGCATTTGCGCCGCAACCTGCCCGTTAGGACTCATTGAAATAGCGGATGGGATTCCGGTACCCATTGCTGACGCCACAGAACGATGCATCAAATGTGGTCATTGTGTAGCTGTCTGTCCGACGGGGGCATTTACCCATAATCAACTTAATCCGGCAGACTTTCCACTAAAGCAAAAAGAGCTTGCGGTGAGCAGCGAGCAAGCCGAACATTTTTTTCGCTCCCGTCGTTCCATACGTACCTATAAAGAAAAAGAGATTGATCAGGCGGCCATTACAAAACTCATTTCCATTGCTCGCTACTCGCCCACTGGAGTAAACAGCCAACAGATTCAATGGCTGGTAATTAACAGCCGGAAAGAGGTTGTACGCTTAACAGAGTTAGTAGTTGACATGATTCGCGGTATGGTCAAAGCAAAACATCCCATGGCCGAACAGTATCATCTTGCTGATGCCATTTCCGCCTGGGAATCCGGGCACGATACCATCACCCGTGGTGCCCCGGCTCTGGTTGTTGCATCGGCTCCCCAAGAGTATTCATTGGCTCAGACAGATTGTACCTCAGCCCTTGCATATCTGGACCTTGCAGCACCAACTTTGGGACTCGGATGCTGCTGGGCCGGTTTTGTTATGGGGGCTGCCAACATGTTCCAACCATTCCAGGAAGCGTTGGCTTTACCAGATGGGCATATTTGTGGGGGCATCATGATGCTGGGCTATCCCAAATTTTCATTTAATCGATTGGTACCACGTAACGAGGCTCAGATCACCTTCCGTCCATGACGTTGGGCTAGCTTTCAGGGTATTACATAAATAAAAACACCCTGACCACGATAGCCCGTGTAAATGGTATTGAGGAGTATTCAATTTGTTAAGTTATAAAAAATATATTACAATCATAAAGACATTTTGTGTTTATGATGTTCTGGCGTTATTACCAATGGCAATTCCAGTCATGACCTCTGAACATATATCTACATTATCTAAAATTAATGTTCTGCTTGGAGGCTCAGATTGGGATAATTTTTCAGCTATTAATTTATTGTTTGTTCAAATGTTAGGGATACTAGGTGTTGGGTGGGCTATTTGGAGGTGGAAATATATCTCAATAGAAATAGGCCGGTACGAAGGTTACCTGCGGGCATTGTTTTCTGTAGCTCTGTTCTGGACATTCTTTTTAACGCAACATCCAATCATCCTTGTCTTTGCTGTAATTGATCTTATTGCATCGATATTACACTTAATTAACTGTTCTGAACAATTCATGTAAAATTAAAAAAGCTAACGAGTTTTTAGATTGACCCATGGCAATAAACATAACGCGCCACTCCAGCCGACCCAAGAACCGCACAGCAGTTCTTGGGTCGGCCGAGCTTAATCGTTATGAGGGTCTGTCATTTATTGTTAATAATTCCATACTTTTTCATCTTCCGCCACAAGGTTGTCTTATTAATACCAAGCATGCGAGCAGTCTCTATTTTTTTACCATTACACAAGGTTAAAACCTGTACAATATGCTCCTTTTCCGCCGATTCCATGGTCATTGGTGATACCTCTGCCATACTGCTGTTGCTGGCTGGCTCGCTGGAATTGATCAGTAATGCGGCGGGAGTCAGCGTATCGCTAGTCTCAAGTATCATTGCCCGCTCAATTATATTTTCAAGCTCTCGAATATTGCCAGGATAGGGATAGCCCATCAGCAACTGTAAGCTTTCCGGGGCAATCCCTGTTACTTTCGTATTGATATGATGGTATTTTTGCAGAAAATGATTGGCCAACAGTGGCACATCTTCCATACGATCCCTCAGTGGTGGAATGGTGATGGTGACCACGCTCAAACGATAATAGAGATCGCTGCGAAACGTGCCCTGTTGTGCCTCTTCCTCCAGGTTCTGATTGGTTGAAGCAATAACCCGCACATCCACATTCACTGCCGTTGTGCTTCCCACCCGATACAATATGCGATCCTGTAAAACCCGCAGTAACTTAACCTGAAAGCGATTATCAGTGGTCCCAATCTCATCAAGCAAGATGGTACCATGATCAGCCATCTCAAAAAATCCTATGCGTTTAGCGGTGGCACCGGTAAAGGCCCCCTTCTCATGCCCAAAAAGCTCACTCTCCATAACACCTTCGGACAACGCACTACAATTCACCGGCACAAAGGGAAACTCGCTACGGGTGCTCGTACGATGAATCATCCGTACCAATAGCTCTTTACCCACCCCGGTTTCACCCTGGATCAACACCGTTGAATCGGTCTTGGCCACCTTTGCAGCCATGGCCAACACGTTACGCATTCCATCATGGCCCGTGATTATTTGATATTGATCATTCCCTAAATCCCGCTCCCTGACAAGGGAGCGACAACGTGCCTCAAGACCTCGTTCTTTCAGGGCTCTCTCAACCCGGATAAGCACATCATCCGGCTCAAAGGGTTTGGGAATATAATCATAGGCTCCAAGTCGCATGGCAGAGACCGCCGTATCCACTGAAGAAAAACCGGTGACCACAAAGACAATGACCCGTTCATCAATTTCCCTGGCACGGGTCAACAGTTCAATCCCATCAAGACCCGGCATCTTTAAATCGGTCAGGATGATATCGGCCCCTTCCACCAGAAAATGATGCAAAGCCTTTTCCGAGTCTGTAAAACTCATCACTTGAAAACGATCTCGCAAAGTTCGACTCAGCACCTTACAGGCAGTGCTGTCATCATCGACAACCAGGACTCTAGGCTTGGAATACATGCAGACCTCCTCGCTCACCAGCTGGCAGTAATACAGTAAATATCGTTTGTCCTGCTGATGACTTTACCTCTATGGTCCCACCGTGATTTTTTACGATACCATAACTTAACGAAAGCCCAAGACCTGTGCCCTTGCCCACCTCTTTTGTGGTGAAAAAAGGATCGAAAATTTTGGTGGCAATCTCAGGAGCAATACCACCACCATTATCAATAAAGCGCAAACAAACCTTAGAATCCTTAAAATCTGACTCCACTCGTATCTGTCCACTCTCAGCCACCGCATCGAGTCCATTTAACAGAATATTGACGCACACCTGCTCAATCTGATGTCCATCCACCTTTATCCGTGGCAGATCAGGATACGCTGCAAAGTCGATGCTGACATTCTTCTTATCTCCTTTGATACGAACCAACCCCAAACTATTCTCAACCAACTGGTTAAGGTCATGGAGCACAAATTCCGATTTCTGCTGACGGGCGAAGGCCAAAAGTGAGGTAATAATCTGGCTGCACTTACGGGTCTGCTCCGCGATATCAGTAAAATCCTCAGCAATTGCATCCAGGTCCACTTTTTTGTGTTCAATATCTTTTTTGGCCAGGGTGGCTATGGCACGTATGTTACCAAGGGGCGTATTAATCTCATGGGCAAGCCCTGACGCCAATTCACCCACCGAAGCCAGTTTCTCCGACTGACAGACCTGCGCCTCAATGGCCTTTTTTTCCTCCATATTCTGCCTGAGCGTTGCAGCCATATCATTAATCTCGCGGGCCAAAAGAGCAATTTCATCCTTACTTTGCACGCTGATACGATGATCCAGATCTTCACTGATACGGTGGGTTCCATCAATCACCGCTCGAATGGGACGCGTAATGGTACGGGCAAAATATATGGCTGCCACGATCATCAAAATTAATACCAAACCGGCAGCCAGGGCCATGGTGCGTTTCAGTGAGGTTAAAGGGGCCATAAAAAAATCACGACGGGCATCCACTACAATAATCCAGCCTCGTTTTGTGCCACCATATGGTGAAAAGTAATGGTGCACCAAAAGATTTCCGCTCTCCGGGTGAAAATTGATCCCCTGATCATCATGCATCCAACTGCTAATAACAGAGCTTGGATAATCCTGCTCTGCAGTGATATGGGTGCCTGTCTGATTACCAAACACACAATTTACATTCTGGTGAAAGAGATAAATTGCATTTCGTTCCGGGTCTTCAAAGTTTCGTTCCACCAAAAAGGCCTTTCCCTCAGAAGGCGAAATTAAACGGTTAATCATTGTACCCACCGTTTGCCCCCAGACATTAATAACAACCACCCCTGCCACAACTCCTTTATGATCAAAAACAGGCGTGGCAAAACGGACCATGGCAGGGCACCAGTGATCTTCACCCACCATCCAGCCACGCTCTAAATTAGATACCCAGACAGCTCCTTTTTTTTGCTCCATGGTATATTGAAAAAAATCACGTTCTGCCTTGCTACTTACTGCACTAATCCCAAGACTCTCCACCTGCGGCCCTTCCCGTGGAATAATTTCACCTTCCCGCACTTTTGCCAGCACATAGCCTTCTGCATCGATAAATCGAATGGCCTGAATGCTACGGTCCAGTTGCTGGAAACCAAGAAATGATTTTTCAAGCTTTGTAAGGGAAGAGGATAGTGCAGCCGGCTTTTTATTCCGCCAGTGGTGCACCACCTCCTCGATATCGGAAGTAGCTGCAATGGTGAGCAGCGCAGCCTTTGAATTGTCCACCAAATCCTGCACCGTCTGGGCAGACAACCGGGCAACACTGTTCAGTTGGCGCCCAATATTCTCCTCCAGAATATGTCTTCGTGAATTAAACATCAGCAAAGAAAAAAGCATCAGGGATGGAACGGCAACCCCAAGCATGGTGAATAAAATCTTACGACCAATGGGTAAACGCATATGACATTATCCTTCATTCTATAGACCAAAGCATTTAGGGTGCAAATTGCACCGTATGCTCTTTCGCGTGTGGTGCGTTTTGCACCTTTTCCATGCTGCCACTCCCCACATTCCTTGTCAAGGCAAAAGAATTTTCCCTGTAAAGTCAACTTATTTCATTCATATTTTCTATAAAGACATGGGAATGGCACATATTTTGTTTTATGCGCTGCAGATATCGTTCCATACAGGTATGAAAAAATTTAACACTCTGATTCAGCGGCCCGCTAAGCGTAAAAGAGAATCTGAAACCCTGGGTAAAGCTTAGGGGAGGAGAAAGAAATGAATGAAGAACGAAGAAATGTAATCAAGCTACTCACTGCTGCCACGGTTGCAGGAAGCGGAATTGCCAAAACCAGCCGTGCAAATGCAACCCACCCCAAAAAAGATCATACTACCCTGCAATGGGGAATGGTTATTGACCTACGACTCTGCATCGGTTGTCAGGCATGTAGTGTGGCCTGCAATATGGAAAACCAAGTCCCCTTAGGCTATTTTCGGACACTGGTCTCCAATTACGAAATAACCAGCCATAACCGTCCACGACGCTATACCCTGCCAAGGCTCTGTAACCATTGCGACAAACCGGCATGCGTAACAGCCTGTCCCACCATGGCCACCACAAAACGGCCCGACGGAACCGTGGTGGTTGACAATTCCGTCTGTATCGGCTGTGGCTACTGCGTGCAGGCGTGTCCCTATGACGCTCGTTTTATCAATGAAGAAACCCATACTGCCGATAAATGCACCTTTTGTCTGCACCGTTTACAAGCAGGTCTATTACCCGCCTGTGTGGAAACCTGCGTCACCGGCGCCCGGGTCTTCGGCGATCTCAACGACCCTGAGAGTAGCGTTGCCAAACTCATTGCCTCACAGCCGGTTCAAGTTCTGAAGAAAAGCGCCGGTACCGTACCACAAGTCTACTATATCGGATTGGACGCACACTTTAACGGCCGCATCCACGGTGAGCAAGTGATGACCCCGGCAGGAACCGGTGCCAAAGAGGAGGAAGTATAACATGGAACCACAAATCATTGAGCTTATAGCCCACGGCCCGCAAGTACACTGGGGAGTACCCATTCCACAATACTTTTTCCTCACAGGTATCAGTGCAGCCGCCTTTTTACTCTCATCACTGACTTATGTTTTTAACGACAAGCGTTATGAAGCCATAGCCGGATTGTCACTTATCGTTGCCTTTACTGTCCTTTTGGCCGCGCCACTCAATCTTATTGCCGACCTGGCCCAACCCGGCCGTTTTTACTCACTCTACTATCACCTACATGCTACCTCTCCCATGAGTTGGGGAGTCTTTTTGCTCAGTTGCTATCCAGTGTTGATCCTCTTTGAGATGCTCTTTGTCTTTCGTGCCGGTTTTGCAAAAAGAGCCGCAACCGCTAGCGGAGTCATGCAACCCATTTATCGACTTTTAGCGCTGGGCAATATGGACATTTCAGAACAAGCCATTGACCGCGATCATCGTATTGGAAAGGTACTCGGCATAATCGGCATTCCGACCGCCCTTGCCGTACATGGATATACCGGATATATCCTCGGAGTGGTCAAAGCGCGCAGCCTCTGGCACACCTCTCTTATGCCACTGATCTTTCTTATCTCAGCCATGGTGAGTGGGATTGCTTTAATGATCCTGTTAAATGGCATCATGGTCCGTGACAAGAAAGGGCATCTCTCATGGCCTTTGATGGAACGTCTTGGTCTGCTTTTGGCCTGGTCCATTGTCGGCGATCTTTTGCTTCGTCTTTTCTGGTACTCCATTGGCCTCTTTTATTCCTCAGCGCCCTTTCATGATGCCGCTGACCTGCTCTTTAAGCATCATTTTACCCAGGCAGTAGCCATTGAACTCGGACTATGTCTGCTACTGCCATTATTGGTGGTATCACTTCCTGCCCTCCGCCGTATACAACCGCTTTTTATTTTTGCCTCCATTCTGGCCATGGCCGGAGTCATGCTCTTTCGCTGGGACACGGTAATCGGTGGACAGCTTTTACCCAAAAATGGCGCCGGTTTTTATCACTATAGCCCTGAATTTTGGGGACGAACCGGCTTTATGCATAGTATTGGCAATCTGGCTTTCTGGCTCTTTCTCTTTATATCGTTCAGCTCATTTTGCCCTTGGCGCCAGAACAGTGAAACTCTTCAAACCACAAGCGGAAACACCGCCCAATAATAAAGGACTCCAACAATGAAAAACTCAAGAAGAACGTTTATAAAAGTGGCCGGCGCTCTCTCCTCTTTGGGAGTATTTGGCCTTGGCTATGGTCAAACCCTAAAAGGGATAGCCAAAGGTTGGTGGGCCGGTGAAAAACCCGCCAATAACCTTTACGGGAATGCACTGGAACCGGAATACCGCCTGGTAAATGGCGAAATACAACCCAATCCCAATCAATATGTCGCAAATTCCGTATGTGTGGGTTGTGTAAGCCTTTGTGGTGTACGGGTTCGGGTGGACAAAAACAGTAACCGGGTGCTGCGTGTTGCGGGTAATCCGTATCACGTTCTTGCATCGGATAATTTCCTGCCCTATAACACCCCGATCAAAGAGAGTTATAAAAGTTTAAGCAACTTTCAAGAATCTGGACTTGGCGGACGCGCCACCGCATGTGGCCGTGGTAATGCCGTATTGGATAAGCTCTATGACCCAAACCGCATCCTTACACCTCTAAAACGAGTAGGGAAACGCAACTCGGGAAAATGGCAGCCCATCTCCTTTGAACAACTTATCGAAGAAGTGGTGGAAGGCGGTAACCTCTTTGGTGAAGGTGAGGTGGAAGGCTTACGGGCCATCCGTGATGTCAAAACGCCTCTTAACCCGGATCGCCCTGAACTTGGTCCAAAATCGAACCAACTGGCCTGTATCGGAGGTTTTAAGGAAGGCCGCCTGCCGTTCTTTGCCCGTTTTGGCAAAACTTCGTTTGGCAGCATCAACTTCACCGGTCACCGTGGGAACTGCGGTCTCACCATGCGGGAAGGCTACGCAGCCTTTTTAGACGATTTTAAGAAATCACCCCATCTTAAACCGGACTTTAGTAACACCGAATTTCTCCTCAACATTGGCACAGCTCCGGCCAATGCAGGAAACCCCTTTATGCGCCAGGGACGTCTGGTGGCCGAAGGAAGGGCCAGTGGACGTCTGAAAATGGTTGTGGTTGATCCGGTACTCACTAACGCGGACAGTAAAGCCGCCGCTGATCAAACGCAGTGGATCCCCATAAAACCCGGTACCGATGGCGCCTTAATTATGGGCATGATCCGCTGGATTCTTGAGCAGAAACGCTATAACGAAAAATTTCTGGCCATGCCATCTCCCAAGGCGGCTCTGGTGGCAGGGGAGGCCAGTAGTTCCAATGCTACCCACCTGGTGGTCGTTGAAAAAAATCATCCCTTACAGTTTAAATTCCTGCGCAGCTCTGATCTTGGCCTTCGCCAAAGTGATAAAGATGACAGCTTTATGGTCATTGATGCAGCCTCCAACGAGTTGGTGCAAAATAACAATTGCTCCCTGGCTGCCCTCTTTGTAGATCAAAAAATATCCCTGATGGGCCAGGAAGCAGCGGTAAAATCAAGCTTGCAGATCCTGCTTGAAGAATCCCAAAAACAAGAGCTCTCCCAATACAGCAAAGACTGTGGTATCAGTGAAAAAACCATTATCCAACTGGCCCGCGACTTTACCTCCCATGGCCGCCGGGCTGTGGCGGATTGTCATGGCGGTACCATGCACAGCAACGGATTTTATACGGCTTACGGAGTAGCCATGCTTAATGGCCTTGTGGGAAATCTGAACTGGAAAGGCGGCAGCTCTGCAGGGGGAGGCCGATTTCCCGATTTCGGCAAAGGACCGCGCTATAACTTTAAAAAATTTCCTGGCAAAGTAAAACCGCAGGGGGTGCCACTCAGTCGTGAATTTGCATATGAAAAGACCACTGAATACAAAACAAAAAAAGCGCAGGGCAAGCCGTACCCTGCCGATGGCCCCTGGTACCCTTTTTCCGCCTCCATTCAAAGCGAGTACCTGCCATCGGCCCTCAATGGCTATCCCTATCATCTCAAAGGGCTGATCCTCTGGAACACGAATCCCCTCTATGGTCAAGCAGGACTCTACTCACAAGCAAAGGAAAAATTGGCCGATCCCAAAAATCTACCATTGATTGTTGCCATTGATCCATTTATCAACGAAACCAGTGCATTTGCCGACTATATTGTTCCGGATACGGTCCTTTATGAAACCTGGGGAGCCGCCTGGCCGTGGGCAGCAAATCTCACCAAAACAAACTCTATTCGCTGGCCCGTTGTCGAACCGCCTGTTGCCAAAACCAAAGAGAATAATCCCATCTGCATGGAGAGTTTTATTATTGCAGTAGCAAAGCGCATGGGCCTTCCCGGTTTTGGTGATAAGGCCATACCTGGAGCCGATGGGACCATACACCCTCTGCATACACCGGAAGACTTTTTTCTCCGCGTCTTTGCCAATATCTCTTTTGCTGGAAAACCGGTTGCTGATACCACCGACGAAGAACTGGCACTTACTGGGGTCGAGCGTCATAAAGCAAGTTTACAATCAGTATTGCCAGCCACAGAATGGCGAAAAGTTGCCTATGTAATGGCGCGTGGTGGTCGATTCCAGGATCGTTCTAAATCCTACGAGGGTGACTGGCTCGGTAAACGTTACCCCAAACCGGTACAGATCTACAATGAAACTGTGGCCACCAACCGTAATAGCCTCAGTGGTAAATATTTTTGTGGAGTACCCACCTGGCTGCCACCTGTCTTTGCCGACGGGAGTCCCATTACCGCAATATACAACCGTCAACAGTGGCCATTCCAGGTCATATGTACCAAATCACAACTCCAGTCCTCGCACACCATTGGTGAGCCAAGACTACGACAACTCCATGCAAACAATGGAATTATTATCCATCCAGATGATGCCGGAAACCTTGGTCTAAAAAACGGAGACCGTATACGGGTTATCTCACCTGCCAGCCAGGTCGAAGCTATTGCCATGGTGCGAAATGGAATTCAACGAGGTGTCCTCGGGGTAGAACACGGCTTTGGCCACTGGGGTCTTGGCGCTGCCGGCCTTGAGATTGATGGAAAAGCAAAAAAAGCAAGCAGAACGCGGGGAGCAGGCGTTGCCCATAATCTTTTGGGGATGAATGATCCCACCAGAAAAGGTGTATCCACTTTAGCTGACGTTGCCGTTGGGGCAAATGCCCGCCAGGATATATTTGCCCGTGTGGAAAAAATATAAACACGACTACAATCAAAAATATGGGCCTGTGGTACACAACCCCCAGGCCCTACTCTTCGCTTTTCATCGGATGTTAAGATGCCATGCGAACTGAGGGAACCGATTTTGTTTTTCTGGAGCACCGAAGCCGTTTAAAATAATTTACTTATTACCCAACAGTTTATCACGCTCAACTATTAACCTGCTAACAGCTTTATCAAAATCTCCTTGTAAAAATGGCTTGCATTGTTCTGACTGCGAAAGCGCAAGCATTTTTTCCGGGCTGGCACCAACGACCTCATTTGCCACAGTGTTAGCTGATGTTTCCATCTCTTTCCTTGCTTTATCAATATTACTACCAAAGAGTTTTCCACCCTCTTGGCTAAATGCATCACCCAGTTGCATAAGCGCTTCACGTTTTGAAGCAACTACTTTCGTTGACAGGGCATGGTACACATTTCCGCAATAAATTAAATCACGGCCCACCGACTCTTTTGCTTGCACACTTGCTGTGTCAGAAGCGCTTGATGGCAGATCAAAGTACTCCTCTATTACCACCCTTGGCATCCCTTGTTGACACGCGCCCAAATACTCACCCAAAAATCCTTTTTTCATCTCTATCGTTCCCGAACCATCTGAAATTTTACAATCCATCATGAGGTTATTCCCAAAATTGCTAAAAGAGAGTTTATACTCTTTTTCCTCACACAGTGCAGTCCATCTCTGCCCTTCTGATTCTGTGACCTCGCATTGATGCCCTCTGCTTTTCATATATTCAAGCCATACAGGTAATTGCATTTTGCCCATATCTTCTTTTAAAAAACAGAACTTTTCATCGGTAAACGAATTTAAAAATGCGCCTTCTTCAACACTTTTCGCCTCAACTATCTGGGCCATAAGCATCACCAACATCATCGCCTTTATTATGTGTTTCATTAACCTTCTCCTAAGTATATTTTCAAAATGTCCATAATTATGAGTATAATCGCCTTATCAGAAATTTTCTTGTAAAAAACAAGAAAAACATCAATGATGTCACAAAATTATTTTTTTGCATAATACAGGGGCAAAACTTTCTACAAAACCCTACCATCCTAATATCTTATACCAACAATTAGTTTATTGCTTCATTTCTGAGCTATTCTGTGTTTTTACAAATCTCTTTGAATAATACAAAAAACATCTATTTGATTTTGTACTATCTAGTCCTGTATAATGATTTATTGGCTGCCTTAATATGTGAGATTTTGCATTCACGTTCTAAAAACGTTGAGAATCTCGTTTCCCTCTGATTCGGTTTCGTGTGCCTAAATCCAGCATATCCGACAACAGGATGTAAAAAAATGAATACTCTTTTGACACGATCGGTGGTGTGTCTTCTGATCTTGCACTTTCTTGCGGTGGGCTCATTTGCCAAAGAAGTGGTAAGGGTCGGTGCCTATAAAAATCCACCAAAAATCTTTATGACCCCGGACGGTCGTACGACCGGGATTTTTCCGGAAGTGCTCAACGATATCGCCGAAAAACTTGATTGGGATATTGAATATATCCATGGCACGTGGCAGGAATGCCTGGAACGCTTACAATCGGGAGAAATCGATTTGATGCCTGATGTAGCGGTCTCTGAAAAGCGTCGCGCTCTCTACGATTTTTCCAAAGAACCGGTACTTGTCAACTGGGGTACCGCATTCTCGCGAAAAGATATCTCGGTAAACTCATTCCTTGATATGAAAAACCGTACCATCGCGGTCATGCGGGGAAGCATCCATACAGATGGCCTTCAAGGCATCAAAGCGCTAACCGCTCAATTTGGGGTACCCTGCCGTTTTCTCGAGGTGGACGACTACACCGAAGTAATGATGCTTCTTGAGTCACAGCAGGCAGACGTTGGGATCGTAAACCGTTTATTCGGTACCTTGCATTGGGAAGAATATGATGATATTGCACCAACACCAATTATTTTTAATCCCCGCAAACTTGCCTTTGCAACCCGAAAAGGCTCCCAGCGTGGAATGCTACTGCTTGAGCAGATCGATAAAATCCTGGTCGCAGCAAAAGAAAACTCCAACTCAGCATATCATAAGGTACTGGCCTACTATCTTGGCGGTGGCGGCCGTGATTGGCAAGGACAGGAACAACGTTATCTCACTGATCTCAAGCTGAGTCCAACCGAGTACCACTGGATTAAAGAGCACCCGACAATTCGTTTCAGTATGGATCCTGGCTTTGCCCCATTCGAATTCCTTTCCGAGAAAGGAGAGTATCAAGGTATGGCTGCGGATTTCTTAAAACTTGTATCTCAAAAAACCGGGCTTATATTTGAGCTTAGCAGCCATAAGAGCTGGTCGGATAGCATACAAGCCGCGAAAGATCGCAAAACAGATCTGCTGCCGTGTATAGGCCATAGCGGGGAGCGGCAGCGGTTTTTCTTGTACAGTGAACCGTACCTCCATTTTTCTCGTGTGATCATCACCAGAATGGATGCAACATTGCAGAATCTTGATGAACTCAGTGGACGACGGGTTGCAATACAGGCTGATAGTTCCCATCTAGCCTTTTTCACAGAAAACACAACAATTCAACCACTCCTCTACAAAACCTTCGAAGAGTGCCTACTCGCCGTGTCGCGTGGAGAGGCCGATGCTGCCATTGGTAACTTGGCCGTGACAACACATCAGATACAAAATCTATCCCTCACTAACATAAAAATAGCGGGCTACGCATCACCAAAGCCCCAGAGCCTTTATTTTGGCATTCGAAACGACTGGCCTGAACTGAGGTCGATTATTAACAAAACACTGAAATCAATACCCTTGCAGCAACGTAATGCAATTCTTGCAAAATGGCTTCCCTTACCCCAAGCAGCACCGACAACCATCGACCTTTCCCAGGAGGAGCGTGAATGGTTACTTATGCATCCACGAATTCGGGTGGGCTGGGATCACTCATGGGCGCCGATAGAATTTGCCGGTGCCAACGGTACTCCGCAAGGAATTTCCATTGAATATCTGGATGCTATTGAGGATCTTCTTGGCATCCAGTTTGATATGGATACGGGGAGTAAAGAGTGGCAGGAAACATACGAAAAGCTGAAAAATCGTGAATTAGATATAAGCTCCTGCCTCGCAATAACACCGGAACGACTGAAACATCTCGATTTCACCGATTCCTATCTCAGTTCACAGGTGGTTTTCTTTGCCCGTGAAGACATGCCGTACATCAACGATATTTCAGAGATTCAGGATCTACGGGTCGCGGTTGTCGCTAACTACGCTACGGATGAATGGGTCAGCCGCGACTTTCTGGATATAAATGTAGTGCGTACCGGGAGCATGGAAGAGGCGTTTACCCTGCTCAGCAAGGGAAAAATTGACCTCTTTATCGGCAGTGTACTTCCCGGCAACTATTACCTGAGTCAGCACCGATACCGGAACATCAAGATCGTAGGCGAAACACCGTTCACCTATAAACTGCGTATGGCAGTGAGAAACGATTGGAAGCCGTTTATCGGGATCTTACAAAAGGCCTTGGCATTTTTACCAGAAACCGACAAGACGTCGTTCTACCGTAAGTGGGTATGGGTCAAATATGAACATGGTTTCGATTACTCACTTTTGATAAAAATCGTTTTGTGCGCCCTTATCGTTATTGCCATGTTTATTTTTTGGAATCGAAGGCTGTCCACCGAGGTGCAACACCGAAAAGAAGTGCAAGCCGCACTGGCCAATAGTGAGAAAGCGTTACGGATTAGCTACACCGACCTGAAAAAACTAGAACAACTCAAGGACGACCTCACCCACATGATTGTCCATGACATGCGATCTCCTCTTACTACAATCACCGGTGTATTGGATTTAATGGAATTTGCTCCTGGGAAACCGGACAGGAACACCATTAACCTGGCGCGTTCAGGGGTTCAGACAGCCACAAATATGGCCCAGGCGCTACTCGATATAGGTAAACTCGAGACAGGACAAATGCAACTTAACCTGGAAGAGATCGAGATACAGGATGCAGCGAAATCTGCGATCCATTCGATGGAAATCCAGGCCAGCCAGGCCGGTGTCCGCCTTGTCCAGTCAGGGGAACATGCGCTGAGTAAAGCTGACCCTGATATTCTCCACCGGGTGCTGGTAAATCTGATAGGTAATGCCCTTAAGGCCTCCCCAAACGGGGCAGAGGTGGAAATACACACTGTGGACGAAAAGACACAGATTGCGGTCGAGGTTCGTGATTCCGGATATGGCATTCCCAAGGAGTTTCAGGAGAGACTTTTTGATAAATTTACAACCGTGGATAGGGAAAAGCACCAAAGGACATCCGTCGGACTGGGATTGGCATTCTGTAAGCTGGCTGTCGAAGCCCACGGAGGAATAATTACGGTGAAAAGCGAGCAGGAACGAGGCAGTACATTCCGCTTTTCAATCCCTAAATTTTCTTAAACTCTTTACGATCCTCAAAGATGGGATACTGATAGTTGCCACGTTACTGATACGATAAGAATATTTGTGTAAGTTCCTTATCACAATCTTTTATTTCTTGAGCCATCCCTTCTTTGATAGATTCCCTCATACCAGGTATAGAAAGTAGATAAAGAGTTTCAGAAATTGCATTCCAGTCTTCTTCCGAAACCAAGACTGCATTTGCCCGCTTACTTGTGATAACAACTGGTTGATGAGATGTAGCTGTTTCATCAATTAGGGAATATAATTTGGCACGTGCCTCTGTTGCATTTACTATATTCATTTTGTCACCTCCTCAACTAAACGTACGTATTTACGTTCGTGCTGTCAAGTGTATTTGATGCCTAGGCATAACGGCGCTAATCAGCCTCACGGTTTATTGCGTCAGCAGGATTAATATTGTTAGCTTTTGATTCAACAGCATTTTTCAAACCAAGCATGGTGTTGGGAAGGCTCTTTTTTATGCTCGACCCTATAAGACGACCAAACAGAGGAGAAAAAAAGCCTGAAAATATGAACTTGTGAGTTACTTCTGTACCTTCACTTATTGGAACAAGTTCATGCCTAAAGCTCATAGTGCACAATGGTAATTTACTTGTTGCTGTAAAAGTTTTGTTCCTCGTTACTTCAGTAAGCTCAATTTTTGCCTCTGGGCCATTTGCTGGTTTCAAACTTCCCTTGGTTCCTGTTTTGAAGTCACCATCAATGGACGATGATTTAACATCAGGATCCCAGGACGACCACTCTGAAACGCTTTCGTAAAATGGAAATATCTGCTCAGGTGCGGCCTGTATTTTTATTTTCTCTTCTATTTGCATAAGTTCTCCTTTTGAAAGCTAATGTTCGCTTTTATTTGACGGCAATGTCATTTTTATCAAAAGGCTTATCATGACCAAACCTTGATAGGTTTCTTGAATCTCTCCGCTGGCAAGTGCCTTCTTATAGCCTTCTACCCGCTCATTCAAACTTTTACTTGGCATTGTCCACGTCTTCTGGTGTTTTTAGCATATCGTTCAGGTTGAACTGCTGGTTCCGTTCTTTCCGCGATTAGCGCCGCCCAGCCTTTTCCTCTCAGCTCTAAGCTGCGATTATACCAACTGAAGTTCTTCTATTGGCAACCCCGATCTTAAGGCGTCCGTAACCATCTGGCTATGCTTTATCACCGATTTTCGCGTAGTCTTTAACCGTCAAAACAATATAACATACAGGGCAGTTTTAGCTAAAAATTAAATCGAGAGGAGCGCTGTCAAGTCCAGATAATTTTCGATGCAAATTATCCCAGGGCACTGCTC
>JBNKKR010000044.1:0-30701 GCA_050291935.1 Desulfocapsaceae bacterium | reverse complement strand
AATTTCGAAAAAACAGCCACCCAAAAAGGCGAATTTTACATTTTATTTCATATAATTATCTCTTCGCGGACAGACACAAACTAACAGATCCAGAATTTTTTTTTCATAGTCACAGAAATAAACTGATTTGTATAGACGAGGTTCAGGTAGGATCGGAACTGTTTCCAATCCTGCGAGCAGAAGTAGACCTTGAACGAAGACCGGCTCGTTTTCTTCTTCTGGGTTCAGCATCTCAGGAATTAATTCGAAAAAGCTCAGAAAGCTTGGCTGGCAGAATCCATTATATTGAGCTTACCCCATTTACCCTCAGTGAACTTAGCCCCCAAACCAGCGCATATCACACACGACTGATGGAAGTATGGCGACGCGGCGGGTTTCCGGAATCGATTCTGGCACCAACAGACTCCATCAGCATGATCTGGAGAGAGAACTTTATCAGAACGTATCTGGAGCATGATATTGCCCAGTTTGGTTTTTCCGTTGCACCTCAAGTTATGCGAAGATTCTGGTCAATGCTGGCCCACTATCACGGCCAGCTTCTGAACCTCTCGAAACTCGGTCAATCTTTAGGGGTTACTCACCCAACGATAAAGCGTTACCTGGATATATTAGAGCAAACCTACATGATTCGTTCTCTTCAGCCATACAGTGCAAACCTTAAAAAAAGATTGGTTAAATCACCTAAAATATATATCCGGGACTCCGGAGTGCTTCATGCCCTCCTTGAAATAGAAAGTATGGACAAACTTCTGGGTCATCCAGTGATAGGATCTTCCTGGGAAGGTTTTTGCATTGAACAGATTCTTGCTGCAAAACCAAATTGGAGAGCAAGTTTTTATCGTACTTCGTCAGGAGAGGAAATTGATCTTATCCTTGAACGTGGTCAAAAAAAACTGGCCTTCGAATTTAAAGCGTCCATGTCCCCTAAAGTTTCACGTGGTTTTAAAGGAACTCTTGAAATTCCTCAACCCGACCATACCTGGATTGTTGCCCCTGTAGAAGAACAGTATCCTTTACAACAGAATGTTACTGTTTCAGACATCTTTTCTACTATTCAATCCATATAATAGTCGAAGGCTGATTCAGCTATGCTTTGCTTGACGTAAACAGGCAATTAAAAATAGGGGAGAGACCAGAGGTACACCAAATTCAGGACTAATTTACAGAAAAGGATGTGTTTTCAAAAATTAACACCGGTAAACGGTAGGTGAGGCCGGTATAAGTGCTTAAATTACGCCATTCTGGTCTGGCCCCTATCGTCAATAAATGATTTCTGGATGAATCTCCAGAGCACTATGAATTGGAAAAAGTCAAAAAACAACTTGAGGACAAGAAAAAAAGAAGTGCATCAATACGCTGGTCAGCACCACGAGTATACATCCTAGGAGTCGTGCGATATGGAAATCCTGAACTACCTGAAAATTAATGATCTGATTCATACTTCAGGGCAACCAAACCCTGAAGAGTTCGAGCTTATAGCTGAAACCGGTGTGTTGGCAGCGTGATAAATCTGGCAATGCCAGATAGCGATTCTGCCATATCCAACGCAGGAGAATTAGTAACTTCAGCAGGCATGAATTATTTCCACATTCCAGTTGTGTGGGAGCAGCCAAAATATGATCAATATGAACTGTTTCAAACTATCATGCAGGCTCATGGCAATAAGTCTATAATGGGTACATTGCGCCCTGAATTGGAGGGTTTCAAGCTTCATCTATCTCTATCAAACCAAGTGTCTCGGTGTTACAGCAAGCTCTGCACAACAAGCTTTAAACAAAATTTGGGTACCTAACGAAGTATGGGCCACGTTCATAGGGCACAATGCATAACAAATTGCTCGGTGAATTTAATTTACAAGTGCACCACGAGCTTCCAGCTAGAACACTTCGTGAAGCGTCGGCTAAGCCAATGGCTTATCATAACGATACCTTAAGGTTTATACGATGAGGGCGAATAAATAGTTTGACTAATTATCTTCATGAGCGTATAATTTTTCCATGGAGGACTTACTGTATCAATACAATCCGTGGTGGGAAGAAGCTCTCAACAATGAGGGCATTAAGCCGCGTGAAAAATACCTGGAGGAGCTCAGAGGCTATTTAGATTTCAGACAAATAGTTGTTCTTACAGGGTTACGTAGGGTTGGCAAAACCACGCTAATGAAGCTCATTATTAAAGAGCTTATTAATTCAGGTGTTGCTCCTAAGCGCATTCTATATGTCAGTCTAGATGATTACCTACTCCACAAACACAACATATCTGAAATAATAAATGAATTCCGAAAACTTCATAAAATTAAAGTTGAAGAAAAAATATATTTATTTCTAGACGAAGTTACATACAAAGAAAATTTTCATATACAGCTCAAAAATCTTTACGATTTACAAAACACAAAGATTTATACAGCTTCATCGTCAGCATCCATGCTCAGAGATAAAAAAGCGAGTTTAACTGGTCGTGCAATATCTCTAGAAATAAAACCATTAGATCTTGATGAATATCTAGCATTTAAAGATATCAAACTTAAAAAGAGAGACAATCAATTATATAGGTCATATTTCCTTGAGTACTGCAAAAATGGAGGGCTGCCAGAGAATGCGCTCAACCCAAACCGTGAGTATTTAATGAATTTGGTGGATGACATAATTCAGAAAGACATAACTGCATTTCATGGGTTGAAAAATCATCAAACACTAAGAGATTATTTTACTCTTTTAATGGAGCGAAGCGGTAAGCAGTTAAGCATTAACAAAATAGGAAAAATACTATCAATTTCCCCAGATACCTCAAAAAGGTACCTGAGCTATTTTGAATCGACCTACCTTATTCACCTTTTGCCCCGCAGGGGAAAAACGAACCAGAAATTATTATCCCCCAAAAAAATATATGCCTCAGACCTGGCCATAAAACATATGTTTATGGGAGAGAGAGATCTCGGAAGCTATTTTGAAAACTACATCTACCTCCTCCTCAGAAACCAAAAGACAATGTATTATCTCTATGAAAATACGGTTGAAATCGATTTTTTCACAGAAGATAAAATATTAATTGAGTCAAAATTTTATTCAGAGTTAACTCAAAAGCAAGAGAAGTTATTTAATGAATATCCTGCAAGTAAAAGGCTTGTCATTGATTCAGTGGAAAAATTATCAGCCCTAAACGAATTGTAGGCGGATGGCTATTTGATCCGATTTCTTCGTCGCTACGAAAATAAGAACATTTAACCAAAGGTGAGGCGACATGACCACATCTGAATCGTCTCTAACTTTGCAGATATATGATAAACTATACAAAACGTAGTTGTTCCCCGCATATGCAGCCATCTCACCCCGTGATAAATACGGGCTAATGATAGTGGCAAATCCTTTCCATCAACCCGGAGATGAAGTCATTCCAGTTCCAGCCGAATACCAGAGAATACGAGATCACCTGTATAAATTTCTTGAGGATGCAAGAGACATCGCCGATGTAGGGACGACCCATCGCTCCTACACCATGTCCCAGGGCGTCTTTCAGACTTTTCGTCGCCGTCTGGAAATCAAAGATGTCATAGAGTTTTCCTATGTTCTTCCGGCGGGTATTCGCGCTCTGTTTGTGGCCGAGTGGGATACGAACGAACCCATTAAAGAGTTCACCGATAAAGAGTCCATGAACCGAGAGGTACGTTCTCTTCGAGCTGATCATAACTTCTCACCCGAAACTGCTATTCAAGATGTGGCTCGTGCTTTAAGGAAAAATGTAGATGAAGAGAAGTTAGAGCTGGTGCTTCATAAGCTATCACCTGGTGCCCGTGACTTTTGGGCGGTGGATTAAACAGCCCTGCCGAGTAATTCAGGGGATCACTTTTTCAGCAGCAAACTTCTTGTTCGGATTTCAGAATACGTTGTACTATCGCCTCATCTGTCTAGGATGGAGTGCGACAATTTGCCATATTGCATAACAGCAAGGGAATGGATAGCCTGAGTCTACTTTTTTTATGCATTGTGACAGTGCAGTTTGGCGCCAAAAGAAGGAAACCTTGTTTGTCTCCATTTTGGAAATGGGTTGACAGATTTTTTTTATATGATAAATAAGACATTAAATATCTTATTTATCATATATGGACAAGGGAATGCGGTTAACACGAGCTGGAGAATATGCAATCAGGTGTATGGTTTACCTGGCACACAAGGGACAAGGTGTATTGGTTTCTAAGCAGGAGATCTGTGAACGTGCTGAAATACCAAATCATTTTATGGCCAAGATTGCGCAGCAGTTGGCGAAGGCTCAGTTTATCGAGATTCGGCAAGGCGCAAAGGGGGGATATGCTCTGTGTGGAAGGGCGGAAGATATTTCCCTTTTGCAGGTTGTGGAGGTGATGATTGGTGAAATTTTTTTAAATGATTGTGTCGATCGTCCTAAGAGTTGCACAATTAGCAAGAGTTGCGTTGTGCACAAGGTGTGGGAAAAAGCGCGGACGCAGCTCCGGGAAACATTACAATCCGTCAGCCTTGCAGAGCTTTCCAAAAATGGTTCCTGTATACCGGTTTTTCCTATCCAGGAAATAGGTCCAGTAAAGGAGTAGTCGTTCCATGGTGAGAAAAGTATTTCATTTTTACCGAGACGGTTTTGCCAAGATGACGGTTGGGAAGAGTTTATGGAAAATTATCATCATCAAACTATTGGTAATGTTTGCGGTGTTGAAGCTCTTCTTCTTTCCAAATTATTTGCAGCATAAATTTGCAAATGATGAGCAGCGAGCGGGCTACGTCCTGGGACAGATCACCAGGCGATAGGTGAGGTCTTGGTGTTGACTTACGTCTGTCCATAAAAAAAGTAAATGGCATGCTCTCGGGCAGAAGGTTTTGGCTCAGAAGCATGTTAAGAATAACGTATAAATAAGGAGAAAAAATGATTAACGTTGAACCCGGTTTGGTAAACTGGTCGAGGGCGATGTTTGCCTTTACGGCCATGTACCATTGGCTATTTGTGCCCCTGACCCTCGGTCTGTCGTTTCTTTGTGCTTTTTTTGAAACGATCTATCTGAAAACGCAGGATGAAAAGTGGAAAAGCATAACCCGCTTTTGGATGACACTCTTTGGCATTAACTTTGCCATCGGAGTGGCAACCGGTATTATCCTAGAGTTTGAGTTTGGCACCAACTGGTCAAATTATTCCTGGATGGTTGGTGATATCTTTGGCGCACCATTGGCCGTTGAGGGGATTTTTGCCTTCTTTATTGAAGCAAGTTTCTTTGCTGTAATGTTTTTTGGATGGGATAAAGTCTCCAAAGGCTTTCACTGTTTTTCCACATGGATGGTTGCCATCGGTTCCAATCTTTCCGCGGTCTGGATTCTGGTTGCCAATGGATGGATGCAAAATCCGGTGGGTATGGCTTTTAATCCTGAGCAGGCGCGTTTTGAGATGCAGAGTTTTGCCGATGTGGTCTTTAATCCCGTTGCTGTTTCCAAATTTACCCATGCTTCATCTTCCGGATTTGTGGCGGCATCCGCCTTTGTGTTGACCATATCTTGTTGGTATTTGCTGAAAAGAAAACATATCGAGATGGCGAAAAAGTCCATTGTGGTGGCCTCTGTTTTTGGTCTTATAGCATCAATGTTAGTCGCCTTCACCGGTGATGAGGCTGCATTTGAGGCAGCCCAGAAACAACCGATGAAGCTGGCAGCCATGGAAGGTTTGTACAGTGGCGAACGCGGTGCAGGATTGGTTGCCCTGGGAGTCATTAATGGCTCAAAAAAAGCGGGTGATGACCAAGATGCATTTTCCTTTGATATAAAGATTCCGGGCCTTCTGTCACTGCTGGCAAACCGTGAAATGGGCTCATTTGTTCCCGGGGTGGAGGATCTGCTCTATGGAAATAGCCAGGAAAAGATCATGGGAGTAAACACCATGATGGAGAAAGGCAAAGACGCCATTGCGAGTCTTACTGCCTATAAAGAGGCTAAAAAGAATGGTTTGCAGGAAGATGCAGACAAGGCATTGGAACAGTTCACTATCAATCAACCGTTTTTGGGATATGGTTATCTTGAAAAACCAGAAGATGCTGTTCCGCCGGTCGCTCTGGTATTTAACTCATTTCATCTTATGGCAATTTTAGGTGGTCTTTTTCCTGTGATTTTTGCGGCATTTTTATGGTTTAGCTTTAAAGGCGGAGTTGTAGAAAAGCGTTGGCTGTTGCCCATTGGTCTTTCAACGGGTTTTTTGACATTTCTTGCCGGTCAACTTGGCTGGATAACGGCTGAGGTTGGCAGACAACCCTGGGCCATTCAGGGGCTTTTACCGGTAAATGTTGCGACCACAAACCTCTCAACCTCTTCGGTGCAAATTACCTTTGCGATGTTTGCGGTGGTTTTCACCATGCTCCTGGTGGCTGAGGTTGTCATAATGCTGAAACAGATTTCTTTAGGACCGGAGGGACATTAATATGCTATCAAGTTTGGATTATACAACATTGCAACAACTGTGGTGGTTTATTTGTGCCCTGCTGGGTGGACTGTTTTTATTCTTAAATTTTGTTCAGGGTGGTCAGACACTTCTGTGGCAGGTGGCAAAAAGTGAGACGGAACGAGCGCTGGTTATCAACTCCTTAGGACGCAAATGGGAGTTAACTTACACCACTCTGGTTCTTTTTGGCGGCGCCTTGTTTGCCTCATTTCCAAAATTTTATGCCACAAGTTTTGGCGGGGCGTATTGGGTGTGGATACTCATTTTATTCACCTTTTTTATCCAGGCAGTAAGCTATGAGTATCGCACTAAAGCGTCCAATGTTTTAGGCACAAAAACCTATGAGCTGTTTCTGTTTTTAAATGGTTCTGTTGCCGTACTGCTTATAGGCGCGGCCGTTGGTACCTTTTTTACCGGATCGAGTTTCTCACTGGATCTTATGAACCAGGTAAGCTGGAACTATAGTCTGGGAGGTGTTAATCTGCGAGGCTTGGAGGCCGCTTTTTCACCTTTTAATGTGTGTCTTGGTCTCTTTCTGGTGTTTAATGCCCGGGTTCTTGGTGCGTTGTATCTACTCAATAATATAGATCTTAGCGCCGTTACCCAACTTGAGGGACGGTTACGGAAGGCGGTGAAGACCAACTTTATCTGTGCCTTGCCATTTCTTCTTTTTGTGCTTGTTTCGCTGTTGCTGCGTAAGGGCTTTGGCGTGGATGAAAATGGCGTCGTTTCTATGGTATCATACAAATATCTTGGGAATCTACTTGCCATGCCGCAACTGCTGGCACTGCTGTTAGTTGGGCTGGTTCTGGTTATTTTTGGGGTGTATAGCGGTGCAATAAAAGAGAGTGATAAGGGGATATGGTTCGCAGGCCCCGGGACGGTTCTTGTGGGGCTTACAGTGCTTTGTCTGCCTGCCTACAACGGGACGGCTTTTTATCCATCAAGCTTTGATTTGCAGTCTAGCCTTACCATTTATAACGCATCCTCCAGTCCCTTTACCCTGCTGACAATGACCTATGTCGCCCTCGCCATTCCTTTGGTCCTTGGCTATATCGCCTATCTCTGGAATTGTATGGACAGGAAGAAGCTGAGCGTTGAAGAGGCTATGGATAAAGAGGCGTATTAAGGAACCAAAAAGAACAGTCGGTGCATCAGCTATTGATGCACCATGATAAAGGAGAATAGTATGACAACTGTACTATTATTAAGTTATGTCGCGGTAATTGTAATTTCTTATAAAGGGGCTGTTGTGGCTCTTGATAAGTTGGACTTATTATAACACTGAAACAGGAAGCGATTGACCAATCAACCATTAATTTTTTTCGGAGCTATGCACCATGCCACAGTATGATCAAAAAATAACCCTCTTGGGATCAAATGTTAAGATTCGGAACTTGCCGATCAAGCAGGTGAGTTTGCTTGAAGAGGGGAACTTACCTGCGTACGGATATAATCCAGGAGATCATATTGAGTTAATGGCCGGCAATGTGTCCGTGGAATATGGGCGGTTGGAGCAGTTGCTTACCTGGTTTTCAGCCTATGTCGCCGAGTCGGATCTGAACCCAAGGGTTCATTCGCTCACCTACGGCAAACAGAAGGATGTCTTCCAGATCTTTCGGAAATATAAAAATATTTGTGTGGATCTGGAAGACCATGGCTGGTTTGTGGTGAATCAATACCTGCCTGCAGAGGGACGTTCCAATGCGGCGGAAGATTTTGTGGTAGATGATTCCAACAGGGATATTTTTACAAGTAATAACGGGCTGGTGGTCATTGATGATTCCGGTCATCCGCCGGAACTTACCAAAGATGATCTTGCACGAAATCCGGATATGTGGGCCATCGCCATGGGGATCAGTGTGGCCCATTGGGATAAATGGGCCGATCAGTTACATGATCGTTTTGTCCTCTTTTGCAGGCTTTCAGACCTTGAAACCACCCGGATGGAGATGGACTGTTCGGTGAACTGGGAGACCATAGTTGCCATGTGCCTGCGGGCGTTGCGCACCGATGAGGTGGGCCTGTGGGATATGAAGAGTGGAAGGTTCAAATGCCATATCGTGGTGGAAATGTTTCCCCATGGTTTGTTGTATATAGGGCCTGACTCAACCTTTTTCAGGCATCGAAAGGGATGTCTGCCCGAGAAAAGTTCACCTCGTCAAAGAGGTTCTGTCCCTTGCTATGATACTTTACTGCCTGCGATGCTGGCCATGGATGCCATGCGTTTTGGCCGGTTTGATTTCAGCCAAAACTGTTTTTATGACTTTTCAAAACGGGCTTTGCGTAATTGGGGGCAGTTGTATGAACGGGGCTATTATTTTAAGGAAACATTGGAATTTCCAAATCTTGATTTTGCCAAAAGCTTTCCCGGAGGGTATGCCTGTTCGTTTATGCAGCATGGGCCCGATCCTTCCTTTTTTAGCTTGCCGCCATTATCTGCTGATTTTGAAGCGACCATTGATTTGGTGGCGTCACAGACCTGGTCCGAGGAGAAGAAAAAGGCCCTCAGGAGCTTTTTTTATTTTAGAAAGGCAGTTCCCATGCAGGATATCTCCCCTGGTATCGGAGGGCATGGCTATATGGACGAAATTGTTTCGGTATTACACGATTTAAAAGAGGAAGTGAATCGTAAAGACGGTTTTGGAAATCTACCCATCTTTCAGGTAGGACATCTGCGTACCACTGATCCGGCGGAAATTGATCCGGTGATCACCTTACAAAACGTAATGGATTCTTATGTTTCAAAGGAAAATGTCCTGCGCCCATTATGCCTTGGTGTCTTTGGCCCTCCAGGGTCTGGAAAATCCTTTGCTGTAAAGGAAGTGGCCCGGGTAATTTCCAAACGCTTTGAGGGGAATCCCTTTGATTTCTTCGAGTTTAATCTTACCCAGTTTGCCTCCCCCGATGAGATAAATTCGGCCATTGAGCCGGTACGGGCTTCGGTGGCCATGGGGAAGGTGCCCATTGTCTTTTGGGATGAATTTGATTGTCGCTATGATGGCCATGAGTTTGGCTATTTACGTTATTTTCTGCCTTCCATGCAAGATGGCGTTACCTATGTGAATGGTATACCACATTTTATTGGTCGGGCGATTTTTGTGTTTGCTGGCGGAGTAAAGGCCAGTTGGTCCGGGATGGAAAAATTACTCGATCCTTCGGATCCAGAGTCGTTGGCAATGATGAAGACCTTAAAAATTCCCGATTTTATGAGTCGCTTACGGGTGGTACTCGATATCGATGGTATCGAAGTCCCGGATGTCCTCCTTCGTGATTCTGCAACAACGGAAGATATTGAAGAACTTCGTCGTATTCTGCTCAAACGTGCATTTATTATTGCCCATCAAATGGATACGCATTGGAAGAAAGCTGCCAGAAAGACATCGGGACTACTGCTGCGTCTGCTTCTTGGTCGTTATAAATTTGGTGCAAGATCCATTGAGGCCGTGATTGAAGCAAGCCGTGCTTCAGATCGATTGGTTTACGGTTTGCCGGAGCTTATTGCCCCATCGGCGGCCAGGATCCATGCCGAGTGGCGGATGGATCTTGAAAGGCGTATTGATCAGTTGCGAAAACAGGATGGGTTACGGGCAGTTTGGTAAACATGTCTTTTTTGCTTTGCAATGCCGGGTTAATCTGTTAGGGTGCTTTGTTGCATCTTGCTGAATCATATAAAAAAAAACGGAATTGACCTGCATGCAGCCTGAAAAGCCTGATATGACTGGACGTCCAGATGTCGTACTCGATATTGAACGTCTTCAAGAAAATTGTAATGGGAAGGTTGAGATTATCGAAGAGCTCCTCACTCATCTTTGCCAGGTAAGTGTTCCCAAATGGATTGCAGCCCTCGAACAGGGGATTAAAGAAAATAATCGCGAAAAAATACGAGAGATTTGTCATGGAATGAAAGGCGCCTGTGTTACGATATTTGCCTGGCGCCTTTCTAATCTTGCCTATGAGTTTGAGTATTTAGCCCGTGGTGGTTATATAGAAATTATTGCCCGTCGTATGGTTGAGCTTAAAGAGGCTGCCAGTGAGATTGAAGGTTGGGTTGATGCCAACCTTTGATCATTTATCGGTACAACGTAAAAACACAGCCTGGATCATCATCGCCTGGGGAAATTCCATTTCCTGATCCCGCATGGCTTTGGCTCCAAAATTCATCAACTCGCCACCTTCATTCCATTGATCAAAACCAAACTTCCAACCAAGCCAGGTTGTACTGAATTCATAGGTGTATTCAGGCCCATAATAAGAAACACTGTTTTCGTCGTTTTCCACATCTTCTGCAACCCGGGCAAGACCTATTAATACGACGTTCGCCCCTTTTTCCATGGCCTCTGCCTTAATGTTCGCAGTAATTTCCGCTCCTCTTAAGTTGGCTTTTGTTGTGAATATAAGATGGGCAAAAGCGGTACACTGTTTTGGTATCGAATCTTCCTGAAAACATATGGTCGGATTACTGGATATGGGGTAGATCGCTCCTTGGTATGTTTTATTTGTTGTGCCGCAGGCAGAAAGGAGGATGACTGATACTAGAATGATGGTGAAATTGATTGATTTCATGGTGTTATGTAGTTTCGTAGGTGGTTGTACGTTGCAGCATTAGTAATGCATAAAAAGGTTTCTTTGCAAGATCTTGTGTTATCAAAGGCACTCTCCAGTTCCCAGTGATAATTTTCTTTTTATCTCAGTTGTGATGACCCAAAAATACCCTGAATGGAAAAACTGAGGTGAAAATACGGTATTTTTTTTTAATTATCCACCCTTTTTTTGTGCCATTTGATTCCATTGCATATTTGCCATGCAGTTGTTAACGATAGGGGAGGGTGGTTGATTCGGGAGAAATAATCGGGTGCCCTGCCATATGATCAAGGTCAATGGCAGGGGCATTATATGGCTGGATTGTTGTCTATTTGTTCTGTTGTGCCTTGGCGTAGGCGGTTGCCGCGCACTCGTTTTTCCCAAGGTCAAGTTCTTCCTGCTTTTCTTCGTCGTAGGTTTCCATATTACCATTGGCAAGACGAATAAGTGCGTATTCGGGAGGCTGAGGGCGCATATTATCTTTAATGTACCCGGCAAATGCTTCCTCATCCATGCTAAATATATTTTCGTTACGGGCTTTCACCTCACCAAAAGGCAAACAAAAGAGTAGATCTTGGTTGGCTTCACTCCAGTCCATATAGTGTCCCGGCAGTACCAGAAGTGAATCATCCAATTTGGCGATTTGTTGCAAAGTATTGTAAAGCATGGTGGACCAACTATCAACTTTTCCGCCAAGGTCTGGCCGTCCGATGGATTGGATAAAGATGGTATCTCCTGAAATCATATAGGTATCATCAATGATATAGGTGATGGAGCCGGGAGTGTGGCCTGGGGTGAAAATCACCTTTACTTCTGGGCCTTCTTTGCTAAAGGTATGGATTTCACCGTCTGTAAGTGCAGTGTTACCGGCGTTGGTGCCCTCAAAGTCTGCACCTCCATAAAAGACAGCTTCGCTTTTTTCCGCAATTTGTCTAGATCCTGCAATATAGTCAGCTTGGAGGTGGGTTTCGAAGGTCTTGATTATTTTGCAGCCTTTTTCCTCGGCAAAGCCAAAATAAAAATCGATATTGCGGCTGGGGTCAAAGAGCATCATCTCCCTTCCGGCAATAAGACCATAACTGCAGGATGCCTTTCCGGGACGAATAAATTGGTATAACTGGTATCCATTTGCATCGTGAACCACACGTGGAACGAGAAGATTCCCCCAGGTTTTGATCCCGCCAGTAAGGTAGCGCACGTCCTGATAACCATGTTTTACCAAGAGTTCTCCCACATATTTAGCAGAACCCTCTTTGGCGCAGACTATGCGTATGCTTCGGTCCTTGGGAACTTTTGCCACACTTTCTTCCTCGATTTCCATAAAATCATAATAGGAGACATTGAGCATATCGAAGTCGTAGGGAGATTCCACTTGAAATCGGTTAAAATCTTTTTCATTTCGTACATCTAAAACCAAGATATCTTCTTTGTTGATAAACCATTGAAAGAGTTCTTGAGCTTCGTAGGATATAAGTGTCATAGAATAAACTCCGATAAAAAAGAGAGAGTGAATAGTGATTGCTTTAGCCTTTAAGACCTCCCTGAAATAGTAGCATATCCCACAAAGGAGTACAAAATGAAAATGAAGCGAAAGTGCTTTTGTTGAGAATTGTTCCCATTTTATTTTTCTGGGTAGGCGGGAGGAATAATTTCGCTGAAAAATGCCACAGAAGGAAACTCTTTGGAATAGCGTATGGGAAGACGGGTTGAAGGTCTTGCAACCGAGAGGAGAAAACCCATATTGTATTGTTTGGCAGAACGAAGAACCTTTTCTGTGTCATCCACCAGCAAGGTCCTGCTTTTGCTATAGCCGAGCAGGGTTTCTAATTTGTCCCAGAATTCTGCCTGCTCTTTTGCAAAACCGATTTCTTCGGCACAGATGAGGCGATCAAAATAGGGGCCAATGGGGGTTCTTTGTAGTTTGATGGCAAGGGTCTTGGAGTGAGCATTGGTGACCAGATAGATCGTTTTCCCAAGTTTTTTGGAGTACTCTAAAAAATCAATGACATAGGGATGGACCTGGATCAAGTGATCCACCTTACATTTGAGCTCTGGGATATCAAGACCAAGCTGCTTGGACCAGAAATCTAAATCACACCATTCAAGGGTGGATTCCACGGCCTGGTATTTTTGCAGCAATACTTTTCGTGCCGCATTTTCAGTTAAGCCATATTCTTTGGCATATATTTTTGGAACATACTCCTCCCAAAAGTGGTCATCAAAATATTTATCAAGGAGGGTGCCATCCATATCAAGCAGTATGGTGTCAATGTGCGACCAGGAAAATGTGGGGTGGATCTGCTGATTTTGCATGGATATTTTTTCTCCTTTATGCTGCTGCTTGCTGTTTTTGGCTCAACTTCTTCACAGGCCAAATGGTAGCGTAGCTTATTTTGACTTGCAAGGAGAACACGTTTTACTAAAAAAGTCGACTGCAGTCGTTTTTTTTGTTGATTAATAGTTGCGATATGATAAAAGTCGACCGTGGTCGAGATGAAATGGTGGTAAACGATTATGCAAGGGAAACGAGAAAAAAAGAAAGAAGAAACCAGAAGGGCTATTCTTGATGCCGCAATTGATCTGTTTGGCTCCAAGGGATACAAAGAGACAAGCCTTGCAGCACTTGCCAAAAAGGCAGGGATCGGAAAGTCGACAATATACACCTATTTTGGCACCAAGCGAGAAATCCTGATGGCTTTTTGCGAGGATATTCTCGACTTTGTGTTTAACGAGATTGTCGAGAAGGCAGATCCTGAGGCCACTCTTGTGGATCAACTGTTAGCGATCTATATGGCTGAGTTTCGTTTTGTTACCAAGAATAAAGATTTTGGCAGGCTTTTTTTGCGTGAATCCGTCTTTCCTGAAGATTTTACCGTTGAACATTCCAAAGAGCTTGACTCCAGATATTTCGATCTGCTCTTCACCATTCTCAAAAAGAGTCAGCAACGCGGTGAGTTACGCAAAGACAGAGAGCTGCTTTTTATACTAGGACAATTTTACTCTTTGTATCTTCTCACTGTTTCCACCTGGTATACGGGAAGATTGGAGACGGAAGAGGATGTTGAAGAAGGAATGAAAATGTTATTTGAGCAGGCGTTAGAAGGTCTGCAACCCGATATTTAGCAAGAGAGAAAAGATGGAAACTATTTCCCCTGACACACCACGTGCCCAAAAAGTGTATTGGCTAATGCGTAACGCTCCTCGATTACTGCTTGTTTTTCTACTTTTTCTAATAGCTATTCTGGCGTTTGGAATGATTGCTGAAAAAAACAGCCTGGCCGAGCAGAAGGCGGCAGCTCCACCACCGGAGCAACCTCCGATTAATGTGGTTGTGTATCCTGTGCAGCCAACTACCATTAGTGATCGAATCAATTTGCCAGGTGTTGTTGAGCCATGGGTGCATTTGAATCTCCTTTCCAAACTCAACGGTACCATTGAAGAGGTATTGGTAGATGAAGGCGATCAGGTGAAAAAAGGAGATATTATTGCCCGTATTGAGGCGGATGATTATCGCATTGCCCTGGCAATGGCCGAATCGTCGTATAGCCTGGCGCAATCGGAATATAAGCGTGATGCTGTCATGTTTAAGAAGGGCGTTGTTTCTTCGGCAGAGCTTGAAAATAGAAAGAATCGTTTGGAGCTTACAAAATCGGAAGTCGAGCAGCGGGCGCTGCAGCTTGAACGTTGCGATATCATATCTCCCATGGATGGGGTTATATCAGATCTCACGGCCAAGGAAGGATTGTTGCTCAATGTGGCGGATCCGGTGGCCGAAATTGTGCAAATAGATAAGTTAAAAGCGGTGATCGGAATCCCCGAATCTGATGTGGCAAAGGTTGCTCAACTGGAAAGTATTGATCTTACCATTAAAGCGCTGGATGACAAAAAGGTGGTGGGAGTAAAGCATTTTCTTTCACCGCTATCAGACAATGCTGCACGTATCTATGATCTGGAGTTACGGGTGGAGAATCAGGAAAAAGATATCCTGCCGGGTATGTTCGTACGGGCAGCAATCGTAAAAGAACAGATTCAAGACGCATTGGCCGTGCCACTTTATTCCGTTATTTCACGTAATAATAAACATTATGTCTTTGTGGCAGAAGAGGGCGTCGCCCGGAAAAAAGAGGTGCAGCTTGGCTATTTGGAAGGGTGGAGAGTGCATATTAAGAAGGGACTCTTCCCGGGGGCGCAGGTCCTGGTGGAAGGACAGCGGGGAGTGGAAGATGGTCAACAAATTAGTATCGTCCGTAGTCTTGAAACCCTGGAGTCATTGATGCCATGATTGTTTCCAATACCGCTGTTCAAAAGTCGACCTCTGTCTTAGTACTATCGTTGATGCTCATTGTTTTTGGGGTTTACTGCTATCTGGTACTACCACGAGAGAGTGATCCGGATATTACCATTCCCAACGTTTTTGTATCGACCAGTTACAAGGGTGTTTCCTCTGCCGATATAGAAACCGTAATCACCATTGAGATTGAAAAAAAATTAAAAGGTCTTGATGGACTGAAAAAAATCCAATCGGTGAGTTCAGAAGGTTTGTCCTCCATTAACGTGGAATTTACCACCGGGACCGATATTGATAAGGCGCTGCAGGATGTAAAAGACAAGGTGGATGAAGCAAAAGGATCATTGCCATCGGATCTTGAAGATGATCCCGCAGTGTTTGAAGTGAATTTTTCTGAAATGCCCATAGTCGTCTTTTCCCTTTCAGGAAGTTGTGGTCTGCCCTGTTTGAAACGCTTAAGTGATAAACTGGAAGATGATATTGAAGCCATTCCCGGGGTCCTTGAAGTAGACGTGGCAGGGGGGCTGGAAAGGGAAATTCGTATCGAAGTCTTCCCGGAAAAACTCGCTTATTACGGCCTTACCATCAGTTCCCTGCAGGAGATCGTCGCCCAGGAGAATAACAACACCTCAGGAGGAACCATCAACCTTGGGCAGGGACGTTTTCAGTTGCGGGTGCCGGGTGAGTTTACAAGTCCTGATGAAATATATGGTTTGGTGCTCAAACTCCACGACGGTAAGCCGGTCTATTTAAAAGATGTGGCGAAGGTGGTGGATAGTTTTAAAGATGCCGAAAGTCGTTCCCGGTTAAATGGAAAAGCCGCAGTGGTGCTGATGGTTAAAAAACGGGCTGGCGAAAATATTATCGATATCAGCGAAAAGGTGGATGCGGTAATAGGGGAGCACAGTCCCTCCTGGCCGAGCGGGACAGAAGTTACAAAAATTCTCGATAAGTCAACGGATATTCGCAATATGGTGGCTGACCTTGAAAACAATATCCTCACCGGCTTGGTTTTGGTTATTGTGGTGATCTTTTTTGCCATGGGTATTCGTAATGCCATACTGGTAAGTCTCGCCATCCCTTTTTCCATGCTCATTTCTTTTACGGTCCTCTATATCATGGGGATTACATTGAATATGGTCGTTCTTTTCAGTCTGACTTTGGCCCTTGGAATGTTGGTCGATAACGCCATTGTTATTATCGAAAACATCTATCGTTATATGGAGCAAGGGGTTGGGCGAAAAGATGCTGCAATGCGGGCCACCTCAGAAGTCGCCTATCCTGTTATTGGGTCTACAGTGACCACCTTGGCCGCTTTTTCTCCCATGCTCTTCTGGCCAGGAATCATGGGCGAGTTTATGGGCTATTTGCCGTTGACCCTTATCGTGACCTTAAGTTCCAGTCTTTTTGTGGCGCTGGTGATTAATCCGGCCATGGCATCCCTTTTTATGAAGGTCAAACCTGATTTAACTGCAAACCAAGAAGGAGGAGCGGAAGAGAAAAGCACAGAGGAACAACCGGTGGCAATAAAGGGGAGGGTTTTAAAGAGTTACACCAAAATTTTAGGCCTTGCCCTTGGGCGCCCCTACAGTGTTATCGCCGCCTCATTTTGTGTCTTGGTGATCATGTTTCAGGGATGGATGTTGGTGATTGGCCTTGAAAAGCCGGTGGAATTTTTTCCAGATATTGACCCTAAAGGCATGTATGTAAACTTGGAGCCGCCGGAAGGTGCGGATATTGATTATATTGACGATGTGCTTGAACGGGTGGAACTGAGCCTTGCTGGAATAACTGACGTTGAGAGTGCAAAAGGGGAGACTAAGGAACAACGTTTGCTGACAGGGCTTGCCGCCAAAGAACATACAACAGCAGATGGAGTGAAAAGCTATGGGCCAAGTGATCTTGAAAATATCAAGACCATTTATATGAAGGCAGTGCAGACAACAGGTGGCGGCTCTTCCTTTGATCCAAACAGTCCAAACTCCATTGGAGTTCGTTTTATTGATCTAGAAGATCGTAAACGGAGTACTCATTTAAGTGTGGATGATATTCGGCAAAGGGTCGCAGATATAGCAGGAGCGAAAATAACCATTGCCATGGAAGAAGAGGGCCCACCAACGGGGGCACCCATAAATATTGAAATATCAGGAGATAACTTTGATATCTTAGGCGAACTTGCCCTCAAGACCAGGACGATGCTCAGTCAGATTCCCCATGTAAAAGATATTCGAGATGATTATTCCCAAGGTGCGCCCACGGTGCGGGTCCATATTGACCGGCAAAAGGCTGCTTTCTTCGGGTTGACCACTGGGATGATAGGATTTTCCTTAAAGGCGGCCTATAACGGATTGGAAGTATCCACATATCGTGAGGGTGATGATGATTATGATATTACAGTTCAGCTTGGTGAGCAGAATCGTCGGGTCACTGATGTGTTACAAGAGTTGATGATTCCTGCACCAACGGGGCAACTGGTTCCCCTTTCCACCTTGGCCACCGTGGAATTTGGTGGATCCATTTCAGATATTACCCGAATAAATAACCAACGGGTAGTCACCGTAAAGGCCAATGTGGACGAGACCAATATTCCAGGGCCAGTGGCACGGGCAAAGGCGGAAGAGATCCTGGCAGATGTTCATTTACCACCGGGTTATCATGTGAAATTCACTGGAGAAAATGAATTTCAGCAGGAGTCGGAAGATTTTTTGAGCAAGGCCTTTTCAGTTGCCTTGCTGCTTATCTTTCTTATTCTGGTGAGTCAGTTTAATTCGGTGAGTCAGCCATTTATCATTATGACTTCGGTTATCCTTTCCCTTGGTGGTGCCTTTTTAGGGCTTATGCTCTTTCAACAACCTTTTGGCATTATTATGACCGGTGTTGGGGTGATTTCCCTTGCCGGGGTGGTGGTGAATAATGGCATTGTGCTTATTGACTATATTAACAAATTGCGGGAACGAGGTTTTGAGTTGCAGGAGGCGGTGATTTCAGGGGGTGCCACCAGGTTGCGTCCGGTGCTCCTCACTGCAATTACCACAATCTTGGGGCTTGTGCCCATGGTTACCGGGGTTTCTTTTGATTTTCACAGCTTTTCTATTTCGTGGGTCAGTGAGTCCAGCCAATGGTGGCAATCCATGGCGGTGGTGGTGATTTTTGGTCTGGTGGTGGCCACGTTTCTCACCCTATTGGTGGTACCTACCCTCTACTACTTCTTTGCAAGACTGGGTGAGCGTTACCAGATTGCAAGTAGATTGATTAGTCGTTGGTATTGGAAATCTTACCCTGTTCTTGCCGGGCAAAATACGAAAGGAAACAGAAAATGAAATTTGTTTATAGTGTTGTTATTACTGCATTAATGCTTGCTTTTTTGCATGGTCAATGCTCTGCCAGCATGGAGCTAACGGTGGATGAGTCGGTTTCCATTTCCCTTGAAAATAACCTTGGTATTCAACTCCAAAAAGAGGAGGTGATTTCAAGTGAGGAGCGCGCTAAAGGCGCAAAGGGTGAGTTTGATACCATCTTGAGTGCTGGGTTTAATACTGGAAACAGTACGTATAGTAGTGTCCTTACCGGGGTTGAATCAGATACCGATGTAACAACTTTCAGTGGTGTTATTGAAAAAAAAATAAGTACCGGTACAGCGTTTTCTTTGCAGGCTGATATGAATCGTCAAGGGGATGATCCTGACGTGTATAGTATTGATCCTGCCTACACGTCAACCTTTGGTTTGACCATCAGCCAGCCTCTTTTGTCCGGGAGAGGAATGGATGTGCAAACGGCAACCATGGAAGCCGCCAGCAGACAGTTTGAGGCTGAGGAATATTTACTTGAGAGTCAAGGGGCGGATCTGGCGGCGGCGGTGAAAAGTGCTTATTGGGAGCTTGTCTATGCATGGAAGGATATCGAGGTAAAAAGACTTTCATTAAAACTTGCCACCAAACTACTTGAACAAACCAGGGTGGAAATAGAGGCGGGACGGCTTGCAAGCGTGGAGATCTTTCAGCCCGAATCGGAAGTGGCAAGGCGTGAGGAGTTATTAATTTCAGGGGAAAGGGCCATTGGACTTGCCGAAGATGGTCTTAAAAAACTTATGAACATACAAGATTGGTCGCAAGAGATTAGCCCCTTGAGCCATCCTGATATGGAGTGCAGGGATATTGATCCGGACCAGGTGCTGGAAAATGCCATGCACAACCGTGCTGATTTGCTTGCAGCAAAAAAACAGCTTGATGCGGCAACAATTATAGCCGCCCAAAAAAAGAATCACATCTTACCAGCACTTGAAGTGTATGGGGCAACGGGGATTGGGGCCAGTGATGATTCCTTTAGTGGTTCCTATGATGCCATTTCCGATGAACAGGATAGTTATTGGCAGGTTGGCATCAACTTTTCCATGCCCCTGGAAAATCGATATGCCAAGGCGGAGTACCAGCAGGCAGTAAGTGGTGTGCGAAAGGCAAAATTGCAGACGGAGCTGCTTCGTCAAGAAATACATGAAAAAGTGCGCAGTGCCATACGGGATGTGCAGCTGGCCCTAAAGGCAATAGAGGCCACCCATAAAACCGCCCTGGCCACCGCCAAACGTCTGGAAGCTGAACAGACTAAATTTGAAACCGGAAAGGCCACCACGTTTGACGTACTTGCAGCTCAGGAAGCCTATGCCAGAACCCTAAGTGATGAGTATTGGGCAAAAATTGCCTATGCCGAGGCCCTGGCAGAGATTGACCGGGTACAGGGGATTGTCTCCACTTCTCCCTAACTGGCTGAATCTCAGGACGTACCCTTCAATGTATGCAAATGATCTTGAATCGTCTGTGATAACTCATTTTTTACTTTGGCCCGGTTTGCGAAATTGTTCCAATTCTTGACAACCATATTGATCTTGTGAATTGTTTTTTCACCATTTTTTATGTTGTTTGCTTTTGCAACCGTCATTAAATCTTCTTTACCGATATTTCTGTGTTTTCCATTTATGCTCAACGTTTGCTGGTTGACCCACACATTTTTAGGATCATAGGAGTAGCAGACATCGTATGCCGGAGAAAGTCGCCATCTTCTATCCTGTTTCAACTGAAACGAAATGTTTTTAGTGTGGTCATCGCAATTGCTTGCCAGAACATTGAATACCATTCTGCGGAACATTTGCTCTGCTTCCGGATAGCTCAGGCGCAATAAACGCATTGTTTGAAATACCTGCTCATAACTGTATCCATAAATATTATTATAATCATAATGCTGGATTGCACAGAGGGTTTGGATATGATGTCTGGTATTATTTCCCTGTCTGTCGAATCGTTTTGTCATAAAGTGGGTTCGGTTGTTTTCTTCCAACAGTTCGCACTCTGACATTTCAATGCCACATTCTTTTGCCATCAGATAGTATGCATATTCAACACGTCCCCATCCCTGACTGTCTCCGAATTGTGCGCCACTTACACCGTCAAGCTTTATGATCCAATGTTCAAATCCTTTAGGAACGCGAGCCTGACCGGATCTCACTTCTTTTGTTTTTTGATTGTAAGCGATAACAGCCTTGGGCCTTGCACCACCTGCAGAAGTGCCAATTTTTATAAGTTCTTTCATTGCGTGCTCATCATCGGCACTGATATTTATCTTAAAATTTTCCCTTTCCGATAGTATCTTTTGGGCAACGTCAACAAGGCTATTTATTTCAACAGAAAATGTGTTTTTGCCGGCTTTAAATTGGGCGGGCTCAAATTCCAAGGCGCCCATCCCCCTATTGCCAATGAAACATAATTTTTCGACCGGATTCATGCTGTTAGGAGCTCGGCCATTTTGAGCTAGCCATGCTTCTATTAAATTGTTGCCGTATCTGTCAGGTAAAGAATCTGCTAATAAACCCGGTAGTCCCTTAAATGTATCCTCTGACATATCTTTTGATGGGCCCAGGTCCGGAAAAGTGTATACCCGGCTACCGTTGCTGATCGGCATTTTTATTGGAGCAATGTCCCAGTTTTTTTCTATAAAACTCTTATCAAACTGAAAACTCGATAGTTGCCTTTCAAAATCCCATCTGACGACACCTGCAAGCGTGCCCCAAATATGGACATATGCGTAGTCTACCACTCCACATCTCCACTTGAATCAACCGCTTTAGGCTTAGATCGTGCTCTTTTTTTCTTTTTTTCTTGTAACCTGGCGTAGGCTATCGGACTGATTGTCTCCTCTATGGTAAATATGCTCAACAAATGGACCAAATCAAGAACCCTCAATATCCGGATAAGAGACGCAAGTGTTATTGATTCACCATTTTCTATTTGGCTTACTGTCCAGCGATTTATTCCGGCATCTTTAGCGATTTGGGCTTGTGTTCTATTCTGCTCCAGCCGTTGATGCCGGATATAAGAACCAATTGTGACAATAATTGCTTTGTCCGACATTGCTATCCAGTCTGAGTTGGTTTTTCCCATCATTAAGTCCAATAATGCTGTTTGTGTTGGTATTTACCAACAAATATCAAATAATAAATAGAAAAGCAAGGGAGCACAAAATTTGGGAGATGGTTTTTCCTATCTTCCATGAGAAGGCTTGTCAAGGCATAGTTCGAGGTGGCGAACCACTTTTTGCTTTTTGACGTCCTATACCAGCAACATTGTCTGTTCACATGATCTTTTCCTTAGTCAATCTGAGAATGAATTGAATACCAGCACTCTCCTGAGCCTTATCTCGTCATGCTTCCATACGCACTCTTGTAGACCTTGCCATAGGTCGGTGCACTTTAAGATCCGTCGGGGAAGCTGCAACCTTTAACACGGTTTTCCATAACACCAGTGGCAGCTGGCAGGAGCAAGAAAAAAAACGCAGTCTTCCCGTCGAGACGTTGCTACAAAGGCTTATTGAGAGGAATTATGGTATCACTCTGATATTAGGTGTATATGTCGAATTCTTTTCTTTTTAACTGCTTAAGAAGGAGGTGCCATAAACCCCGAAGTATATTTGAAATGATGATCATGCTGCTTCCCTCAGACTTTTTGCGCGTTTGTTGTAAAAAGGTTCATACACCTCGCCGGTTCGCCATAAACGATGAAGTAAAACCGCTAATTTCCGTGCCACGGCCACCACCGCGCGTCTTTTCGCATTTTTCCCACCTTTCCCCATTTTTCTTAGTCCGAACCTCCTCAAGTTACAGTCGGTGCCGAAAGGCCCAAGGATATATTGACTGCAACCAACAAGCAGTTTCCTCAGGTACGTATTGCCTGCTTTTGTAATCCTGAGTTGCTTGTCAACTTCTCCAGATTGATCACGCTTTGGCGTGAGACCTAAAAAAGACCCGACGTCACGGCTTTTCGTGTATCGATCAGCATATTCAAGGGTTAAGATAAACGATAGGGCGGTGAGTGCCCCCACCCCGGTTATTTGGCGCAAACAATTTGTTTCCGGATATTGTTCCTGGGATAATTTTTCGATTTGACGATCATATTCTTAAATTTTTGAGGTCAAATCCTCAATATGTTCAATGATTGGCTGTAGTGCGGGTTTAAGTATTTCTGGTATATGTTCGGGTGCACGCTTGTAAAAAGTCTTGGCATCACATGAAGGTATACGTCCCCCCAGCGGCTTAACCGCTCCACGAATATGGCTAATCAGCTTGCTTCTGCTCTGCACCAATTTCTCACGGGCTTTCACCAGGGCCAGGTCAGCCTGAGCTTGCTCATTCCTGTGTTGTATCGGATAGAGCAGGCTGGGATCAAATCGAGCAATTCTGGCAAGCATTTCTGCATCACGGATATCATCTTTATCATCACTATCCCAGATAGCCCGTAATTTGCGAGGATTACCGACCAAGACATTTAAACCAAGTGCACTCAACAAACGACTTATCCATGGTGAATGTGTTCCGGCTTCAAAAGCGACTGTGGTCCTTTTGTAAGGACTGAAAAAATCAGTGAGAGCTTCCGCCGTATTGTCTATCTCGCATGATTTGATAACTTCAGCCTTATCGTTCAACACACAGATTTGTTGTTTTTTGTCGCTCGTATCCATTCCGATTGTTATACTGTTCATGGCTGGTTCTCCTTTGCTTTTGCAGCATTTTGACTGCGTTAATTGTTGAGGGTGATTATACCACAGCTCGTGAGAACCAGCCTTCTCATCCTACCTTTAATGGCTTGCTCTTATGGGCTTCCGTCGGATTTTCGATTACTGTTTCGAGCAAGAGGTAAGTGTTGTGTCTCGAGTTTCAAAATATATAATACAGATTGGTTGCGTGAGCTTGACTCGTTATAGTCACAGTAACACTGCAGAAGCACAATGCAAAATTTTCGTAAAGTACTGTATGCTGCTGCTTGCCAAAACTTACGATTGAACGGCTGGTGTTTGGGAAGGATCATTATAGCGGATATGGGAGGGACGATCAGCGCTGACCGTCCCTATCCCGATTAGGTAATTATTTTTTTTCTCCTTGATGAAATACCAAGGAAATCAATACTACAAATATTGCGGCAATGGAAAATGATGCTATAGCTGTAACCTGGAATAATGCCATTACTATTAAGGTTACAATAGATGTAATTCCTGAGAATTTAAGAATAAACGGTAAATAACTTTTAAAGATATTCATGGAATATTCAATTTTTTTCTTTATTCTTGGTGCTGGCTTTGAGTAAAGCATCAATAAAGCTGGCATCATCCATTAGCTTTGCAATAGCATCTTGCAAAGCTGCATCTAGAGAAATTTTGGCATTTTTTCCTGAGAGCAGTTGTATCCCTTTTTCAATGTAGGCTCCTTTTATAGATTTTGTATATTTTATATCGTTGTCAGGTTGTTGTACCTGGACATTCATGAATATCTCTGAAACGGCCTCACCTGCAAAAAAACCGAGTTTAAAGTCGTTGTAGAATTTATTTAATTCCACCTCAACGCGAACGCTTCCGTCTGCGATCATAAAACCACGATTTTTGAGTTCTTCTTCAATGGAGGATTCAACTAATTCGATCACATCATTGTTAGATAAAATGGACGCCATTTCCATTCCATAGCCATTTTTCTTGCAGCTTACTCTGTCTTTGATTGTTCGATTATCAGTTACATTGACAGATACTTCCGTAAGATTTGCTCCTTCTATCTTTGACACTTCTGCCATCGGAACATATTCAAGGTTGATTTTATCTTCCGTCAATGCACAACCTCCAAGAGTCATTGCTGTAATAACTATGAGGATAGAATTAATAAAGGTACGTGTCATTTCTTTGTCTCCTTAAAAATGGTTATTATTATAAAAAAACCTTATGATAACTTTCTGTTACAATACTGTTTACGCTACCAAAGAGTGTCTCACTAACCATGCCACCAGTCAGGGTCCTATTCCATTGCCATATAAAAATTGAATGTAAATAGCAGGATGGTTGGTAAAATCTTGTTGGACTGAGCTGCGGGTTACTGGACACTCTCTTTTCTCGAGAGAGTTGGTTTACACTGTATTTACCTGCAACTCGGATGAAGCCTACACTGTTTGCACTCTAATTTCAATACAGAAAAGATGTTGCTTTATCGGAGTGATTGATATATTCTTACGCGGGATTAACAAGGGGATGTAGGTATTTTTGACAAACGATTGTTTTTGCTTAAAAAGAATTGTGTATTACTACGGGTATAGCCACTTCTCTCCAGTCATTATTGAGTTAGATTTTCAATACAAAACTACTTAGATGAAATTTGACTTTGCAGTCGTTGTGCCGATGGCCAATGAAGAATACGATTTTGACCCGTTCATTGCATCGCTTTCAAATGTTTTGGACAGGCTTGAGTGCGGGACCGTTTATTTTGTTGTCGATACCGTTTCAAAAGACCGGACACGTGAACTCTGCACACGGCTTTCAGAACGGGATAAACGTTTTATTACCATTTGGGCTCCTGAAAACAGAAATGTTGTTGATGCGTATATTCGCGGGTACAAAGCAGCCGTTGAAAACAACCATGATTTCATCATTGAAATGGATGCCGGGATGTCTCACGATGCCAAGGCATTACCCATGTTTTTAAGAGTTTTGAATGAAGGCAACGAATGCGCATTCGGCAGCAGATTTATTAATGGTGGATCTATCTGTGATTCAACCTGGAAGAGAACGTTTCTCTCAAAATTTGGTACCTTTTTATCAAACCTTCTTCTAGGTACTAAAATGTATGACACAACATCAGGTTACCAGGGATTTCATATTGATGTTGTGAAGAAATTCGTATCTTACAAACTAGTTTCCGAAGCACATTTCTACCAGACTGAATTGAGATATCTGCTTCGTAAAACTCGTTACGCTGAAATACCCATACATTACAGGTCTCCATCTCCGAGTGTCTCGAAGAAGAGCGTCCGTAACAGTATTTATGTGCTTTTTTATTATTTTTTATTACGTCTCAGCCTTAAACCCCCCAGCATTACGATCAAAGAATAATTCCAGAGATCTGGACCCATACAAACCACCCGGCGGATCTCACCATTTCCCTGCCGGGATTAAAGACAGCAGTATGGTATGCTGGGTGCTGCAGAGTTGAATCCACGACAGAACAGGACGTGCGGAATGAACAACACATTTTTGGTAATTACCTCCATTGCAGACGACTCTCACCCGATACTCCAGCAATATGGTGAGGAATCAGATCGTCATGGCGTTCAATTTATCCTGGTCGGAGACGTCAAGAGTCCGAAAAATTTTACAATCGATCACTGCGATTATTATTCTGTAGAACGACAAAACTCCCTTAATTTTAAACTGGTTGATAAACTTCCATTTAAACATTATGCGCGGAAAAACATCGGCTATCTGGCGGCACTGTTGCAAGGGGCTGAAGTCATCATAGAAACTGATGATGACAATATCCCAAAGTCTGCATTCTGGAATAAACGATCAGAAGAAACCGATGCCCACATGATAACTGATAAGGGATGGATTAATATTTATAAATATTTTTCGGATAAAAACATCTGGCCGCGGGGGTTTGATCTTACCGCTATAAAAGACACGTTTCCCGCTCTTGGCAATACTGTTTCATTGAAAAGCTACATCCAGCAGGGATTGGCGGATGACAATCCGGACGTAGATGCCATATACAGACTCATATTTCCCCTGCCGTTACATTTTAGAAGAAGAGCCAATATCGCCTTAGGACACAATTCCATATGTCCTTTCAACAGCCAGAACACGACCTGGTTCAAAGAGGCTTTTCCGTTAATGTATCTGCCGTCCTATTGCAGTTTTAGAATGACAGATATCTGGAGATCATTTGTTGCCCAAAGAGTCGCATGGTCCTGTGACTGGTATATTTTATTCCACAACAGCACAGTGAAACAGGAAAGAAATCATCATAATCTCATGAATGATTTTATTGATGAAGTTCCGGGATATATGCACAATAAATTGATAATGGATAATCTCATATCACTGGATCTGAAAAGAGGGCCTGAATATATTTCTGAAAATATGATTGCATGCTACCAGAAACTTATTGAATTAAAACTTGTCGATTCTAAAGAAATTGAACTGTTAACATTATGGCTTGAAGACGTTTCTTCGTTAACCGATGCATCATAAAGGTATTTAGCACCACCTGATAAACGAGAAATACCAGGAGACTATTATTGTACCGTAATACAGTAAGATACTTATTTCCTATAGCAACATTACTGGTTGTATCATTTTGGTTTATGCCTGACGCATATTGGGTTGACTGGGATAATCTGATGTACATGGCCCAGGTCAAGATCCACATGAATGGAAATCATGGATTTTCATTCATGCACAACCTGATCAACAGTTATATCTACAGAGCGTTTTTAATTGGAAAAATTATCTGGTCAGACATTTCTATTTACGAATCTACCCAGGGACTCACCATTTTCTTCGGGTTCATTGGCTCATTATCTATTTATTTTGCTATCAGACATTTGACCTGTTCCTGGTTTTCTGCCCTTATCGGTGGCTTTCTGTGGTTTATTTTCCCCGGAAACATCATTTTATATCACACGATTGAGGATAATGTCTGGGCAAGTGCCTTTGTCTCATTGATAATCTGCTCAGCAATAAAATCATACAATATTACATTTACATCTCCTGCAGACAGAAACAACGTATCCTGGCTCTGGGTCATTGCTGCAGCAGCGATGTTATCGATAGGGATCAATATTCATCAGCAGGTCGGACTGATGTTTTATGTCTTCATTATAATGACCACCTTCACACCTGCAATAACATTCAGTGATAAATACCGGGCGGTTGTACTATTTATTTCGGTATATCTGCTGGGGAGTATTCTACAGAACTACATCGTTTTCAGAGAATTTGAGATCTATAACAGTATCCAGCGTTTATACCATAATCCTTATCAGAGCGTATTTCCAAAACTGTATTTCTTCAGTTCCGGACTTTCGTTAATGGAATGGTCTGCGTTGATTATTACCGGATGGAAAAAAACCCTGCTCTATGATGGCGTCAGTGTACCAATGCTGATATATTTTCTGACCGGTCTTCTATTTACCTTTGTTACCGTTTCAAGGCCGGATCGAGTCATACTTCGAAATTCATTCTGTATTTTCAAGAAACTGGCCTGGTTGTCCATAGCTGTATTTCTGTTAATTCCCTATAGTCTTCTTTTCGAGCCTCAGAACATCGAAAGATGGGACAGCTGTATTCCCGGTACGATAATTCTGGCTGTTACTATATGTCATGCAGCAATCAACCATATACACAAGCGGTTGGCTTTTCACGATGTTACTCATATTTCAAGACCGGTGATAACGTCATTTTTCGTACTTTTCCTGGTGTTGACTGTGGCACAGTCTGTCTCCTTTATACAAAAAGAGAGAAATAATTATAACAATAGCTATTCAGTTAAAATGTTAGATGAGATCATTGACTTTCTGCATAAAAGAAATGATCGCAGTAATCTGTTACTTCTTCTCGATCAGAAGTTGAAACATAGAGACATGCAGACACTGATCAGCCTTGAATTTCCGGATGTCTCCTACATTGTTCTTAACAACAGTCACCTCAAACCCGTAATTTCCAGTGACGAACTGACCGGAAGCAAGAAGTATCCTGATAAGCCAATTTACCAAATTGATCTCCCCGAACATTCGGTTTTGGGCATCATGCCTCGAATCTTTAACAGGATACAGTCAGAAGAGCCGGAATTTATCAAAAAACCAAGTATTTGTGCAGGAACTTTTTTTTCGTGCGATCTGACTCAACCTTATTTTTTAAGCCAAAAACGGATGTTTTCCTACGAAGGACAGGATATCCTCGACCAAGTGCAATTTAACCGGGAAACGAAAACAAGAAAAAGCGATGACAGCATCATACTGGATGTAACGGGAAACGACCCGTCTTTAATTCTGCCTGTAATTGAAGCTGTCCAACCACCAGAGCACATCATCCTGTATTTCAAAATTACATCTGAAAACCAGACTACGGCAAAACTGTATTACAAGACTCATCCAGTCCACCCCTACAGCGAAAAGATGTCCATTAAGACACCGGTCACTAAAGGCAATAATGATATTTTCTTTTTGCTTCCCCAGGCAATATCAATGCAAGACATTCGATTTGATATTGGTGAGCAGCCCGGTCACTATTCAATTGAAAGGATAGAAGGCAAATCAGTATCACTGATTTATGAATGATCAGTTTATCCTGGATATTTGCTTCTATCTTTCTGGCCTCCATCACCGGTCGCTAAGGGTCCAAGGCCAAGGGTTCGGGAAGTGCCAAGGGGGCCGGACCAAGCTAACCTGCTGTATCAGTGTAAATAACATCCTAAAAACAAGTCTGTTATCATCTTAAAAGGCCCTTTTTAGGAAAGCGTTAAGCTCCCCCTCCTGAAAATAGGTGGGCATGAGAAACCATTTAGTAATCTAGCAGGAAAATAGTTATTATTTGGATATAAATAACAATAATTCAGAATGATAGCTTGGTCCGACCCCGCTGCACGCCCGCTCAATTAGCGGCTCTCCAAAACAAGCCGGTTAACTCTTCAGTGGGGGAAGGGAATCAGGTCGCTGTCCCTTTTTGATCAAATGTGAAAAACAACGTATCTATTGATTTAAACTCTCTGGTGATGTACAACAAGTATATATAGTACACAAGGGGGCATGTTATGAATAAAACAATTACCACTGCTGATGCAAGAAAAAATTTTGCTGATATCGTCAATACTGTCGCATACGGAAAAGAACCTGTAGTTTTAACCAGGCGTGGACAAGAAATTGTTGCTTTGATTTCTATTGAAGAACTCCAGTTGCTTCAGATGATAGAAGATCACATTGATATTGAAGACGCAAAAAAAGCACTTAATGAACCGGGTGAGAACATTTCTGCGGATGCTTTTTGGAAAGAACTGGGACTTTAATAGATGGCATATAAAGTTGAGTTTCGAGCCTCGGTTTGGAAAAATGTTAAAAATGCACCCAAAAAAGATTTGGTGAAAATTAAAAGTAAAATTGATGAGATTAGCATTACTTTGCCAGATCCGAGCATTACCAAAATGAGTGGTAATAACACTTTCCATAAAATCAGATGCGGTAACTACCGTATAATATACGAAATTCATGGAGATCGTTTTGTTGTTTTGGTAGTAAAAATAGGCCATAGAAGAGATGTTTACCGTAATTTATGACAACTTCTCATGTTGTTGTATTTAGTTTTCATACCTCAGCAGTATTCCAATAAGAATTGTCTTTCAGCAGGGACTCCTGCTGCCAAGCACTCAATGTAGATCTGGAAGCGGATGAGTAAGGGTTACGTTTTTGTTAAACGTGGTCCCTATTTATGTTGAATGCCTGTCTAGTAGAAGGGGTTCTGGGGGAGCTTGCTCTAATTTTTGCATAGCCCTGATGGTTTTGACAAACACCGGTGAAGACCAGTAGGTCGCGAAGACAAGATTTCCTTTTGCTTTGATCCCTCTTTGTTTATTTCAACGGCAGGACGCAGTCGATCCATTTTTTTTTGAAAAATATAAGGTTAATTTGTGTGTTTGGTAATATTATTTAATTTTTTCTCTTAATGTATCTCTCTGATGTATCGTTTAAATCTGTTTTCTCGCCAATTTATTTTTCAAAAATAGGTATATTTACGGATAGTAAAGACAAAAATATCGATTATGATATGTTGGTGCCTGTCTATGATTCATAGCTTTAGTTGAATTATTATTCGTATAACTATTGTAAATACCTTACAAGAAATATTGAATAATAATTGGAGAGAAAAGATGTTAAAATTGCTACAATCAAAGGTAATTACAAAATACCTTCTGTATATTGCAGCAGTAATCCTGCTCTGTAGCTGTTTTCCTTCGACCCAGTACAATGTCGCTCAAAGCCAAGTCAGGCCAGAATTCACTGGAGAAGTGCTTGTCTTTAACAAAACAGTTCCCCAAAAT
>JBNKKR010000043.1:0-31456 GCA_050291935.1 Desulfocapsaceae bacterium | reverse complement strand
TAACACACGCAGCATTTTCACTTGCATGGCGTGGGAGGTTTCCCCTATCTCATCTAAAAAAAGTGTCCCTCCCTCCGCCTGGACAAATTTCCCGTCACGTTCGCGGTCAGCACCGGTAAAGGCACCTTTTTCATGGCCAAACAGCTCCGACTCAAGAAGACTTTCAGCAAGGGCTGCGCAATTCACCCGAATAAAAGGCCCATTCTGCCGCTCAGAATTGTTGTGTAACTCGGCAGCCACCAATTCTTTACCAGTTCCCGACTCTCCGGTCACCAGCACCGTGGCCTCAGTGGGAGCCACATAGGAGATCATCTCCTGCAATTCCATCATCGGAGGAGAAGAGCCAATTATCGATGAAGATTTAACAGGTTCCGGCAACACTACCCGCCTTTTTTCTTCCTTTTTCTCTTCAACCGCTTTTCTATCCACGGCCCGTTCCAAAGTAAGGCGCAGGCGATCAAAATCAAGGGGCTTTGTCAGGTAGTCATGGGCACCATGTTTTATGGCTTCGACTGCCGCATCCACCGAGGAATAGGCTGTCATGATAATAACGGGAAGTGACGGTTTTAATGCATGAATCCTGGTAAAGGCCTCCATACCATCCATGCGTGCCATACGAACGTCCATAAGTACCGCGTCATACTGATATTTCTCAACCGCTTCAACAGCTACCTTCCCGTCATCCGCCTCAACACACTTCCACCCCCACTCTTTGAACATGGAACAGAGCATAAACCTGTGCACCTGTTCATCATCAACAACCAGAATGGTTACCCGCTTCCCGTAACTCACTGAAAACTCCTTTACACCAATAATTACCTTCCAACTCAACTTCCCATAGAAATCGTAGCACTATGATACTCCATTCCTTGTTTTTTGTGTAATGATTTCCACCCCAAAGCCTGTTTCACCGTCAACGATCCAATAAATGCGTATTAAATGATAATTTTTCCTTCTATTCTCAGACGTTTTTCGATACCATTTTATCAACCAAAAGATAAAGTACCGTTTAGCAACAGGAATAGCAGTGATCTTAACAAAAACACAATCAAATATCCCAGCAGATACACTCCACAAAACGGGTAACAACTTCTATCTTATGTTATCCACCCTGGTGATCAATCTATTGGCGCTGGCCATGCCGGTGATGATGTTGCAAACCTATGATCGTATTCTACCAGGACACGGCATTGGGACTCTTGCCCTGTTGATTTCCGGAGTCCTATGTGCAGTCGTTCTTGAGGTGGGCTTGCGCCTTGCCAGATCATATCTCACCGGCTGGTCAGGGGCTGTTTTTGAACATAAAACCGCCTGCAGCGCCATGGAGCATCTGCTCAACTCAAATGTACAGCACTTTGAACAACAGGGGGCGGGTTCCTATATTCAGAAGATGGCGGCCATCAGCAGACTGCGAAGCTTTTATTCGGGACAGGCATTAATGACCCTGGTGGATCTCCCCTTTGTCCTCACCTTTCTCATTCTTATCGCTTATATTGGGGGGGATATTGTTTTTGTTCCTTTAACCCTTTTTTCTCTTTTTTGTATTGTTTCCTGGCTCGTTGGGATGCGCTTAAAAAAGGAAGTCAAAGAACAGGACTTCAGTGATAAAATTCGCTACAATTTTCTTATTGAAACCCTCACCGGTATCCATTCCATTAAAAGTCAAGGTCTTGAAAAATTTTTCTTCAGGCGAAACGATCGTCTCCAAAGCCGTATTTCCGCAGCCCATTTCCAGGTGGCGCTATCAAATAATATTGCGCTTAGTTGCGGCACGCTTTTTGGGCAGATTATGACCGTCTCTGTGGTTTCGTATGGCGCCATCAAAGTACTCAGTGGAGATATGGGTACTGGAGGACTTGCCGCCTGTTTGTTACTTTCCGGGCGAATCATGCAGCCTGTACAGCGTGCGCTTGGCCTATGGACACGTTTTCAAAGTTTTTTCATTGACCGTCAGGAACTGGCAGATATCTTTGCCCTCCCGGTGACCTCTCATAAACAGACAAAAAAGAAAGTAGAGCCAAGCGGTCTTGTTAACGTACGCAATATGACGTTTGCTTACGAAGGTGGGAAAAAGCCCATATTTGATGGAATATCGCTATCATTACGTGCCGGGCAGTCCATCTCTCTTATCGGCACCCAGGGATCCGGACGCTCCACCTTCCTTTATCTCCTTGCAGGGCTCTATAGTCCAAACAGGGGAAGTATCACCATTGATGGCGTAAACCCTACCACAATTGATCCTGCAAGTCTGCCATCACATATTGGATATTTACCTGAGAAAGGAGCAATCTTTCAAGGCAGCATAATGGATAATCTCACCTTTTTTGGAACCATAAGCGAAGAAGATGCCCTTATTGCAGCCGGACATCTTGGCATCACCGATGCCGTTGCCCTGTTACCCAATGGTTTTAAAACAACGCTCAGTGACTCGGTCACCGACCCCTTACCACCTGGGTTAAAACAACGCATCTCAATTGCAAGGGCCCTTGCAAGAAGACCCAGAGTAATCCTCTACAATAACGCCGACAGAAGCCTTGATCGTAACGGTTATAACCTGGTCTTTAAAGCGCTTGGTCGCATCAAAAAAAATGCCACCCTGATCATCGTCTCCGATGATAGAAATATTTTACGACTTGCCGACCGGGAATACTATATCGTCGATGGAAAGCTACAGGAAGCTGCACCGGTTGACTCAAAACTCTTCTCTGTATTACCGTTTAGGGAGCTTCGCGCGTGACCACAGGTTTTTTGGAAAAGAGCAGTGCATTGCAAAGCAGACTTGAGCCATACGGCTGGCTCTCAAAAACGGGACTCCCCTCTCCCTTTGCTGCCTGTGTGGCGCCCTTGCTCGTTGCCCTTGGCTGGAACGGAGAAATACATCAGATCTGCGAATCTCTACCCCATTATCCGGACCGGATTGATCGTGTTGATTTTATTAACACCATGGCCAACCTCAATTACCAGATTCAACACACAACCATCAATCTCAAAAGTTTCGACAAACGTCTTGCTCCCTGCCTTCTGGTGAGCTATGAGGGGACCCTTAACGAAAAGCCCTATGTGCTTTTTACCGGTGAGGATAATCAGTTATACGGATTTGATGGTATAGCCCTTCAGTGTGTAAACCTTGAAGAGATCAAAAAGAAAAAGGCCACCCTTTACACCTTTAAGCCACTGGATGAGGACGGTCTTGACGATCACAAACTTGATCGTCAGGTCCACAAAAAAGCCAGCCGTTGGGCCAGATTTCTTGGCAAAAGGTTCACTCCTGTTTTCCGCCAAATTTTTATTTCCAGCTTCGTTATCAACCTGTTAGCCCTGGTCTCTTCCGTTTTTGTTATGGCAGTGTACGACAAGGTAATTGGCAGTAACGCCCCTGAAACATTGTATTACCTAGCCATTGGCGCCATACTGGCCATCGCCTTTGAGTCCATACTTCGCTATCTGCGGGCCAGGAGTATGGCCTTTTTTGGGGTACGAATTGATGCGATTATCACCCAATCGATCTTCGAACGACTGCTCTACCTGCCGCCACGAGTGGTGGAACGTTCCTCCATTCCGGCACAAATTGCCCGCCTTAAGGATTTCGATTCGGTTCGCAATTTCTTTTCAGGACCAGTGGGAATCAGTCTTATTGAAATCCCTTTTACCCTTATCTTTTTGCTGACCATTTACATTATAGGTGGCCCTCTGGTCCGCATTCCACTACTACTTGCCCTTTCCTATCTTTTTTTGGCGCTCTTTATGCTCCCCCGTATTCAGTCCAGCACCGAAGCTGGGGCGGTGGCCAGTGTTAAACGACAGACACTTATGGTCGAAACCATGCGAAAATTCAGGTCCATTCGCATCCATGGCGTAATGCATACCTGGCTTGAACGCTACCGTAAACTCTCAGGCGTCTCATCCTACACCTCATTTAAAAGTTCACAACAGACAGCACTGGTGGAAGCCCTGGCCTATGGACTTTCGGTTCTTGCCGGTATTAGCACCCTCACCTATGGGATCTTTCTGGTGTGGGCACAAGAGATAACAACCGGCGCCCTTATCGCTACCATGATGCTGGTATGGCGGGTTATCTCTCCTTTACAAGCCATTTGCAATTCCCTGGTCCGCATTCGCTATATCGCAAGGAGTGTGGGCCAGGTCCATAAATTGATGCGCTCAGAACCTGAAAACTTAAGCACTCTCTCCGATCATCCATTCCTGGTACAGGGCAATATCTCTTTTGCAGGAGTTGGGCTGCGCTATACCACAAACAGGGCGGCACTGTTTTCTGGAATGACCCTTGATATACAAGCGGGGGAAATCGTAGCTGTCACCGGGCTTTCCGGTTCAGGCAAGTCATCACTGCTAAAGCTCATTATCGGCCTGTATCCACCACAGATGGGCGCCGTCCTTATTGATGGCCTTGATATCCGCCAACGTGACCCCATCGCCCTTAGAAGAAATATTGCCTACACCCCGCAGACCCCTGAACTTTTCCATGGCTCCATAGAACAAAATTTACGCATGTGCAGACCGGATGCCGCCCCGGAAGAACTGACAAGCTGCCTTCGGCTGGCCGGCGCCCTTGAGGCGGTCAATGCTTTTGATGATGGCATTGGACATTTTATAGGTGATTACAAATCTGAACAACTCTCTTCTGATCTCACCTACCAACTGACCCTTGCGCGCACATATCTACGGGATTCAAGCATTATGCTCTTTGATGAAATGCCGCCAACCCTGCTTGGCAAAAAGACAGGGATTTTTTTCCGTGAATTTCTAGAGGAAGAAAGAGGTAAAAAGACAATCCTCTATGTCTCCGACAGGGAAGAGGATATCTTGGCAGCGGATAAATTAATCTATCTCACTGGGACAGGACAGGTACTGGTCGGCCAGCCGGCAGAACTCCTTGCTGCCCTGAAAAAACAGTAAGCAACAGATCACCATGGATAAAAAAACAACGCAGGACCGAAACCAGCAGCTACGACTTCTGGGACTCACGGCCGTTTTAGAAGAAGCCACGACACCATATCTGATCAGGACGTCAACGCTTATTGTCTCTTTGGCTTTTATCTCTTTTCTTGTATGGACCGGTTTTGCAAAAATAAAAGAAGTAGCCAGGACAACAGGAGAAATTGTTCCATCCGGTCATGTGCAGGTGATCCAACACTTAGAAGGTGGAATCGTGGAAGAAATTTTGGTTCAGGAAGATGAGTTGGTGGAAAAGGGCCAGGTTCTTCTTAGAATTCGAGGAGAAGCCATCAAAGCAGATCTTAATCGTCTTATCACCCATCAAAAATTCACCACCCAGCGAAAAGAGCGACTTATGGCGTTTTTAGATGATACCGGGGGCCAACATGCATCTTCGCAGCAACAGGACCACTCCGTTTTATCGGGAATGCTAACGGCTCAGCAACATGAAAAAGAGGTATTAAAAGAACAGATTACCCAAAAAAATGAGCAGATCCGTCTCCTTAAGCAGGAGAAGAAAACGACACAAAAAAATCTTGCAATTGCCGAGCAGTCCTTTCGCACCCAAAAAGAACTTTATGAAGAACGCCTCGTTCCCCAAACTAATTATCTTAATGCCCTAAAAGAGATTACGGCCCAAAAAGGGGAACTTGCGTCCATGGATATCCAAATCCGACAGGCCGAATATTCCGTTAAGGAATTTGAATGGCGCCTGCAGTCACAAACCAGTAAGACCCGTGATGATATCCTCCAACAGCTTGATCTTGTCCAAAATGAACTTTCTGAAAATCTGGAACTTATTGGCAAGCTACAAACACAGATTGAGCGACTGGAGCTTCGTTCACCGACCCGTGGACTAGTAAAAGGGTTGGAAATTCACACCATTGGCGGGGTAATTCCTCCTGGGCAACCGTTAATGGAAATCGTTCCGCTCAACGAAGAACTGCTGGCAGAAGTGAAAATATCACCTGCCGATATTGGCCATATCAAAAAAGGCGCCCAGGTCACGGTGAAGGTTACCACTTTTGATTTTTCAAGATACGGGTCAATTCAGGGGACAATAGCAGCCCTTTCTGCTACCACATTTACCAGTGAGCAAGGTACTCCCTATTACAAAGGAATCATAAAACTTGAGAAACATTACGTGGGCAACAACCCGAAAATGAACAAAGTACTACCGGGAATGATCGTCAATGGTGACGTTATTACCGGCGAGAAGAGTTTGCTTGCTTATCTACTCAAACCAATTCATCGTTCATTAAATTCCGCCTTTATAGAACGTTAAATAACCACACGAGAACACCATGGTCCAAGACAACAATACGCCCCTTTCCATACTCGCCGTTGACGATAACCCCACCACCTTGCGCCTGCTTGAAGCCCTGCTTAAAAAGAATGGTTTTCAGGTACAAACTGCCACCAATGGCGTGGAGGCAATGAACATTGTCGAAAGCAGTTATAACACCATTGACCTTGTCCTCCTTGATCGGATGATGCCCGAAATGGATGGCATAGAAGTCTGTATTGCCATGAAAGCCGATGAGAGGTTTCGCTATATTCCAATCATTATGCAAACCGCCGCAGATCGTCCCGAGGAAATCAGTGAAGGTATTGCCGCAGGCGTCTTTTATTACCTCACCAAACCCCTTGTTCCCGATATGCTTTTATCGGTAGTAAATGCGGCTGGGAAACAGATTCGTCTGCACAGACAGTTACGCCATGAGACAGAACGACGAAAAATCAGTTTTGGACTGGTGCAAATTATGAAATGCACCTTTAAAACCCTGGAAGAAGCAGAAGGTATGTCAATATTTTTGGCCAATTTCTTTGACGATCCGGATCGCACCCTCTCCGGAGTTTCAGAACTGCTCATCAATGCAGTGGAACACGGAAATCTTGGTATCACGTACCAGGAAAAGAGTGAACTGGTGGCTGAGCAAAAATGGCAGGAAGAGGTGGAGAAAAGACTCAACGATCCACAGTACAAAGATCGAAACGTCACCGTGATTTTTGAACGAAAGGAAAACGCATCCTATATCCAAATCAGTGACGAAGGAGAAGGATTTAACTGGAAAGAATATATGGATGTGGATCCTTCCCGGGCCACCCACAACCATGGCCGGGGGATAGCAATGGCCAATATGCTCTGCTTTAGCAAACTGGTATACAACGAAAAGGGCAATCAGGTCACCGGTGTTATTGAAGCAGAATCTCAGGAAAAAACAGATGATTTTTGGGGATAACCGCCAATTTCGTTTTGGTAATTCATCTTCCGAAAATAGTCTACACAAGGAGCCTAGGCATTGAACGTACGACAGTTAACTTATTATTTATATAGAAAATTTACAAAGGCATCTCTCATAACAAAACGGAACGATCTTTGCAGTTAGGTATTTGGAGAGAAAAGCTCCACTACATAGCCAAGTAGCGACGCCAAACTCATCGTAAGGTGAGGACGGAAAGCCACGGGTCCTTTTAGCAAAGAAGGAGGAGGACAGCCGGGTTGCCACAAGAGAGGGTAACCCGGTTTTTTTTGGGGCAACTGTAGTGAAAATGCAAGGCGGTTTTTAATACTAATTGGAGTTATCCCATGGCAGTAGACAGTAAGCAGACAACGTCCCCCCAAACCACTCTTAGCTCTACCTCATCCACCTCTCAGCAGGAATGGTTTGAACTGGAACAACAGAGCAACGATGCTGAACTGTTAAAGGCAAAAAAATGGACCACCCATCGTCGCCTGGTTGACAGCAGTCTTCATGTGGGAGATGTGCATACCGGTACGGAAGAGGAGACAGAATACTCTAAAGCAAACCCTGACAGTGTGGATATCGTCACCACCCCACAAGAAGAAGACAATGCGGAAACAGTTGTCTTTCAAGATGTGCATATGCAGGCCATGCAGGAGATACAACCCACAACAGAACAAGCGCAACTGCAAAGCGCAACTGAAGAGCTTTCACAATCAGACAGCATTCTTGAACCGTTAACCGCGCTGGAGAGTATAGTTCCAGAAGAAAGCAAAAGTGAAGATCCCGTCTTCGAAGAAGTTGTAGATGAAACAACCACGCAAGCAGTACAGACAGAAGAAAAACGAGACGGAGGAACAACTGGGTCACGTGATACTGCGCCGCAACTCTCCCAGACAGTTGAGACAACTCCTCTTACCTCGCCCACAGCAGACGCACCCGCCCAAACACCTGTCACTGCCAGCGTCATGCCCCTTGCAGAAAGTGACAGCTCCCACCTCATTTCCATAAAGGCGACATCCAGCGATGGCTCAAGCTCAACCGCTGATTTCACCATTTCGGTAAACGACGTCAAAGAAGATATCCTTCCGGTGGCAGTGGATGACACCCACTCCCAAGGAACTATTCTGTTGGGTTCAAAAGATACGATATCAAATTCCAGTTCTCTTGCGGATTGGGGGACAAGCAACACAGATGGCTCCATAGCAATTGATATCAATGGGGTAACCGGGACAATATCGGCAACGAACAGCAAGGGAGACGCATCCGTTGGTTTTGACAGTGGATCAAATGATTCCGGGCTTGGAGTGGTCGGGGGCAGCAACGAAATCGATTTGGGCGAAACTATCACCATGCAATTTGATACGAGCCTTTCCAATGCCACAATTGGTCTCGATAGTCTTTACGGACGCTATGACGAAGAAGGAGGCAGTGACGCTTCCGTTGCGTGGACCGCCTATGCAGACGGTGTTGAAGTGGCTGGTGGAAACGTGGTTCAGGACTATAATGATATGGACGGGGACGGGCAAGTCTCGACCAATACCATTACCGTGGACGTTCCTTTTGATACAATCACATTCAGCCCGGAGGCCGAAAGCGGCAAGGCTTGCAACTTCACCATCAACTACCTGGAAGCAGACGCTGAAACCATTAACACCATTGATGAAGACAGTGTGGCCACCTTAGATGTTCTTGGTAACGATTTTGAGGGTGATGGAGGCAACTTACATATTACCGAGATAGACGGTCAGGATGTAACAAACGCCGGGATTGCAAGCATTACCGATGACAATGGCAATATCCTTGGCAATGCACAGGTTACAGACGGTGGAAAAATTACCTTTTCCCCCAGTGCCTATTTACAGGAAATGAACGATGGAGACCAGAAAGATATCGACCTCTCCTATACGGTAAGCAATGAACGAGGCGATACGGATTCAGCCATTGCAACACTACAGGTAACCGGAAACGATGAAATAAACCCTGAAGACCATATTGTAAGCCATTGGGACTTTGAAACAAATGCATACGACAGCGCAACAGCTGGAGAGGTGGCAGATGATGGTTCACTGCAGGGCGATGCTGTGCTCACAGATCACGGAACCCTCCTTCTGGACGGGGATGGTGACCATGTGGATATTGCCAACTCGGCAGATATAAATGTCGGCACCCATAGTCAAAGGAGTATCACCTTCACCTTTAAGGCAGATGAGGATGGCGGCGAGGGAAAGCAGGTAATCTATGAAGAAGGGGCGAGTATTCGGGGACTTAATATCTACCTTGAAAACGGCGAACTCTCCGTTGGCGGCTATAATACACCGGAGAGTGAAAGCGACTGGCAAGGTACATGGATTAATTCTGAAACCAATGTCCAGGATGGCCAGTGGCACCAGGTCACTCTGGTACTTGACGGTGGAGAAAAGGGCACCGATACGGATGGAACAATCACCGGCTATCTGGACGGCGAAAGCTTTGGCAGCGGAGAGGCAAGTCAGCTTTGGAGTCATACAGGAGATATCAATATTGGCTCCTCAATGGGCACGCTCATTGACAGTAATGGTGATGGCGTAGGTGAGGTGACGAGCAATGCCGCCTTTAAAGGAGAGATTGGTGATGGCAAGATCTACGATATCGCCCTTGATGAAACGCAGGTACAGGATATCTTTTCCAATACAACATTTCCGGAAATAAGCAGTACAACTGAAGACGATAGCACTGCATCAGCTGGTGAGGAAGGAGAGCTGATATACGTTTCAGAAAGTGCCGGCTATCGCAATGTTGTTGGTATATACGAAACCGACGATAACGGCAATCCCACCAGTGCAACGGTGGTTATAGATGACCAAAATGGGATGGAATCAGGGACCCATCTGGCGGATCTCACACCGGAAAACCATGAGTTCTTTATTATCGCCAACGGCGCATCGGAAATTGATGCGCAAAGCAGCATAAGCTTTGACAACAGTGGCGACCAGCCGGTGCTCCTAATTGATGGAGAGCCGGCTTCACACCCCGTGTATTACACAGAACCGACATTTAACCCCGATGGGAAAGATCATTTTCAATTTGAACCTGACGGAGAGGGAGGAACAACCATATATATTGAGGATCTTCCCGACCTTGGCGATGCCGACTTTCAGGATGTGGTGCTCCACACCGATTTTGCAATGGAGGACAGGGTAGTTGAAGAAGCTACTGATCTCTCTGACGCTTTGCCCTCCATTTCCCTTAGCACGCTTTTTAATACTCCTGAGTCTTCTCCATCGACCACGGAAGAGGAAGAAACAAAGGGGAATAGTGATGATCAAGCAACAACACAACTCTCTGATGAAACAAACGATCCCCAGCCAGAACATGAGACAGCAGAAGAAAATCTGACCGATTCCCGGGAAGAAGTACAATCAGCCACCACAACACCTGATACTTCTAAGCCGGAATCAAATGAGCAATCGACCGATGACGAATTCAGTCTCAGCACAGATGAAATATCGATAGAGCTTGCCAGCGAAACTGAAGAAAAAAATGATGGCCAGGAAACACAGGAGGAAGATACCAGCCTGGAAAAATATTACGCCAATGGCGATGCAAGTGAACAACAGGAAAAGAGTGAGCTTGATGACTACAGCGCAACTGCTGATACCGCTGATGCGGAAGATATGCATGCGGTGGAGGATATGAACGTAGCGGAGGATCTGGACAGCACACCCGAAGAAGAAAATGTTGATCAGGTTGAAGATGCGGGGCTATCAGATTGCGACGCCATCCAGGAAGAATTGCCCCAGGAAAGTGATCCAGTGGACAACAATTTAGGATAGCAAAAGAAAAACTTGCAAAAGTTCATTAATACCGTAGAATTATAGGTATCGAAATTACCTGGTATCTGTGACTTCGCGGCACATCCCTTGCGGAGCCACCATTATCTTACTCTCTTCTGGTTTGTTTATCTGTGAAATTGACCCATATAAATAACTGGTGCAATAGAACACGCTACCTTTTCAAAACCGTGTGCTTATATTTTGCCTTTGTCGCTTTGTTCCCTTTTGCTTTACAGGTATCTGCCAATGCTACAACGGTGCATATACAAGCGGTAAAGACATCTGGATGCTTTGCGGAGTACCAAGCCCCCTCCTCCCCTCAACCAACGAGAAAAAGCGTAACAAAACCTGCTTCCCGTGGTCCTGAGAGCTTACGACAACAAGAGATTCTTTCATTGTATTGCACACTCTTTACAAGGGCCTGGAATGAGTCTCCCGAAATTCAGATGGCCAGGACATTACAAAAGCAAAAATATTCTGAAAGGTATAGTGCCTGGGCCAACCGGTTCTCTCCCCAACTTGACTTTGAAATTTCCCAAAAACGGTTTTTCAATCAGGACGAGGACGCCACTGCCAGTGAAGACGAGCTTTTAACCGAAGAAGAATATAAAGATGGTGAAGACGTCACCGACTGGCAATTTGATCTCGACCTTCCTCTGTATAAGCGTTCTCTATCGGTGGCAATGGATATTGCCACCCTGGAATATACAATTGCCAGTAACAATCTAGCAATCAAAACCCAGGAGCTTGATACAACGCTTTACCAGCTGTTAAGCAACTATATGGTTGCCTGCTACCAGTTACTCAATATTAAAAATTCCATTGTCCTTTCCAGCGAACATGTGCAGAAAATACAACGAGGATTTGAGCTGCGGGACCAGACAAAACTTGCACTCCTGCGCGCCCAGGCCAACCTCAAGGAACTGGAGGCAAGAGAAGAGCTTAACGAACAAAAACGGGATACAACATTTCGAGAACTCCTCGATTTTACTGCCATCCCCGAACCAGATCCCATCTGGAGTCAGCTTGGTGAACTGCTTCGCTCTGAAGGGCGTGTTGCAGGCTGTATTAATTCTTTAGCGGATCTTCCCCGGGCAATGGATGAACTGCAGCTCTTTCTTAGCAATTCCACCACAGATAACGATCTGCAAGACTCCTTTGTGGCCAATAGCCTCCTCTATAAGCAGGTTATTCTTGAGCGGGATCTTGGCAAGAGCAAGGCTCAAAAATACACCCAATCGGAATTTCCTTCACTCTCCATTCAGGGAGAACTGACGAGAAAAGATGACACCAGATTTAACGAATACAGCGGAGAAGGTTCCATCGGTCTTGTTCTGACTGTCCCTCTTTTTAGTGGCGGCACACTTGTCAGTACTTTCCACACGACGAATATGGCAACTGAACTTGCTCTGATCCAGGAACATTCCACCCTTCTTCGGAGCATACACTCCATTGCCAACAAGAAAAAGAGCATCATCAGTCTAAAAAATGTCTTTTCTAAACAGGTGGAGCATCTTCAACAGCAGCAAGAGATAGTCCGCCTGTCACTTAAATCCTACCAGATCAAACAGACCTCCATGCAGGATCTGCTCACATCCAAAAACAGCCTTATCGATGCCAAAAATCTGCTTATGCGTACCACCGCTGATCTAGGCATCCTGCTACGGCAGTTTGCCCGGGAAATTGGCTCACCCTTTCCCCCACCCGTGGAGCTCCAACCCAAAAACTAGTTTATTCCCCACCCATCACCAAATATTTAATGGGAAAATAGATAGAAAGAAGAATAAATAACAGGGTGGAAAGGGAGAAGAGTATCCGAAACATTTTCTGTTGTTCAATGCTTGCTGTTTCAAGCCCCGAAACCCTTTTACCTATATCCACAACCCCCATGGCCATTCCGGAAAATGTAGCCAGATAGAGACTGGCAAAGAGCGGATACCCAATAAAATTATACTCCACCTGTAATAGACAAAAGGGGCAACGATGATGGGGCATTGCGTACACATAGGGTGAGACAAAGGTTGTTATTATCCACAATCCCACCGGAAAAAGAATCGCCGAGCCGGCTGCGAGAAGCGGTTTTGCAAAGGGGAAGGGTTTCCAGGCGGGAATCAAAAGCAGCAAACATGCAGCAAAAAAAACCACAGCACTGGTGGCAGATGCCATCTGCTGCGATAAACCTAAGAGACCGGTACTTGGTTTTGCAAAAACAACACCACAGCAAGAAGTGATAATATCGGGACGCAAACCGTGAAGATAGAGGGTTTGCAACGTGATATCGACAAACAGCAGTGGACACAGGAGTAACAGGTATATATTCTTGATACGGACCAGCGGATAGTTGGGTGAACGCAAATCAAGGCGATGCAAAACTATCCACAACCCATACAAAAACACCGAACCCAACTTCACATATAAGGCCGGCATGCCATAGCCATTGGCCAAGAATGAGCCCGTCGCACACATGGCACCCGCCAGCAGAGGTGCAAAAGAATCGGCTGTAATAACGAGCAGTAAAAGGGAGAAAATCTGAAAGAACAGGCCAAACTCCATCAGGGTCGAGGAGAGCCAAATTTCACTTTCCAGGCGAATTTGCAGCGGTGTATCTGCGCGTAAATCCCAAAACCGCACTACCCAGATGGCAGTATAAGCCGCACGCAGAATCAAAAACAGACCCAATACACTGGTTACTGAAAGGCCGATGGACCAAGACGTTACAAGCATTTTACCCAGCCACTACAATGGCGCCATCCTGAATATCGATGACCCTGTTCACCGCGCTGTTTTCCGTTACCAGCGGATCGTGGGAAGTAAGGACAATTGTCTTTCCTTCTTCGCCAAGGGAAAGCAGATGATCCATAAGCGCATGGCTCCTTTCTGAATCCAAATGGGCGGTCGGTTCATCGGCAAGGAGTATGGGAGGATCATTGATAAGTGCTCTGGCAATGGCCACCCGTTGTAACTCACCCCCGGAGATCTGAGAGGCCTTAAACGCCCTTCTATGAAGGATACCAAAACGTTCCAACAATGGTTCGGCCATGCTCTTTTGCTCTTTTGGGCCAACACCTAAAGGAAGCAGAGGCAGTACAATGTTCTGCTCAACGGTGAGTTGAGGTAATATATTAAAATGCTGAAAAATAAAGCCAATATTTTCTCGCCTGTAGCGGGTGAGATATGCATCAGGCATACGCTGCAGCTGTTTACCACCCACCGCCGCCCGTCCACTGCTGGGCCCAAAGACACACCCCATTAAACAGAGAAGGGTTGACTTGCCGCTCCCCGATGGGCCACGCAGACAGACAATTTCACCCGTTGCAACCAGAAGACTTATATTTTTCAGAGCATGTACTTCATTTTCCTGCCCCCTGTTATAATACTTGTCTACATCCAGGAGTTCTATTTGCGGATTTTGCATTTGCATCACCATCACACCACCGAATCAGCACGCACAATGCTTGCCCGCCAGGCGGGGATAATGGTGGCCACCAGATAGGGCAGGACGGAAAAGGCAAAGAGCAATAGGATATCACGCCCTTGAATAAAAGGGACAATATCAAAACTTGGTCGTAGCACCGACCAACCCAAAAACACGGGCCTGAACAATCCACCATCAAAAAAGAGAATATGTGCCCAGGCAAGGCTCACTCCAAGCCCAAATGCGCATCCGGCAGTAACCACCGACTCGTAAAAGCGAAGACGCATTATGTCACCGGTCTGCCACCCAAGCATCTTTAACACCCCCACTTCCTTTTGGTCTTCCCGTGAAAATCCAAGCCCCTTATCAAAAGCAAGAATTACAAAGGCCGCAAGTGCAGCCAGAAGACATGCTGCACCGAAACCGGAACGAAAACTAAAGACGGCCTCATAGGTTTTTCGTATCTGTTCTTTGGTGACTACCCGGGCGCTGGGCATTGCATCAGCAATTTTACTGGCAATATTTGGAATTTCAGTTGGGTTGGCCACCTGGATAAGGAGATCGGTAAACTCATCTTGAGCTATTGCAAAAAGATCCCGTGCATCTTCTAAGGAAAGAAGGATAAGATCAGCAGTCAAGATATTGACGGATTGGTCCAGAACACCAACCCGTTTGAGTCCGATTTGTGATAAATCAGGTCGAAAGAGGGAAAAGCTCTTTCTTGTGCCAAGACCAAGATTTTCATATACCGCGCTACCAAGAACCGCAGCCCCTTTTTCGCTGGAGTCTGGAAAACGACCCGATGCCAGCAAGGTTGCCAGTAACGGATCCCCTGCCTTGCCGCTGCTCCCAATAACGGTATAGTTGGCCCCATTGGATTCGTCAAAATAATAGCCCCAAACCCGTGGCTGAATGGAACGGATGCCAAAAACGGTATCAAGCTTTGCAAGACTTGTTTTGGAAAAATTGATTTGCCTACCGGCAGACAACTGCTGCACCGTAATATCCGGTACCGTTTGCAGTAACAGCTCCGCGGTCTTGGTTAATGAGGCGCTTAGAAACTGAAAAGAGGCCAGCAGAAAAATAACCCCGGAAAAAACCAGAAACACACAGAGATTTCGCCCTTTCTTTTGCCATAGGGAAGAGAGACCATAGTCAAGGATATTAAGCTGGCGTTGAAGCGTTGTGTTCATATCCAACTATCGCTCCAGCTTTCCAGCAGGCAGCACAAAAGAGCCACTGGGAAAATGTTCAATGGAGCCTGGATGATCCATAAAGGGTGCCATGGAATCGCTTAAGAGAGGATGACGGCTATATCGCGCCTCGGTGCTGATGGCAAGGCTCGTCAGTCCATAGCTGTTTACCATCTGCTGGACGGCAGCAAGATCCGCCGCCCTTGCTGCCCGCTTTTTTAGGGTGAGAAAATACAACGTCACATCACTACAAAGGATGCCAATCAACAGAATAAAAACGATGGAGGAAGGCCTCATAGCAAACGCTGCCTTCCTATTTCTTCATCTTCATTTTATGCCCCTGCCGCATGGAGTCAATTCGCTCAGCAGTGATATCCTGAAAGAGGATGATTTCCGTGCCATGATGATCTTTTTTAAAGTTTTCCGCTGCTGCCTTACTGGCAAATGGGATCAACTCATGCCCCATGGGACCGAGGACATCGCTACCAATGACGTACCAGGCCTTTTCCGCCTCAATGAGCTGCTGTCGATAATATTCCGTAACCTCTATCTCTTTATTTTTTTGGCCAGCTGTGCCGCCAAAATCCTGGGGCGCAAAGTAGTAGGCCAACATATCCTTAACCCCGTCAAAGTAGTAGCGTTTTCCATCTTCCAGGGTAATCGCTGCCACCCACTGTGGATACTTGGCAACAAACATCCCACATACTGGACAACGCTCTTTAGGGTTGGGAAGCTCCCCCTTGCTTTGCGCTGAACCCACCAGAAGAAAAACACCAAGAACAAGACAACTTAGCAGCACCACTGTTTTTTTCATAATCAGTCACCATGGCTAAAGTTTCAAAATTTTCCGACTTACTTGAGATACCCACCAAATATCTCGATAAATTCTGCCTCACCGACACCACCAAGGATGGCGGTGAGAATTTTGCCTTCAGGAGATATAAAGATGGTCTGCGGAACTATCTTCACATTGTACTGTTTACCAATGGCAATCCCCCCTTCTGTGATCACCGGAAAGCATATTTCAAGATTTGCCACAAACTCTTTTACTTCATCCAAAGGCTCTCCACTGGTGTTGACATATACCACATGTAGACCCTTTTCTTTATACTTTTTAAAATAGTAGTTAAAAATAGGGGTATCTGCTCGGCAATACTTACATTCCGTCGACCAGAAACGCAGTATCACCGGACTCCCCTTCCAGTCACTAAGGTGGATTTTCTCTCCCAGCATAGCAGTTGCCGTAAAATCCGGGGCCTGATCACCAATGGCCAGGGCCTTCTTTTTTTCCTGGGAACAAGCGCCCAAAACAAGGACCAAGACACACAACAACACGGCCAGGAAAGAGTATAAGGAGGTGTGTTTAACCATAAAACAGCTAGCCAACGGGGAGGATTTCCTGTTTTAAGAGACAGCAGGATATACGGTACAGAGGCCTGCCTTCTCTGTCATAATCGATGGTGTCCGGTTGCAGGAGCTTATTCATCACGCAGCCTTCCGGAATGGAAAGCTGAAAAAATTTTTCCTCGGTCAGACCATCAACGGCCGACAGGGTATCATCTTCTATGGCAAGGCCATGGATGGGAAAATCTTCACAGAGCGGACAGCGATACACCCGGCCATTGGGGAAGATAAAATAATTTTTCGCCACCTTTCCAGCACAGGCAAACTCTTCACCTTCCTCCAAAAATACTTTGGGAAAGGTCACGTGAATACCAGCTTTTGCGGCTTTCTGGGCAACCATCGGAACGGTGTGTAACCACTCCTCTCTACTTACCTGGAGATGAGGCTCTCCATCATTTTTAAAAGCTGATTTTCCACGAAGCCCGATTACTTGAATAAAAAAGCGTTTTACCCCAATATCAACCAATAAGGGAATCATACGATGGAGATGTTCGATATTCATCTTGGAAACCGTATAGATCACCGACACATTGTAACCTGCAGCAACCGCTTTTCGCATGTTTTTTGTGCATATTGCAAACACCCCTTCCCCACGGATGGGGTCATTGACTGCGCTCTCCGGACCATCAAGGCTAAAACTCAAAAAATCGATCTTTTCAGGGCTTGATGTCTCTAGAATATTATGAAAGAGATAGCCGTTGGAGTCCACGGTCACATTATAGCCAAGGGATTTTGCCTTCTGTATGCCATGTACCAGATCCGGATGCATGGTGGGCTCACCACCAAGAAATATAACATTTGCTTTTTTACTGTCATCCCAAAACAGTTCCAACCACTTTTCGATGGTTGCAAGGGATAACAGCTCCGTTCCATGCTGCTCCTTATTGATATAACAGTGGCGGCAGGAAAGATTACAGGCGGTAAGGATATGAAAAAAGATGTTTCGTTCGCCACTTTGAAAAGCGACGGTTCTTGCTTTTGCGTTCATTGCTCAAGTGTATACCGGCAAAGCAGTGAATCTTGCCAATATGTATTGTTGGGGTTTGCAAAAAATTGTTTAAAGAGCCGGAGGCTGTCCTCTCGTAAAACCTGTGGCACAAGCTCTATCTCCATCTCCTGGTATAGCGGATTAAGTGTTGCTAAGGGTAGCGATGTTCCACCTCCCATCACGTCTTCATAGGCGTACACAAAACGCCGGATTCCATTCACCAGCATGGTGGCATAACACATAAGACAGGGTTCCATGGTGGAATAGAGGGTCATATCCGTTAGCGGAACAGAAGACTCCCCCGCAAGCAGCGTGCGTAGAGCCACTATCTCCGCATGATCAAGTTCCTTTGCCGCGCCATGCTCTTTCCGGCTATTTTTCCGCCTGCCACTGGCCAGAACATGGTCTTCATGGACAATGATGGCTCCCACAGGAAACTCTCCTGCACACAAGGCCTCTTTGGCCTGTTGTAAAGCGATGTGCATAAAATGTTCATGACTGTTCATGGCAAAGGGCTGCTCTTACAACTTTCTTCCAAACTGCAAAACGGATTTGATAATTGAAATCCCCGTCTGTTCCTGCACATAATCATGTCCCTTATCAAAAAAAGGCAAATACCTAAGCTCCGTATCCATGATATGAAACTGCAGCTTTGGCAGCCTTGGCAACAGTTCCTCCCTGTTTATGGCAATTTCAGCAAGTACAGATTTTAGGGCCTGTATCCCCTCATTTCTAGGTAACGTCACCGGATATCTGCGTTTGGGCATCTGCTGTTCACCCTCAGGAATCTTTTCCTGAGCCAGGGTCATCCCCTTGCCAAGACGTAAAAACGTGGTGGGACGTACCTTAAACGCTGGGAGTAAAAAACTCAACTGTCGCGTGTGATGCCTTGGCTGGGCAACCAAAGGTTGGTTGGACACCTGTAAAAGATCAGCAAAACTTTCAAGTCTCACACCCGTTGCCCGAACACGCAACTGCCAAAAGGGAATGTAATACATTCCTTTGCCATTTGAGATAAGTGCACTCCAGGGAATTTTTGCAAATCCCCCTTGTTGTTCCTGCCAGGAGCTGTTGCAATTTCCACAGGAGAGGATCAAACTATCCCTTTCCCCCTGGAGCGAATCGCCACAGTGGGGGCATAGGGTGGCTAAGAAATGGGGGGCCCAGGTTGTTTTATATCGTAAGGCCTGCCCACGCATTTTTTCTTCGGAGCCTCCGCGACCAAGTACCTTGTTGGTAACTCCGTCATATAATATTCCCTTATCTATATAGAGCGGCAGGTAAATACAACTCACCGTCTCTCCGATAAAGGCACGATGGTAAAAAGATGCCTTAATGGCATCGGAATCAATAACCGTTAGTTGAGCTGCAAGCTCTAAAAGGAGTTTTGCTTTCACCGTCTGCGGCAAAAAAAGACCCCGCACCTCTTCGGTGAGCAGATGAACAGGCATGGCCTGGGGGCGAAGCCCCAAAGACGGCGGCAGCACAGAACTTTCCATCCCCTGCTGGGTGGTATCCACCACCTTATGTTTTAAGAATTTACCTTTACAATAAAAAACATTTCCCTTAAAGCGGAGATAGGGAGCATAAAAGATATCCTCTTTCGCTATTGATTCAGGTACCTTATGGGGAAGAACAAAGCGCAAGGGGCCACGGCTAACCATAAAGTTTTTCACATCACAGTATGGGCAGCTCAACAGACGATCAGCTTCGTGAAGGACAATGCCCGCCCCGCAGGAGGGACAATTCTGGTGGATTGTAAGATCCATGGATGTATACTACAGACGTTCTCCGCACTGATTGCAAAACATGGAGCCCGGAATACTCTCACTCTGACATTTGGGACAGATAAGAACACGCGGTTTCTCACTGGTGGCATGGCCACATTTGGAACAGAATTTTGCATTGGGAGTCAGGTTCTTCCCACAATTACTACATTGGCTAAGCACAAGTTGCTGATGGCCGCACAGGGGACAAAAACGGGCATCGGCAGGAATTATATTTTGGCAATCGGGACAGGTTCGCTCACCACCCGCTTTACCTGCAGCAGCTGGTGTCGTTCCTTGACTTGCTGCAAACATTCCCGGAAGCAGCATTCCCATTCCAAGGCCAATGCCACTCCCGGCCTCTCCCTGGGATTCAGCCGCCTTCTCCATGGCCATGGCGGCTTTCATTTTGATAAACTTGTCCATATCGTGAATAACGTTCAAACGGCTTTTATCATCTATGGCTTTTTGTACCTCTTCAGGAGGCGTAATGGAGGTGATATAGAGATGGCTGAGATGCAAACCAAAATGGGCGAAATCTCCTACCAGACGCTGCTGCAACTCAATGGACAGCTCGTCAAACTGCCCGGCAAGATCAAGGATGGTGTCTAATTTTTCGCCAAGATAATCATTAAAACGAGAAACAATTACTTTTTTCAGATAGTCAGCCACATCATCGGTGCTAAACTTGTTCATGGTGCCAACCATGGAGTTGATAAACAGCACCGGCTGGACGATCTGGATATTAAAGACACCGTGGGCACGAAGACGAATAAGGCCAAGCTCACGGTCCTTAAAGGCAACGGGGTTACGAGTTCCCCATTTAAGATCGGTAAAGTATTTTAAATTGGCAAAATAGACTTCAGCACGCAGGGGGGAATTACCACGCCAGGGTGCAGACAGGATCTTTGTCACTATGGGAAGGTTGCCTGTTTTTAAGGTATGGCGGCCTGCCGCAAAGGCATCACAGGCCTTGCCCTTATAAAAGAGAACCGCCGCCTGGGATTCACGAACGGTGAGCTGCGCGCCCCATTTTATTTCTCCGGAGCCATCTTCCGGGAGGCGGTGTACCAGTTCTTTTCCAGTTGTATCAAACCATTCTATATTTTCAAGAAACATCGCGCTGTCAAACCGGTTCATGGCTCTTCTCCTCTTCGTATCCTGTTGTTGAGCTTGTCATATTGCATCTTTTTGGCAAATAACTATAGTATAGCCGACCGAGTCGAAAAAGGAAAATGACAATCACCCACCTAAACCAGGAGTGCAACAAATATGGAATTAAAAGATGAATGGGACGTTCCATCCGCTATGCGGGTACTAAGACACCCAACAGTGGATGCCAAACTTTGGGCAGAGGCGGTGGAATGGCTTTTACTCTATGGTCCGGAGGAAACAAGACAACTCCTGCTAGAAGCCTCCGGAACTGCAACCCATACCTGTTTTCCAGATCTTGTGGCAAAAGGCTACGCCCCCGACGGCCAGCCCTGCTATCAGGTTGAAGATCTTGCAAAAAATCTTAATATCACAAGCAACGAAGCAAAAAAACTTCTCATGGAAAAGGAAAAATCACATAAAATTCATCATTTTATTGACGAAGCAGACACCATGAAGGTGCAGTAACAGATCAACGAGCAAGAACCTCATCAACCTGTTCTTCACTGATCTCATTTGAAATAATCACTTTACCGATGGTGGTCGGCAGCACATAAAAAACAGAGCCTCCGATGGACTTTTTATCTGTCTTTATATAGCTTTTGATCTTTTTCCTATCCATATTTTCGGGGATTTCTGTTGGTAAACCATAGGAATGGATCAGGGTGGCTACCCGGCCAGCCTCCTTTCGTTTGCAAATCCCGGATAGCACAGCCAAACGAAGGGCAGCCACCATCCCAATGGCCACAGCGTGGCCGTGGATCAAACTAAAATCTGACGCCGCTTCCACCGCGTGTCCTATGGTATGACCAAAATTTAAAATTCTTCGTAAATCGGACTCCCGTTCATCCTCTGCAACCACTGCTGCCTTTATTTGGCAACAGGTCGTTATCATCTCCTGGATAATAGATGGTTGCAGAGCAAGGATACCATCTAGATTTCGCTCTAAAAAACAATAAAAATCAAAATCCCAGATAACGCCATATTTAATAATTTCGGCAATCCCACCCAACAACTCGGCCGGCGCCAAAGTGCTAAGCACAGCGGTATCAATATAGACCGCTTTAGGTTGATAAAAAACACCAACAAGATTTTTGCCTTCCGGAATATCGACACCGGTTTTTCCACCAACGGAACTATCCACCTGGGCCAGTAACGTGGTTGGAATCTGGACAAATGGGATCCCGCGCATATAGGTGGCAGCCAAGAAACCGGCGAGATCTCCAGTCACTCCGCCACCAAGGGCAATAATAGCTGAACTGCGATCAAAACCCATTCTGGCCAGTTGTGAAGAGAGCTCTTCCAGCATGGTTAGATTTTTAGAGGCCTCGCCCCGGGCAAAGGTAATAAGTTCAGCCGAAAGGTCAGCTTCCTGTAAAGATTTCATCAGCGTTGATCCATATAAGGACGCCACATGAGCATCGGCAACAACGGCGTAGCGTGACCCGATACCGCGTGTCGCAAGATCTGCACCAATTTTCTCCATCACCCCATCTTCAATACAAATGGGATAACTTCTCTCTCCAAGCCCAACCGTAAGTGTTTCTGCCAGCATCTCTTTTTTACCAACATTTTAAAATAATATTCGCATAAAAAAAGGGAAGCACCACCACCGGTGGCACTTCCCCTCAAGACTTACAACAATAAAGTCAATCCAGCTTATTTCATATCTTCGCCGGAAGCTGCACCCTGCATTTTAACCTCAACTTTCTCGGTTAAGCCACCATAGTACTCTTTGAGGTGATCAAGAACTTCGTTACGACCGAAGTGATCCACGATCTCGGCACCTTCAGAAAGGGCTTTACGAAGCTTGGTACCGGAAAGGATAACGCGAGATGCTTTATCATGTGGACAGGTACGAAGAGAAGCCATTCCGTCACACTCGTGGCAGTAGAAGGTCCAATCAATCTTCATTGGCTTGCAAAGGAGATCTTTGGAATCATCACCGGTCTGTGGGATGCGATCAAAAATTTCCTGTGCCTCAAAAAGACCATAAAAGTCACCAACACCAGCATGGTCACGTCCGATCAGCATATTGTTGATTCCGTAGTTCTGACGGAAGGTGGCATGAAGAAGTCCCTCACGAGGACCAGCATAACGCATATCAAGTGGGTATCCGGAGTTGATTACGTTTTCTTTTACAAAGTAGTTCTCAATCAGGATATCGATTGCTTTAACACGGGTAGGTGCAGGAATGTCACCAGGCTTGAGGTTACCGATAAGGGAGTGGATAAGCACACCGTCACATACCTCAACAGCGATCTTGGCAAGGAACTCATGGGAGCGATGCATTGGGTTACGGAGCTGAAGGGCAGCAACATTGGCCCATCCACGCTCGTCAAACATTGCACGGGTCTCAGCAGGGGTCAGGTATACACCTGGGTACTCTTTAGGATACTCACCCTGGGAAAGTACTTTAACAGGACCAGCGATATTCACATCTTTCTGAGCCATTACCATGATAACGCCTGGATGATCCTCAGGGGCGATTTTCCAGAAGTTTCCATCAACGGACTCTTCACCTTCGCCCATAAATACTTTTTCGCATTCCCATTTTTTGTCATCTTCGCTCATCTCAAAAGCTTCGGTGACCTGCATGGTGGCAAAAGTCTCACCATTCTTAACAAGAGCAATCTCGTCACCAGCATTGATGCCTTCGGATTTGTCAACGTCAAGGGTGATGGGTACAGGCCAGAATGTACCGTCAGCCATGGTGAAATTCTCACATACGCCTTTCCAGTCAGCTTTGGTCATAAAACCGGTAAGTGGAGAAAAACCACCAATTCCCATCATAATAAGATCGCCTTTGGCACGATCAGAAATTTCAACCTGCTTCAGGCCCTTTGCTTTCTCAAGCTCAGCAGCACATGCATCCCCTTCAAGAAGCGCGCAGACAAGACCTTTTCCACCATGTGGTGCAACTAATTTTGAAGCCATAATGATTCCTCTTTAGTTAATTTTCTATATTCGCCGCCCAAGGATACTCAAACGACAATAAAAATGAACAAGCATTCAGTGAAGCGGTTATATATATAAGTCTATGGGGAGAAAAGTCAAGGGAAATTGTTTTGCTAAGGGTTTCCTAATATTCCATGAAAAGTACTTAAAGCAAAGCAGAAAAAAACTAATAAGGACACCAATAGAGCTATAAATCAAAAACTATCACAAAACTTCAATCCAGGAGATAGCACCCACGTCAGGGACGTGGCTACACCGAAAGGGAACAGAACTAAACGTTTTATCACCACCTACCTACATGGTACGGCGTTTTTATAGCAACTTAAGCTAAAAAATGAACCTCAATCACTCGAAACCAAAAACGGTCATGTAAAAATAACTGTCTTTACGCGACCATATCGCTGGAAGCCAATTAAAAAAATTTTACTTCCCCTTAGATTAGAGACAAGGAAACACCTCCTCTATACTGCTTACAAATTGTGCGTTTTTTGAACTGTTGGTCTAATTTCCTCTTTCTTTACCGCCTCAAAAAGAACTACAACCCAGGCTGGATCGACAAGTAGCCGCTCAATCCGCTCACGCATCGGGCTAATAAGTTCCTGAACCCCCATCTCCCGAACATTTTTTATCTTTTTATTGATTCTGGGTACTTCATCAACCTTTTTAAAGCGCAGTTTCTGTACCAGCATTATGGCAGCATCATCAAAGTTGTCGAGTTCTATAAAACGAACCTCTTTTCCCACCTGTTTTGCATAAATCTCTTTCTTATTCATCCTCCCCCCCAATCTCAATTTGTATTGATACCTTTCTGCTCCATTTAACACTATGAAATAAAGAGGGTAACCGATTTTCCACTTCTTTAAAAGAGATCAATATAAAAAAATCACCTGGCAATATCTCAAACCACATCGAAACGGTGTATCAATTCGTATACGTTCCATTCTCCAATCTAATGACGCCTTGGCCGTCACCAGTGGTCTTTGATTCCTCAGAAGAAGACTCCCCATTGTTTCGATTCTTTTCATCAAGCCGTATTGAAACAATTTCCATATTATCCAATTTATAGGTTATTTGTACCTGATCCCCAACATGTAGTTCATCAACATCAACTGTATTATCAATCATGTCAACGCATTGTTCTTCACCAGTAAGCAAAAATTCAGTGCCGTTCACCGTAATATGCCCGTCGGCATACGCCCCTATGGCACCATTAACATATTCTACACTCACTTCCGTATCCACAACATCTTCTTGCCCAGTGGATGCCATTGCAGTACACTTACTCATGCCCTGCATGGGTAAACAGGTGCAGCCAACAAGCATAATAGCGACAAAAACCCTTCTACCCCATATACGATTTCTCATCATTTATTCCTCTAGTCAATATAAAAAATACCGGCTGAAAATTCATCAGCCGGTTCTAGTTCATTTTCTATTGCTGTTTCCAATACAATAGAGCAGCTTCCCCAAAAGGCGTGGCAAAATTTTTGACCTTACTATTACCTACGCTTCCACCACCACCATCATCATCATCTCCACCACCGTCGCCATGGGTTACCACATAAATCGCACCATCACTAACAGTAACACCTGATGCTATACTCCTACCTAGATACACCTTTCGCCATTCAGTAAATGCTCCAGAAGTAAATATACTATCACAATGCGAAAACTTAATTTGGTTATAGTAACTTTCCCCCATAGCACATCCTCCCTTGGGAGAATAGCTTGTAAAAAAAACATACCCCTGTGCACCCTGTGGTGTGGATAACACTTTTTCACCAGCATGTTCGACAATAACGACATCATTATCAACACTCCACTCTCCGTCGTTGTTGTAGGAATAGGCAGTTGAAGCAGTCAACAGGCAGCTGGCATCATCCGGATCAACTAAACAACCCTTTTCATCTGTAACCCATGATGTAGAATACGATTGATATGTTCCTGCAGCCATAATGAGACCACCTAACCCCCCACCAGATGTCGCTGCATATAAGCCAGTATCATCTTCAAAATAATATTCTCCACTTACAGCAACCACATCTCCGTCAGGATCAAGCAAGTTTCCACTTACATCAACACTCCAGGCATCATCAATATATGTATCTCTATCCATAATATAAATATCCATATCAAGAAGATACTTTCCACTAGTCCCATGCAACCGAACTCCTGAACCATCAAGAATAAACCCTACAGAGTCAGTGGGAAACCTCAATCCCAAACTCGCTCTCCAATTTAAACGAAACTTTCCTTCACTTTGATCAAGGGTTGTCCAAGCCGGCAAATGGTGGTCATCGTCCTCTCCATTAGTCCAAATACTACTATCCTGATACTCCCTATCTTCCAACTCAAAAAAGTAATCAAGTATCGGAGCGCCACTCACATCATACGCGACACTGGGCTCCTGTTCATCACCCGTTCCAACTAATACATACCGCTTCACACAACCAACCATGTTGTACGTGTCAATTGTTCCTTCCTGTACATCATATACATACGGTTTATAATAGATGGGCTGCTGCTCATCACTATCCGGCACATACAACTTCTCAAGGGAAACAGACGTCGACCATGGAGGGCCAAATGGATCAGCAGCATCTGCTGGAGCATCGCTATTATTAAGATTACGCAACCTCCACACCGTACCACTGGTATCACCAAAGTAAGCAGCTTCAATAAAATCACGCCAATCGCTGTAATCCACAACCGTACCATCCGGTAATTTTTCTAAATGGGTCCTATAATCCACTACATTTCCAACACCATTTGTCAAATATCTCATTGTACTCAGTTGGCTTGGTACGTTATTTGCGGCCGATCCCACGACAAATTCCTTTATAAGAGTTCCATCACTGGCCCTAACAACATAGAGTCGGTTCCCCTTATCTGCATCGGGTGAATAACCACCGCCAAAGAAAACCACACTGACCTTGGTACCATTGATCTCCAATCGTCCAAACGATGGCCTGGACCAGGTTTGCCCAAGATTAGCATCCGAAAATTCCCACATGGGCTGCGGATCATCGGGATCAGTTACGTCAAGCGCTACATAGCCGCTTCCACCTTGTCTCTGACCGGCAATAAGAATCGTTTTCCAGCCACTACCGACCAACCCTTCAGAAGTATCCATATCTGCAACTGAAACGCCTAAATCCATGGTAAACCTGTGCCCATCGGAAAACTCGTGCAATTTTCCCAGCACAAAATTCGGCATATATCCCCATAGCTCATATCCACCAGCCACCGCTGGGATGGTGCTCCCCGAACCGTCAACATACTCTGGCTTTCCAGCGGCAAACGCCTCAATGGTTCCACCGTTCGTTCCTATATAGATAACATCTTTTCTTGTGGATTGAGTGTCCCTGAAAGTACAATACCCATCCATATTGGTCCACACGCCACCTACACAACCGCCATCCGGTGGAGCTGTGACAACGACGGGCGAAGAATTGTAGATATCGGCAAGGGGCCAGTTCTCATCCCTTGTACCAACATATGCAGCTGAATCGAAACCAGGATGATGCACATAATTAGTCACCGCCTTGGCATCCAAGGCCTCATCGGCCACACTATTGCCGTCAATATCAAGCCCATCCGGATTTAGTAATGCCTGAAAACCAGGAACCAAATCAACATTAGCAGGAGTAAATTCTATTCTGTTTCCTCCTACAGTAGTATACAGCACCCTTCTTACTGCAGGACCATCTGGAGGATCACCAGGAGTCATATTATCCTCGGCCAAAATACAGCCAGCATCCGGGTCGCCATTGGTTGATGGTGGATCATACGTACCGATACAACCAGAGGCCCAATATGGCATTGACCCTTTAACATCACCTTTTTCATGGAGGATTGTAGTTCCATCTACATCATACACGTCCTCAGTATACAACTCCAGCGCCCACAAATGCCCTCGCCAGGTAGGATAATCAAAAGCCGCAAAATAGAGTGCATTTCCAGAAGTACTCCCCTCCTGATTTGACCCTACCGCTGCAGTAGACCGTCCATAAACACCATCCTTTATATCAGACGCAATATCATCAGCCAAAATTCCCACCAAGGAATCCACATCATCTGCAAAATAAGCGCTACCTGTTCCACCGGCAGCGGCAATAGCATTCAATGTTGCTTTTGAGGAGTCATCCAAGCCAAAACCAATAACATACACAGGCACTGATCGTGTCTGCCCATTCACGGTCATGGATTGCAAGGCAGCAGCCTCGGCCTCCGGATCGCCATCAGCGGTGGTTTCAAGCCCATCCGTTAACAAAATCACATAATTGTCACGACACCCTCCCTGGGTATACGGATCCTGCTCCATATACGATTGATAATACCTTCGTGCATTGGCAAGGGTTGCCGCAAGGGGAGTACCATTGCCAGCTTGAGCAGTTTCAGTACTTACAGTCATAGAACCAGGGTTAATTGGCGCCATGGTATACACATACCGGGTATCGCGAAGATACATTTGCCTTGAAAGATCAAGATAATTTCCAATTTTGACCTTATTAGCGCCAGTCAGATCATCTCCCTTATCCTCAGAAGATTCATCTACCTCAGGAAGATCCACAAAAATTATCTGATCATCACCAACATAGTTTGAAAACTCATTTCCAGCAACCGATGGAAAAAAGTAAACATCATCATAAAGATCATCATCTCCCTTTTGTTCATCATCTCTCCAAGTGCTCAGATAGTAATGATAGTAAGCATAGATAAAATGGTCATCTTCAATATAGGTATAATCATCTTTTCTATATTGATAGTGACCCACATAATCAGGATCCCTGGTGGTTCTCTTATAACTCCAGCCATGGGGATGATCATCGTCCGCGTCAATTCCTGGATAACGGAATGCTGAATAATCAAATATGGCAGAAGTTAATGTTCCAATGGTCCCTCCTGAATTAATGGCCACATCAACAAGGCCCGGTTCGTCACTTACTTCAAGGAGTTTCCAGTCACCATAGCCATCACCACTGATATCTTCAGGATCCGGATTGGTACAATTCCAACCATCACCACTACAATACCCTGCAGACGGTGTTACATCAGCTGTCGCAGTATCAATATAGCCAGGAGTCGCCGGATCTGATTTCCGTAAATCTCCCCAGGTATCACGCCAAGTGGTCTGATAATATGGATTTTCAATATAAGCCGCATGGTTGCGACATGCTTCGTAACACGATTCAGCAGGGTTCATCCGAACCCAGTCACCGATATTTAACGCAGGAACCTGTGTTGTACAGTCTTGAGAGCCATCATCCTCAAAATATTGCCAGGTATATGTTGTATATCCCCAGGTCCGTGCACCATCTGGAGAGATACCACCTTCCCCGACCCCTGCCGGATTCCAATCCGTATCACTTCTCACTATGACCCTCATCCTATTGGGTAAAGGATCCGTTGGACTGCAAGTTATCGAAGTAATGCGATAGCGTATGGTTTGTTCGTCACACTGCCCTGTGTGGTAGGCACGATCAAACTCATAGCCGACATCGACACCTGAGTGAGTAACCGAGTCGTCCCATGGATCTTCAAAAGTTACCGGAGTGACAGTTGAACCACCTGAACATCCATCATTTATATATATGTTTGATGAATGATCGCGGACCTGTCTATACCGATAACTATAGCGATCGGGATACTCAACTCCACGTTTGCGAAAATATTTGGCCCTCACCCGAGGTTCGCGAGCCTGTAAAAAAGTAGCAAAACCTAGATTCATCAAATATCGCTCCTTGATGCAATCTCCACCAGCATCTGTCTCATCACATGTCTTAATGGAATCAGAATCAAGAAACTGCTGGAGCGCCAATTTTGCTTGATACATCTTCGAGTCAGGATGGTTTCCTCCTATCGCCCACTTACCATCATCCACTTCACCAATTATTCTGTATTTACTTGTTAAATCTAATACGGCAGTAAAATTGGAATTGACTTTCCAAAATCCGTATGTACTATCATAGCCGGTAATCATCCTTTGCTCACCACTGTCCGTTCCCTGATACACCTCGATAGTTTTGCCTTTATACAATTCATCAAATACAGACGAGTTAAGTGTTGACCAATCAAAATTACGGTCATACACCCTTCTTTTTTCGTTATATTTGTAGGTTACTTCACCGGGGACCCCCGATACTATCGTGTACGTATAACTACGTGCTGGATCATACTCAATATAACCATTACCATAATGGTATTCTATACGCCAATACCCGTCCGTTGAACCAGCGTTATACTGCAAAGAGGCATATTGCACGTTGCCTAAATCATCCTTTATCTCAACCTTCCAATACCGATACTGGTCCTCAATAGAATCAATATTTGTCCAATCGACATTGGAATCATAAATAAGATAGTCACATTCCATACCTGCACTGCATGCGGTACTTGTGTTACGAATATAAGTAACCGTCGAGCTGGTGCTGGCAAGTCCTGGAAGATTTGGCGGCAATTGCCCAGGCAGCACCATTATATCACTGGTATTCACATACTTATAATAATCATATTCAATATTACCACTACTCTCTTTAATACAATTACCACCATCATCGCAATTAGCGGCGCCGCTAGCAATCTTAACACCTTGCCTCCAATAGGTGTTCCCATCACTCTCACCTGGCCGGTAGGGAGTGACCCCATCTTTACGAAGGTAGGGAGAATCCTGCATGGAATCCGAGTTATCAAACAAAATCATCACGTTGGGAGACCCAGCCTGCCCCGCGAAAAACGGCACGTCATCGTCGACTGCATATGAGGAGTCGGTCACCAAAGCAAGAGAAAAAGCTAGCATTGCACCCAACAATACGCTTCTACCATCTTTTCTAATTTTCATTTTTAGCTCCATTTCACACTACTCAATTATGGTAACTTGTCAGATTACCTGGGTTTACAACTCCACCACCGAACTCCACTCCGGCTATAATTCCCACTAAAGTTGATGACCATTCTGCACAAGAAAGCACCCTTACTTTCAGCGGATCTGAACCAATTCTTTTCAAATAATATAGATCAACGTCAGGCGTTGAAGAACTATTATCAACGTCATAACTTACAAATGGAGACATACCCTGCAAATTGTCACAAGTAACCGGATCCACAGGGTCTCCACTCCCATCCACTGGTACAGAAAAAGCAGCCGGTAAAGAACTCTCTTTTGGTTCCTTGCCCTCTCCTAACATTGAATTAACGGCAGCATCAGAGAAGAAAAACTGGCGCTGATATTCCTTTTCAACTCGAGCAATTTGGATCTCATACGTTGCCGTATTAAGGGATGCAACCCCAAGTAAAGACAACACGATCAGCATTATCAAAGCCATAATAAGGACAAATCCCTCTTCTGTAGAAGCAGGAGATAATGGCCTCCTATCTAAACGCATGCCGAGCCTCACCGTCAACTTTCTTGAAATAACATTTAAATTCATTTAAAAATCCTTATTCTTGACGTATTCGTACGTTACCGAACGATCACTATTAGGAATAGCAACAGTAAGTTTTATCCGTTTACATCCATTAACAGGAGAATTTAAAGTAACAACCCAGCTCACTGGAAAATCG
>JBNKKR010000042.1:0-31685 GCA_050291935.1 Desulfocapsaceae bacterium | reverse complement strand
CAACCGGCAAGGGCGGTGTTGAAGCGGTTTATGCGGATGAGAACATCTGGCTATCCCAAAAGATGATGGGCGTCCTCTACGACGTGAACGTGCGCACGGTGAATGAACACCTGAAAAAGATTTTTTCCGACAGCGAATTGCAGGAAGATTCAGTTATCCGGAAATTCCGGATAACTGCCGCTGATGGTAAGAACTATAACACCTTGCACTATAATCTCTCGGCCATTATTGCGGTCGGTTATAAGGTTAATTCGGAACGTGCTGTGCAGTTCCGCAAATGGGCCAACCAGATTGTCAAGGACTACACCATTCAGGGGTGGACCATGGACGTAGAGCGGCCCAAGCATGGCGGAGGCGTCTTGGATAACGAGTTTTCGAACGTCAACTGGAAAAGGTTCGGGAAATACAGCTTTTTGAAAGTGACTTCGACCGACTGCTCAAACAGATAGAACACAAGAGGGACAAATAAAGAGGCCTCCGAATTGGAAGCGAACCTACGTCCGTTCTCTACTTCTCTCCTCTGCTTTTTTTTGGTCGCATCCAGATCTAACATCATTGGCAGTTGCATATTAGCAAGCCCGTTTAGATCAAACTTCCACTCCATACCAGCTTCAGATCTGCAAGTTTTTTGGCAATATCATTAATTCGCACTTCTCCAACTCCAGCTTCTGCTGCACAACTTGGCCATCGTTCAACAGCCGCTTCAACCTCACCAATTATTTGTACAGCGACAGAAAACTCTAGATCATATTTTTCTGCGAGCTCCAAACAGTGGGACTTTGTAATATTTCGACCATGCCCAGCAACTGTGGTGGAATGTTCACCTCCGGGACCGGGGCTAAAGGTAAGATCATAGGCTGGGGCAAGCGTCCAGGAACCATCTTGGTCATTGAGTAAAAAACTAAAATTTTTTACATGGTCATCACGGTTATGGGCCAAAATATTGAAAACCATAAGGCGAAAGGCCCGCTTCACGTCTGCATAATTCCTACAAAGCAATGTGGTAACCTTGAGAAAATCACTATAGTCACAGGAAGGGATTCTGAAATTCGCCTGTATCAGATTACCAAAGGTATGTACATGAACTCGCCTGTTCCCGCTTTTCCGATCAAAGCGTTTTACTCCAAAAAATTGTTCACCTTCTTTAGTATGAAAAAGGCGAAACTCTGGCATCTCAACACCTGCTGCAGTTGCCATCTCCGCATAGGCATACTCTATTTGAGCACTATCAAATCCATCTTCTCTTCCCGCAAATTTTATCAACCAATGCTCATAGCCCGGAGATAAATCTCCTTCTCCAGCGATCAAAACTTCTTGGCTTTTATTAAAACCTACCAACACCTTGGGACGCGCACCGCCAGGACTGCCACCGGTACGCAAAAGCAATGGTAGCACCTCTCTGGTTGCCCCTGTATAAACTTGCATTGCTTCGATAGCCAAGTCGTGAAGATTAATCGTGGAATCGGCGCCAGTCAGGGACTCGGGAGGGTGATAGGTTAATGCCCCCATGGTGTGGACTCCAAGATATAGCAACCGATCAAGGGGACTAATTGTGACCGGATCAACCCCCAGAGAACGGAAATGACGATCCATTAGCAACAATCCCCAACCATCTGGCAGCGAGTCGTCGAACAAACCAAACAACGTACCGAACTCAAGAGCCTTATGCTCCGTCAAACCAGGCTTACACGGCAAGATAAAAGGCGACAACTCTAAACCTTTTTGCAGCCAGGAAGTGTCATATTCAAAGAAAAGACGATTTTGCTGCATCACCAGTATACCAACTGACACAGAATAGCTTGGACTGGTGCTAAAGTTGACTTCTATTTCTTGAAGAAGAGGCTTCATCTCAACGAATCCCCCTTTTTCGTTTTGGAACCAAGACCTGCCGACGAAGCCCATTCAAGGTGGCGGCCGGCGGTGGTGAAAGGAGGCCAGCAAAATCTTCCAACCTGCCTAGAGCATGGGTTAAGCGTAATAGATTTTGTAAAGAAACCTGACCGGTGGTTTCAAAACGTTTCAGGGAAGATTCGCTCACCCCAGCCTTTCCGGCCAGTGTCGAGCGTTTGAAGCCTGCTTCAAGCCTGAGTTCTTTAAATCGTCCTGCCAGTAGTGTCGCCGTTTCCTGTGGTGTGAGCAGATTTGCTATCATGACAACATGATATCATAACAGCACGAAAAAGACAATATTTAGTCTCTTAGTAAGATAAATAGCTATTAAAAGGCCATATATTGTACGCAATAGAGAAAGAGCAAGAAAATTATCTGTAAGTCACTAAAAAACAATCGCAATTAAAAAAAATGAAGATGAGCCACCCTCAACTGGCCCTGAGGGTGACTCAAAGACAGGATCAACTGTTGTTATGGAAGTGAGTGACTTGCCCTGTCGTCACTCTGTTTGCAATGGTCGCTGGTGGCTGCAGGACTTGAAAACATGCCTAAGCATTTATTTTTTTCCGATACTGGAATGGCCAAAGGGATTGTAATAACCGGAACCTGGCTCTTTTTGACAACCTCCCTTGAAACACTGCCAAGGAGTATCTTGTCCATCACATTATACCTGCCCGTCCCAACAATAATAAGATCAGACCGGTCATTTTCTGCCTCTAAGAGTATCTGCTCGGCAGGTTCTCCACAACGAATAGTGATATGGGGGAAATCCACACCATCATCGGTCTCACTTTTTGTTTTTCCATACGCGCTATTTACCTGTTCACTTAATGCCTTTTTACTCTTATCAATTTTATCACTAAGAATTTTTGCAAGCGCATTTTTACTATAATGGGAGGCAAGGTCAAAGTTCATGTTCGCCGACATTTCTTCGATATCATCAGGAGCCACATAGACAATGGTAAGGTGCGCACCATAATCACGGCACATACGAAGGGCATAGTGAGATGAGATAATAGCTCTTTCCGACATATCCGTTGCATACAGAATTCTTTCAAATAGAGATTTTTGCATAAGAGACCTCCTGTTAGCGTACTAAAGTTTCCTGTTTTAAGGTGTGAAGATCCATAGTACCGTCCGCCTTTTTCGGCTTCCATAAGAAGGGCACCAGTTTCACATACCAGGCAGCAGATTGGATCTGGATAACGTAGGCCAGGGAGATAAGCAAAGCTATGGTTGTGCCTTGTTCTTTAAATGCGGTCATAGCGATGGCAAGGGCGATGGACAAATCGCGCATAACAACACCAAACACCATGGCAATCGCATCTTCACGCCTAAAAAGTATCTTTCCGACAATGGTAAGAAATGTGTAGGATATCAGATAGAAAACTGCAAGTGGAACAAGTATTGTTACAAGGTCTTGGGGGTTTGCCAAAATGTTTTTCGCTTTTAATGACATTGCAATAAATGCAATCAAGGTCACTCCCAGAGCGGAAACTGGAGGGAATTTCGGTTTGTACACTTTCATCCATGTTTCTTGCCCATGTTTTTTAACAAGATACCTTTGGGTAGCAAGTCCAGCAAGCAACGGAACAAAGACAAAAATACATATTTGTTTAAACATATGGAGCATATCAACATCAACGGTGGCTCCCATAAAAACCTTTGTATAGACCGGTGCGGCAACAGAACCAATAATTAAGCCAAAAACCAGCATCTTCATTGCTGCTTCTTTGTTTCCTTTGGCAAACCCTGTCCAGGAAATAGTCATTCCCGAAGCTGGCAATACGCCGATCAAAAACAAGCCCACGGCCCAGAGGCCATATTTTTCTACGGCTCCATTTAAGAAAATCTTTCCTATGGAAAATACTACGATGGGGATGACAATAAAGTTAATCAACTGAGTGGTCAGTTGCAGTTTCAGGTCTTGGCCTTTAAAAATTGCCTTGGTGTTCAGGGTCACCATCATCGGATACACCATGATAAATGTGACCGGGATGATAAGCTGTTTTAGAGGTTTCGCATCAAAAAGATAGCCACCTCCTATAAGTCCGCAAACCATGGACAATGGAATCACATATACGAGATTGCTTTGCAACATCTTTAGCATCTTAAACATTTGACTACTCCTTCGGTTAAAAAAGACCCTTTTTCGAGTCGATGTCATTGATACGATGTCCATGCTGGCGGTCACTTTATATTAAGTGTTACCCGCCACTGATCCGCACATTTCTACTTGCATTCATAGCAGCCTCCTCTAATTAATTTTCCTCTAAACTGATTGAACGTTGCAGCCTCTTTTGTTTTTTCTATCTCAAAAAACATGCCAAGGGACATCCACACAGAAAACATATTGTTATCATAAGAAAATTTTCTGATTGACTCCCTTTTCTTTTCTCTTTATGATTAAGAGTAACGCAAGGTAACGTTACCCAGGTAACGTTACCTTGCCCGGGCGACGTTGTTCACCAAAGAACATTGATATGAAAAAATCTAATCGTGATAATCAGGATCCCATGTTTACTCCATCTGAAAAAGAGTCTCCCTTAAGCAGCCAAGCAGCGCAACGAAGCCTTATTAGCAGTATTATTAATTCAATGGCAGATGGCGTCTTCACAATGGACACAGACGGCAATATCTCTTCATGGAACAACTCCATGGAACGGATCAGTGGTTACACAAATGAGGAAGCACTTGGCCAAACGTGTGCACTGCTCCATTGCAGTCGTTGCTACGGAGAAAAGTGTCCTGCCAACATTTTAAAGTGCAAAATTTTAGAGCATGGCATTTCAGAAGCCAAAGAATGCCTGCTTCGCCATAAAGATGGTCATGATGTTTCAGTTATCAAACATGCCAGTGTAGTGAAAGATGAACACGGTGACATCCTGGGAGTGGTGGAGACGGTAACTGATCTGACTGAGTTACGGCAGGAACGAAAAAAAGTGGAAGAGGCCATGCAGCGACTGGGTGAAATATACCAGTTTGACAATGTGATTGGCAAAAGCAATGCGATGCGCAATATTTTTTCCCTTGTCAAAGCCGCATCGCAAAGCGACACAACGGTTCTTCTTCAGGGCGAAAGTGGTACCGGTAAAGAGGTTGTAGCTGGAGCAATCCATTTTAACAGTGAACGAAAAGACAAATCACTGGTAACGGTAAACTGCAGTGCCCTTTCGGAATCCATCCTTGAAAGTGAACTGTTTGGCCATGTACGAGGAGCGTATACCGGAGCGATACGAGATCGGATTGGTCGTTTTGAGGAAGCTGACGGAGGAACCATCTTTCTCGATGAAATTGGTGATCTAAACCCCCATATTCAAGTAAAACTCCTCCGTGTTATTCAGGAGAGGGAAATTGAACGGGTGGGGGAATCCAAAAAGAGAAAAATTGATATCCGCATTATAACAGCAACCAATCACGATCTTTACAACAAAGTCCTTGAAGGCACGTTTAGAGAGGATCTCTATTACCGACTGAAGGTGTTTCCAATCAAACTCCCCCCCTTACGAGAACGCAAGGAGGACATCCCTCTGTTGATAAGCCATTTTATTGCAAGCATGCGAAAAAAGACAGGTAAAACAATCCTTGACACATCAAGACAGGTCATGCAAAGCCTTATGCGTTACCCTTGGCCTGGAAATGTTCGGGAACTGGAAAACGCCATAGAGCATTGTTTTGTTTTATGCAGTGGTGACAGAATAGAATTGGAAGATCTTCCTGTGGAAATCCTTTTACAAAACAACAGTGCCAGGGTAAAAGAAATTGCCCAGCACCCCCAGACACAACAACCAGAGAAACTGACAAAAGACAAACTGCTGATTCAGCTTAATGCATGCAATTGGAACAAAGCGGAAGTTGGCCGAAGACTGGGTGTAAGCCACACTTCCATTTGGAAATATATGAAAAAATGGGATATCCCCCTACAACGTCCCACTGGTTAATTTCCCCCGCCACAAACCATGGAATTTTACAAACACCTGCCCGCCAGCGCCAATTTTACGGAAATTAAGACGCATCACCAACGATTGCAGGATTGGGTCAACCAATCGAAAAAAGGTTTTCTTCGCTATCGCAGGCCCTATCAAGGGCTTCAGCACTTTTCTGCAAAACATGTGCAATGCGACAGTGACCGGGTTACGATTGGCGCAAGTGAAGAAGTCAGCGCCACTGAGCAACAAAAAATTGAGGAGCAGCTACGGGCTTTTATGCCATGGCGAAAGGGCCCTTTCTCGGTTTTTGGCATAGAGGTGGACGCTGAATGGCAAAGCCAACGCAAGTGGCAGCGACTTGCCAATTTTCTCCCCGAGATGACAGATAAAATCGTGGCCGATATCGGATGCAACAATGGCTATTACATGTTCCGTATGGCCCCATTCAAACCTAAAGCGGTTTTTGGATTTGAGCCATCTATTCAACATTATTACTGCTTTAAGGCGTTAAACAGTATGGCCGGTATCAAAAATTTGCATATAGACCTTTTGGGTGCTGAACATCTGCCCCTCTTTCCTGAATGCTTTGATCTGTTATTTTTAATGGGTATCATCTATCACCGCAGCGCACCCGTTGATTGTCTACGTGACATCTTTTGCTCACTTCGCTCCGGTGGCACGCTGATCCTCGAATCCCAGACCATTCCAGGTGATATGCCCATTGCCCTTTTTCCAGAGAAAACATACGCCAAGGTCCCGGGAACCTATTTTATCCCCACTGCCAGTTGCCTCCAAAACTGGGTTCAACGAGCCGGTTTCTCAACGGTTGAAGTATTTGCCCAACATCCCATGTCCAGCATCGAACAACGAGCTACCAGTTGGATGCAGTTTGAATCCTACGCCGACTTTATCGACCCATGCGACCCAAAAAAAACGGTGGAAGGATACCCAGCACCAGACCGTGTATTTATCAAGGCCCGGAAAAAATAACTGCTTTTTCAGCTCTTTCTTGCCTTTGCTTGTCAGTGTGGTAAACTTGATCTGCATCGGCGTTAAACAAGAAACTGGTGGCTGTACCTGTATTATATCTAATTTAATAGGAGCACGCGGGATGGATAAAAAACTCTGCACACTATACAGTGGTGGCCTAAAAGGGGCCGAAGCAACTTTTGGTGAAGCCGCTGAAGAATACGGCATTAAAGAAATCATCTACACCTTTGAAGGGCATAAGCTCAACCGCAACAAAAACTCTGTTACCCTCACCAAAGAGGAGTTGGAGCGCGGAGATATTTCCATGGAGCTGGCATCCCGCATGCTTAACCGTACCTACTACGAAACTGAAAAAATACGAAAGGTGTTACAGACCATTTTCCATATGGTGAACAACGGCCATCAGGTTTTTGTTGTTGGAACCATTATGGAAGACAAAACGGTAAAAGGCGGTACCGGTTGGGCCGTTGAGCTAGCAAAACTCTTCAATCGTCCCCTCCATGTGTTTGACCAACCCAAGAAACAGTGGTTCACCTGGAAAGATAACGATTGGCAAAAGGACACCCCCATAATCGAATATGACACCTTTGTGGGATCTGGGACCCGCTACCTGAACGACGCAGGGCGAGAGGCAATACGAAAACTCTTTGTGGATTCTTGTAATCAAGCCAAAAAGGAGTCACCATGACAGCAGATTGCCTTTTTTGCAAAATTGCCGCCGGAGAGATTCCTGCAGATAAACTTTATGAAGATGATGAGTTACTGGCTTTTCACGATATTGCCCCACAGGCACCTGTCCATTTTTTGGTAATTCCTAAAAAACATATTCAAGATCCTTCAGGGGTAGATGCGGAAGATGCACCATTAATCGGGAAAATGATGCGCATCGGCTCACAGGTCGCAAAGGAAAACGGTGTTGATGATTTCCGTCTTGTATACAACAACGGTGCCGGAGCTGGACAAACCGTATTTCATATCCACATGCATGTCCTTGGTGGCCGTTCTCTCTCCTGGCCACCTGGCTGACAACCTACTGTAATCACCACTCATCCTTATTAACTCTGATGGCTGAGTGGTGTCCCTTCTTTCTTCAAGCAGGCACGCTCCGTGCAACCTTTTTCCAAAAGCACATATTTGTGGCACTTCTTGCCACACTACTGTAGTATTAATGTGGTACGGTGTTGTTTTTGCCACGATTGTGTTGCATAACTTCTTCTCTGAAGGGGCATAGTATGAACGCGGAAAGAAGAAATGAAATTCTGTTGGCCATAAATGAGCTGAGTGCTTCCCCAGGCGAGGACTTTACAAAAAAAATAACACTCCTTGAGAAGTGTTGTAAAATTCTCCTCCAAAATAAAGAATACTGTCTTATTTGGGCCGGCACCCGGGATAAAGACAACCTTGCCATTACGCCCAATGTGGCGATCACATCCGCCAATATTCCCGAACTTGATTGCATGCAACTTGTTGAACAAGTTGTAACCGAAATGAGCGAAGACAATCCAGCCGCCGAAGCACTCCTTTCTAAAAAACCGGTAATCTGCCAAAATATTCGGGAAGACAGGAGGCGGGATGCAATGCGTGAGATCGCGTTGCAAACCGGATTTCTCTCTTGCTCTGCCTGGCCGTTAATCTACAAAGGGCAAGAATTTGGAGTCCTTAATATTCACGCCGAACAAAAAAACACTTTTACAAAAGAAGAAATATCATTTCTCCAACTCGTTACTGCCGATATCAGCCTTGCCCTCTACTCCCAGGATCTGGCAAAACAGATGCTAATTGAAAGGGATTTCAACCGGGAAATCGTTGACACCATGAACGCATTGCTGGTTTCTATTTCGCCCTGTGGCCGAATACTCTCCTTCAATGAAACCGCCGAGCAGATCACTGGATATAAAGAGAGGGACGTCATTGACCGCTACTGGGTCGACATACTTATGTCGCCCAAACATCGGAAAACCCATCAGCAACGCGTCACCCAAATCCTTAAAGGGAAACAGGACGATATGAATTTTGAGGCCTGTCTCTTAACAAAATCAAAACATGAACGCATCATAAATTGGCATGCCTCTTTCAGACAGGATATAGAGCAGGGAAAGGTGGGCCTGGTCCTCTTTGGCATAGATGTTACCGGAAAAATTAAAACACACAGGGAATTAAAACAGGCCGTTGCCCAATGGGAAAATATATTTGCTGCCATTCAAGACCCAGCACTGATTGTCTCTAAAAAATCGATCATCCTTGATGCCAATTCAGCAACATTTACAGCTTCCAGAAGAACTCGCCAGGAAGTAATTGGCAAAAGGCTCTGTGATATCCTGCATGGTGGACGGTTGCAAGGAAAATCATGCCCGCTTGAAGAGCTTGTCCAAAACATGAAAAGTAGAATCATTGAGACGGAATTGCAGGGCTTGCACGGTCGTTACCTGCTGACAGTAAGCCCGTTACACTTACGAAACAACAAAATGCAGGCATCCCTCATTGTCGCAAGAGATCTCACCGAGGAAGATCAGATGCGTGCTGAAGCTCTGCGAGCTGCACAACTTGCATCCATCGGGGAACTGGCAGCAGGTGTTGCCCACGAGATCAATAACCCCATTAACGGTATTATCAATTATGCCCAAATTGTCCTTGATGACCCCGATGACCTCGATTCTCCTGACCTTCTAAAACGCTTGATAAAGGAAGGAAAGCGCATCGCCTCCATTGTCGCCAACCTCCTCGATTTTTCAAGACGTCATGATGAATCAGCAGAAACGGTATCCGTCCATAAAATCGTCAACAACTGCCTGGAACTTGTCAGCCACCGATTTAAAAATGATCTTATTATTCTCGACCTTGATCTTCCGCAAAATCTGCCTCTGATCTATTGCAACAGTCAACAAATACAACAGGTGTTGCTCAACATTATTTCCAACGGTCGGTATGCCCTCAACGCTAAATTCCCCTATGCAACTTCGGATAAAAAATTCTCTATTTGCGGAACGACAACCATCCGGGAGAAAAAAAACTATGTTCGCCTAACCCTTACTGACAATGGCACAGGCATTGAACACGATATGATTGAACGCGTTTTTGATCCATTTTACTCAACAAAACCAGAAGGAGAAGGGACAGGGCTTGGCTTAAGCATCAGCTATGGACTTGTCCAGGACAACAAAGGTTTTCTACAGATTCAAAGTGAACCCGGGAAGTATACAGCACTGATTGTTGACTTACCAATTTCCAACGAATAGGGGAGCCTGCCATGACAACGTATTCCAAACAACTTATTCTTCTCTGTATTGCTTTTCTGTCAGCTACCGTCATAACCTACCTGGTCGACAGTTATCTTTTCCATGGCATAAATGACAAATCCATTGTCCCACATATTTTGTGCCCAATGCTTTGTTATCTTGTACTTTTCGCATTGAGCCTTTTGCTTGTCATCAAACAATCAAAAGACAGCAAAGATACCATCCAAAAACTGCAAAAAGAACTTAGCCAGATAACAGATGACCTCAACGATGCACAATCAAGCCTTGATGCGGCTGTGGAAAAAAAGACTTTTGAAATGTCGGTGATAAACGGTTCTTTAAACCGTGAAATAGCTGAACGTATTCAAGCGGAATATGAGGGTGAGAAATTGCGACGACAAATGCACGCCATCCTTGATTCCGCAGGAGAAGGAATATTTGGTATTAACAGTGAGGGAATGGTAACATTTGTAAATCATAAAGCAACAGAGCTGCTGGGATGGCAAAAAGAAGAGTTGATTGGCAAATCGCACCATACCCTTGTCCATCATACCAGGAAAACCGGCGAACGTTTTCCTTTAGAAGAATGTCCCATATATCTTGCCTATAAAGACGGACAAATGCATAGCGAAAGTGACGATATTTTCTGGACAAAAGATGGCAGAAGCTTCCCGGTTGAATACACTTCAACGCCCCTCTTTGATGGTGACGAAGAAAATGGAGCGGTCGTTCTTTTTAAAGACATATCCAAATCAAAACAACTGCAAAAGCAACGTGATCTCATACTCGATTCTGCAGGAGAGGGTATTTTGGGACTTGATGATAAGGGAAATGTGACCTTTATCAACAAAGCCGCCTCCATTATGCTTGGATGGGAGCAGGAAGAGCTTATTGGTAAGTCACACCATAATCTGGTCCATCATAGCCATGCAAACGGTGATCGATACCTGGAGAAGGACTGCCCAATTTTTATGGCCTGTACAGACGGTGAAGTACACTTTAAGTCCGATGACGTTTTTTGGACCAAAGAAGGTGAAAGCATCAATGTGGAATACAGCTCAACGCCCATTTTTGAAGGAAGAAAGATAACCGGCGCAGTGGTTATGTTCCGCGACCTTAATACATTTTCATAACACTATTTTCAAAAAGGGACAAACATGGATGAGCAGTCAGTTGCAAACACCCCCATTCTGATTGTGGATGACGAGGAATCCCTCCGCCACACCTTTAGAATCTTTCTAAAACGAGAAGGCTATGGGCCAATCAGTCTGGCATCCAACTTTGAAGAAGCAGTCTCTCTTCTGACAACGCATAGTTTTGACCTTATCATCAGTGACATTGTACTTGGCGGAAATACCGGGATCGATCTCTTGCAACGTATCCGCGAGCTCAACATCCATTGCCCTGTCATTATGATTACAGGATATCCCAATGTGGAAACTGCATCCGATGCGTTACGCCTTGGAGCCTTTGATTATATCCAAAAACCGGTGGAAAAAGAGCAACTCTTAAAAACAAGCCGACTCGCGTTACAACAGTTCCAATTACAACAGGAAAGACAAAAGGCGGAAGAAGAAATAAAACAGTATCGTAGCTTTTTAGATACCCTGTTTCGGAGCGTCTCCGATGCCATACTGGCACTTGATAACGAGCTCAATATCGTCAAAATGAATCATGCGGCTCGCGCATTTTTTAGAGACATCAACCCGAAGATGATGGAACAAAGCTGCCTTGCTGATGCGTATGGGCATAGAGAATGTTTCTTCCAGGAAGAAACCGAAATGGTATTACGTTCAGGTATTGAAATCACGGAACACCGAATTGAATGCCAAACACTTTCAGGCAAAAAAAAGATTGTAAGTCTATGCATTTCCCCTCTGGATGACGGTAGAGGAAGTACCCTTGGAGTGGCTATTGTTATTCGGGATATGACAATGACCGATCCAAGGCAAAGCAAACAACGCTCAACGTTTCATCGTATTCTTGGTGCAAGCCCCGCCATGCAGGCGGTATACACAATGATTGAAAATGTGGGAAAAGTTGACTCTGCTGTACTTATTACTGGAGAAAGCGGCACGGGAAAAGAACTGGCCACAGAAGCACTACATCTGGAAAGTCACAGGAAAAACCGTCCCCTTATAAAAGTGGATTGTACCGCCATACCTGAAAATCTTTTAGAAAGTGAACTTTTTGGCCACAAAAAAGGATCGTTCACCGGAGCCGATGAAGATCGTATGGGAAGAATTTTACAGGCTGACAGTGGCACCCTTTTTCTCGATGAAATAGGAGATATTTCCCCCATGATGCAACTTCGTCTCCTCCGTTTTTTACAGGAAAAAACCTTTTTCCCCGTGGGGAGGGATCGGGCAATCCAAGTTGATGTACGGGTAATCGCAGCCACCAATGTAAATTTGCGCGAAAAGGTACAACAGGGGAAATTTAGGGAAGACCTCTACTTTAGACTGCGAGTCATTGATATCATTCTCCCACCCCTCAGGGAAAGAAACGGTGATATTGAACTGCTGGCAAAACACTTTATCGACCAATATGCAACGCAAATGGCAAAACCGATCACCGGGATATCAGATCAAGCCATGGATTTGCTTACCCAATACCAATGGCCGGGGAATATTAGAGAACTTGAGCATGTAATTGAACGTTCCGTTGTCTTGTGCAACGACAGCACCATCTCCAAAGAACAACTCCCCCAGGAAATTCTCCATCCCGAGAAATTTCATCAACCGGTAATCGAAGAAACATATCATTCTACCAATATTCTTCCGCCACTATCTCCCCAGTCCCTTCACTCGGACAATCTTAAAACGACAATCATCGCTGCCTTAACCAAAAGCGGCGGTAATAAGGCAAAAGCTGCGCGTTTTCTTAACATTGATCGTTCCACCCTCTATCGAAAACTCAAGGAACTCAATATTGATGCTACTTCGCTAAACATATAACCCACATCCTTCATACCACACATCTGCCTGATCATAAGTGTTGCAACATACCACATTTATGTTGCAACCTCTCCACCTTGGCCACGGTCTACAAAGAACCCCACCGCCAACGACCAGCTAACTATCTATTTTTACATATATTAAGAAAATAATTAACTAATATTTTCCATGGCACCATATGTGCAATAACTCAAATTAAAGTGGATAGATTCCCTTTTTTAGCATCAGGGTAAAGCAGGTAAGCTTCTTAAATCGAACTTGTGAGGAAATGGTATGCAGCAGTTTCCAACAACGATAGATAGATTTAGCGCATTCTTTTCCGATGAACAACGCTGCATCCGTTTTCTCTTCAATACCCGGTGGCCTCACGGTTTTACGTGCTCTTACTGCAATTGGGTCAACACACAGCAACCTCCCTCCAAAACAATAACCTGCGGACATTGTGGCCATCCGACATCAATCACCACCGACACGGTAATGCATGGCACCAAAAAGCCGCTTCACCAATGGCTTCTCTGTATTTGGTGGTTTATCCACGCGGCATATGAGCACAGCGCGAAAGACTTACAGCGTTTTTTACACCTGAAAAGTTATCAGACTGCTTGGGCCTGGTTGCAAAAACTGCGAATGGCAATGGCCATAGCAGACAACAAACAGTTATGCGGAACCGTAGAAATTTCAACAAACACCATTGCAGTCAATGGAAAAGATACGGCCAGGATCACCATCATCGCAGGGGCCGAAATCATTTTACCCATGGGCATAACTGGCAGAATAAAAATGCAAGTGGTCCCTGAACAAAACGCCATTACTCCTTCGTTGGCTAAGTTTGTCAAAACCCATATCGAATACGGATCATCTCTTATTTTACCACCTCACGGAACGGACAATTTTACTCTCCATGATTTTGTCACCGTTACCAGCTCGTCCACGGAAATCAGTAATGAAATAATCAAAAGCTTTGCAATCTGGCTACACAAGATTCACCGGGGAGGAGTGGCCGTCAAGCACCTTCAACTCTACCTTGACGAATTCTGTTTTCGCAGCAATGGGGCAATGCTCCCTGACGAAGAAGCACTTTTCAAACTCCTTATATCCGGAGTTCTGTCTAAAAAACCGACGTCTTACAAAGCTATTATTTCTAAAACAAGTAAGGAGTAAACAATGTCTCAAATTCAGACCGGCTTACTCATACTATTCTTAACGTTTCTGGGAGTTTTAGGATACAACATCTATGTTAGGGAAGTCACCCCGGTGCAGCGTTCCTACACAGAGTTCATGGAACTTGTCAAACAGGACAAAATCAAATCCGTCCATCTAAAGGGCGAGCAGGTTACAGCAGTAGATCATCATAACAGCTCTTTTACCTCCTATATCCCCAATCTTGCATCAGTGATGCCGCTTTTAGAAGCAAAAGAGATAGAAATAACTGCTGAATCAGCCGCTGAAAACTGGCTGGGGTTCTTAAGATCAATGCTTCCCATCATTCTTATTTTAGGGGGCTACCTTATTTTCAGTAAAAACCAACGACCTGGAAAAGCGGATTTTGGGAGAAATAGAGAACATTCCTTTAACCCAAAAGATAAAATAAATGTCAGTTTTGACGATGTGGCAGGTATCAGTGAAGCACGTCTGGAACTCAGTGAAGTTGTTGATTCCCTTACAAACCCAGAAAAATTCTCAACCCTTGGTGGCTACATCCCCAAAGGTATCCTTCTGCAAGGTCCTCCTGGAACGGGAAAAACCTTACTGGCAAAGGCCATTGCCGGAGAAGCCTCTGTCCCATTTTACTCAATTGGCGGCTCTGATTTTGTGGAAATGTTTGTGGGCGTTGGCGCATCCCGTGTCCGTGAACTGTTTGCCGAAGCAAAAAAGAATGCTCCTTGCATTATTTTTATAGATGAAATTGACGCCATAGGCGGAAAGCGAACCGGTGGCAATGCCAGTGGCTCAAACGACGAACGGGAACAAACCCTGAACGCCCTGTTAGTCGAAATGGACGGTTTTGATTCCAGCGATACCGTTATTATCATCGCCGCAACAAACCGCCCCGATATGCTTGACCCAGCCCTGCTTCGTCCCGGACGTTTTGATCGTCAGGTTACCATTGCCCTGCCCGATGTAAAGGGAAGAAGAAAAATACTTGAAGTCCATGCCAAAAAGATCGTCCTGTCCCACGGTACAGATCTTTCAGAAATCGCCAGATCAATTCCAGGCTTCAGCGGTGCTGAAATCGCAAATCTTGTCAATGAAGCAGCCCTTATGGCCGCACGGAAAAACAAAAAAGCGGTTGATATAACGGATTTTGAAGAAGCAAAAGATAAGATCAGCCTTGGCCTTGAACGGAAAAACATCGTTATCAATGAAAAAGATAGAAGGGTAACCGCCTACCACGAAGCTGGGCATGCCATCACCGCCAAACTCCTCCCGGAAACGGATCCGGTACACAAGATCACCATTATCCCACGAGGTCGTGCCCTTGGCCTTACCCAACAGGTTCCACTGGATGATCGCTATACCTACTCACGCCAGTATTTACTCAATCGCATCAAAATATTGATGGGTGGCCGTATTGCTGAAGAGATTGTCTTTGGCCATCTCACCACGGGTGCCAGTAATGACATTGTGGGAGCAACTGAAATTGCCGGCCGGTTTGTTTGTGAATTTGGCATGAGCAGTGCCATCGGATTTATCGCCTATTCCCATGAACAAAGTGGGTTTTTGGGCACCACAGTACTTTCAAAGCCATACAGTGAAAAGACCGCCGAACAAATTGACGCTGAGATAAAGCGGCTCATGGATAAATGCTATCAAGAGACCTACGAACTTTTAAGCGCAAATAACAAATTTCTTCATAAACTCGCTGAAGCGCTTCTCGTTAACGAGACAGTGGATGGAGAAGAGTTCGAGATCGTCCACCAGTGCTACGTAAATGAAAAGAAGATTGAAGAAGAATTACGGAACAAACAAAAAAGCGGTCTGAACACCGTTTAAAAGTGGCACTCCAAAGGAAACCACCTGCGGAGATTTTTTTAAAGGAGGAAAAGATGAAAAAGATCCAAGACAGACTTATCCGGACGACGCTAGCCCTGGGTACAGGCGCAATACTGCTTGTACCGACGCATCTTTTGGCAATGGGGCCAGAAGACGCGCCTGAAGCCGTCACCATTGATTCCATGGTCAAGATTTATAAGCCTGTGGAGTTCAACCATCTCAAACATGTAAAATACGCAAGCTGTGAAGAATGTCACCACCATACAACCGGCGTACAGGTAAAAGACCCAAATTGTATAAAATGTCATGCCCATACCCCTGAAGCGGATGAAGTAAGTTGTAGCGGATGCCATGCTGCCGATCGTTTCAGTGGTACGTACCTGCGCGAGATGGATGATCCACATCTCTATCATATCGACAAACCGGGCCTTAAAGGAGCGTATCACCTGAACTGCATCAGTTGTCACGTGATTACCGCAGGCCCCACTGGATGCAGGGAATGCCATGCTATCACTGATTATGGAGAGAAGCTATTCAACAGTGGTAAATATGCTCCAGCTCTTGATCCAAAATCAGGAAAAACGCATTCACACTAACGATGAACAGTTAGTTAAGAAAAGAGGTATAACATGAAGAAACTAAATAGAAGAAATTTTATAAAAGGTGGCCTCGCATCTACAGCCGCAGCTGCTGTGTTACAAGAAAAAAATAGTGCGGCATCCGGTAATTTCGATAACTATCCTGAAGGAATGGGAGTTATAGTTGACCTTACCCGTTGTGTCGGTTGCAGATCCTGCGAAGCAGCATGCAACAAAGAACAGGGACTTCCCGAGCCGGATCTACCCTTTGATAACTTCTCCGTATTCGACCATATGCACCATGGTCAAAAAAGACGTACTGACGAATCGGCGTACACGGTGGTAAATCGCTATAATCCGCCCGCAATTGATCACCCACTTTTTAGAAAAATCCAGTGCAATCATTGCAATGAACCCGCCTGTCTCACTTCCTGTTTTGTCAACGCCTATACAAAAACACCAGAAGGTGCGGTAATTTATAATCCCGATGTCTGTGTCGGCTGCCGGACCTGTATGATCGCCTGTCCGTTCTATATTCCCACTTTCAAATATTCAAGCTCCTTTCATCCGCGCGTTATGAAGTGCATCTTCTGCTACGATACCCGGTTGAAATTTGGTAAACCACCCGCCTGTGTAGAGGCATGCCCCCAGGAAGCACTCACCTTCGGAAGACGGAAAGATGTATTAGCAATTGGCAAACAACGGATCCGTCAAAATCCGGGAAAATATGTAGATCATATCTATGGAGAGCATGAAGTGGGCGGTACTGCCTGGATGTATCTCTCCAGTGCCCCCTTTGAGCAGGTAGGTTTTGACACCCATGTCCCAAAAGAACCAATACTTAACTCTGTAAAAGAATTTCTTGCTATGGTTCCAATGGTTCTCACCATCTGGCCCGGTCTTTTCGTGGGCTTTCATCTCCTTGCAACCAAAAAAGAAAAAGTCAGGGAAATGGAACTTGCCAAAAAAGCCAAAGAAGAGAACAGCCAAGAGGAGGAGCAAGCATGAAAAACTTTGTCAAAACAAGACCCGAGATCCCAATTATCCACCATCAGAAGGCTGACGGTTCCGCCTGGACCATTAAAGAAAAACTGCTCCTGGGCCTTAGCGTCGATGAATATAAAAAACAATTTTTTAGAAACCCGGTAAACTGGCTAATGATAGGAATTTTTGCTGTCGGTATCCCATTAATTGTCGGCAGGTACATTTATGGCCTTGGTTGGGTCACCCATGCATCAAATGATTACCCCTGGGGACTCTTTTTGGGCTTTGGCCTCTTTGGTATGGTCCCCCTATCCGCCTCTGGTTTTATGCTGGGGACAACCGTTGAACTGTTTGGAAGAAAAGACTTTCATTCCATCGAACGTCTTGCCCTCCTTAATGGCCTGCTTGGCTATTTTTTTGCTGTGGTCTTTTTAGAGGTGGACCTTGGAATGCCATGGCGGCTCCCTTATCCCATGTTTGTCTCTCTTGGGCCTGCTGCTGTACTCTTTTTAGTAGCGTGGCACGTGGCCACCTATCTTTCCGTACAGATTGCAGAAGTTCTCCCTTCTTTTTTCGAATGGATCGGCTGGCTGAAAGGTAAACGAATAATCCGTAAATGGGTACTCGGTCTCACGGTTGCAGGCATTATTCTCTCAACCTTGCATCAAGGTGCGTTGGGCGCTCTTTTCACTTATGCCCCTGCTAAAATGCATCCGCTCTGGCTTTCCTCAGAGTTTCAATGGCTACACTTTTTCTGCTCTTCCATCTTTGCAGGTCTTTGCATGGTGATCGTTTCATCAACACTTATCAAAAATTTTATGGGCTGGCGCTGCGATGAAGAATTCAAAAACAATCTGGATTATGCAACCATCGGGCTTGCCAAAGGTGCTTCTTATGCCATGATCACCTATCTTGTTATCAAAATCGTTGCCATTGCCCACGATCAGGAATGGGCATACCTGCTCACCGGTTGGGGAAGCTACTATATGCTTGAACTCGGTGTCGCTGTTATCCTGCCGATGTTTATTTTTGCGGTCAGTATCCGTAACAACTGGGTTACCCTTATTCGACTTGGCGCATTTATTGCCGTACTCGGTATTATCTGGAACCGAATAAACACCGCCCTTGTCTGTTTTAACTGGCAGATGTATCAGGAAATCCCCCATTGGAAGGAGATATGGATAACTGTTACAATTTATTCCCTCTATTTTCTCACCTATCGGTTTATCGTATACCGTCTGCCCATCGTGTATGAATGGAAGGGGGAGAAATAGTTAATTTATAATACGTTACCTGTTCCAGGAACTGCTTGGCTAAGCAGTTCCTGGAACAAAACGCTGGTCACTCATTTTTTCGAGGAGAAAGGATGAAAACGCTTTGGGCAAAAATTTCACTACAGCGGGTATTCTCACTTTTCACTTTTGTAACCGTAGCTTTTCTACTGATCATTCTCTTTTTGGCCGGCAAACAATATTTTCTCTTCCGTCACTGTGAACAGCGGGTGGCTGCAAGCCAGCACCTCCTCTTTCACTTCACCGGAATCAAAGAACACATAAATGTTTCTTTGATGCAGCAAAAGAAGCTTCAACCTTCTATTATCGACGAAATTCAGAGCTTAGACGACCAACTCGGCCTGATTATAAATGACATACTTATTCCCGAAGAATACAAACTCAACTTTATCAACCAACTTGATCTGGTTGAACTCACTGTTATTATACGAAACTTGCAAAACGCCCAATTCACCAAAAACACACAACATGTAAAACTCACCGAACAACTGCAGGAAATCAACTCCAAACTTACTAGCTTTCACCAACTGCTCACCCGATATACGCAAAAACAACTCCTGGACCTCCATAGAGCTCTGGTTGGCCTCTTTGCCGTTATTATCGCTCTTGTGAGTATGATGCTGCTTATTATTAACCGTTACATTACCTCACCCGTTATCCAACATTGCAAACGTCTTTTCCCAGATGAAGAAAAAGCAATCTCTCTCTTCTCTTTACATAAAACCATAGAGAATATGGCCGCTTTACCGGAAACGAAAAGTCATCAATTCGATCATCAAAACAGCAGTGAGCTCTCCCGCTTATACAGAAATAGTAGTGTTGGCAATTTACTGGGAGGCTTGAGTAATGAGCTGATCAATCGTTCCAATGGGATTCTCAACTATACCCAGGCCATCCTTGATCTCAGTCCCGATCTTTTACTGGATAATGACGCCAAACATCTGCTTGAAAAATTATATGGTGAAGAAAAAAAGATGGCAGAACTGCTGGTACGTATGATTCAATTTACCAGCACTACCAAAGAAGGCATACCACAACATCTTTCAATACATGCGTTCTTTGCCCACATTTTGGCCCTGATCCAGGAAACACTAAAGAATGATAAGATCGAGTTGCTTCTTCATCTCGACGATCCCGAACAAACCCTGAACTACCATGTCAGCGACCTGCAACTGGTCATTTTATCGGCCATACAAAGCAGCAGGGTTGCGCTTAAAGCCAAAAGCAACCCCAAAAATGAAAAGAAACAGATTGTCATTTCCCTGGATAGTGAACAACTTCTGCAAAACAAGGTTGTCTTTTCAATTAAAGATCACGGTGCCCCGTGGAAGGTCGTATTAAAGGACAACAGTACCGGCACTAAGAGACCATGGCACAATATGACCTTTTGCCATGACTTTATCCAGCTGTTTGGCGGCAGTATCAACGTCACCCAAGAGGCTGACCAGAGCAACCTGTGCGTTATTACCATGCCATTTAGAAAAGAGACAAGATAATGTTAAGTTGGCTCCTTCCGCAATTCTCACGCCTATTGGATTGGATGGCAGTGCTGGTGAGCGTTATGATACTGGTATATATCTGTCAGAAACTTGTTAGCTTTTTTGACCCACCCTCAACAAACAAGAAAGGCGGGCCAAAAGAAGAATAGTGAACAACTCTTACAGGGCCGATTGCACCGCTGCTCTTGCATTTGCAAGGTCCGTTGGATCAGGATGTCCTTTTGCCGCCGGAGCAGCGCTCAACCATGGAGGTTGCGGATCTTTTTTTGCTGCCATCTCAAGCACCTTTTCCGCTACTTGGCCAGGACAACTAAAGGTCCCGACAATCTCGGCGCCTCCTGCTAGTTCCTTGGCCTTCACCATCGCGTTATCGGCCGGTGGAGTCCCCACAGCAGCCCCATGGGTGGCAAAAAGAAACACTTTCTTCCCTCCCAGTTGCGGCAAGAATTCCTGCGTTGCGGGATCAGGGGCACCAGCTTGCAACCAGAATCCCACAGCCACAGTGTCAAATTCCGCTATATCGCCAGCGTCTTGAACCGCTCGCATCCCACATTGCATTTCTTCTGCAATGGCCTCTGCCACTTTTTTGGTATTATTACTTTTAGATGAATAAATAACGATTGCACTCATACTGCTCTGCCTCCTTTTGTATGAATAATTGGTATCAGATGGCTATGGAATACTGTTTTTGCAACTGGCCACTAAAAACTGTATTCAGGTCATCTGAGGATTTTAAATGGGATCACCACTGGCAAACATGGGCTCATGTAGTGGAATAATAAAATCTGCACGTTTTTGCACCGCTAGCATTATATCATAGGCCTTGTAACTGTTAATATTGGTTCCAGGTGGAATAACCTCCATTTCCATGGCCTTAATTTGTACCGGTGGATCGAAATTTTCCTGGATCACGCAAAATCCGGTAATGGCGGTCTTCCCCTTCGCAGTATCAATTAACAGTGTCATTCCCCCTGGGGTATGGGCTGGAGTATGCATCAACTCAATACCTGGAAATAACTCACAATCCTCACGTATCACCTCTATTTGATTATTTTCCTCTATCTCATAGATAAAATCTTCCACATAACGGTAATCCAATGGATGGGGATTTTTTATTGTTTTTAACTCTTCTTCGTGAATATAAAAGGTTGCGTTTTCACACTTATAATCGTTTTCACAATGATCGGAATGGAGATGGGTGTGAATCACCACGTCAATATCTTTTCCAGTGAGTCCATGCAAGGCAAGACCATCTTCAAAAGTATATATTTTTCCCCCTATCCCTGTCTCCCGATCTTCTGACTGCACAGGATGCATCTCACCTGTATCAATTAAGATATTTTTCTCACCGCCACGGATAAGCCAACTATAAATAGGGATAGTATAGGGTTTTCCATAGTCATGTTGGTAGGTCATCATACCCTTGTCAAAAACTTTGCTCCCCATAACTATGGGATAAATCGTATACATGAACCCCTCCTAACGCAATGATTGTATCGTGCTTTTTTCTGTTGTATTACCATTTGTCTCCTGAAGACATCTTTCCACTGTTTGCCACAACTCCCCAATGGAATAGGCCGCAAGACTGGTTTCACTGCTGGTCACAGGAATACCTTGTACCTGGCAATTGATCACGTCGGGATCAAATGGAATTTTCCCGACAACCTCAACCTGTTGCTCCCTCACCATCGCCTCTATTTCAGCACTCAACTCCGCATGAAGATCCCATTTATTAATGCAGACCTTCGCTGGAATGTTAAAATGGGCTACCAGTTTGAGGATACGTTCCAGATCATGCTTCCCCGACTGGGTTGGTTCGGTTACCACAAGCACCAGATCTACCTCTGACAAAGATGCGATTACCGGACAACCGACCCCGGGAGAACCATCAATAAGTATAAGCTCAATGCCTGTTTTTTCAGCAAGTGCTCTTGCCTGTCCCTTGATATGGGAAACAAGCTTACCAGAGTTCTCTTCTCCTGCAAAAAGTTGCGAGTGGACAAGGGGACCATAAGCAGTTTCTGAAATATACCACGTACCACAATGATTTGCAGTGAGTTCTATGGCCTGTTCGGGACAAAAATGGGCACATACTCCGCAACCCTCGCAGGAAAATGGTGACACTTGCGCCCTATCTTCTATTGTTATTGCTTGAAACTGACAGATTTCTTCACACAATCCACAGGAGGAACAGTTTGTTTCATCAACACGAGCTTTCACCCCTGATTTGAACGGATGCTCCTCAAGGGGAGAAGGGGCCAGCAGCAGATGAAGATCAGATGCGTCCACATCACAGTCAAGTAAAATTTTAGAGTTTGCAAGATGGGCAAAGCCACCGACGATACTCGTTTTGCCGGTGCCGCCCTTTCCACTAAGTACCAATAACTCTTTCATACATGATCCTTCTTACGCCACCTGGGCGGCAATAGTATCTAGCACAGAAACAAAACTACTCTTAAGCTCTGGAACCGTTTCAATTAAATTAACGCCCCGAGCATAGCCTTCTGCAATTTTTCGATCAAAGGGAATTGATAACAATACCGGAATAGCCGCTTCCATACAAAACTGTTCCACCCGGTTATCGCCTAAATTTGCGCGATTCACAATCACCCCACAAGGAATCTCAAATTTTTGTACTACCTCAACCGCTAAGCGTAAATCGTGCAACCCAAACGGCGTTGGCTCCGTTACCAGTATTACATATTCAGCATCGGCGACTGTTTCAACAAAAGGGCAAGACGTCCCAGGGGGAGCATCAATAATCAACAACTTTTCCTGCTCAGCCCTCTCTTTTACCGCTTTAAGCAAGGGGACACTCATGGCTTCACCTATCCGCACCCGGCCATGGATAAATCCAAGACCTGATGCGGTTCCCGACTCCACTACTCCAATTTCTCGAACTGCTGGAAGGAGTGCATTTTCTTTACAGACCCGAAAACAACCACCACAGGAATGACATAGTTCAGGAAAGGTCATCACTGTCTCACCAAACTGTACGATGGCGTTAAAATTACAAATATCCCTGCATTCCCCGCAGGCAGTACACCTTTTTTCATCTATGGATGGCACGGTAACATTGCACAGCTCACTGCTTGTAAGCGTAGGCCTTAAAAAAATATGGCCGTTTGGCTCTTCAACATCACAATCAAGATATTGCGCCCCGGCTCCGGCACTTAGCGCAAGACTGGTTGCAATTGTTGTTTTTCCAGTCCCCCCCTTGCCACTTGCTATAGCAATTTTCATCTACTGCTCCATTGGTTCCATACAACTCTGTTTTACTGCTCTCTACGACATTGCCCCCGGCCCTGTCCCATACCTCTTCCCTGGCCACGTCCCCTTCCGCAGTTTCCCTGCCCGCTACCTTGCAGGGGAGTTTGCGTAGCACTAAAACCCGCAGCAAACTCTTTTACCGCATCTGCGACAACACCTTCAATAGCGTTAACGATCTTGACATTGGCTCGCTCTAAAACAGGTTGCGCTTTCGGGCCAACCCTTCCTGTCAACACCGCCTGAACTCCCTTATCAGCAACCAAAGCTGCGGCCGCAATACCCGCTCCATGTGCTGCTGCTTTTCCACCACTATTATCTATTGCCTCCAGAAGTTCTCCCGATTTGCTATCCACAATTAAAAACCATGCAGCTCTACCAAAACGGGCATCCACTTGAGACGTAACACTATTCCCCACTGCTGAAACGGCAACTTTCATTAGAACTTCCTCCATTACTGTTAATGTAACCAACTCACTTCAATTGTGCCATTACACAAAACAATAATGGTATTATGCACAAAATCAAGTAAAAAAATCATCCACCCTTAAAAAGAATGTTTCCCAATCTTTCCATTGGGTTCACCCCTATCTACCACAGGTTGAAACAGTTGTGGGGGAACAAAACTACACTTTTCTTCTGCTTTGCAACACCTTTGATCGTGCAACACTTTCCATACCACAATTATGTCGCATAGCGAGCCAAGACAAAAAATCTATTTTTATTATTTATAACAAGTGATTATCTGGTTTTTTAAAATTATGTGGCACAAACAGCACAACTGGCATCATTGATGCTTTATATAGAGTAAACGAAGCAAAAGAAATATAAATTCAAAACGTTAGGAGGCAGCCATGACCGCAAATACCGCCACAACAACCGTAACGAAAAGCAACATTGCCCATGAAACTTCTACCTTTGCCCTTGGTCTCGGACTTGCCGCAACAGCATGTGTTGGTATCTGGGCATCCATTTGCCTGGTAAGCGCCTTAGTAAACAACGGCGCAACCGAAGTGGCAAAAGGACTATTAGGCGCAATAGTTGGCTAACACCAATAACAAATGACTGGCAGGCGGACACTTCGTCCGCCTCAATATATTTGGAGGATCCTATGACAACAAATACCAGCACAAAACTATCCACCCAGGTTGACAGAAGCTATGAGGTATCAAAATTTGCATTGGGCGTCGGTGTAGTAATGGCAGCACTAGTTGGGGTTTGGGGAACATTAGCCCTTATCTCAACGCTCTTGATGGATGGACCCGTCACCATGGCAAAGGGATTACTGACCGCCATAACTGGAGTCTAACGAAATAGCCACAACTCTTCTGGAGAAAATAATGCGCGAAAATACAAACAAAAAAACTTCTAAAACAGCAAGCAGGATCTTATTGGGATTTGGCTCTCTGGTATGTCTTTGGGTCGGTGCTGCACTCACCAGTGCACTCTCATCCGTCGGCTGGTCTGTAAGTGAACTGGCAGGGCAATATATGACAGCCATTGGCATGATCAAACCACTGCACACTTTGGTTGACTATTACACCCATATCAAAGGAATCGAATACCTGATATGTGTTGCCTTCTTTGTTGCATTTCCTGTGTTCTTCAAATATGTCAACAAAACTCCCAAAAAAGTTGCCGTAAAGAAATAAAATATTCCGACAAAAACAGCTTTCAACATCACCTCCTGTTTATCCACACACAATGATAAACGGGAGGCAAAGATGCGTTCACATAACATTTCCTTTTCCTGATGGCACACAAACAAAAAATTATCCATATGGCCCTTGGAATTTTCATAATGCTTGCTTTCGGTACACTACCCGTCCTTTTTATGAACCCATTCCATTATCTTACCGGGATATTTTTTTGCAGTTTTATCTCTATTGGACTTGCAGTTACACTGACATAAAACAAAAGAAATAAACCACTACCCGGCAAGCTTTTTCTCTTCCAGCTCATCCCAACGTTCGTAGAATTTTTCGATCTGTTGCGTCAGTTCTTCCACTTGCGACCAAAGCTCCTCCAGTTCCTGCGGATTTTGCGCTCGCTTCGGATCATTTAAAAGCGCTTGTAAAGATTCCTTTTCTTCCTCGGCTTCCATGATCTTTGCTTCCATCTGGTCATATTCACGCTGATCCATATAAGAAAGCTTACCCACTTTACCGGTTTTCTTTTTGGATGACACTTTTTTCGGTTCTGCTTTTTCCTTTACTGCTCCCTTTTTGTTCTCTTTTTTTTGTAAGTCAGCAATCCATTGTTCATAATCGGCAAAATAACTCACGCCACCAAGGTTATCGAAACCAAGGACTTGATCACACACAGAATCTAGAAGATATCTATCGTGAGTGACCAAAACCAATGCACCGGGAAATTCCTGTAAACGTTCTTCCAGCACATTAAGAGAGGGGATATCAAGATCGTTGGTAGGTTCATCCAAAAGCAAAATATCTGCTGGCTGTCGCATAAGCTCAGCAATAAGAATACGTGCCTGTTCCCCACCGGAAAGCTGTCCAACCGGAGTCTCCAACTGACTTGCCCGAAACAGAAAGCGACTGGCCCAACTTACGACGTGGATTGACTCGCCTCGGTAGAGAATTGCATCTCCTTCAGGTGCCAGCGCCCGACGCAACGTCATTGCAGGATCAATCCCCTCTCGCTTTTGATCAAAACTGACAATCCGCACATCCGGTGCAGTGAACAACTCACCGGAATCCGGCATTTGATCATCACTTGCACTGGCCGCAAGAATTTTCATAAGCGTAGATTTCCCGCAACCGTTATTCCCTAAAAGGCCAAGCCGACTCCCTGGGGAAAGGACCATATCAAGCGCAGAAAAAAGAGTCCTTCCATCATACTGTTTCGAAATCTGAGATGCATGGAGGAGTTTCTTTGTCTTTCTCCCCGTTGCACTGAAATCTATCCGTACCTGCTGCAAAGCACGATTTCTCCCTTGCACTTCATCAAGCTTGGCCTTTAATTTACCCGCCTCATCAATTCGATATTGGGCCTTTGTTGCACGGGCTTTTGGCCCCCTTGCAAGCCACTCGGCTTCCCTTCGCATCTTATTGGCCAAACGCTCTTCCAGACGCTGCTGGTTTTCTAAAAAACTGACCCGTTCTTGAAGATATTTTGAATAATTACCTTTCACCTGCAGGGATCCATCAGGATACACAGGTGAAATTTCAACTATTCTATTTGCAACATTTTCTAAAAATTTTCGATCATGGCTAACAATTAGGGCCGCCTGGACGTTTCCGCCAAGTCCCCCGGAAAGGATTTTCTCAAGCCATAAAATACCTTCAATATCCAAATGATTCGTTGGCTCATCAAGTACCAGAATAGTGGGTTGCAACACAAGTGTACAACATATGGCCAGACGCTTTCGCCAACCACCGGACAAGTACTTCACCGCCACTGTTGGATCTGCAAACTCGGCCCGCGAAAGTAACGCCTGTACACGACTATGACGTTCCATCGCATCAAGGCCTTCCACGTCGAGTATTGCATCAAGGTTGTCTTCGACACTTGCCTCTTCATCAAAGCTATCGGATTGATCTAAATAAGCAGTTCTAACGTTTTTGCGTCGTATTATTTTGCCACCGTCGGGGTCGAGCCGTTCACAGACGATTTTCAAAAAAGTGGACTTGCCACTTCCATTTGGCCCTATGAGGCCAATTTGATCACCCTGATGAATCACAAGGTTAATATTTTCAAAAAGGGACTCAGCCCCGAAAGATTTTGACAATGCCTGACAAGTTAGAAGATGAGACATAATGTATTCAATTGGAGATAACGAGGGATAGAAATATACACCAAATTTTGCGGAAGTGGCTTTTATATTGAAATTCTCAGCCCCAGAGATTACACTCTCGAAAATTTTGCAAGGGACCTTCCCAGCCGCACACTATATACACCAGCTTTAAGCAAATCACAATGAGTGAACACGTACATATTCTTATCACCGGAGAAGAGGGAAAGGGACGGAGTTTTGTTCTCTCCAAACGCAAGATCAAGTCCACCGCCGCCTGTATGGCCGGACTCCTGCTCACCTTTGGTTTCACAAGTTACAGTGCACTTCGTAGTATTAAAGCCAATGTTGATCTTAATAACGAAGTTGCCTCCCTAAACGGAACAATTGACGGTCTTGCCGATGAGCTGGACCAGACCACCAGCAGCAACAAAGCTCTCGCCTTACAGGTGAGCGAGCTTAAAGATAAAAACGCCACCCAGGCTGAGCTCTTTAAACAAGAAAAAGCGGATCTTCTTAACACCGCAGTCACTGAGCTTGAAGAACGAAGTGATATGATTGAGCGTATCATGACCAATATTGGTGTTGACGTTGATGATACTCCCGTTATTGATTCCAGCAACTCCGGTGGACCATTTGTAAAACCAAGTGATGATATAGGCAAAGAACTGCTCTTTCGTTCCGACACCTATCTCAATACTATTCAATTTTTACCCCTTGGAAGACCAGTTTCTGGTAGTGTTTCCTCCAAATTTGGTCTTCGTATAGACCCTTTAAACAATAAGCGCGGATTTCATACCGGAGTGGACCTGCGAGGACATACAGGAGATCCCATAAGGGCAACAGCCGATGGAACTGTGGCAAAGGCCTTTAGAAACGGCGGTTATGGCAAATATGTCGAGATCAATCACGGCAATGGCTACAGCACCAAATATGCCCATATGAACAGTATCACTGTAAAAAGAGGGGAGAATGTTCAGCGTGGACAGAAAATTGGTACAGTTGGCAACACCGGTCGTTCAACCGGCTCCCATCTCCATTATGAAATCTGCCTCCACGGAAAACCCATCAATCCATCCCAGTTTATGCATAGCTACAAACTCAAGCAGGCAGCAGCAATAAAAACGTTAACGTCTGATCAAAAGACGAAAATAAAGCACCGTTTAGTAGCAAAAAACAACGTACAACCAGAAAGTACAGATATAGAGAAATAATATGGGGATTTTCAACCAAAAAGATGATTTTGAGCAGCAGAGCCAACAGGCCGATAAAGAGGTGATTTCGTCCATAATCGATGCCAAAATGGAAGTAAAAGGCGAGCTGGTATTTGAAGGCAAGGCCCGTATCGACGGAAAAATCGAAGGAGACATCAAAGGAGAACATCTTATCCTCAGCGAAAGCGGAAAAATCACCGGAAATGTCAAGGTTTCCACTTTTGTCTGCCATGGCTCCATAGAAGGAGACATTCAGGCGAACCTGATTACCGCCCGCAAGAACTGTTCCATCCACGGCAGAATAGAAAGTAATAGTCTTACCGTTGAACCTGGTGCCGGATTGGTTGGTGAAATGAAGGTCGCATCTAAAGATAGTCCCTCAACCATACAGAAGAGTAAACCGACCGCACCACCACCAAAAAGCACTACAACCTCAACCAGTTGACTCCTTTGCAGCCACAGGACCTCCCCTCTCCCTCAAACAGAATCATCTGCCCGGAATGCGGTAATGATGAAAATTTTATTGAAGTGGCCACAGGTGTAGTAATCACAACGCTTTACACACAAAACAAAGATGGAAGTTTCACCCCTCAAGGAGATGATTCTCAGGTTTTGGGTCCGCTAAAACTTGTCTGTGCCCAATGCGAAGCAGATCTTTCTGAGTTCCAGGGCCGTTTTGCGGAGATGCTCTTTTGAGTTATTGCCCGCAGGTTATCAAGACCAACGACGAATTCTTCTCCTGCTACCATACACTACGTGCTGGTGATATAGTTACTTGTCGCCTACGGCTTAAGTATGGAGAAGAGCATATCTTACTTGATCTTCAAGAACGAGGGATTCATCTGATCCCCTCTGCAACCAGTCAGCTCGCATCCCGTTCCAAATGTTTTCAGGCCCGCCTGCTTGCACCATTGATGATTCCTCAGACTGTAGTCATATACGACGTCAACGAACTTCTGGAAACAATCTCTTTCTATGGAGAGCATGAAATTGGAAAGGTAGTGGTTAAACATGACCGCAAAAACGCCGGACTAGGCATTTTCCTCTTTCAAAGCATTGAAGAAGTTTACACCCAAGCAGCAAACAACGTCCTCTCTTTTCCTTTTGTCTTGCAGCCTTTTGTAACAGACAGTCGTGATATCCGCGTAATACTCATCGATGACTTTATTGAAGCCTATGAGCGGAATAATCCACATGGTTTTCGCAACAACCTCCATTGCGGAGGATCATCAACACCTGTCCAGCTAGATGAAAAACAGATACAACTCTGCAAAAATAGTATGACTCGGGCAGGATACCCCTTTGCCCATCTGGACCTTATGACAACGAAAGACGGCAAGACCTACCTTGCTGAGATAAATTTACGTGGAGGAATGAAGGGTGCAACTGTGGACAAGAAGAGCTATCACGCCAAAATAGCTGCTGTGCAGGCACAGTTACTGGAAAATTTTGTATCCAAAAAAAAAGGTGCTGTTCCATAAAGAACAACACCTTCTTCAACTCTTAAATCTTTTATACCCTGCCAGTCTATCCCCTTATCTTTTCAAGAAAAGCAAAGGTACAAACAGCTCCTAAAAAGAGCTAAGCTAAACACCGGTTTACCACTTGTACCGGTGTCAGCCAAATACTAGATGCAAGCCTTATACACAACCGGTAGGTTTTGGAAGGCCAGCCATTTTACAAGCTCCTTTACCAGGTCCTGATGGGAAAAGCTCATAGATTCTCTTAAGAGGAAAACCAGTGGTCTTTGAAAGAATACGTACCATTGGCGCAATTCCGTTTTTCTTGTAATACTCACGAAGGGCATCGATCACTTTATGATGCTCGTCGGTCAACTCTGAAATACCTTCAACACCTTTAACGTAATCGATCCAGTCGTCATTCATATCATCCATTCCGTTAAGCAGGAATCCATCTTCATCACAGTTGTAGGTGTTTCCATTGTGTTCAATTGTTGGCATTTTATCCTCCATAAAAATATCATTTGTGGCTTTCACCGTTTCCGCTTCTAAAAGAATGTCAGCTTAAATATCATAGACCTGAAACTTTGTCAAGTGAATGAGCAATCATTTTACACCCCTAAGACCAGCTCTATAGCCTTTAGAAAACGTGATTATTTCACTTTTTCTAAGGGTTATTTAACAAAACAATTATATATTAATAAGATAGGAACATCTAAAAACAATGTTTTTTCTTGCACTGCGTTGTCATAGCATGTAGATTTTTCTCGGCCATGATTAAGAAGAGCGTCATTTTATCATGACATGCAATCAATTGGACGTTTGGTTTACAAAATCTACCCACTTTCTCCCGTATAAACGACGGAAGAAGTGAATTTATTTTTCCATTTCACATAGAGAAATAAGAAATGCTGCAAATTTTTCGAGATAAATCTCAGTCGACTTTTATCCAGGCTGTGGTTCTGGTTATAGCCCTTGTTTTCGTCTTTTGGGGCGTGGGTGCCAATATGATGGACAGTCACACAGCCGCCATCGTTGTAAACGATGAAGACATTAGTTTTCAGCAGTATCAACAGGCATATGACCGTTTACTCTCCACCTATCGCCAACAATTTGGTGGAGCAGTACCTGAAGCCTTAATGAAAGGGTTGGGAATTGAGCAACAGGTCAAAACGCAGCTTATCCAACAAGCCTTATTGCGTCAAGGCACTCAGGCCATGGGTATTCGTGTTTCCGCCCCTGAAATCCAGCGTAACGTCCAAAACATGGTTCAATTTCAGGAAAACGGCACCTTCAGCAAGGAGAAATATAAAACAACCCTGGAGTCCAATCACCTGACACCTCACAAATTCGAAGACTCCATGCGCCATGATTCTCTATCCACCAAAGGTGTTCAATCCATTGGCAGATTTGCAATGACCGTAACGGACGCTGAAATTGCTGATCTTTACAAACTGAGTAAAGAAAGCATCACCATCCAATTTGCTGAAGTTAGCCCCGCAAGTTTCACGGAACAGGTAACGGTGGAAGATACGTCTCTTGCTGCCTGGTACGAAGAAAATAAAAGTAATTACAAAACGGCACCACAAATACAGCTCAATATCCTTTCTTTTCCGTACAAAGATGGCAAAAACAAAGCGGACG
>JBNKKR010000041.1:0-32150 GCA_050291935.1 Desulfocapsaceae bacterium | reverse complement strand
ATTGGCACATCCTGGCCCAAACCCCACTGGGCAATCTTGGCGAATTCATGCGTCATTTCAATATCACTTACACCTCCTACTATAATCGCCGTCATAAACGAGTCGGTCATTTATACCAGGGCCGATATAAGAGTTTCCTCGTTGAGGAGGATGCATACCAGTCTCAGGTTTCTCGTTATATTCATTTAAACCCTGTACGAGTGGCTGGTTTTAAGAGAATGCCTCTCGAGAAGCGGTTGCAGTATCTGTGGAACTATACATGGAGTAGTCTCCCCGGTTATATAACCAAAGCAAAGAAACTTGATTTTGTGGAATATGATCAAGTTCTCTCAGAATATGGAGGCGATGTTCGCACAGGACGAACGCGTTATAAGACACAACTTGCGGAAGATCTTTCTGCCGGGCTGGTTATAAAAGAGAAAATAATCGGGCAGAGTATATTGGGAAGTGACGGTTTTGTAGATTGGGTCCGCAATACATATCTTGAGAGCAAAAAGGACCGTGAGCGTCCCGATGTGAGAAGAATTCATCATTATTTATTCCAGGAAGATGTTCTTTCAGCAGTAGAAGAGGAAACAGGCGCTAAGGATCTCCTCAATTCAAAAGGCACAACCAGACAAATTGTTATGATTGCGTTGTATAAGTATGCCGGTTTGAATAACCGGGAAATCGGCGAGTTGCTTGGTGTAGATTACTCAACAGTAAGCCAGGGGCGAAAACGTTTATTAAGCAAAGCTGCAAAAGACAAAGAGCTTAATAAACTTCTTATTGATATTGAAACAAGGGTGTCAAGAATAAAGATTTGGCCCCCTTTGACCCTGCCTCGGTCGTTAGCGCTTGAAAAGAATCTTACGAAAATAAAATCAAATTGGCCCTTGATCCCAAAACGGTAACTTGCTATATTTTTGCTTATGAGGATAATTGCAAAGAAAACATTGAGGGAGTTTTGGGAAACCCATCCAGATGCGGAACAACCTTTAAGGGCATGGCACGCTCGGGCAAAATCAAAAGACTGGAGAACATCAAGCGACATAAAGAAAGATTATGGGAATTCCAGCTTTGTCGCCAACAATAGAGTGATATTTAACATTAAAGGCAATACTTACCGCCTAATTACAGTTGTAAATTATGATTTTGGAGTCATTTATGTCCGTTTTGTTGGAACCCATACAGAATATGACAAAGTTGATGCCACAACAATTTGAGGTAAGCGCTATGGAAATTAAACCTATCAAATCAGAGTCTGACTATAGCAAAGCTCTCGAAGCAGTGGAAAAGTTAATGGGAGCTGAAATTAATTCTCCTGCAGGAGATAAACTTGATGTGCTTGTGACACTTATTGAAGCATATGAGGAAAAACATCATCCTATTTTGCCACCAGACCCCGTTGAAGCTATAGTTCACCAAATGGAAAGCCAAGGGTTATCTCGTAATGATCTCATTCCTTTTCTTGGCTCGCGAGCACGGGTCTCAGAGATACTAAACAAAAAGAGGTCACTATCAATAACCATGATACGAAAACTACAAAAAGGTCTTGGTATTTCAGCAGAAATTTTAGTTAAACCGTACAAGCTGCATACTACTTGAAATTTGGCGTTGGAACTTCATAAAAAAATCCGAGCATCAAAGGCGCTCGGACAAAAGAGGGGCACTTACAGGGGTTTTTAACCCCATCAAGTAAAAGGGGCACCCATCAAAAGATCCCAGCGTACAGCTTCATTTGGCGCCTCCGTCAAGTTGAATTGGTCTTCTCTTGTCGGACACCATACCTGATGGTATTGGGTTTAGCCCGGAGGTGCCTTTTAGATGATTATCAATGTTTGTACTGGTCATTTTGGTTTTAAATATGAGGCAACCTAAAAATAAAAAGTAGCACAACAAATGCATAGAGGCTGACGGGAAGGGGCTCGGGGGCGCTGACGCGTCGATCATTAATGAGAAGTAATATGTCACGTTATTGGAGACTGCCGCATGGGGTTAAGACTATAAAAGTCAATGATTATGAAATGGCATACTTTGAATGCGGTCAAGGCATACCTTTAGTTTTGGTTCACGGCTCATTATCCGATTATCGTACATGGACGCATCAGATGGATTCTTTCGGTACGTGCTACCGAACTATTGCTGTAAGCTTGCGTCATTGTTATCCAGAGTGCTGGGATGGTGAGGGGGATAAGTTCTCCGTACATCAACATGCAGACGATCTCCGTGTATTTGTAGAAAAGCTTAATGCCGGCCCGGTGCATTTAGTTGCACATTCGCGTGGTGGAAATGTTGCTCTAATCCTTGCAGCAAAACATCCCAAACTGGTACGGAGTATGGTACTAGCTGATCCTGCGGCTCTAAACAAAATGCTTCCTGCAACACCTGAGGTCAAAGCAGAAATTCAAAAGCGAAAAGAATTCGTGGCTTCGGCAATAGTACAGTTAAAACAAGGAGATTGGGATGGTGGACTTGAGGTGTTCTCTGACGCAGTCAGTGTGTCTGGAAATTGGAAAAAGCTTCCTGGATCGGCAAAACAGATCCGTCGAGGCAACGCATGGTCGCTGATAAGCCTTATTACTGATGCGCAGGAGGATTTTTATTGCAAGGACGCCAAGAAAATAGAAGCACCGGTGTTGCTTGAAACGGGTGATAAAAGCCCTTGGCTTTACGGAATGATGCATGCTGCACTTCAGCTGTGCTTAAAAAAACATCAACAGGTAACGATTTCAAATGCGTCGCACGGAATGTACAGAGAAAATCCAGAAGCATTTAACGCCGCTGTAATGGACTTTATAACTGGTGGAGATTTTAATGCATCTTGTAATGTTTGATATAGATGGAACATTAGTAAACACTTCCAGCTTTGAAGATGAATGCTATCTCAGAGCAATTAAAGAGTTTGTTCCACAGCAAATAAATACTGACTGGTCAAGCTATGAAAACACAACAGATTCTGGGATCTTGGATGAGATCATAAGTATAAACAACCTCGATATTGAAAGGAACTCAATACAGCAAAAGGTCAAACAGTTGTTTATGGCTTATGTGGGAGAGCAGTTGCGGAAGAAACAAGCTATTGAAATCCCTGGTGCGAATAAATTTGTGCAGCTGCTAAAAAATAGAAATGATGTTTGTTTGGCGATTGCCACCGGTGGTTGGGAAGAAACCGCTAGAATGAAACTTAGGAGTGCTGGAATAGATTATTCCGATATTGTTTTTGCATCAGGCTCTGATTCCAATAGCCGGGTGGGTATAATGAAAGTTGCCGAAAAAAGGTGTCCCTTAAATCGCTTCACTTCCAAATCGTATTTTGGAGATGCTATCTGGGATAAAAAGGCTTCTCAAGAGTTACAATATAATTTTGTCCTTGTGGGAAATAGAGTTAAACATGTAAAGCAAATCGAAAATTATAATGCTACTGATGTTGCATTGTCGATGATTGGCTTAAAATCACCGCATTGAGTGGATGCGGAAAAACGTCTTGCTTTAAACGGGATCAAAATAGGCGGGAAATGGTGGCAGAGACTATTAATTTGGCTTTCTGGAGTTGGCATGAACAATGTACAGGATGTCACATGAATACATCATGGAAATTGCAATATGCTAAGGCAAAATTATTTGGAGAAAATAGGGTTTAATGCCGTAACCAAAGGGTTAGCTTCTCCTGAAGGTCTTACACAGTATGACATGGCACGGGTGGTTGCTGTTCATAAAGAAAGTTATATTATCAGCAATGGTGAGCATGAAATTTCTGCCGAGCTGATTGGAAAACTGCTATTTAGTGCTTCATCTCCTATCGACTTCCCTGCAGTAGGTGACTGGGTACTTGTCACTTTTTATGATGAAAATACATTTGCCATAATTCATGAAGTTTTGCCTCGAACATCGTTACTAAAACGGAAAACAGCAGGGAAAAAGATTGATTTTCAATTACTTGCAGCCAATATAAATGTGGCATTCATAGTCCAATCATTAAATGAAAATTTTAATGTCCGGCGGCTTGAGCGCTATCTTGTGGTATGCCACGAAAGCAATATTCAGCCTGTTGTGTTGCTCAGTAAAAGTGACCTTTTATATCCTGAGGAGATTAGTGGTAGGGTAAATGATATTCAAAAAGTTATGCCAAGTTTACAGGTTATTCCATTCAGCAACGAGAATCAATCCGGGATAGAATATGTGAAAGAAGCCATGCAACCTGGCCTAACATACTGCCTGTTGGGTTCTTCTGGTGTTGGCAAAACAACGTTACTCAATAATCTTATCGGCCATTCAACTTTTCGCACTGGAGATGTAAGTAAAAAAGAAAGCAAAGGAAGGCATGTCACAACGCACCGACAACTGACAGTGCTTGATTGTGGTGCAATGGTTATCGACACTCCAGGTATGCGGGAGCTTGGCATTTTTTCTGTTGATAACGGGATTGAAGAAACATTTTCTGAAATAGTGGATCTGGCAGGCCAATGTAAATTCAGCGACTGCACGCACAGTAGAGAAAAAGGGTGTGCGGTTTTGGGTGCCATTGACAATGGCCAATTATCAGTAGATCGCTATCAGAATTATATGAAAATGCGCAAAGAGTCCTTCTATTATGAAATGTCATATGCAGATAAACGAAAAAAAGATAAACAGTTCGGGAAGCACTGTAAATCCGTCATGAAGCACAAAAAGAGGCAAAGATAAGTGTAAACCAAAGGACTCTGTCGGTGGATAGAGTCCTTTGCTACAAACTACGCCAATGCAAAATCGGGTTTTTCAAGGTTGAATTTTTTAATACGATAGCCAATTTGGCGTTGGGTAAGCCCGAGTTCGCGTGCCGCCCTTGCCTGTACCCAACCGTTACGCCGGAGTGCTGCTTCAATTTCCTGCCGCTCCATATCTTTTAGGGAATTTGCCATTCCCATGGGAGTGGATGGCGGCGTATGCGGCTGCTGCGTAGCCGCTTCTGATCGTGGTGGACCAGGAATTGCCCGAAGGTGTTCACTGATATCCTCAGGGCTTATAGCAGAGCGGTCTGCTAAAATCACCAGTCGTTCGATAAGGTTTTGCAGCTCTCGCACATTACCGGGCCATTCGTAGCTCGTTAAATAGTCAAGTGACGTTGTGGTTAATGTCACCTCCTTATCATTACGGGTGTTGCTGGATCGTAAAAAGTGCTCTATTAATAGCGGAACATCCTGGCGCCTGTTGCGTAGAGGTGGCAGGCGGATGGGGACCACGTTCAATCGATAATAGAGGTCGGAGCGGAAAAGGCCGCGGTCAACAAAATCTTGCAGGTCCACGTTGGTGGCGGCTATAATTCTTACATCCACAGTGAGGGTTTTGGTGCCACCGATCCGCTCAAACTGGCGTTCCTGGAGTACGCGGAGCAGTTTTGCCTGCAGGAGCGTGGGCATTTCGCCAATTTCATCAAGGAAAATGGTGCCTCCATCGGCCATCTCAAAACGACCGGGGCGTGTTGCTGTGGCCCCGGTGAAAGCACCCTTGTCGTGTCCCAGAAGCTCGCTCTCCAAAAGATTTTCCGGCAATGCTGCACAGTTAACTTTTATAAATGGCGCATCTTTTCTTGGGCTGGCTTCGTGTATCGCACGGGCGACAAGTTCTTTGCCTGTCCCGGATTCACCAAGGAGTAGCGCCGTGGCTCTGCTGGGAGCCACCTTCTCTATGGTCCAGAATACCTCTTCCATGGCGGGCGAGCGGCCAATAATATAATGTTTCGAAAACCGGCTATGGAGTTCGGCCTTTAAGGATTTGTTTTCGGCCATCAGCTTCTGCTCTTTTTTGCTGATCGCGTCGTGAAGCAAAAGAAACTGTCCGATAATGGTGGCTAAAATTTCCAAGAAAGAGATGTCCTCTTCAAAAGAGACTTCCGGGCCAAAGAGCCTGTCAACGGTTAATACTCCCACAGGTTCGCCATTCACTTCCACTGGAACCCCGATAAATGAGATGCCCTGTTTTCTGATCTTTGTCCTGGCCCCGGTTCGGTCTAAAAACAGCGGTTCCTGATTGATGTCAGGGATTACACACGGGCTTCCCGACTGGAAGATTTGACCGCAAACGCCTTCAGAAATCCCATAAATTCCTCGTTGTTCCTCTGATACAGAAAGACCGTATGATGCACGAATGGAAAGGCTATGCCCACCACTGTCCAGGAGGACAAGGGTGGCTCGTTCCATTTGCAGAATGTCATGGAGGACCTGGAGCACCCGGCTTAGGCAGGTATCCAGATGGACAGCTCGGCCAATAAGCTTACACGCCTCAGCCAATGCTTTGATTTTTAATGTTTCAACTTTGCAAACCATGTTGCCAGCGCCATCCGCCGTTATATGGGTAGACATAATTTCCTCACACTCCTTGAGAATGTTGTGTTTTGTTCGGTACCACTATTTTGCAAATAATATGCCGTGTAAAATATTATATGTAATATTGAAATGTTATTGAAATTTGCAGGGTAGTAGTATGGTCTTAATATTACAAATATGTTCGTTAGTGGGAATACAATACAACCATAAATCACAAAAATGTCAATATGGGGATTGTATGATTTTGTATACCATTTTGTAGGTTCCATCCCCTTTTGTCTTCTTTTGTACTAAAAACGCCAGCCTGTTGTAGGATCGAATTTTTATGGTTTGAAGCTGTAACATACAGAAAACATAAGGAAATAAATTGTATCACTCTTTTGGCACACCATTTGGAATAGTGTCTGCAAAGTTTTTACATGAACGATGCTTCATACCGAAGCAAAAAAATATGTGGGGCAGCAAACAAAATGAGAGGCCCCTTTTTTATCTCAATGGAGGATACAATGAGAAAAGTAGCAATCTACGGAAAAGGTGGAATCGGTAAATCAACAACAACTCAGAATACGGTAGCCGGTTTGGTGGAAATGGGACGGAAGGTCATGATTGTTGGTTGTGATCCCAAGGCTGACTCAACCCGTCTTATGCTCGGTGGTCTGGCCCAGAAATCGGTCCTTGATACACTCCGTGAAGAGGGTGAGGATGTGGAACTTGACGATATCAGAAAGGAAGGGTATGGCGGTGTCCTTTGTGTTGAGTCTGGTGGTCCTGAGCCTGGAGTCGGCTGTGCTGGCCGTGGAATCATTACTTCCATTAATATGCTTGAGTCTTTGGGCGCCTATGAAGAAGAAGTGGGACTGGATTATGCCTTTTATGATGTATTGGGCGACGTTGTTTGCGGTGGTTTTGCCATGCCAATTCGTGATGGTAAGGCGCAGGAAATATATATCGTTGTCTCCGGTGAGATGATGGCCATGTACGCTGCTAACAATATTTCTAAAGGTATTCGTAAGTTTGCCCAAACAGGAGACGTACGTCTGGGAGGACTGATCTGTAACTCACGAATGGTTGATAATGAGCAGGAAATGATCGAAAAGTTTGCTGAGAAACTTGGTACCCAGATGATTCATTTTGTTCCTCGCCACAATGATGTACAGCGAGCGGAGATTAATCGGCAGACCGTAATTGACTGGAATCCAGAAGCTGAGCAGGCGGATGAATATCGGGCATTGGCCAAGGCAATTGACAACAATGAAATGTTTGTAGTTCCTGAGCCCATGGAGATTGAGGAACTGGAAAAACTGCTGATGGAATTTGGCTTACTTGACGCCTAGAAACCGGAACATCTTCCTATCTCGTGAATAAAAAAAGAATAACGGAGTAAACAAATGATGATCATGATTCGAGCCATTGTCAGACCTGAAAAATCAGATGCAATTCTGGCAGCATTGATGGATGCCGGTTTCCCGGCAGTAACGAAGTATTCTGTAGCAGGTCGTGGTAAACAGCGCGGCATTAAAATTGGGGAAGTGACCTATGATGAGATTCCGAAAACCATGTTGATGAGTGTGATCAATGAAGCGGATAAGGATTTTGTTATTGAAACGATAATGAAGACGGCACGAACGGATACGAAAGGAGCCTTTGGTGACGGAAAGATTTTTATTAGTCCCCTTGAGGAATCGTATACAATTTCTTCCGGTGTTTTGGATACAGCCGCAGCCTCCGAGGGGGTGGCGCCATGAAAGAGGTTATCGCCGTTGTGCGCATCAATCTGATGAATAAAACAAAAAAGGCGTTGACCGAGGCAGGCGTTGATGCCTTCTTTGCCCACGAGGCACATGGCCGTGGAAAAGGCTTTGTTAATCCGGCTGTGTTGGCTGGTGCCGAGAAAGGGTACGAGGAAGCTGCGGCCCTCTTAGGTGAGAAAGGAAAGCTCTATCCCAAGCGGATGATCACTGTGGTAACGGAAGACGATAAAGTAGCCGGGGTGGTCAAGACCATCATCGAAACAAATCAGACTGGCAAACCAGGGGATGGAAAGGTATTTGTCCTGCCGATTAGCGATGCGGTGCGGGTGAGGACCGGAGAAATTGGGGAAAAGGCCATCCTGTAATGGAATATGTTTGCAGGAATACATTGATCTAAAGAGTTGAAATTTACAGGAGGTCAGCATGACCAAGATACAGGAAAAAATGGTGCAGTGGGACCCGGTGGACGTCAAGGCAAAGCTAATTGCCAAATATCCGCCAAAAGTTGCCCGTAAGCGTGCCAAACAAATATTAATCAACGAAGCGCTTGAAAATGAGACGCCTGAAATTACCGCCAATGTGCGAACGATCCCGGGGATTATCACCATGCGTGGTTGTACTTACGCAGGTTGTAAAGGTGTTATCATGGGACCCACCAGGGATATTGTCAATCTGGTCCATGGTCCAATCGGATGTAGTTTTTATGCGTGGCTAACCAGGCGTAATAAGACAGAGCCAGGTCCATATGGTTCGCCGGACAGCGAAAACTTTATGAATTATGCCTTTTCCACCGACATGCAGGAGCAGGATATCATCTTTGGTGGCGAGAAGAAACTGGCGGCAGCTATCCAGGAGGCCTATGACCTCTTTCATCCAAAATCAATCGCGGTTTTTGCCACCTGTCCGGTGGGCTTGATTGGGGATGATATCCATACCGTGGCTGCCAAAATGAAGGAGAAGCTCGGAGACTGTAATGTGTATGCCTTTTCCTGTGAAGGCTATAAAGGGGTAAGTCAGTCAGCGGGTCATCATATCGCAAATAACCAGGTGTTCAGGCATATCGTCGGTGAAAATGATGAGCCCAAAGAGGGCAAGTTCAAGATAAATCTCCTTGGTGAGTACAATATCGGTGGTGATGGTTTTGAGATTGACCGGATCTTTAAAAAATGCGGGATAACCAACCTCGCTACTTTTTCCGGAAACTCAACGTACGACCAGTTTGCCTCATCACACCAGGCCGATCTGAACGCTGTTATGTGTCATCGTTCAATCAACTATGTGGCGGATATGCTGGAAACAAAATTTGGTATCCCCTGGGTGAAAGTCAACTTTATTGGCGCCCATGCAACGGCAAAATCGTTGCGTAAGATTGCTGCCTATTTTGAAGATCAGGAACTTATCGACCGGGTGGAAGCAGTCATCGCTGAGGAGATGCCGGAGATCGAAGCGGCTGCCGCTGATGTGAAAAGTCGTACAGAAGGAAAAACGGCCATGCTTTTTGTAGGTGGTTCAAGGGCCCATCACTATATGGAACTTTTTAAAGAAATGGGGATGAAGTCCATCTGTGCAGGCTATGAGTTTGGTCATCGTGATGATTATGAAGGACGGCAGGTGATACCAAACCTCAAGGTTGATGCCGACAGTCGAAATATTGAAGAAATAGTAGTAGAAGCCGATGAGACACGCTACTCCCCAAGGAAAACAACAGCGGAGCTTGAGGCGCTGGCCAAATCCGGTGTTGATTTCAAAGAGTATGATGGGCTGATTCCTGAAATGGAAGAGGGGACCATGATTATTGATGATCTCAACCAGTACGAAGCGGAAAAATTGGTGGAACTTATGAAACCGGATATTTTTTGCGCCGGTATTAAAGAGAAATTCTCCATTATGAAGCTTGGCGTGCCAATGAAACAGCTCCATTCATATGACTCCGGTGGTCCTTATGCAGGCTTTAAAGGGGCGATTAATTTTTATAATGAAATTGATCGGCTGGTTGGATCTAAGGTCTATTCTTACTTGAAGGCACCATGGCAGGAGAGTCCGGAACTGACCGCCGCCTACGTTTGGGAATAGTAGCAGGCGGGCAGCAGCCCAGTTTTGCCCAATCCTGATTTAATTTTTTAATACTATAGCGGGGAAGAGATTTTTTCTTCCCTGATAGGAGAAATACAATGCTTTTACGACATACTCCCACAGAAGTGGCAGAGCGCAAGAACTTGACCATTAATCCGGCCAAGACCTGCCAGCCCATCGGTGCTATGTACGCGGCTCTGGGTATCCACGGCTGCCTGCCACATAGCCACGGTTCACAGGGCTGCTGCGCGTATCATCGTTCTACTTTGACCCGTCATTACAAAGAACCCATTTCGGCGGCCACTTCGTCATTTACTGAAGGTGCTTCTGTATTTGGTGGACAGGCGAACCTTTTGCAGGCTATCAACAATATATTCAGTGTGTACGAGCCTGACGTTATTGCAGTACATACCACCTGTCTCTCAGAGACCATCGGTGACGATTTACCTCAGATTAGAAAGAAAGCAATAAACGAGGGGAAAATCCCGGAAGGTAAATACGTTTTGGGTGCATCTACCCCAAGTTACGCGGGAAGCCATGTTACCGGCTTTTCCACCATGGTTAAAAGTATGGTGGAATTTTCAGAAAAGAGCGGCAAGAAAAACGGCAAGGTAAATATCATTCCGGGTTGGGTTGAGCCTTGCGATATGGAAGAAATTAAACGGATGGCATCGCTTACCGGGGTTTCATCTATCATGTTTCCTGACACTTCAGGTGTTTTAAATGGTCCCATGACCGGTGAGTATAAAATGTTTCCCGATGGCGGGACTACCATAGAAGAACTCAAATCAACCGGTGATTCAATGGGAACCCTTGCGCTTGGTGAATGGTGTTCGGCCGATGCCGCCCGTGAGCTTGATAAGAAATGTAAGGTTCCCTGTACAGTGTTGGATATGCCCTTTGGCCTTGCCGCAACCGATCGATTTGTGGATACCCTACGGACCATCGCCGGCGTATCAGTATCAGATGAACTGGCTTTTGAGCGCGGACAGCTTGTGGATATGATCACTGATATGCACCAATACTTTTATAAAAAGAAGGTGGCCATAGCAGGGGATCCGGATCAGGTGATTGCCATGGTGGAATTTTTACTCTCCATTGATATGTGTCCTGTACATATCGTTACCGGTACTCCTGGGAAGAAGTTTGAAAAACGGATCAAAGAGCTTACTGAAGGTCTTGATTATGAAGTGAATGTGAAGGCCCGTGGCGATCTTTTTCTTCTTCATCAGTGGATTAAAAATGAGCCGGTTGATCTGTTAATCTGTAACTCCTACGGTAAATACATCGCACGGGATGATGATATCCCGTTTATGCGCTGGGGCTTTCCTATCCTTGATCGACAGGGACATCAATACTTCCCAACCGTTGGATACAAAGGTGGATTGCGACTGCTTGAAAAGATCTTGAACTTGCTCCTTGATCGCAAGGACCGGGATGACCCTGAAAGAGATTTTGAGTTAGTACTGTAACAATGTGATTTTACAGATAACCAAATGTTATTTTTTAAGATGCAGCCATCCTGAACTATTCAGTGATGGCTGTGTCTTTTATATTTTAGGGTAGGGAAAGAATATGATCCATAGAACTGATATTAATTTGATTTTACCCATTGGGCCAAATGGAAGTTACAGGTTACGCTCGGAGGACGATAAACCCTTGCCAGGGGCAATGGTTCCGGCAGAAGCGGTGAATTGGCTACAGGAGTTACGAAAGGGTGGAAAGAATATTCTTTCCATTGGCCTCTGTGGGCCAGGTGATGTGCTTTCTTCCTGGACATCCACCCTTGCATGTCTTGAGTTATTACAGGCAGAAAAAAAAGATGCAAAATTACTGATGAGTACTTTGGGCCTAACGGGGACAGATAAGGTTCCAACTTTAGTGGAGATGGGTGTTGATCAGGTAAATTTACAGGTGCAGACCGTTTCTTTGGAAAAAGCACTTGCTTTGTATAGTTGGATTAGGCCAGGGAAAAAGACGTTACCCCTTAAAGAGGGAGCTGCTCTACTTATTCAGGAGCAGAAAAAGTTTTGTATGGCTTGTGCTGAAGTAGGTATTGCGGTTTGTATTGAGACCCTGGTGGAGAAAGACCAGGATGAGGTTGAGCAGGTGGCAAAGACCATGGCTGGATATGGCGCCACTCAAATGGTACTGCGCGGCGAGGATGTTGATCTTGCTAGTCTAGCAGAACGAGCAGCTCCATTTTTACAGGCGGTTGTGGCAGATAGTGAGCCTGCCTTGCCTCCCCCTGGCACACCCAGCAGCTGCACAGAGAGCTCCAGTTTGCCAAAGCCGGTTGGTGATCGGAATTATGTCGCGGTGGTCAGTAGTTCCGGAATGGATGTTGATCTTCATCTGGGGCAGGCCAGCCAACTCTTAATCTACGGGAAAAGGGATGACGGACTGGCTTGTTTATTGGAAACACGGGTTGCTCCATCGCCTGGCGACGATGATCGTTGGGCAAAACTTGCCGAAACGCTTTCTGATTGTTTTTGTCTACTGGCGTCCCATGCGGGGGAAGCTCCAAGATCACAACTGGCAGCAGCAGGTATCAGCATCTTGCTTACCACTGGCCAAATTGAAGGGATTGTGGATACCCTCTATGGTGGCGGCAAGAAAAAGAAATGTAAAAAGTAGAAAGGTGCTTTCATTTTTGTAGCATTTGTGACAATTGTGCCTGGCTCGCATCCCTTCCTTTGTCGAACCGATTGTTGTGTAACATTATGTATTAACAAGATAACTTTGAAATGTGGGTCGTTGGCACACCCTTTGCTTTATAAATGGAAACAACAGTATATCACAAGACCACATGTTTCGTTTGAGCAGACAAGTTGCTCAACTTAGCTGTATCAATAAAGGAGAATAGCAAATGGCAATATCAGAACGACAAATATTGGTCTGTCAGTCCTTCCGTACAAATGGTGATAAAAAGGGCATCTGTCACAAGGGAACCGATGGATTTTTACAATATATAGAAGAAGAAGTATTGGATCGCGGACTAGATTGTTTGATCTCGGCCACGACCTGCCTCAAGCAGTGTGAGAAGGGGCCAATCATGGTTATCCAACCTGAGAATTGGTGGTTTAAGGAAGTCAATTCGGAAGAAGTTATTGATGAAATTTTAGATGGCCTTGAGGATGGTGAGCCTCCTGCCGCGCACCTTATTAGCTAAAGAAAATGTTGTGAAAAAAGGACCTTTGCTAACGTAACGGTGGAGAAATGACAACAAGACCACTTGGAATCGTGAAAAACATTGTTGAGGCAGCCGGAATGGATATCTCATACGTGTATGAGGATTTGATTGCCTTGAATCATACCGGTTTGTTGTTGCAATTTACCGATGACGAAAAGCAGCTACTTATTCATATCAACGCTGATGCTGATGCTGAGGAGCTTGTGGATGTGCTTGTCCATTTGACAAAGGTGGCAGAAGACCATGGCATGCTTTTTGGCAAAGGCCACTTTTACAAGCTTCAAGAAGGGGAAAAAGAGACCCTAAAGATTGATTTTATTGAGGGTGACGAGGTGAAATCATGTTGAAAAAAGAGATAGTCGCTAGCCAAAGTATGGTTGCATTTAGTGACATTCAGAAGGACCCAATCAGGGGATGGCAGGAATTTTTGCATGAAGGGCAGCAGTTTCTTGCAACGGCCAGCAGGGCACATATTGCAGGAAAAAAAGCGTTTACCACTGAAATCCTCTATAATTTGGTGGCAATGGCCATAGAAAAATTGATCATGGCCATGCTTATGAAAAGTGGCAATCTGCCTTACAATCACACCATGCATGATTTGGTGGAGTCCATGGAAGAGGTTATGCCCGGCCGGCTGCAAGGTCTTGGTGAGGAACTAAAAAGTTTGGATGCCTTTCAGGAGATTTGTGATCAGGATGAGTATCATATTAAAGTTCCGACCCAGACTGAAGTGAGTAAAATGATAAACCTTGCGGTGCAGATGGAAACACTCACCACCCAACAGGTTATGAATTGAATGGTTATAAGTTTTGTATACAATATCTACAGATAAAGGAGAACGGTGATGGCAAGAGAAGATGTGGAAAACTTGTTGATAAAAGGCGGAGAAGATAAACATTTTCGGGCTCGTTATGATGAGCCGGCGACCATGGAAGAGTTTGTTGAAATGGCAGCGGCTGATGGGTATACATTTAGTGTGGAAGAGCTGGCCACCATATTAAAAGAATCAGGGGATGTCTTTGAGAAAAATGGGAATCCGCCAAAACGTTCCATTTGGTGGACTTGATAAGTGTTGTGATCACTTGTTGTTACCTTTTGTAGTTTTATCCTTTCATTGTTTTTTCCAGGTTGGAATCTTCGTTTTCAACCGAATAGTCAGTATCTCTACTACTATAGCGAGTAAGAAAGAGTAAACATATTCTCTTTCTTACTCGCTTCTCTAAGTTTTACTTGTAAATCGTACCATTTCATTTAGTTAAGGACAACTTACTGATCCTGGCGCGTAGGACTTTTAGCATATGTCTTACCAGTTTCTCTTGATCCCTTTGCAGGTTCAAAAGGGTCGCTACACAAAAGGGGCGCATCATTCCTTTTTGTCATCTTTGCTACATTTCCTGTATTTGTTGTTTTGTTGTCGTTGCTGGGTGTTGTCTTTGTAACGTGCTGAATTCTAATATTTTATTTTCATCTGCAAAGTATGGCACAGCCGTTGCTATATCCACCTTATTAAAAATGAACCGAATTCTACAAAGGTGGAAATCACTATGGAAGCATTACAAGAACGAAAAGAGCAGATCCATCGCACCGGAGAAGAACCCTTTAAACTGGTTTGTAACAAAGACTCCCTAGCTGGTGCAGTCAGTCAGCGGGCTTGTGTTTTTTGCGGATCACGGGTGGTGCTTTATCCCATCGCCGATGCGTTGCATCTAGTCCATGGTCCCATCGGTTGTGCCGTATACACCTGGGATATTCGTGGCGCGCTTTCTTCAGGTCCAGAATTACATAGACTTTCATTTTCCACAGATTTACAGGAGCTTGATGTAATCTTTGGTGGTGAGAAAAAGTTGACTGCAGCATTACATGAGCTCATTGACAGGCATCAACCCAAGGCAGCTTTTGTCTATTCCACATGTATTGTCGGGATTATCGGTGATGATCTTGAGGCTGTATGCCGCAAGGTGGAGGCGAAAAAAAAGATTCCGGTTATTCCGGTGCAATCGGAAGGGTTTAAGGGAAATAAGCGTGCGGGCTATACCGCTGCATGCAATGCCATGGCTCGTCTTATCGGTACGGGTGATCCTTCCGGTATCTCTCCGTATTCCATAAATATCCTGGGTGATTTTAACCTTGCCGGTGAGATTTGGATGATTCGTGACTATTTCGAAGAAATTGGGATTGAGGTCGTGGCCAACATTACCGGTGATGGACGGGTTGCCGATATAAAACGGGCCCATGGGGCCGCGTTAAATGTTGTGCAATGTTCTGGTTCGACCATGGATCTTGCCAAGATGATGGAAGAGGAATACATGATCCCGTCCATCCGGGTTTCCTATTTTGGAGTGGAAGATATGGCCCAGGCCCTCTACGACATTGCCGGCCATTTTAACGATCCTGCCATGATGGAGCGGACTAAGGAACTGGTGACAAGGGAGCTAAAAACGCTCTTACCCAGTCTTGAATTTTATAAAAAAGCGCTTGCCGGCAAAAAAGCGGCCATCTATGTGGGCGGTTCCTTTAAAGCATTTTCCCTGGTTAAGGCTTTTCGTTTGCTGGATATGGATGTGGTTATGGTTGGGTCGCAAACGGGCACGGAACAGGAATACCGAGAACTTGCTGAGATTACTGACCCTGGAACCATCATCGTCGATGACACAAACCCGTTGGAGCTTACCAGCTTTCTTGAGGAAAAAGAGGTGGATATATTTGTGGGTGGTGTCAAGGAACGCCCCATTGCCTATAAGCTTGGTGTTGGGTTTTGTGACCACAACCATGAACGTAAAGAGGCCCTGGCAGGTTTTTCAGGCATGTTGAATTTTGCAGAAGAGGTCTACTCGTCGGTAATGAGTCCTGTGTGGCGATTCACTGAACGTAATAAAGGAGAAAGTCATGAGTAAGAACCCTCCCAACTATATTTCTACCACCAACGCATGTAAGCTATGCACACCGCTTGGTGCTTCTCTAGCCTTTAAAGGGATTGAGGGAGCAGTACCATACCTCCATGGTTCCCAGGGCTGTGCCACCTATATGCGGCGATATATCATTAGTCACTTCAATGAACCCATTGATATCGCATCATCCTCCTTATCCGAAAAACATGCGGTGTATGGTGGCGGACCAAATCTTAAACTTGGCCTGCAGAATGTTACCAAAAAATATGCACCAAAACTGATCGGTATTGCGACCACTTGTCTTACCGAAACCATCGGTGATGATGTTGCCCATTTTCTTAGCGAATATGAAAGGGAGTTTCCTGGTGATAAGCCGTTGATGGTGCAAGTATCCACCCCGAGTTACAACGGAACCCATATGGAGGGTTTTCATAATGCGGTTGCCGCCACGGTAGATGCTTTGAGTGAAAGGGTGAGCGAGCAAAGTGAAGAAAAACATATCAACCTCTTACCAGGGTTAGTGTCTCCAGCAGACATTCGGTATTTGCAGGAGGTCTGTAAGGATTTTGGTTTGAACGTCACCATTTTACCCGATATTTCCGACACAATGGATGGAATGGCAGCGAAAACCTACGAAAAGATCCAATCAGGAGGTACACCTCTTTCGGCCATTAAAACAATGGGTGAGTCCATGGCCACCATGGAGTTTGGTCATACCATGGCCGAGAATTCGGGTGGGGCAATCCTTGAGAATAAATTTGGCGTTGAGAATATTCGGATAAATGTGCCCATGGGAATCACAGCCACCGACCAGTTCTTTGCAAAACTATCCACTTTTTCGGGGCGGCCTATACCCGAATATCACGCAAAAGAGCGTGGGCGCCTGGTCGATTCCTACGTCGATGCTCATAAGTACGTCTTTGGCAAGGAGGCAATTGTTTACGGTGAAGAGGATTTAGTGGTTGGGCTTAGCGCCTTTTTAGCTGAGATAGGCGTTGTTCCCATTCTCTGCGCATCCGGTGGAAAGAGTAAAAAACTTGCTGAGCGGATCAAGGGTGCAACGGGAGATATTTTACAGGAGCAGCCCCAGGTGTTTGAAGGTATGGATTTTTTTGATATCAGCGAACTTGCCGAGTCCCTTGGACCCGATCTTTTGGTGGGTCATTCCAAGGGCTATCCCCTGGCGCGAAAGATGGATATTCCCTTAATCAGGGTGGGCTTTCCCATCCATGATCGTATGGGAGGACAGCGTATTCTGCATCTTGGATACCGTGGTGCCCAGCAGCTATTTGACCTGGTGGTGAATGCTATGATTGCCAGTAAACAGGCCAAGTCACCGGTGGGATATTCCTATATGTAACTTTGCAACTTGTTGATCACTTCACAAAATTTACACAATACTATCTCTCTTAAAAAGCAGAGAAAACAGATAATCTTTACGGAGTACAATAATGAAAACAATATCACTGAACAATACCCCGGACCTTTCACGCCACCCTTGCTTTAATGCGAAAGTTAAAGGAAAGTTTGGCCGGGTTCATTTACCGGTGGCACCCAAGTGTAATATCCAATGCAACTATTGTAACCGTAAATATGATTGTGTAAATGAGTCTCGTCCTGGTGTTACTTCAACAATTCTCAGTCCAGAGCAGGCATTGGTCTATATGGATAAAGTACTGGCAGCAGAACCGCGTATCACTGTTGCAGGAATTGCAGGCCCTGGAGATCCTTTTGCCAATGCAAATGCCACCCTTAGCACCATGCAGCTTTTACGTAAAAACTATCCGGATCTTATTCTCTGCCTTTCCAGTAATGGTCTCGGTCTTGCTCCCCATGTGGACGAGGTGGCTGATATTGGTGTTTCCCATGTTACGGTAACAGTTAACGGGGTCGATCCGGAGGTTACAAAAAATATTTATACCTTTGTGCGGGATGGAAACATTATCTACCGTCATATTCAGGCGGCAGAATTATTGCTGGCAAGACAGATGACCGCCATTGAAAAACTCAAAGCTCGTGGAGTGACGGTCAAGATCAATTTTATTACAGTTCCTGGAATTAACGATCATCATGCTGTAGCCACCGCAAAAACCATGGCAAAGATGGGAGTGGATCTTTTTAACTGTATGGCCATGCTGCCCAATAGTGATACCCCCTTTGCAGATCTTAAAGAACCTGATAAACCCACCATGAACGCGCTGCGGAATAAATGTGAGAAACATCTGCCACAAATGCGTCATTGCAAACGATGCCGGGCCGATGCCGTGGGTCTTCTTGGAAAGGATAAATCCGGTGATATGGCAGGTTGTTTAAATGCCTGTGCCACCATGCCAAAGCCCATCGAAAAACCACGCCCGTATGTGGCCGTTGCCAGCCTTGAAGGAATGCTGGTTAATCAACATCTGGGAGAGACCCAGAAGTTTCTCATCTATGAAAAAAAAGAAGAGGGTGGATTTGGCTTAGTGGAAGAGAGGCCAGCGCCCCGTCCAGGAGGTGGCATTGGCAGGTGGCAGGCACTCACCCGCCTTCTCTATGACTGTCGGGCAGTGATGGTTGCTGAGATGGGAGAATCTCCAAAGCAGATTTTTGAAAAGGCAGGAATTACGCCGGTAACCATGTCAGGTTTTATTGACGCAGGGCTTGAAGCGATTTATGCAGGAAAAGGATTGTCTGCCTTTAAGCGACGGGCGAAAAAGAGCTGCGGGTCTGGCGGGTGTCAGGGTACGGGGACCGGTTGTGGGTGATGATGGTTTTTCAAGGTGGCCTTAAAGAGGCGAATTGGATGGAGAAAGGAGAAGTGGTGTAAGCTCGTCTGCTGGTAATGGGGGGCTGATAAGAAAGCCTTGGATTTTATTGCAGCCCTTCTCTTGCAACAGTTTACATTGCTCGATGCTCTCAACACCTTCGGCGACCACATCCAAACCAAGGCTTTTCGCCATACTGATTATGGCTGAAGTAATGAGGATATCGTCGCTGTTGGCCGGAAGCTGTTTGATAAATGTCTGGTCAATCTTCAGACAATCGATTGGCAATTGTTTCAGGTAGGAGAGTGAAGAGTAACCGGTGCCGAAATCGTCGACGGAAAGGCTGATCCCCATGTTTTTTAATTTCCAGAGATAGTCGATGGCAATATCCTCATTATCCATCATAAGAGATTCGGTAATTTCCAGTTCCAGCAGACGGGTTGGGATGGCGTTTTTTTCGATTATGGCTTCAACTGTTTCTACAAAATTCTTTTGGTTAAACTGGACAGTAGAGAGGTTTACTGCAACAGAAAGCTTAAATCCCTGCTGTTGCCAGAGCATGGCTTGGCGACAGGCCTGATCAAGAACGAATTGCCCGATGGGGATGATCAGCCCGGTTTCTTCAGCCAAAGGGATAAATTCCGCTGGGGAAATAACAGTGTCTGGGTCAGGATGCCAACGTATCAGAGCCTCGACTCCGTAGATTTCGCCAGTGTTGACAAGTACCTTGGGCTGATAGTAGATAGCAAATTCGTTATGCTCTATGGCTCTTTGTAGCCGATTGCCAAGGGATAATCGGCGAGTTACCCGCTCATTGAGCGATGGTGTAAAGAGGCGATAGCTGTTCTTCCCTTCCTTTTTGGCCTCGGACATAGCCAGGTCCGCGTTGCTTATCAGTTGCTCTTCTTCACCGCCGTCTTCGGGGTAAAAGGAGAGGCCAATTGAAGCAGTGGCAAAAAGTTCATGCTCCTGGATATGGAATGGTTTTCGGAAGGATTGCAGAATGTGCCGGGCAGTTCTTTCTGCTGAAATGGTATCTTTTAGTGAATTTAGGATAATTACAAACTCATCGCCGCCGGGACGGGCAATGGTGTCCTCTTTTCTCACACAAGCCTTTAGCCGCTCTGTTGCATCACGTAAAAGCTGATCGCCGATGGAATGGCCAAGTGAATCATTGATATGCTTGAAGTTATCGAGATCAATACTGAGGATTGCCACTTTATCCACCATATGCTTTGCCATGCGCATGGCCATTTTGAGCCTGTCAAGTAAGAGGACGCGGTTTGGCATGCCGGTCAATGCATCATGATGTGCCTGGTGGTAGATGGTCATTTCATGTTGTTTTTCTTCACTGATGTCGTGAAAAACAGCTATAAACTTAATGAGTTCTCCATGTCCATCACGGACGGCAACGATGCTTAGCCATTCTGGATAAACCTCTCCGTTTTTACGTTTGTTCCAAATTTCTCCTTGCCAACTGCCGTTGATAAGTAGCTCATGCCACATTTTGCTATAAAAGGTAGAGGAGTGCTTGCTCGATTTTATAAGGGAGGTTTTTTGGCCAAGTAACTCCTCTTCAGGATAGCCGGTTATTTTGCAGGCAGAAGGGTTGGCCCGTTGGATAACTCCGTTTTGGTCCGTGATAATTATTCCTTCAATACTGTGGTCAAAGATCATGCTGGAGATAAGGAGCTGCCCCTCGGTTTGTTTGAAGGATGTAATATCCTGGCAGATTCCTTGCCGACCAATAATTTTGCCGGTTGTATCGGATACGTCTTGATGTTTCATGCGCAGGTTGAGAAGGCTACCACTTCCATGGCGAGCATTGAATTCTATAACTGATTGAGTACTTTCACCATTGATCATCCTTCGCAGACAGGATAGCACCGGTTTGCGATCAGGTGGATCGACTAGGCGCAATAGGTTTTTTTTACTCGGCACAAAGCTCTTTTCATCGAGGCCAAGCAAAAAGTATAATTCTGGCGAAAAGGAGATTTTGTTGTTTGCGTAGTCCAGATTCCAGTATCCCAAATTGGCCATGTCCAGGGCCAATTTCATCCCAATAGAATTTTCCTGAAGAATATTTTGTTGTTCAACCTGTTTCGTTATTTCAACTAAATAGCCGTGGTAATGGGTAATCTCTCCCTGTTCAGAGCGGAGGATATTTGTCTTATCATAAACCCATCTGACCTTACCGTTACTGTCCAATATGCGGTACTCCTGCTCAAAAGAGTTAACATTGGAACTGCTAAACTCTTTTACCTCTTTTACTATTCGGGTTAGATCGTCGGGGTGTACTAAATGTGCAAAAGGGGTGGTGCCATTCAGTAGCTCTTCAGGAGTATAGCCTAGAACATGTTCGATATTGGGTGAGACATAGTCGACAGGCCAGTTTTCAGTTGCACGCCAGCGAAAAATAATGGTAGGGCCGGCATCGAAAAGCTTTTGCTGCTCGGCGATTCTTTTTTCGGCCATCTTTTGCGTTGTTATATCCCTGTTTGTGGTACGGCGGCCACGCCAACGGCCATCGTCAAGGAATACGGGTTGGCAACGGTGCCATATCCATCGTATTTCACCATTTTTATGGACTATACGAAAAAAAAGGTCAGCACTTTTGCGATGGGGATGAAGTTCGTTTTTGATATGTTCCAAATAAAGGGGGCGGTCAGCCGGATAGGTAATGTGAACAATAAGTTCTGGATTGCCTAGAAACTCTTCAGCCGTATAACCGGTAATGTCGAAGCAGGAAGGTGAAACATACTCAAGACTGCCATCAGGGAGCAGCCATTCTTCCCAATCGCAGGAAAAGTCTGCAATGGTACTGAATCGTTTTTCACTGTCTATGAGTTGCTGTTGCAAATAATGCAGGTGGCTGGTCGGATGACCATAAAAAATAATCTCATTTGATATCCCTTTTGAATCTTTGATGAGACGTACAGACCAGATTATATGTACTTTTTCTCCTTTGGGAGATGTGTAAGAACATGCCTCTTCAAGGCAAGGATGTTTATCTCGAGCCACGATTGTTTGAAGCATGGCGGAGACTTCCAGTTTCTTTCCTTCCAGACTGGGGAACAAAGACGAGAGTATGTCGCAGGGGATTGTCTGCCCTTTCTTGAGGGGAAAATAGATCCGAAGATTATCGTTGAAACGTAAGACTTTTCCGCCTGGGTCAACGACAAGTACCAGTATGTCGTCAATATGTAAGAATGGCTGCTTTGATTTTGAAGAAGTAGTGAGTGCTGACAAGGTATGTTCCTTTTGGTCGCCCAATTTGTATAGTGTTTCCACTTTTGTCGATCCGATATCAGCTAGTCTGTTTATGATATGGTTCATTTGGGATAACTGCAATAGTTAAATTGTTACCATGGAGTTGGTGTGTCAAGTACATGATCAGATCAACACCATTGTTTTGATAAATACGTAAGATAACAAGTATCTGCTGGAAATAATGCATAATTTGTGCCGCTTTGCGGGTCTGTGTAACAGCGTGTCATTCTAGATAAAAAATGAATCGTTGAAAGCTGAGAAAAAATTACCGGAAGCAAAAAATGGGAGATAGTGCCAAAATGGCAGCACGATAGTGTGTAATGGTTTTATTATACAGAAAATAATTCTTTTTTGGGTGGCGTTCCCTGAATTGGGATATTCTCCCTTTTTTATGGAAAAACCAAGAAGGAAAATTGTGGTACAATAGTTTGTTTGGAGTGAGTGTGAGTTGGCTTTTTAGACCATCTAGGGAAGGGTCAATTCTCAATTTTATTCTATGAAATTTTTTTAAGGACGTAATTTGAAAACCAGATTGGGAGCTGTTCAGTTTCTATGTGTAATTTCTTGGTCGGTGTTGTTCGAGCCAATAGTCTATAATTTTTACGTGAGTTGTCAAAAATATAGGTTCGATATGCCAACTTCATAGCGGGTAACAAGTTTTCTAGAGATCTGTAATATCGCGATCTCATATATTTACGGTTGGTTGTTGAAAAGAATTGTTTTTTCACTTAGGGAAAAAGGGATATCAGGAAAAGAAGGAACTCGGGGGAAAAGGGTGTGTGCGGAAAAGAAGTTTGTGATGTGTTTAGTTGATAATTTTAGATTAAATTGTGATAGGTCTATACGGTTGTCCCTTTTAGCTTGAGCAAAAAGAAGGTCAGCATTAAGATACTGCCCAAGATTTAGTTTTTGTTTTTTGAGGTCCTCATAGAGACAGGTTTTACCAGACCCATTAGGGCCTGCAAAAATTCGTACCCTACCCAATTTGTTCTATGTTAAGCGGATAAATTTTTTGAGTAGGTCGTACAAACACCCTGTCCAGAGTCTCAATGACTTCTTCGTGGCCATCAGCGTATTCTTTCACAATATTTTTCCCCTGAACATAGGTAATGGCTCCGTTTGCCTGTCGGGCTCTTCTAACAGCCCGGCGGGAGGCTTCACGTGCGCTTTTGATTAATAATTTTTTTGTTAACTTTTTAGACATTCGGCAATCCATTATGGTCTAGTGACTTATATCTCTGGGGGGGAATGCCACCCTATCGTTCTTCACTGGTGTTAGGCTTTAAAAGCCTTAACATCCGTTTCCAGCCTATTACAGTCTCGTCAAAACAGCAAGATCAAAAGTGACACTGGGCAAATAGCAGTTAATAGGAAAATTGTAAAGAGACTGGAGTTTAGAGTTTCAGCAAAGTGAACAGCTCCGATGATAGGGGACTGAATTTTTTTCATAGCTTTTTAACCGGGAGACAGATTTGTTTTTTTTTAGTTGTTAAATTTTAATAAGTTATGCGCATGCAATGAAGTGCTGTGAAAATCATTCTGTCCCCGGTGCTTCAGAAAAACAAAATCAGTCCCCTCAGTTCGAAAAAAACTAAAACTCTAAACTTCAGACAACAGTTATAACCAGCCAAAAAAAAGAGGGTGTCATCCGCTAAAGCAGATGACACCCCCTTAGGAGCCTTACAGTAAATATGAAAATATGACTATTTTTTGTTTCTTCGAAGCTTTCTACTGCCAACAAACGCGCTAAGGCCAGTACCAAGAAGAAGGAGTGTACCTGGTTCGGGGACAGGATTTGGGGCAGTTACTGAGGAGAGAAGAACATCGTTGGCACATGATGCGCCAAAGCCAATGGTAAGCTCTTTCCCACCAATATTAATAAGATCACTGGAGAAATTGAATACAACGGGGTTGGTGTTAACAAAGGGGCCAGTCACATCTGCAAACAGTCCGGTATCGGTGCCAAGACCAGTAGTGCTGTCATATCCCACTGGATGTTCTGCACGTTGACCACCATTCCAGTAGGCTTCAGAGTATACGTAACTATCTTTGTCGGCAATGGAAAAATCCCTTTCTCCAAAACTGTAAATAAGACCGGTTGTATCTGAAGAAGAGACCCAGCCACTTTTGCTTGTCACGTCAATAATATAATCCCAGTATCCGTCAGAATTAATATCAAGGAACAGATCTCCAATATCAGGAGAACTGGTGTTGTTATTAGTGTGGGTAAAAGAAATCTGGTCAATGAAACCATTGTTGTCCATGCTGATGGATCCACCGGTGATATTGGGAACGCCAATCACATCCTTGTTATCTTGCTCGGTGCCATTGCCATAACCGTCCCAGTAGTTCACTGAATCAGTGAAAGTTATAATGTAATTTGCCTGGGAAGATACAGGAAACGTAAGAATAAAAGAAAGCGTTATGATGCCAAAAAGTGTTGAGTACATAGTGGTAGATTTCATTTGGGGCTCCTTGTATATATAACTGTAGTTCCGGTAGATAACTTGTTTGGCGAGACCATAATATGGGACGTTCAATTAGGCAATAGTTAAAATAATTATTTTTCTCAATTAGACGAAAAAATGCTACACCGTAGCAAGCGTTTCTGTGATGGGAATAGTTCTTCTTGGCAACAGGTGGGAAGATAAAAAAATGAAGATAGGAGTGATACTAAAGCTGAGTTGAGCAGCTTGCCTGCTCGTACGAAACTTACACCATTCAAGGTGGTACTGAAAAGAGTGCCCTGGCGGTATAAGTTTTTTTATCTGTCCTCGCAATAACAGTTCTTTAGGGAAGGTATTTTATAGGTTTGCTGCACCATTTTGGGGATGAGTTGTGTGGTTGTCAGGGGGAGGAAGTTCCAAAGGGCTTGCTCAACCGCTACTATATGGGGAAATGTTAACTGGATTTGAGCATCCCATATTTGCCAGTGATGCAATAAATCATCGGGATAGACCATCTTCCGTTCATCTCCCTCATCACATGCCGCAAACGGCTCAATGATATTGAGATATCCATAATCATCGGTGATTTCTTCACCCTCTTCTATGTCACGGATAGCAAGCTCAAAATTGTAGGGTGTAAGACAACAATTTGCGTGGAAGCTATGGTTAATGTATCGTCCATTATCCCAACAAAAGATAAAGTTACCCTTATTGTTCCGATAGGAATAGGTCTCTATAATGTCACGGAATTGAGGAGGGTACTGCTGCAAACTGTTTGGTGAAATCTCTCTGTCCAGTGGATCAAAACACCAGGTAATAGTGCCTTTGGGGATAGATTGGGTGGCAAAAAGGCCCTTTCCTTTTTCTTCATTTATGTAACGTACTTCTGTATGGGGATGGATCATGGGATATCCTCTATGTTGTTAATATCTTTGTAAAAGAGTATGGCATTGCAACCATCTTGGTAATAGTTTGCTTTTTTACCGTACGCGGTAAATCCAGCCTTGTTATAGAGTGTCAGGGCGGCGTGGTTTTGCTCACAAACTTCCAGGGTTAAATGGGTACATCCTGCAAGTTTTGCTTCTTGTTCAGCATGGGAAAGGAGAGTGGCGGCTATGCCATGGTTTCTCGCAAGTGGTGAGACTGCTATGGAGTAAATTCTGCTTTTTTTACTATTTTTTCTCTGTAAAAGGACGCAATAGCCCATGAGTGTATCGTGATTTGTTGCTTTGATACAGATGCTGTGTGCTTTGCTGATCAGGTACCTGAACTGGCGATGCGAGATTGTATCGCAGGGAAATGCTTGTTGCTCAAGGATGCTCAACAAGGGAATGTCTTCAAGGCATGCTCGGGAGAATTGCATTATTATTCCCTATGGTCTTCTCTTTTTGTTGAGTCTGCTGACAAATTCACGCAGAATTATTCGGTACAGCTCATTGCCCAAAACCTTATCTTCAATGCCGTGATCAATGGACGGATTATCGTTAACTTCGATCACCACTGCTGCATGCCCGGTGTGTTTTATATCAACTCCGTAGAGTCCTTTGCCAATTGTTGCGGACACTTTTTTAGCAAGTCTGGTCACCTGAGTTGGTACCGTGTGGACGGGGACGGTTTCAAATCCGCCAGATTTGGTGGGAGCACCGTCCCGGTGTTGGTATATCTGCCAGTGCCCCCTGGCCATAAAATACTTACAGGCATAGATGCATTCGCCGTTCAACATCCCAATGCGCCAGTCAAACGGTGTCGGGATAAATTCTTGCGCCAAGAGAATGGATGAGCTCTGAAACAAAGTCTCTTGTAATGTCATATATTCTTCTTCAGAATTGACAAGGGAGACTCCAATGGAAAAAGAGCCGTCTGGAATCTTAATGACCATTGTGTTACCTAAAAATTGTGATACTTCTTTATACGATGGGCAGTTTTCCTTAAATAAGAGAAGCGATTTAGGTGCGGGAATTAAAGATTTGTCCATTAATTCCTTAAGATATACCTTGTTGGTACAACAGATGATTGATTCCGGATCGTCAATCACCACCATATCTCCTTGCTGTGCTTTTTGGGCAAGTTGATACGTAATGTGGTTTACGGCTGTGGTTTGACGGATAAAAAGGGCGTCAAATTCCATAAGACGAGTGGCGTCATTTTCGGTAATAAGTTCTGCATTGAGATGCATTTTTTTTGCTTCGCTGATAAAACGATGCAGCGCACCTTTGCTGCTCGGTGGAAATTTTTCTTCTGGATCATGTAAAATTGCCAGATCATATCGGGCCGGCTTCTTTTTGCGTGGTTGACGCCATATTTTTCCGTTGAACTTGTCGAGATACTTTGCAAATAAATCCTGTTGGTGATCGTTAAGATCAGCGAGGGAGATCAATCTGATTTCTCTTAGTTGCTGTTGCGCGTCAATGGTAATGTGTAATAATGGACAGGGAAATTGGTCAAAGATTATCCTTCCTAGCTTTTCAAATTGAGGATCTTCCGAGCGGCCAAAGTAGAGGATTTGACAGGAAAGGCTATTCTCTTCACAACATATTTTTTTCTTCTTTTGACAGGGAGTCAGGGTCCCATAGGGAAGTTTTACTGGCGTTGGCGTATTGAGTTTGCAAAGTGTTTCAACGCTTGGAATAACCTTGTGTCCCCTGGCCAGGGCCAGCAGAGAACAGTAATAGCCTTTTGAGTGATAGGAAAGGTCGCAGCATACATTGATCACCAACTGTTTATGATAACTCCATTCTTCGTTTTGCAGGTATTTGCTGGCGGTAATGACGCTCTCGCTGTGATAGTAGGGTGCCCACAGATCAGGAGGGTCTATGATTATAAGCACTGAATTTTTTGGTGCTGTTGGGGTGTGATTGCTCAGTGTTGAAGGCATAATGTGGTGGGCCAAAGACGGCAGAATAAGTATAAATTAGTCAAGACGTGAAAGATAGTCTTCGTAGCCGAATGTACGAATAGTCTCTACGCTGTCATCACGTGAGCTATACAGGGCAATGGATGGTAAACGTACTCCGTTGAAAGTGGTGGTTTTGACCATGGTATAGTGACTCATATCATCTATTATTAAGCGATCCCCAACTTTTAGGGGATAAGCAAAGGAATATTTTCCAAGCACATCGCCTGCAAGACAAGAAACTCCCCCAAGGAGGTAGGTATGGGGGAGTTCACCAGGTTTCCCGGCACCTCGTATTTCCGGTCTGTAGGGCATTTCCAACACATCTGGCATATGGCAGGTAACTGAGGTGTCGAGGATGGCGATGGCGTCATTGTTTCCCGTGATGTCAAGGACAGTGGTGATAAGGGCGCCACTATTGATGGCTATAGCCTCTCCAGGCTCCAAATAGATTTGAAGATCATAGGATTTTTGGAAGTGGTCGATTAGTTCACAAAGTAGATCAATGTCGTAGCCTGGAGCAGTAATCAGATGGCCACCACCTAAATTGAGCCAGTTCATCTGTTGTAAAATTGTATGGAATTGTTTCTCAAAGACCTCGGCAGTTCGTAAAAGGGCATCGGCACCCTTTTCGCAGAGTGTGTGAAGATGAAGCCCCTCTATGCCATCCAAAGACTTAGCGCTAAATTGTTCTATTGGGATTCCCAAACGAGAACCTTTCGCGCACGGGTCATATAAAGGCGTTGTTGTCTCAGAATGACCGGGATTGACACGTAAACCGCAGGAGGGTGGAGTGTGCCAAGCCTCGACAATGGGCTTAAAACGATGCCACTGTTGAAAACTATTAAACACCAGATGATTGCAATAGTTGAGATGCGCTCTTACATCGGCTTTGCTAAACGCTGGAGCATGACTATGTACCTCTTTACCAAATTTCTCTCTGCCTAAGCGTGCTTCATCGGGGGAGCTTGCGCAGACACCATACAAAGAAGCATTAATGGACGGGAAGAGCTTGGGGATGGCAAAGGCCTTTAACGCGAGGAGGATCCGACATCCGGTACGTTTTTGTACCAGGTCAAGAATCTTGACATTACGTTCGATGGCATCTTGGTCGATGACAAAACAGGGGCTTGCAACCCTGCCCGGGTCGAAATTTATAAGATACGGCCTTTCCATGGCAATCCGTATTGGTTCAACTTCTCCATAAAGGGAGTGGGATCAAGTTCTTCCAGATTGAAGACTCCTTTTTTCTTCCACACTCCAGTGAGCAGAAGGAGTGCTCCGATCATGGCAGGGACACCGGTGGTATACGAAACAGCCTGACTTCCCACCTCCTGATAACAGTTTTGGTGGTCACAAATGTTGTAAATGTAGTACTGTTTGCTTTTTCCATCCTTTATCCCTTTTATAAGGCAACCTATACAAGTACGTCCGTTGGTGAGTGGGCCAAGGGAGCCCGGATCAGGCAAGAGGGCTTTGAGGAACTGTAATGGAATTATCTCCTGCCCATTATAGGTCACTGGCTCAATACTGGTCATGCCAATATTCTCTAAGACTTGTAGATGGTTGAGATAGCTGTCGGAAAAAGTCATCCAAAAACGCGCTTTCTGCAGGGAAGGAATGTGTTTTGTCAGTGACTCGAGCTCCTCATGGTGCATCAGGTAGATCTTTTTTGAGCCAATACCTTCCGGGAAGTCAAAATCCCTTTTTGTTGCCAAGGCAGGGCTTTCTATCCACTGGCCATCTTCCCAATGGCGGGCCGGAGCGGTTACTTCCCGGATATTGATTTCCGGATTAAAGTTTGTGGCAAAGGGTTGGCCGTGATCGCCGGCATTACAATCAATAATGTCAAGTTCATGGATTGTGTCGAACTCCTGTTGTAACGCCCAGGCGGTGAAGACGTTGGTGACCCCGGGATCAAATCCCGAACCAAGAAGGGCCATAAGACCGGCCTGTTGGAAGCGCTCCTGGTAAGCCCATTGCCAACTATATTCAAATTTTGCCTTATCCCGGGGTTCATAGTTTGCCGTATCAAGATAGTGTACTCCGCAGGCGAGGCAGGCGTCCATGATCGTTAGATCCTGATAGGGTAAGGCCACGTTAATACAGAGCTCTGGCTGAAAACTGTTCATTAATGCAACCAGTTCATCCTGGTTGTCTGCATCGACCCGGGCTGTTTGGATGGGCATGGGGAGTGTGTTGGCAATGGCGTCGCATTTTGTTTTTGTTCTTGAGGCCAACATAATTTCTGAAAACACTTCAGGAACTTGGCAACATTTATGTGCTACAACAGATCCTACTCCCCCTGCTCCAATAATAAGTACTCGTGACATTTTTTCCCCGGTGTCAGTGATTAAGATAGGTATATCCTTGCAAACAGCTTTCGTAAAAATCTATCAGCCCCACCCCTTCCCTGGGGAGAATGGTGCCAAGTCTGATCTGTTGATCTATTTTTTCCTTAATGGATTTGGTCATGATGTCCCAACTGTATTGCATGGTACTGAGTACCTGTTGGGCAGAACTTCCTTTGATCACTTTTTCAATATAGAAATCGTGCGGATCGTCATCATCGCAGTAGATATGCACCTCATTGAGGCGGCCAAAGAGATTGTGCATGTCTCCCATAACGTCTTGATACGCACCGGTAAGAAAAAGGCCGATATAATATTCTTCACTCTCTTTTAGGGAATGGAGTGGTAAGGTTTGTTCGTATCCATTTTGGGCAATAAAGTGGGTTATTTTTCCATCGGAGTCACAGGTTATGTCCACCAGCGAACAGCGCTCTTCGGGAAACTCGTCAAGCCGCATAAGGGGAATTACCGGCAAAATCTGGTTTATGGCCCAGGTGTCGGCAGCGGATTGAAATACAGAGAAGTTGCAGAGATATTGACCTGCCTGTAGCTCTTCTATTTGTTGTAGTTCCTCTGGTATGGAAGTATCGTCACGCACTATGTCACCGATACGATGCATAAGCTGCCAATACAAGGCTTCAATATTTGCCCGTTCCGTAAGATTGATAACGCCGAGGCGAAAGGCAGTTGCACTTTCTTCTTTATATTGTTGGATATCGTTGTAAATTTCCTGACAATTGCTGCTGTTTAAGCTGGCTGCGGCTTCCCGCATATTGCTCACCAGAGAATGTTCATCACTGCAAGCAGCAGTGACCAGATAGGGTTTTGATTGGCGAATAACATCTATCACGTTGGTAACAACACAGGAATGGTGAGCGGTGATATATCGACCACTTTCGCTTACTATATGCGGATGGGATACATTCGCTTCATCACAGACCTGCTGGATACCGGAAACGATATCAGCCGTATATTCGGTGAGGGAATAGTTGCGGGAGGAGTCTGAGGCGGAACGGCTGCCGTCATAGTCCACACCCAGTCCACCGCCAACATCAAAATATTCCAGCGCAAGCCCATTTTTTTGCAAACTCACGTAAATTCTTGCCGCTTCGGTAACTGCTTCTTTGATAATTCGAATATCAGGAATCTGGCTGCCAACATGGAAATGAAGGAGTTTGAGGCAGTTTGTCATGCCGTTTTTGTTAAGCAATTCCACTCCAGCTAGAATCTCACCACAGCTAAGCCCAAATTTTGCACGATCACCACTTGATGCGGACCAACGGCCACCGCTTTTGACGGCCAATTTTGCGCGAATACCAATAAGCGGATTGGCCTGCATCTCTTCACTGAGTCTGATAATCAGGTCTAAATCTGAAAAATTTTCCACCACAATAAAAATTTTGCGGCCAAGTTTTCTTCCAAGCAAGGCAAGGCGTATGGATTCTTCATCTTTATAGCCATTAAGGACTGTAAGCGACTCAGTGCTCTCGTTATAGGCAAGGGACGCCAACAACTCAGATTTTGAGCCTGCTTCCAGACCATAGTCAAATGCTTGTCCTGCATCGATAATTTCTTCGACCACTTCACGCATCTGGTTGACTTTTATTGGATAGACCCCATAAAAACGGCCTTGGTAGCCGTGTTCAATAATTGTATTTTGAAAGGTGGTATTGAGCAGTCGTACCTGGGAACGGAGAATATCGTGGAACCTGATAACTGTGGGAAAGGCTATATTTAATCCTTTGATTTCCTGGATAACCTGAAACAAGTCAATTTTCGGGCCATCTTCTCTTTTCTCCGGAAGCACACAGAGATGCCCTTTTTCATTGACGGAAAAATAGCCATTTCCCCAGGCGTTGATGTTATAAAAACGATTACTCTGCTGGGTTTGGGTGGCGGATGCATTAATCTCTTGCATAGAGACACCGACCCATGGTTTGTCCATGAAAGGTTAGAATAATCTCTCGTACAACCTTTGCTGCAAAGAGCGCACTGTTACCGGTGGGATCAATATTTGGTGCCAGTTCCACTACATCTGCCCCGATGAGTTGTTTGTCACCCAGACTATTCAAGATTTCCATAAAAGAATTGAACGTTTGGCCACCGGCTTCCGGTGTACCGGTGCCGGGTAAGAGTGAAGGGTCAAAGTAATCAAGATCCAGTGTAAGGTAGATGGGTTGATCCCTTGGTAGTTCCTGCAACCAGATGATAAATTTCTCGAAATTGGTATAGAGAGTTTTGTTTTGACGCATCCAG
>JBNKKR010000040.1:0-32157 GCA_050291935.1 Desulfocapsaceae bacterium | reverse complement strand
AGGAATAGTAATGGACAAAAGAAATTCACAACAAATATGTTTTCTTCAAAAAATATCTGTTTGGGATAAAACCTGCACACCATTCATATGTATTTTCCTATTCTACGCACTTTGCTGTACCACAAACAGTTTTGCAGGGGAACAAAATGGCTATGATTTAATGGTAGAAGCGTGTAAAAAGTCTGCCTCTGAGAAAAAGGCCGATGGTGAGAATAAATATGGCGATAAAGGAACTGACCTCACTCTTTTTTTAGGTAACAAATAAAAGCACATCTTCCTTTTTGAACAAAAAAGAAAATCCCTACATCTCAGCCAGGGCTCTCCCTCCATCACTCACCGCCTTTCAAAACAGCATATTCCGCCTTGCTTGGACCTCTTGGACACCCTCCCTCTGTTTACCTCTGGCCACGTCCATACTTAATCCCAAGCTTATTCATTTTGTTACGTAATGTACTGGGGTTGATTCCAAGAAGAGCCGCAGCACCCTCTGGACCATGTACCTTACCGTTTGTTCGCCGAAGAATTTTGTTAATATGGGAAGTAATAATATCGTCGAGAAGATCTGAAGAACCAGTTGTGTCGTTAATATTCGTATGATGGACAGTTTTGGCCGTTGCAAGCAGGTGGTCAAATGAAATCGGGCCTTTTGGATTCAGGATAAGTGCGCGCTCGACAATATTTTGCAGTTCACGAACATTCCCCGGCCACAGATAGTTCCTGAAATTCTCAAGGGTTCCCCTTACTAATTGAGGAATAGCTGGAAGATTCAAATCCTTGGATTTTTGTTGAATAAAATAGTGTACCAGGGCCGGGATATCGAGTAATCGTTCCCTAAGAGGAGGAATTGTTATCGGAAAGACATTCAGGCGAAACCAGAGATCTTCTCTAAATTCTCCACGGCTGACCATTTCTTCAAGATTTCTATTTGTTGCCGCAATGACCCGAATATCCAGTTGGATTGAATCCGTCCCCCCTATCCTTTCGATCATCTTATCCTGCAATACACGCAGAAGACGAACTTGTGCCTGCATGGGAAGCTCGCCAATTTCATCAAGAAAAATGGTGCCATTATTCGCCCTTTCAAACCGTCCGCGTTTTCTTGAGAGGGCCCCTGTAAAGGCACCTTTTTCATGTCCAAAAAGCTCACTATCAATAAGATTATCGGGAATCCCCCCACAATTTACCGCTATAAATGGCTCTTTTTGCCTTGATGACAGTTGATGGATGGCGTTTGCAATCACATCTTTGCCAACTCCGGTTTCGCCAAGTAACAGCACAGGACTGTTGAGCGCCGCTACCTGTTGGACAAGCTGCATCACTTCACGTAGTCCAAATTCTGCACCAATTATTTCCCTTCCCCATTTTCTTGTCAGTTCGGACTGGAGGAACCTGTTATCATCGGCCAAGAGATTCTTAAGTTGCAGAATACTTCTATGCTTTAGGGCATTGGACAGAGCAATATAAAATGGTTCGCGCAACTGGACCAATCGTTTCCCATGCTCTTCAGTATATTTTCCAGTTCCTTCCACCGTAAAAATGAATGCGCCGAATGGCTCACCTTCTATAACCAAGGGTAAACCCAAAACTGAAGAAATTGGAATATTCAGTTTTTTGAACAGAAAAAGCGAGATCGCGTCAGGTTCATTTTCCATCAGAATAAACTGCCCGGAATCTTCCGCAAGCGTGTCTTTTACTGAATCTGTCTGGTTTTTTGCCTCTTTCGGTAGCGGGAGCAGAATATCCTGAGTCACTCCACCACTTGCTGAAGCTTTGGCAATAATCCTCATGCAGTTCGTTTCCGGTTCATACAATTCTACATACATCCTGTCCAAAGGTATCCATTTCCTAAGAACTTGAAACGTAGCATACATCGCTCTTTCAATATCAATATGGCCGCAGATTGCAAGGGTCGCTTCCCTGAAAAAAGAGTCTTTCATATTTTTCCCGTAAGATGTGAGAAGCAACGGATCAAATACAAAAAAACGTATCCGTAGCCCTCACAAAAAAGCCTGACATTTTTCATGCGTTTTTTATCGCCGTATTTGGCAATAGTAGTATGGGTTGCCATTTCCGGCAATACACAATTGCCATATTTGACAACTCGCAGAACACCGACCATATAACGTACTATCTTTACAACATATTTAAAAATGGCATAAAAATAGCTATAATTGAGATAAGAAATACACCGAGGAATCCAATGGGAGTTTGATAATGAGGTGGATAGAAAGGAGAAATCAGCAAATCAAGAAGGAATCCAAAATGAAACAGTTTATAAAAAATCCAGGACCGGTGTTTGCAAATCTGCCTGACGCCCTTCGCAACAGAAGATGGGTTGTGTGGACTCTTTTTCTTTCCATAACGGTGTTTTGTTTTATGGGAATTTCCAGAAACAATTTTGATATGACCCTTGATAGCTGGTTTTCCGATACAGATCCGGTAAAACTGGCTTTAAACTCTTTCAAGGATCAGTTTGGCAGTGATGATACTGTATATCTGATTTATCACCCCAAAGACGGTGATCTTTTTTCGAAAAAATCGCTGACAGCAGTTGAGGGAATACGGGATGAACTTCTGCATTCTCAAGGGAAAACGTCATCCAAAGAACGCACAATGAACTCCCATATCACAAGGGTCGACACCCTGGCCAGCGCAAAGATCCTTACAACTGAGGATGGAGCACTTGTCGCAAGACGCTTCCTCTCTGGAAAATTTCCCGAAACAGAGGCGCAGAAAGCAGCCCTTCAGAAAGAGGCCCTTGCCCAAAAGACTTTTCCCCTCTATTACTTTTCCAAGGATTTTCAATATGGTGCCATCGTCATCCAGACTGACCTTGGAACAGATCTGCAAGTCGGAGACAATAACGACACGAATGCTTTTGCAGACGACAACTTTGACGATGTTACAGAATTGGCATTTGACACTGTAATATCCGAGGATGTGCCCAAAGACATCATTTTCAAGCCAGTTGAAATGGAAGCGTATAGCGGGTTGATGAACGATATACATGCAATCATTGAACAACCAAAATACGCGGATCTGCTAGAATACCATCCGGTGGGAAATCCATCACTCATGGCCTATTTCACCAAGCAGGTAGAAGAATCGGGACCACTGTTTATTGGAATGCTCGTGGTAATTGTTCTATTTCTACTGGGGCTTTTTCGGTCATTCAGTGCTGTTCTCTGGCCGGTCCTTATTGTAATCACCACTTGCATATGGACCCTTGGGGTCAGTGGCTGGCTGGGGGGCACCATTTCCACAATGGTAAGCCTGACCATTATGCTAATCCTTGCAATCGGAATTGCAGACACTGTGCATATTATTTCCGGCTATCTTCTGTTTAAAAAGGAGAAAATGGTGCATGCAGAAGCACTTCGATCCACCTATGGAAAAGTTGTAACACCTTGTTTTTTAACAACGTTAACAACAATGATCGGCATGTTTTCCCTGACCTTAAGTCCCATTGGTCATATTAAAACTTTTGGACTTATGTCAGCAATGGGAGTCGGCTTTGCCTTTGTGATTTCGATTTTCGTTCTCCCTTTGATGCTTGACCTTTGGGCTCCGGTGCCAGAAAACACTGGTCCATCCACCAAAAGGACGGCGAGACGCTGGTTCAGCCTGGACACAATAGTTACACTACGCAAGCTTTTTGAGCATTCCTTATCCATGGCCCAATCATTCCCAAAAACAATCATTTCTATTTTCGCCATCATTTTCATCTGTTGCGCAGTTGGGGCAACTCTTGTGAAGGTTGATTCAAACATGGTAAAATCCTTCAAAAAGGGAAGCGCATTGCGATCACACTACCAGATTGTCGACCAGAAAATGGCCGGTACAAACAATATGGAAATCTATATCGATGCAGGTACTGAAGACGCACTGTTGGATCCCCGTGTTATGGAAAGAATTGATCAACTGCAGAGAACCATTGAAAAGAAATACTTCCATTTAGTGGTCAGGACCTTTTCCCTAGCTGATATTACTAAGGATGCCTATCAGGTGCTCAATGACGGGGATAAATCGTTCTACAAGGTTCCAGCATCAAAAAAACTGCTCACCCAGACACTTTTCATGTTCAACAATGCCAATCCGGAAGACCGTAGACGGATCGTCTCGGACAACTACCAGAAAACACACATCAGTGTCCAACTATACAATGCGGGTTCCTATAGATACACAGCACTACTTAACGATGTGGGACAGGATATTGACGCGGCGTTTTCGGATATCCGGGAAGACTTTCCAGGTTTTGAGGCTGAAATCACCGGGAGCCTTGCCCTTGTTATGAAACTTGCAGATTATATAGGCTGGTCGCAAATAAAAAGCCTGGCAACGGTTATCGGAATCATCAGTCTGATCATGATCTTTCTCTACGGTTCCATTACGCTGGGGATGATCTCAATTATCCCAAACATGATTCCTGTTACTCTTGTTTTTGGGCTTATGGGAGTACTGGGGATCGCGCTCGATTCTGATACCATTATCATAGCGCCAGTGATTATTGGAATAGCAGTTGACGACACCATTCATTTCCTTGCCCATTACCGGGACGAGGTTCGTAAAGATGGCGATCTTACAAGGGCTATGCGCAACACCATTCATGAAGTTGGACAGGCAATTTCCTTTACCTCTCTGATTTTAGGTTTTGGGTTTCTAACGCTCGCATTTTCCACTAACACCAGTTTTATCAAAGTAGGTATTTTCGGCTCCCTTGCAATTTTTACTGCCCTGCTTTGCGATCTGCTTTTGCTCCCCGCACTGCTTTCACTCTTTAAACCGAGATTAGGCAGCAAAACAAGACTGAACAGGACAGTATCTGTCCAATTATTGCTATTCCATAATACTACCCACCAAGGAGATAACCGATGAAAAATGAAGATATATTTACCGCATTTATCATTATCACAGGGCTATTTGTTCCCTCAATATCGCATTGCCAGACTGCCCGGGATATTATGGTCGAAGTGGACCGGATCGCCAGACACTCTTCGTTTTCAGTCGTTCAGGAAGTCAAGCTGATGAGCTGTAAATATGACAAAAAAGGAAACAAGACTGTCTGCACAGAAAAGCCAAGGGTGAAAATAATAGAAAGTGTCCAACTTGATGTTGGTAAAAATAACAGAGACAGCAAAACGGTTTCATTTATCCAGGAACCTATTGGAGAAAAGGGGATGGCAATGCTGAGTTATGAATTTGATGCAACGGACAAAGACAATATCAGCTGGCTCTATCTACCTGCGATGAACAAGGTGAAAAAGATTATTTCAAGTGACACGGAAGATGATTCGGGAAGCAGCTACTTTGGCAGTGAGTTCCTATTGGAAGATCTGGAAAACACCGAAGTGGACGACTATACATACACGCTGATTCAAGAAAGCGAGTTTCAAAAACGTCCGGTCTGGATTATTGAGATGACACCGGTTGCTGCGCACCTAAAAAAAACAAGATATGGCAAATCGAAGGTTTGGGTTGACCGTGAAAGACATATCACGTTGATGCTCCACCTGTATAACAAACAACTCAAGCCCTATAAACAGGTGGTCATGGGTGATGTTGAGCAGATTGACGGGGTTTGGACTCCAAAAAAAATCACGGTAAAAAATCTTCTCTCAAAGAGAATGTCGGCAATGGTAACATCAATGATCAAATATAATGTCAATATTTCTGATCAGTTCTTGTCCCAGAGGGCTTTGGTCGATTTTGCTTTTCGTGAAAGGGAACTCACTGCCTTGAAAAAAAGGCTCTAAAAGAGCAGCAACCGGCTTGCCACTATTTTTGAGAAACCCAGAATGAATAAAATTGTCTTGGCCCCCAAATTTCATATTACACAAAAAGCTGAACACCTCAGTGTCGCCAGATATGGCTCAAGAAAACCCGATACTCCAATACTTTTCAGATGGGCAATCTCGCTTTTGTTGACAATCATTTTAAGTTTACAATCACGGACAGCATTGGTTCAGCCCCTTGAACCAATTATAGAGTTTGACCAAGAAGATATAGTGACAGAATTTGAGCAAGTGACTAAACATAAAGGATATGAGGACCAAGAAAGCGGTTTTGACGAGTATCAGGAAGATGGTGTTGATTTTAGTAGCTTTGACAACGAAAAGGAAGAAACGAAGCAATCCCTGCTTTCATCAATCTTCCCCCCCACCCGAATAACGCTTTTGCATGAATTCTTTCTAAAGGTAAAACAGCCAACAGATATGAGGTGTAATCGCAGCTCCGTGCGACTTGAATATTCCAGAGCACTGGGGGAATATTTCTTTATACTGCTGGATATAAAACAAAAATTTTTCTGGAAAAATGACCATCAAGCCCAAGCGAAAGAGAAAGAGCTTTATACAGATTTTTCACCCAGAGAGATTTTTCTCCAAGGCAGTTTTGCTGACACCAGCATAAAAGCAGGTAGACAGATCCTTATCTGGGGTGAATCCGAGGGAGGTGCAATAACCGATGTGATCAGCCCACGAGATTTCAAAGAAACATTTTTTGTTTCCCTTGAAGAATCTCGTATCGGCCAGTCAATGGTCTTGTTAGATCAATTCAGCCCGATTGGTGATTTCAGTTTGTTTTTTATCCCCCATGCCAAATTCAATGCGTATCCCGATAAAGGCTCAGCTTATTATACTGATACCATCGGCGAAAATGTAATCACTGAAGATGACCCGAAAAAAAGCAACGACCATGAGTTTGGCTGCCGCTGGAAAAAGACATTCGGCCAAAGCGATGTGGCAGTTATGGCTGCACGCCTTGTGGAAAATGATTATATCTACCATTTTTCCGGGAAGAACAAGTCTGGGGAAATCCTCCTGAGCCGTGGAAAAGAACATTTTTCAATGGCAGGAATTACCTTTAATTATGGAAGCGGCTCCTTTCTCTTTAAAGGTGAAGCGGGATATAAAAGCCCCCTCCACTTCAACACAGAAGATTTCTATGTTAAAAACAAAGACGTTCTTGATACGGCCATTGGATTTGAGTATTCACCAGGAGACGCCTATACCCTGAGTGTGGAACTGGTCAACCGTCATATTCGAGATTGGCAGGATGGCACTATTATGGTTCCCGAAAATGATAGCAGCATTGTTTTCGTATGGGAGAAAGAGTTTTTCAATGAGCTGCTGTCGGTCAACTGGATGTCAATTGCAAACCTCACCAATAACGGGTTTATCCATATTCTAAAAACATCCTATGACTGGGATGACCATCTCACCTTAAAGTTCGAGGCCTATTACCCGGATATCAATGACAAAGAGAATTTCTATTGGCACCATAGGGAAGAAAAACAGGTTGCCCTGAAAATTCAATACACGTTATAACACGGGCTGGAAAATGGTAAACCGGCATGATTTCTTATCAGAACTTTTCTTAAAAAAAGTAATTGCCTGTAAAACAGCGCAATGCTAAGACACTACCTACACATTAATTTCAGGTGCTGGAGTACTCCAAACACTAGATAATCGGGAAAACGGTAAAATTCCGTTACGCGCCCAGCGCTGTGAAGACGATCGCTCTATTATATGCCACTGACAAACGTTGGGAAGGCAATAGAGTGAATTGACTCTGAGTCAGAAGACCGGCCTGAAATACAACAGAAATAGCCTGGACAAACTATTTCCAAAATTTCATTGAAGGGGAATGAGATGAAACTATCACACCAGGATCCACAGCTCGTTACTGAAACAGATCGTAACGGACTCTACAAAATTATTTTTTCCCGTCGGGATGTCAGGGGGCAGTTCCTTCCCGACCAGATACCGGATGATGTGCTCAGTAGAATACTCTATGCTGCACATCATGCGCCATCCGTAGGTTTTATGCAGCCCTGGAATTTTATTGTCATCAGATCAGAATCTGTCCGTAAAGAAGTACATGGTGCATTCACCAAAGCCCACCAAGAAGCTGCGGATATGTTTGACGTGGAAAAGCGAGAGCTATATCGTTCGTTAAAGTTGGAAGGGATTCTTGAGTCTCCGCTGAACATCTGCATAACCTGTGATCGAAAAAGAACAGGACCGGTGGTAATTGGCCGAACACATATCAAAGAGATGGATCTCTACAGCAGTGTCTGCGCCATCCAGAACTTCTGGTTAGCAGCGCGTGCCGAAGGGCTTGGAGTAGGCTGGGTAAGTATTATTGATGAAGAAAAACTAAAAAAAATACTCGGTCTCCCTGAACATGTTGTTCCCGTCGGCTACCTATGCATAGGCTATGTAAGCCATTTTTTGCAAAAACCGGAACTGGAAACAGCACGCTGGCTCCCAAGACTTCCCTTGGAAGAGCTTGTCTGTTTTGATAAGTGGGGAAAACGTCCAGCAACAGAAGATGATCCACTACTTACGCAAATACAAAATGATTCCGGCTTCCCCACAGTGCTGAGATAAGCAATTGACACCAGGGGGGTACTGTACACTTCCCCCCTTATTCGTTGGAAAATTTGAGCCAAAGAGTGGCTTTTCAGAAGCTGTAGCAAGAGCATAGGTTGTCACCACTTGACAACTTATACTTTCCATCTTAAAGTTGATCTCAAGATACCCTACCAGGGTATAGTACATCTGGAATCAAGGAAGAGGACATGATTAACGAAACAACCCAAAAAGATGCATTGACCCGGCTGAAGAAAATAGAAGGACAAATTCGGGGAATTATGAAAATGGTTGAAAATGAAAAGTATTGTATTGACATAATTAATCAGATTACGGCAGCCGAAAAGGCCCTCACCGGCGTGTCAAAAATTATTATGAAACGGCATGTGGAAAGCTGTGTGGCTTCAGCCATCAGTGAGGGCAGAGGACAGGCTGCCATCGATGAACTGGTGAAGACAATATATAAAGTGGGTATGGTCTAGGCAATATCCTCAAACAGCCTCCCAGACTGTCGATCAACGCTATGGACAACAACGTATGGATATAATACTTAGTTTTATCAATGGGATCGTAACGTTTTACAACGAAGTGGCTATCTACCTGCTATTTGGTTTTTTTATTGCAGCCGTTCTCCATATCTTTTTTCCGGAATCACTGATTCGCAGACATTTGGGGAAGGATTCCGTGGGATCTGTGGTTAAAGCCACACTGTTTGGTATTCCGCTACCCATTTGTTCCTGTGGTGTGGTTCCAGTTGCGGCATCTTTAAAAAACAGCGGCGCATCAAAGGGAGCCACTGTGTCTTTTCTTATCACTACTCCCCAGGTTGGTGCAGATAGTTTTATGATTACCTATTCGCTTCTTGGATGGTTTTTCGGCGTGTATCGCATTGTTTCATCAACCATCACCGGGCTGTTGGCGGGAATTTTTGTCAATATTTTTGGAAACAAAGATAACAGCATCGTATTTCCCATGGCCGAAACAAGCAACAACGATTCCATACTCACCAGGGCAAAAAATACACCACGCTATCTCGAATACGAGCTTTTGGGGTCTATTATCACTCCTCTGCTATTGGGATTTGTCATCGCCGGTCTAATCGCCGCATTTATTCCGGATGGTTTTTTTGAACTCTATATGGGGAGTGATTTCATGTCCATGCTTCTTATGCTGCTTATTGGCATTCCGATGTACGTTTGCGCCTCGGCCTCAACACCCATTGCCGCATCTCTTATCATGAAAGGGATGTCTCCTGGAGCGGCCCTTGTCTTTCTTTTAACCGGACCGGCGACAAACGCCATCGGTATTTCCACAATCACAAAAGTTGTGGGGAAACAATCCACCATCATATATCTGGCGGTCATTGCTTTGGGGAGCCTGGTATTTGGATACGTGTTGAATGTGATCGCATCACGTTTTGGTATATCCAATGTCATTCTGCTGCATCACAACAGCATGCTGCCACAATGGTTGAAACTATCAGGATCATTGATCTTGGGAGCTATGATGGTTTGGTATTATTTGGATACAAAACTACTTAATGCAAAACATAAAGGAGCAATCAATATGGATAAGAAAATAACCTTACATGTATCAGGAATGAATTGTATGCACTGCTCAAGTTCGGTCAAGAAAGCTGTGGAAGGTGTAGAAGGAACCTCCAACGTGAATGTCGACCTTGAAGGCAAACAGGTCATGTTCGACACTGTAGACGAGGAATCTGTGGATAAAGTCAAGGCTGCAATCACCTTTGCAGGCTTTACTGTGGAAAATTCATAGCAAATCCCAGAGACCATGGAGGTTGGTTTGTGTTTGTGACAGCGCTACGCCCTAACTCGTCCCAAACCCTCCTCCACCTGGCGTTTCAATTACGAAGATATCACCTTTTTGCATTTGCACTTCATCATTTCCAGCAAGCTCACGTAGGATGCGGCCTTCTCTTTCAACATAGTTATGCCCAGTTGCGCCCTCTCTTCCGCCGTTAAGCCCATAGGGCGGAATCAGCCTGCGGGAGGAGAGAATCGTCGCTGTCATTGGTTCCAGAAAACGCATCCGTCGTACAACGCCATCACCTCCACGATACTTGCCACTGCCGCCCGAACCTTTTCTAATACTAAATGATTCGATCCGTACCGGAAAACGCCACTCGACAACTTCCGGGTCGGTCATCCGGGTATTGGTCATATGACTGTGTACCGCATCGGTACCGTGGTGGTCAGGACCGGCACCGGTCCCCCCACAGATGGTCTCGTAGTTCTGATACACATCGTTGCCGTAAACAAAATTGTTCATCGTCCCCTGGGAAGCCGCCAACACACCCAGCGCGCCAAACAGTGCGTCGGTTATGGCCTGCGACACCTCGGTGTTACCGGAAATCACCGCCGCCGGATAAGACGGATTAATCATACTGGTTTCTGGGATAATCATCTTCAACGGTTTTAGACAACCGTCGTTAAGGGGAATATCGTCAGCCACAAGGGTTCTAAAGACATAGAGCACCGCCGCCTTGCAAACAGCAGCGGGTGCGTTGTAATTACCGCTGTTCTGCGGCGAAGTACCAGAAAAATCTATGGTCGCCTCACGCTGCTTTTTATCTACGGTTATGGCAACTTTGATAACAGCCCCACTATCCAATTGGTATGCAAAACTACAGTCTGAAAGCACATCAAGCACCCTGCGTACCGACTCCTCGGCATTGTCCTGCACATGACGCATATAGGCGTGCACCACATCAAGACCGAACTGATCGACCATTTTCCGCAACTCGGCAGCGCCTGTCTCGTTTGCTGCAATCTGGGCCGACAAGTCAGCAAGATTCTGTTCGACGTTTCGGCAAGGATATTTCCCGGAACCAAGTAGCGCCCGCGTCTCTTTCTCACGCAGCATATGGTTCTCCACCAGCAGAAAATTATCGATTAACACCCCCTCATCTTCAATATGTTTACTGTCAGGTGGCGACGAGCCGGGAGTCCTCCCCCCAATATCAGCGTGATGCCCGCGAGACCCTACATAAAAGAGTATCTTCTCACCGGATGCATCAAATACCGGGGTAACCACCGTCACATCCGGCAGGTGGGTGCCGCCGTTATAGGGCGCATTTAACATAAATACCATCCCCGGCTTCATAGTATCTCGGTTCTCACGAATGACGGTCTTAATTGATTCTCCCATGGAACCAAGATGTACCGGGACATGGGGCGCATTGGCCACCAGTTCTCCCTGGGCATTAAACACAGCACAGGAGAAATCCAGTCTCTCCTTGATATTTACTGAATAGGCAGTGTTGGCCAGGGTGGCTCCCATCTGTTCAGCGATTGACATAAACAGGTTATTAAACACCTCAAGCATCACCGGATCGACACTGGTTCCAATGGCTTCGACCTGTGGCCTCGATAAATAGCGCTCAAGTACAAGGTGTCGCCGTTTGTTGAGCTCAGCCTTCCAGCCATGTTCGACAACCACCGTACCGGTTGATTCGATAATTATCGCCGGCCCCTTAATCACCTGAGCAGATGGGAGTTCGTCTCGTTTAAAAAGGGCCACCTCACGCCACTTGCCACCCATATAGACATTTACATGGTCAATTGCTACGGCTAACGCTCCTCCCGCCGGTGTCTCAACCACTTCCTGAGATCCGGATGTAACCCTACCGACAGCCTCAATGGATACCGCCTCAATAAGCAGCTTCCGCTCTGTAGCTATAAAACCAAAACGTTTAAGATGATCCACTTCAAACTGCTGTTTCATCACCCTGACACTATCAGCCAGTACCGGAAGTGAAGTATCTGTTCCTTCATAGCGCAGATGTATCCGACGGATGAGTTCTACATTTTCAAGGGTAACGCCTTGCTGACAAACCTCCTCTGTGGCCTCCTGCTCACGCGGAGCTGCCATCTCATCAACAATTTGCAGCGACCTCTCACAAAGCAAATGCTCAACCTGGAACTCACGCATCGCAGTAATATCGGCAAGCCCCATACCATAGGCGGACAAAACACCCGCATACGGATGGATAAATATTCTGGTCATACTCAGGGCGTCGGCGACAAGACAGGCATGCTGCCCACCGGCGCCACCAAAACAGTTGAGGGTATATTGGGTAACGTCATACCCACGCTGCACAGAGATCTTTTTAATGGCATTTGCCATATTTTCAACGGCGATGCGTAAAAACCCTTCGGCCACCTGCTCTGGAGATTGCGGATCATTACCGGTGGCACTGGAAATTTTTTGTGCCATGGTTTTGAACTTTTCTTCCACCACCTCCCGGTCCAACGGCTGGTTACCGTTGTCGCCAAATAGTTGCGGGAAATGTTTCGGCTGGATCTTGCCAAGCATTACATTGCAATCACTTACCGCGAGCGGCCCACCACGGCGATAACAGGCTGGTCCCGGATTGGCCCCGGCAGAATCCGGTCCAACTCTAAACCTCGAACCATCAAAATCAAGAATTGAGCCGCCTCCGGCTGCAACAGTATGAATATGCATCATCGGCGCCCGCATACGCACCCCTGCGACTATGGTCTCAAAGCTCCGTTCATACACCCCATCATAATGGGCAACATCGGTGGACGTTCCGCCCATATCAAATCCGATCAGCTTCCGGTAACCGCTCATCTCTGCGCTCTTCACCATACCGACAACACCACCGGCCGGCCCGGAGAGAATCGCATCTTTCCCCTGAAACATTCTGGCATCGGTCAGGCCACCATTGGACTGCATAAACATCAGCCTGGGGCCACTGCCATCATTGACGCCCAACTCCCCCGCCACCTGATTGACATAGCGTCTAAGGATAGGCGAGAGGTAGGCGTCCACCACGGTGGTGTCACCACGGGAAACCAACTTTATCAATGGACTTGCCTGGTGGCTCATTGACACCTGGGTAAAGCCAATTTCTTTTGCAATGGCCGCAACCCGCTCTTCATGAACGGTAAAACGGTAGCCATGCATAAAGATGATGGCAACACTCCGAATGCCATCATCATAATAGGGTTGCAACTGGCGACGCACTTCCGCCTCATCCAGCGTACGGATAATCTCGCCATCCGCACCAACCCGTTCGTTGATCTCCACCACTTTCTCATAGAGCATCTCTGGCAACACGATATGGAGATCAAAAAGCTGTGGTCTACTCTGGTAGCCGATTCGTAACGCGTCACCAAAACCTGCACTGATCACCAGCAGAGTTCGATCACCGGTTCGTTCCAGCAGGGCGTTGGTTGCTACAGTCGTCCCCATCTTGACATGCTCAATCAACTCCGATGGAACCTTTTCCCCACGCGCAAGACCAAGCAACTCGCGTATTCCCTGCACGGCAGCATCTTTGTACTGTTCAGGATTTTCTGACAGGACCTTATGGCTAAGAACTGTCCCATCCGGTCGCCTGGCCACGATATCAGTAAAGGTGCCCCCACGATCAATCCAGATTTTCCACCCAGCCTGCCCCTTTGATTTCATACCGATCCCTCAAAAAAAATGATCAAGACTCTCTCTATTTTGCAATATATTAATTTTTTATCGACAAATTGTCAGCATTGTGCAATAATGCCATCAGAGCTGTGAAAAAGCAAGGATTTAATCTATACATTCCCCGGTGTGGTGTGGTATCTATAGTGCCAGGGAATACGTTTAGTACGAGCAGATAAGCCGCTCAACAAAGCTATACGCTCAATCCAAATAACACCTAAACCATTATCAGAGAGGTAAAAACCATGAAAAGAAGAAAGAACGTATTAAGCGCCATCCTGGGCCTTTGTTTCTTTTTCTGCCTCGGCAGCATCGCAGCAGCAAGCGACACCACTGTCTGGGATATGCCAACACCTTATCCAGACAAAACCTTTCATACCCAGAACATCATGCAGTTTGCCGCAGATGTGAAAGAGGCGACCGGCGGCAAGCTGGAAATCAAAATCCATTCCGCTGGTTCACTCTTTAAACATCCTGAGATAAAAAATGCAGTCCGTGGCGGCCAGGTACAGATCGGCGAATTTTTCCTTTCTCTGCTTTCCAACGAAAACGCAGCCTTTGGAGCCGACTCCCAGCCCTTTTTGGCAACCAACTACGACGATGCCGAAAAACTCTGGAACGCCCAGAAACCGATTATCACACCACTACTGGAACGGCAGAAGCTGATGCCGCTCTTCTCAGTTCCATGGCCACCACAGGGACTGTACACCAAAAAACAGATAAACAGTGTTGAAGACCTCAAGGGTATTAAGTTCCGTGCCTATAACGCCACCCTTGAAAAATTCGCCAACGCCGTCGGTGCTGCCCCAACCCAGGTAGAGGTACCCGACATTCCACAGGCATTCTCCACCGGACGTGTGGAAGCAATGATCACCTCCCCGTCAACCGGTGCCAACTCTAAGGCTTGGGACTTTGTAGAGTATTTCTATGATATCCAGGCATGGGTGCCTAAAAACATCGTTGTCGTCAACAGTCGCGCCTTTGCAAAACTTGACAAGGCTACCCAGGAAGCGGTTTTAAAAGCTGCTCAAGACGCTGAAAAACGCGGCTGGGAAATGAGCAAGAAAGAGACTGCTGAGAAAATTGCCATTCTTCAAGAGAACAAAATGAGTGTCGTCACACCAAGTGGTGAGCTGATGGACGGCCTGAAAAAAGTGGGCCAGGAGATGCTGAACGACTGGAAAGCTGCCGCTGGAGCTGAAGGTGAAGCACTGCTCAAAAGTTACAACTAATTTCCCAGCAGGGAGAAAATCACAATCGTACTGTTTTCTCCCTGCAGCATCCCCCACTGCCAATGCGTAAACTGCTCGACAACCTGTATCTGGCAAGCGGCTGGCTGGCTGCTGCGTTTCTTGCGGCGATTTGTCTGCTTGTGGTCGTTCAGGTCAGCTTTAACCTTATCGATCGAATCAGTACTATCACCACCGGGACGGCAATTGGCCTGACGATACCCTCTTACTCCGATTTTACCGGTTTTTTTCTTGCTGCTGCTTCCTTCCTTGCCCTTGCGCATACGTTCAGACAGGGTGGGCATATCAGGGTATCGCTGCTCATTTCACATCTTCAACCGCGCATTGCCGGGCTACTAGAATTCTGGTGTGTCAGTGTGGCCCTTGCAATCTCGTGTTACTTTACCTGGTATACCGGTATCCTGGTATGGGAATCCTATTCTTTTAAAGATCTTTCTTCCGGTATGATTGCCGTACCGCTCTGGATTCCACAGCTTGGCATGTTAATTGGTCTGGCAATTCTTTCAATCGCCTTGATTGACGAACTGATCCAGATATTTTTTAAGAAAAAACCAAGTTATCTAGGCCAGGGTGAAAATCTCCTGGCCGACGACTAAGAACTGGCAACAAAATTTTGGAGACCTATACCGGTGCCTGAAGTACTCATGACCATCCTGTTACTCGTTTTCCTGCTGGCCCTTTTGGCAAGTGGAATATGGGTCGCCTTTTCGCTGCTTGCTGTAGGCATGGCCGGGATTTTCTTTTTCTCAGGCGCTCCACTTGGTAACGTCATGGCCACCACCATCTGGGGAGCCAGTAATAGCTGGGCCCTGGCGGCGCTTCCCCTTTTTATCTGGATGGGTGAAATCCTGTTTCGTTCAAGGCTTGCAGAAGACATGTTCGCAGGCCTCTCTCCCTGGCTTGGCAAGTTCCCAGGCAACCTGCTACACGTCAATATTTTTGGTTGTGGCATCTTTGCGGCCGTCTCTGGCTCATCCGCAGCAACGGCTGCAACCATTGGTAAAATGTCCATTCCAGAGCTAAGCAGACGAAACTATCCGGAAAAGATGGTGGTGGGAACCCTTGCAGGTTCTGCCACACTGGGTTTACTTATCCCACCGTCCATCATTCTCATTGTTTATGGTGTAGCCACGGAGCAATCCATTGCCCGGCTCTTTATCGCCGGCATTTTACCGGGCTTGCTGCTGGTTACCCTGTTTGTCGGTTATGTCACTGTCTGGTCCCTGTTCAACCGTGACCAGATTCCATCAGTGGAAACATCGCTTCCCTTTATGGAGAAAGTCAAACGGACTCGTAGCTTACTCCCCATCTTGCTCCTTATCACCGGGGTCATCGGCTCAATATATGCCGGCATTGCATCCCCAACCGATGCCGCCGCTGTCGGTGTTCTCTTGTCCCTGATTTTGTCGTGGTTAAGCGGTACCCTCAATAAACAAACCTTCCTTGAGGGACTTATGGGGGCGACCAAAACCTCCTGCATGATCGCCTTTATCCTCGCAGGAGCCGCCTTTTTAACGGTTGCCATGGGTTTTACCGATATCCCGCGTATGCTTGCCGCCTGGATCGGTACCCTTGGGCTATCACCCTACGCGCTGCTGGCTGCCCTTAGCGTTTTTTTTATCGTGCTCGGCTGTTTTCTTGATGGGATTTCGGTGGTGGTACTCACCACCTCAGTCATTATGCCCATGGTGGAACAGGCAGGAATCGACCCGCTCTGGTTTGGTATATTTATTGTTATCGTTGTTGAAATGGCGCAGATAACCCCGCCGGTTGGCTTCAACCTCTTTGTAATTCAAGGGCTAACGGGCATAAACATTCTCAAAGTGGCGTCTGCCGCAATTCCGTTTTTTCTGCTCCTGGTTACGGCCCTTATTATGATCACTGTCTTCCCACAGATCGTCACCATACTCCCGCAGATGATGGGGAGCTAGCCCGGATTCCTCACGAGCCGGAGAATTCAAGTGATTTTTTATGGCAAAGCGATCTACTCGCGATCCATGAACTACGCACAAAGCTATCCTGTTTGAGTACCAGCCGTAATATCGGACAAGCTGGAAGCTCTTTTAAGAGTTGAGAGCATGGTGACACAACCTTTTAACAGAAAAAAACAGAATGTTGAAAATAGAATATAGATGATCTCAGAAAATACCAAACCGCGATTGCCCCGGACAAGCCGTTGAATTTCTTATTGGCCTTTATCGCGGTCCCCCTTTTTCCCGACAAATTTTCATTGTGGAGTAGAGTTTAATTCTTTAATTTTTCTCTTTACCTCAATTTCCAACGAAGAGTTGCATTTTCTGTAGAGCTTACAATTTTTTTGTGATTTAAGTATTGCATTGTTATATGCAGCAATGGCCTCTTTTCTTCTCCCTAAGGCCGATAAGGTTGCCGCTTTTCCATTCCAAGCCTCAATATAATCAGAGTCAAAAGCTATCGAATTATCAAATGCATCAAGCGCCTTTTCTTTTTCCTCGTAGGCCAAAAGAATTTCCCCCATACTAAACCAAGTAACATTATTTGGTTTAATTTCTACAGCCTTGCTAAAAGATTTTAAGGCCTCATTTTTCTTGCCAAAAGAATAATAGATAACTCCTCTTCCATGCCAAGCCTCTACATAATCAGAGTCATATTCAAGAGCTTTATTATATGCATCAAGAGCCTTTTCTTTTTCATCATAAGCATGCAGAGCTTTGCCTTTATTGTACCAACTCACACTGCCTGGACTAATATCAATTGCTTTGTCATAAGCTTCTAAGGCTTTATGCTGGATACCAAAAGTTTGGTAAGCTATCCCTTTTGCAGTCCAAGCTTTTGTGCTCTTTGGGTCAATTTTCAACATTTCCTCATATGAAGCTAAAGCTTCTTCTTTTTTTCCTAAACGGACAAGACCATCACCTTTAGAATGATAGTAGGTAAGCCTTACATATTTAATAACAAATGGAGCTGCACTAATAATTATTCCTGCTACTATTGCTAGAATTAATACATCTTTTACTTGGCTTGTTCTTTTCTGGTTTTTTGCTTTGAGTTTACTGGGAATTTGTTTTTGAAGTCTTTCTGTAAGTTGCTGGGCCTTATCGAATGGAACTAGGTAGTCGTCATTTTGGTTAACTTCATATCCTATTGTCTCATCTAATCTTTTTAAGATTTCGGACAAATATATACCATTTAATTCAATATCAATTATCTTCCCAAATAATTTTCTGTTTCTTTCATATGATGATCTGGCAGACCCAAGTTTATTTTGCAGATGGACAACCATGTCTTCAACTGAGTTTACCGTTTGCTTTGATAATAAATCGTCTAACCCCTTTGCAACCGTAGCAGGTAATCGACCCAATGAACTACCAGCAGTGAGAACCGCGTTAGCAACTTCGCTATTTTTTGTTTGTTTTGTCTTTACGCCTTCTATCATAAGATAATCACTTTTTATGGTTAACGGCACAGGTTGAGCAGGATCTAAGTGATAAAGTGATAAGAAATCCGGGCTAGAGGGATGATGCGGAACGAGCCGCCTGGTCGTAAACCCCTGACAAGAGACGCAATAACGTCGCCATCTCGCTTAGCTCAGACTTTTCCCTATCAAGAGATTTAAAGGTGGATATAAGGCAGCGTTCACGAATATCGCGGTAATCGGTACAGGCCTTGCGACCCTGTTCGGTCGTACTATAAAACATCTCTTTGCCACGCTTCTCTCGGCCAACCAATCCAGCCTTCACAAGTTTCTTGAGCGAATAGTTTACCGTGTGCTGATCCTCAATATGGAGGACAAAACAGATATCATTGAGCCGCTTACTCCGCTCGCGGTGATTGACATTATGTAAGACCAGTACGTCAAGTGGGCTGAAATCGGTATACCCAACGGCGGCCATACAACGCACCATCCATTTGCTAAATGCATTGTTCGCCGTGATAAGACCATACTCAAATTCGCTCATCTGCCAGGCACCCGGTGAGGCCAGATGCTCAGATGAAACAATCGGACTAAAATGGGCAAGATCGGTATTCTGTTTTTTCTCAACCATGGATTTTATTCCCCGGACTTTACATTTTTTCGCCATTGTAACAAAGCCATCACTGGTTGTTAATCAAGCCAAGACCTCTCTTTTTTACAACAAACCACAATAGTTAGACAACAACGACATGGCGATTCTACGCGTCCACTACCCATTTCAAACTACAACCGAACGATCGCCTTGAAAAGATTACCATCCCTCTCATCGATAAATTCAATTCGTTCATACGCTTTTAGAGCCCTTCTAATACCACTGCCAAGCCCTCTGTAAGGAAGCAACTTGGTAGCAAAAGATGCCAAAATAGGATTTCTAATATTAGAATTTCCACTTTTTATATGTTCAATTGTCAGATTATTGGGCAGATGACCAGGACTGACAATTTCTATACGATCACTGAAAATAAAAATTCGAATTGGCGCTGAAATAAAATAATCCCTATGAATAAGGGCATTGGCAACCAACTCCTCAAAGACGATTGGGGGAATGTCCAGTTCACCAAGCGTGTTAACCCCCTGACCATTTTGTTTTCTTTTAACGTTTCTTAAAATAAAACCTAGAACATCATCAAAGACATTCTTTACAGTCCCCGAAATATCCTGGCTATCGATATATTCCTCAACATCAATATCCGTTCCAGGATAATTAACGCATTTCACTATAAATGCAGGAAGTTTTAATGCTGTACTTTTTCCGAAAAGCAAAGCTCCGGCAACATTTAATACTCCATCTCTGCTTAAGTTCAGATTCTCAACTATCTGTTTTAACGGTATCTGATCTTCGAGGGATTCTTCATATTGCTTTTCATAAAATCTGGAGAATGACTTGGTGTCCAGATCACTCACTGTCATTGTTGGAACGGGTATTTCATCGCCATGTAATAATCCGGCACTTTGATACATCCGCTGGATCTCCTCCCGTGAAGTGGCTTTTCTTTTATCGTCACCACTTTTTACCCAGATAACACCATTTTTATCCATGTAAGGCTTCGAAATTCCACGAGGGATATGCACAACTTTAACCAAACCACCGTCCAGTGAAAAATTTTCGGTAACAGGGTTGATGGGTGGTTTGACCTGCTGTGATGCGGCATTTGAAATATGATTGCTCAACCTGCCCATGTCTTCCCGAGTCAACCCCGTAAGCGTCCCATCATCGGCCACCCCTATAATAAGCATCCCTCCCAGGCTATTGCTAAAAGCGATCATCTCTTGACCTGTAGATGTTTCATTGCGAACATCAGCTTTAAACTGATGCCTGCTGTCTTCATCTCTGGCGATTATTTCCAGAAGTTCAGAGGTTTCCATATCTGGTAAATTTCCTTTCTTTTATTAAAAGCATCTTCACCGCCTTCCATGATATCAACTATTTCCTGTTGGATACGAGGTGAATCAATACTGCCGCTACTGGTTTGAACGGCTTTATCACCATATCGGCAGGCATGGATCTGTTCAGCATCGCCAAGGACCGGGAAGTTTGCATTATGGGTGGCAAAGATAAATTGCGTTTGCGGCTTTATTTTTTTTACAAGTTTAATCACATCCTCATAAATGGTTTGATTGTCCAGATCATCCTCCGGCTGGTCGATGATTATCAGGTCATTTTCTTGTTGGTTCAGGACAAAAAGAATAAGGGCTGAGGCTCTTTGTCCAAGAGAGTGATACTGCAACTCTTTTTGACGATACTGAATAACAAACTTGTTCGGCGTTTGCCAGGTGAGAAGTTCCTTCAAATTTTCAAAAAAATAATGTTCAAAGGTCTCGGCTGAACCGCCCACATTATTTTTGACTCCCTCAAAATTATTAAAGACTCCAGCACCATCAGGATAGTTTTTGGCGATATTCTCAAAACTGTTCTCACGGATTCTACTGCCTTTAAAAATTATTTTAAGAAACTCTTTAAAGGCGCTCCTGTCCCCTTTGTACTCACTGCTGATTTGAAGAGCGGTGTGGCTGCTATTAATTTTTTCTAACTCTGCATCAATCAACTTAAATTCTTGATGCCATAAATCATTGAGTTTTGATAAGTCTTTAACCAGTTCATCTTTGATAAGTGATCTTTTTTGGCTCTCCTTATGTAAGATTTTCAATAATTGTTTTGTTGTTTCAATGGTTTTTTGCAGTTCAGGAAATTCTTCCAGATTTAACTGTTTTCCCTGCTCCCTTAAGTCTGCTTCCAGCTTTCTTCTAATCTCGGCAAATTGTTCGGACTGTTCCTTTTTTATTCCTGCGAATTCAGCCTTTTTCCTGTGCATTTTCTCAATTTGCACTTTCATTTTGTCAAGTTCCGCTTTAATGGCGGTAAATGAAACTAGACCAGTTTGATACATTTTTAAGAAATCATTAAAAAAAGACTCATTTTCCTTTGATTTATACAGCAGATGATTCGTTAATTCGTCTTCATATTGATCTACGACTACCGTTACTCCATGTTCATACTCAGTTATGTTGCCTAAAATTTCCTTAATTTTTCTTTCATCTGCATTGAAATTCGTCTGACTTTTTAATTTGTCCTCAATACCGTTATCTTTAAAAATTTTCAGTCTGAACTCAGCATCTTTCTGCTTATTACTATTTTCTTTGATTCTTTCATCTATATTGGCAAGCCCAACCAACTTATCACACTGCTCGCTTACAATGAATTTCTGTTCTTCGATTCGCTTTCTGACATCTTGCAGTTTTTCACCCACCAGCTTTTCCACCAAATCATTTTCAAAGCCTTCACCTGTACTGGAAAGATCTTTTTGACCAAAATAGATCGGTTTGTGGATAATTGTCTCCCTGATGGCAATTCCCGGTTTTAGCTCATCACCAATAAATACTTCAGGCTGCTCATTTAAAATTCGACTAATTTTATATTCCTGACCATGCCTATCCACGGCAGTGATTGTGGCTTTTCCTCCACTGCCAATTGTGTGAACAATCAAAGAATCTTTATATTTCTGGTCAATTGTTTTTTCACCAAAAGGAATATTCAAGACATAACGGATTGATTCCAAAATGGAAGATTTACCGCTGCCTCGGATACCAATAAGTGAGTTAAGCTCAGGTGAAAATGCAACCTGTCGTCCATCAAGAATACCTCCGTCAAAAGCAATACTTTTGATATATGAATGTGGATATTTTTCAGGCTGCCTTGCCCGAACACGATTTTGAAAATCGGCCAAGGCGTATTTAACTGCCTCAAAGGTGAAATCACCGATTTTCACCCAAGTTTCTTTTATAACTTCTACACCTGTTTCGTCCTTTTGCTTCCCGCACAGTCCAATCTCATCCATGGCCTTGCAATCTGAGCCTTCCACTTCAGCAGGGTACCAGTTTCTTAGCAAGTCTTGAACTTTGAGCCGATCATCATAAGTTCTGACTTTTTGAAACCCTAAGGTTCGTTGTCTGACAACATCATAGCGTTTTCCGGTAAAATCGCCGAGTTTCCCGCCTTTCATCTCCTCCCACAGTCCGCTACGCTGTTCAACGTGGGCAAAGAGCAGAAAATAATCCCGGCCTATTTTTTCCAACTCCTCCACAACCTGTAAAATATTCTTGTCGCTTCGGCCATTTTTATGCTGATATTCACTTTCAGCCTTGCCGGGAAACATAGAGGTAATAATCGGGCTAATGTAGTCATTACCATTTTCCAACCACTGATCAGAAAAGACAATAAGCGTATGGATACCGTTTGCACCGTCGTTAACTGAGAGTTCAACTCCGGGAAGGAGCAGAATTTCCTCTTTTCTTGCTTTTTTTCGTAATACTGCAAACTCGTCCTTGGCAAATTTATTGTGATTGGTGATTACACCAATATTGATATTTTGCTCTTTGAGTCCGGCAATATACGCTTTAACAAAATCATTGTCTTCACCCTTGTATTCAAACTCTTTGTCAGCCTTGGTGTGCAAATGAAAATCAGCTTTCAACCATATTGAACCGTTAGTAAATAATGTATATTTATTTTTCTGGCCCATTAACTGACCTCCATGGTTTTACTTGGTTCCAAAAAATCACGAGCAACAAGTATAGGCAATAATTTACTGCTCATGATATGAGCTTTATATATTTCAAACAAGAAGAAAAACAATAACACAAAACGCTGTTTAGCAGCCCTATTCGCTCCCAATGCTCCCATATACAGATATACGTTAAGACCATACTCAAACTCGCTCATCTGCCAGGCACCCGGTGAGGCCAGATGCTCAGATGAAACAATCGGGCTAAAATGGGCAAGATCAATATTCTGTTTTTTCTCAACCATGGATTTTATTCCCCGGACTTTATATTTTTTCGCCATTGTAACAAAGTAGTTAGCAATTGCCAATCAGACAGAAGCTTCTCTTTGTACACCAAACGACAATAGTGTCCATATCTACATCTTTTTAAAGGGAATGGGATAACTTTCGATGGGCAGATGAGGCAAGTTGGAATTACGCTACTTTCCGATAATTGCTTGGTAAAACCCCAAACTGTTTTTTATAGGCCTGTGAAAAATGACTCAGCGAGTCATATCCCACCTGAAAGGCTGTTTCCGTCACGGAAATTCTTTGCTCTTCCAATAATTCTTTTGCCTTATTAAGCCGTTCATAGCGCAAGCATTGAAAGACTGTCTTACCGTACATCTGTTTAAAACAGCGATTCAGTTTTGGATGCGACATCCCAACGCTTCGCGCCAGGTCACAGAGACATGGGGGCTCTTCCAGGTTGCTAAGTAGTCGTTCCCTTGCCTGTTCCGTCATTTTCTCATCTTGCGGATGAAGCATACTGACAGATGTATATTGACGGTTTACCCCTGCAATCCTTTCCATTTGCAAGAAAATCAGCTCAAGAGCCTTGCTTTCCAAAAACAGCTTTCTACTGATTCCATTTTCCCGGCAATCTTTGATCTGCTGTATGGTCTCCCGTACCTGCATAGAAAAAAATTTATGGCTTGTGAGCACTGGACTGGTTGCTGATTCGTTATGCACAAGATTATTCAGAGATGATGGTAATTCTGAAGGCTGATCTCCTTGATACAAGAGAAAAAATTCAGGAAAAACCACCACTGAAACCGCCCGAATCGGCACCTGCCCCTTGACCAGGCAGGTTGAATGGGGGCTGTTGATAAGATAAATCCCCTGTTGTTCACCTTCGTATTCATCAAAGGTGACCGAGTGATCGTAGCGCAACTTATAATGCCCGGATTGTACAAAGTTAAACTGCAAAAGGTGCGGAATATCACGATGACGGAAAAGAGTATCCTCATGGTAAACACAATCCGTGATCCAGAGTTCAAAACCCGACCGAATCGTTATCTTGTGAAAACTACCAATACCCATACTTTCCGGTACCAGCCAACAAGTTTCACCCGGTTCCGGTTTATAATTCTCAAGGGATTCATCGTCGGCAAGCATATATTCGCCCTGACGTTCATAAATAATTTCCATGTTGTTACCATTACGGGTCATACTCATTATTCAAACCTTAGCATATTAGTTATATAAAATAATTTTTCATATACCTAATTAACAAGATCAAGCCTATTGTCAACTTTTTTATTTCCTCCCAAATCAACTCGTCACCAGAAAAGATAAAATTTTCAGACACAGACAAGAATTGTTCTGTCATCGACAGTTTTTTTTATGGCTACTGTTATTCTCAAGCCATCGAGTCTTTCGGCATGGACCGGAAGAAATAGTTCGCGAAATACCAAGAGGACCCCATGTCGCAAAAACCGATGGGTATGATCAACAACAGCAACCGAACCGCCACCTTCTGGACGAACCTTACTGCCCACATAATCCGCTGGCGCTGGCTGTGGCTTCTGGGCGTAACCCTGGTGTCCATGGGCTTTGCCAGCCAGATGTCCAAGGTCAGATTCGACAACTCCCACGACATCTGGTTTGTAAAAGGCCATCCGGTCATGGAGGCAAAGGACAAGTTTGACGAAGCCTTCGGTAACTTCGAGTTTGTCTACCTGCTCTTCACCCGTGGAAAAACTCCCTTTAACGCCGAAAACCTCACCGCCATGTCCGAGCTTGCCGAGCGGTTCATGGAAACCGTGCCATACGCCCACAAAGTGAGCTGGCTTGGCAATGTGGAACAGATAACCGGCCGGAACGGGCAGGAGGTTTTAATCGAGGACTTCCTGCCGGTTATTCCTGCCGACCAGGCCGCCATCGACGCCAAACTCAAACAGGCCCTGGAAGAGCCGGAGTATGTCAACAACCTCATTTCAAGCGATGGTACGGTGCTCACCATGCTCATCGAGCTTGAGACCTATCCTGGCGAGGATGAAGACGACAACCCCCGCTACACCGTGGCCGAGGCAGTGGATCAGGTGCTGGCCGAGCCGGGCTTTAGCCACCTGAAGCCATATATCGCCGGTTCCCCCCACTTCAGCTATCAATATGATGCCATTGCCAAGCAGCAGACCTCCAGGCTGTTCATGCTGGTGCTGCTGGTCATGGCCCTGCTCCTTCTCTGGCTGGGCCGCGGGCCGCGCGGCGTTTTAGTCCCCTTGCTCATCACCTTTATCGCCGTGTTCTGGACCATCGGCACCATCGGCATGCTCGGCTTCACCATGAATTTACTGAGCATTGCCCTGCCCACCATGCTGATCTGCGTGGGCATCGGTGATTCCATGCACTCCATTGCCGCCTTCCACGACTACGTGGATAAAGGAGAATCCCGTTTTGAGGCTTTACGCCGCTCCTTTGGCGAGGTGGGCGGCCCCATTATGCTGACGTCGCTGACCACGGCCATCGGTTTTCTGGCCTATCTCACCACCCAGGTCAAACCGTATCGCGAAATGGGAGTGTATGTGGCCTGTGGTGTTTTCTACGCCTTTATGCTGACCATAGTTCTCACCCCCATCCTCTATTCGTTCGGTAAAAAACATCCCAAAGCAAGCCGTAAACGCAGCAGCGGCACCGGCGATCTGTTCGATGGCTGGCTGCAGCTGGTATATAAAATTGTGGTGCGCTTTTCACCGGCGCTCATTGTCCTGTTCTGTCTTGTTTTATCGATAACCTTCTGGGGATTCACCCGGATGAAGGTCGAATCAAACACCTCCAAACTCATCTTCAAGAGCCAACCCATGCGCCAGACCCTCGACATCATTGACGAGCGGCTCGGAGCCAACTTCACCCTGGAGTTTCTCCTTGATACCGGTAAGGAATCAGGTATCAAGGATCCGCAATTTATGGCCAAACTTGACAAGCTGATGACCATGGCCGACGACCACCCGCTGGTGACCAAGGCCGTCTCGGTGACCACGGTGTTAAAGAAGATGCGCCGGGCCCTGCACGGCAATGACCCAGCCTGGTACAGCCTGCCCGAATCAAGAGAGGCCCTGGCCCAGTATCTCTTCCTCTATGAAAGCTCCGGCGGCGCCACCCTGGACCGGCTGGTGGGCTTTACCTACGATCAAGCCCGGCTGTCGTTAAAGACGCGCTCCCTTGACACCTCCGAGGCCAGGGAGCTTGCCGCCTTCATGCGGGCTAGAATCAACGAGATTTTTGCCAAGGACGAGGTGAAAATCGTTGAGGCCGGCGGCTTGATGAACTATCTGGCCTTAACTGACATTCTTTTTCAAGGCCAGCGCAACAGCTTCATGGCCGCCCTGTCGGTCATCACCCTGGTGATGATCGTTGTCCTGCGATCGGTCAAACTTGGCCTCATCAGCATGCTTCCAAACGTCATACCGGTATTTGTCACCATGGGCTTCATGGGGCTTGTGGGCTGGTATATGGATGTCATCACCATCAGTTTTGCCGCTGTGATTATCGGGGTGGCCGTGGATGACACCATCCATTTCTTCACCCGCTTCAAAACGGAATTCAACCAATCCGGCAGCTATCAGGAGGCGCTTAAACAAACCCTGACCTCGGTGGGTCGGCCTCTGACCTTCACCACCCTGGTGTTGATCCTCGGTAACGGTTCCTTTCTCTTCTCCTGCATGCTCGGTTTTTTTAAGCTCGGATTGCTGTTCGGATTTGCATTTTTATGGGCGCTGCTGGCGGATTTCTTTTTTGCTCCGGCGCTTATCATGGTCTTAAAACCGCTGGGCCGGGAACGGCCTCAAGCGACGCAGGAGGAGGCGTGATGAAACGACCTGTTATTATTTTACTTATTTTTATGCTTGGCGCGGTCAAGGTTCAGGCCGATTCTAACGGCCGGGAGATCATGGTCAAGGCCGACAATGTGGACAACAGCCGCGATGCAATGATGTCCTCCATCATGGTGATTGAACGGGGCAAGGACAAACTGATCCGACGCATGGAACACATGACCAAGCAGTATGGTGACCATTTGCAGGACGAGCGCACCTTGATCCGTTTCAGCGAGCCTGCTGATGTGCGTGACACCGCCTATCTGACCTGGTCGTACAATGATCCGGGACGGGAAGATGATATGTGGGTGTATCTACCGGCGGAAAAACTGGTGCGACGCATCAGCGGCGGCGGCAAGAAGGGTGCCTTTATGCGCTCTGATCTGGCCAATGAGGATATTGAGGATCGCGCTGTGGACGATGATGAACACACCTTGAAAGGGGAGGAGAAGATCAGTGGTGTCAGCTGTTATGTCATTGAATCGGTGCCACGGCCGGAATTAAAAAAGGACACCAACTATTCAAAACGGCACCAGTACATCCGCACCGATATTTTTCTGCCCGCCCGCATCGAGTTTTTCGACAAACGGGGCAAGCTGTTGAAAACCGCGACCTACGGCGGCTATGAGCAGATAGGCGGAATCTGGACAACCACCAGGGTGGTCTTTGAGACGCCGCGGCGAAAAACCAGAACCTTGATGCAGCGCACCAACATTATCTATAACCAGGGGCTCGATGACAGCCTCTTTCAACAGAACCGTCTGCAGCGTTGACCAATAACACTTCCTTTCGAAAATGTCCCTACCAGCTCTCAGGCCTTATATTTTCATTTTATTAAGCTGCTTTGTCATCGCTCACGGCGGAGTTGCGGCTGGTGATGAAATCAGCGGCGATCCCTTTGCTAACGACGATTTTTTCAGCGCTGATCTCAATCTTGCTGAGGCAGATAGCTTCTCGCCGGAACGGCCCTGCAACTATGAGATCCACGGCTATGTGGGGAGCCGCAACCGCCTACGCTTTCAGAACACCAAAGTCATTTCCAGCCGTCAACGACTGTGGCTTGAAGGCAGCGCCACCTACGGCACGGTGCAACCGGACGGCAGCGCCCCCTTAGCAACCTTTATCTCCGGAGCCCTTGACCTTGATCCGGCGGCGGCAGATCTCTCAGACGACCATTCAGTGGTAAGGGGATATGTGGAAGAGGCGTACCTGAGCCTTGATGATAAGAATGTCAGCGCGGTGATCGGCCGCAAGATTTACCGCATCGGCACCGGCGACGGGGTCAACCCCTTGGATTTAATCAATCCGCTGGATCATCGCGACCCGGTGGCCAGCGGTAAATCCGACTCCAGACTGCCGGTTTTTCTAGGCCTGTTGACCACGGATTTACCCACCGCCGGCCTGTTTCAGGAAACGAATTTAGAGATCATCGGCGTGCCCCTGGCCCGGGTGAATCGCCTCAATGCCCCAGGCTCGGCCTGGGAAGGTGCCGGACTCAAAAAATTGCGGGCCCAAAGCGGAGCCGGGATTTTTATCCTTGAAGGCCAGCAAGAGCCGGATCGGCTCTTTGCGGACGGCGAGCTTGCAACACGGTTGTCAGCCACCCTTTCCGGCTGGGATCTGGCCCTGATCGGCTTTTACGGCTTTCTTGACTCGCCGGTCTTCAACACTACCCAAGTTGCCGGCCCCGGCGGCAATAAGCTGCACCTCACCCCTGTCCATCCAGGCTTTTACGCCGTGGGCCTAAACTTTGCCAAGGGGTTGGAACGTTCCACCCTGCGCGGCGAATTGGCCGTAAAGCCCAATCTGCCGGTGCAGGCAGAGAACCCGGCCCATATGCCCGGCTTTAGCCGCACCAGGGTGGTGGAGGGCGTCTTTGGCTTTGACCGCACCTTCGGTATCAATATCTATGTCAATCTACAATATTTTTTCACCTGGACAGACAAGGCGGCAGGACTTGCCAGCCCTACCTGGTCACATTCCATAAGCTACGAGATAAACAACACCTTTCTTCGCGATGACCTCAAGGCAGGGATCAGGGGCATCCTTAACTTCTCGGGTGAAGGCAAAACCTTTGAAACCTACGCCCAATATAACCTCGGTGACAACTGGCTCATTGAAACCTCCCTGCTCTTCTTCGAAGGCAGCGAATCCGGAAGATACGGCCAGTTCGACCATAACGATATGGCAACACTGCGAGTCCGCTACTCGTTTTGACACAAACTCCCATCTTCGCGACGCAAGTACAACGAAACATGAAAGTCGCAGTTCGCGGAGCAACGCCCAGGAAATCGACTTTCATATAAATGTTCACAAAATGTAATCCGCGCACCTGCTTAACAAGTTTCAAAACGGGTGCTAACCAACAAAACAAAGGACTAAATATGTTGCAACATATACTAAAAACAGTGGTGCCTGGCATGAAGGTCGTTGGAGCCATGCTTTTTCTTTTCTTCTTCACAGCCCCTATTGCCAACGCCCATGAGTATTGGCTCGCCAAAGTTAGCCATGCGGTTGACTATCCGGACAAGCAAAATGCCGATCAAATAGTCATGGTTTCCACCCTGACATTTACCATAGATGAAGAGGTGCAAGAGTGAGAAACAGACGATCAGGCTCCCCCTGCCCTGTTCTGCGAGGGGTATTGTCCTTGACACTATACTTAGGCGTGCTGGGCATACCGCACCTATCCCTGGCAAGCAATGGCTCAGAGGTGCAGGACATTTCTAAAAAAGCGGTTGAAGTGGGGATCGCCTCCCAGCAGGCCCATGAATCATGGGTTGAGGAAAAACAGCGGCTGCGGGATGAGATTGAGGAGCTGGAAAACCTGCTGGACCATATCCGCTGGCAACGGAAGAAACTCGCGGTGTACAAGGGTGATCTTGAAGAAAAGATCGCCGGTCTCAAGGAGAAGGCCGAGGCCATGGAGGCGGTGAATATGAAGCTGCTGCCCATCCTGGAAGAGAACCTGGCGAGGCTTAAGGCGAGTGTTGATGGAGACATCCCCGGCAACCTCAGCAAACGGCGTGAATCCATCCACCATGCCGCCATGGTGTTAAATGACTATGATATGGGCTTGCTCGATAAGGTCAGGGCCGTGCTTGATGCCGTGGCCAGGGAGGTGGATCTGGGCCACCGGGTGCAGGTGTCCGAAGATGAGACCCTGGTGGAGGGTCAGGGTCGCCGGGTGAAGATGCTCCAGGTGGGCCGTGTGGGGCTGTATGCCCTGACCCTGGACAGCCAAAAGGCGTATCAGTGGGACAGGGCGGCCTCAGGCTGGCGCGCCCTGGAAGGTGATATCACCTCCATCCATGAGGCCATTGAGATGGCTGAAGGGATTCGACTGTTGGGGCTGAGTAAGCTGCCGGTTGCCCGGCCTGAATCAATAAATATGCAGGAGGAGGCAGCCCAATGATCATTTACAAACTTCCTCTGGTTGCCTGCTGTCTCTTTCTTTTCTGGACAGGCAGTGCAACGGCTCAGGATATCAACAGTGCTGCCGTGGATGTGAACACGCGGCATAAGCAGGCGATAGCTGCGCAGCAACAAGAGCGTGCCGGCATTGAACTCAAACGCCGGCAACTGCAGGAGAAGATTGCCCGGCTAAAAAGCACTGCAACAACAGCCCGGAAACAGCTGGCAGACGAAAAGTCCGCGGTGCAGTCCCTGGCCAAGGAGCGGGATACAATCCAACATGAGATTGCCACCCGACTGGCGAGCAAGGAAGAGCTGGATAATATCTTCCTCGATCATATCCGCACCTTTCTCAGCCTTGCTGAAAAATCCCCCTATTCCAGTCAGCAGAGCGAACGGATGGCCAGCCTGAACGCATACCTAAGCGGCAGGCGGATCTTTGATCTGGACGACATGGAAGCCCTGCTTACCATGTATTTTAACGATATCGAGGCGGGTAAACAGAATGTCCGCTATCAGGGGGCAATCCTTGATCGCAGCGGCGAGGATAAAACGGCTGATATCATCAGGTTCGGTCATATGGGCGCCCTCTTTGCCCATGGCGACGGCAACGGCTTTCTTACCTTCAGCCCCGGTTCCAACCGGTTGCTTATGAGCAGTGAGCCAGGCTTCTTTACCGCAAGGGCCATCACCTCTTTTTACAATGGCGAGAAGGATGTAACGCCCATTGATATCTCGGGCGGGGTGGCCATCAGCCAGCTCTCCAGAAAAGAGACCCTGAAGGATCGGCTTACAAGCGGCGGGGTGCTGGTCATTCCGATCCTCCTCGTCGGACTTGCCGCCATCATCATCGCCCTTGAGCGACTCTTTTTCCTCTCCAAGGTGCGCGCCAATACCGATGCGCTGATGACCAGGGTAACCCAGCTTGTTTTCCAGGGCAACTTTGACAAGGCGCTGGAGACAACAACGCCGCACAAGAACAGGCCCACCGGCAAAGTGCTTATGGCGGGGCTTACGCATAAGGATGAGAAGCAGGAGGTCATTGAAAGCGTCATGTCCGAGGCCATCCTGACCCAGGTACCCAGGCTTGAGCGCTTTATCGGCGCCCTCAAGGTGCTGGCTGCGGTGGCGCCCCTGCTTGGTCTGCTCGGCACCGTCACCGGGATGATCAACACCTTCCAGGTCATCACCACCCACGGCACCGGTGATCCCCGGCTCATGGCGGGCGGTATCTCGGAGGCCATGGTGACCACCCAGGTCGGCCTGGCGGTGGCGATCCCGATCATGATGGCGGCTTCCTTTCTTGGCGGCAGGGTAAAGAACCTTGCCCGTGATATGGAAGAAAAGGGCATTGCCCTTATGGGCGCCATCTTAAAGCATAACAATACCACCGCCTGACGCCATGGAAATACTAACAAACCTTTGGGTATTGGTTGAGGTTGGCGGGCCGGTCATGGTTCCCATCTTTCTGGTATCCGGTTGGCTATGGGGGTTGATTGCCGTCAAGGCAGATTGGGTCTTCCGCAGCGGCCGAACCCGGATAACCCTGTCTGAGGCAAT
>JBNKKR010000039.1:0-32864 GCA_050291935.1 Desulfocapsaceae bacterium | reverse complement strand
CCCATATCTTCATGGATATATTTTTGTAAATCAAAACCATAGGCTGATCGTAACGCACGAATTACCACATCTGTGCAGACACCTCTGTCAGGGGAAACATCTCCATTTGGATATGCAATTGATTGATAACTTGGATCATAGAAAACTGTTTTTCCTATCTGCTTTCTGGCAGCTTCGACAAAATCCTGCAACGGATATGAATCAGCCATGCTCGCAGAAAATGACAGTATTGTAATTGCTATTATGATTACAATTTTTTTCATAGACACAACCCCTTCACCTGGTCCATAGGGGGCTCAGGCGAGTACGAATCCAGCACGAAAGTGCTAAACGTCTGCTTTTCGTTTGGGAAACGATCAGAAAAAAAGAATATTTCAACTACTTATATAACACTCTGGAGTTTAGAGTTTTAGTTTTTTTTTCGAACTGAGGGGATTAATTTTGTTTTTCGATCACGCACGAGCAGGTAAACGGCTCGCGATCACGCACGTCTCAGCAGGTAGCGGCCTGCGACTCAAATGACCAGCTATATATGCGAGTTCAACATTTGCCAATGCGTTGCCAGCAGGCCTTTCTCTGGGATATTGGGCAAGTTTTGGTAATCAGCTTGCTCATTTCTCATGATTTCATGAGAAATGATTACATCTCATCACCTGCCAATGGGGTGCGATGTGAAACGTTGTTCAATATATTTTTGAACTCTTCCCGATCTGCCTGACTAGCCCGTTGCCTCAAATAATCTTCTGTTGTTATAGCAGAAATTTTCTCTGACACCGCAGATGAGATAAATTGATTTATTGAAACACCTTCTCGCAAGGCGATTTCTTTAATATGACGATGGATTGAATTTGGTAATCTTAGGCTTAATGCACTCATTCTATTACCTCTAAAAAATTTCCAGGGGTTATTGCTTCGATTCCGAACTTCTCCACCCCTTTAAAATCCCTAATATTGTGGGTAACAATAGTCGCTGTATTTGAAGCAACTGCCACTTCCAAAATGTGATCATCTTTTGGGTCTCTCAGGTAAGGCCGCCAAAGAAAATATATTTTTTGAAAATTGCTCAAGACACAAATATTATCCAGGACTATATCAACTTGTCTATCCGATAAAGTCAAAGAGTTTTGTTGCCGTTTCAGGACATCCTCATACTCAAACAGTAAAGTAGTAGATATTACAGGCCTTATAACTTCTGAGTCAATTAGCCTGAGTATTTGATGGGACGCTCCTATTGAGGAATACAACCCCGCATATAGTATATTTGTGTCCATAACTATGGTATTGCCTTTCATGTCAATGACAATACTGTATACGGTATCAAAAGTCAATTGTATGATGCCCGGCAAATAAATCGCCATCCCACAATCAGATTCATCCAGATGGCAAACAATCTATTGATAATCCATAAAAATGGGTTGCACTTACAAAAGCAAGATATCAATTCCGTTCTTCTGGTTAACATTGCATAAAAGCATATTGCACGAACATTTTCCTTGGGTTTCAAAGTTACAGTGAAAGACCACTTGCAATAGTTAAAAAGGCACTTACCTGGGGAAGGCGGATATTTTTTTTCATTGTACAGATACCAATGGAAAAGGATTCCAACTCAGGACGTACTGCAAGGATCTCTATCTGGTCCTGCAACGGACTTTTCTCAAGGACGAGGCCGGGTACCACTCCCACTCCGCAGCCCAGGGCAACCATGGCAATAATTGCCTCATTACCGGCAACTTGCGCGTAGATATGCGGTACAAGCTTTTTTGCCCTGAACCAACGATCCGTTCGCTCGCGTCCCAGGCCAAAATCTGCCATAATAATGGGAGTTACTGCCCAATCGATTGCTTGTTTGTTGTATTCTACTATTTCCGGAAAGGACCTGGGAGCAATAAACACAAGGGGGGTTTCCACTATTTTTAAAAATTCCACCTGCGGGGACAGGTTTTTGGGAAGGGCCGCTACCACAATATCCGCTTCTCTGTTTTGTAACTTAGTAAGGGCAAGGGCTGCATCTCCGGTCTGCAGATTAATATGCACCTCCGGATGCAATGAGCGAAATTGTTGAAAGATATCCGGCAAAATGGAATATGCTGCGGTGACGGAGCAGTAGAGAGAAATCTCTCCCCCTAGCACATCTTCCTGGGAAAGGTCCGTGCGGAGCATTTCAAAACGCTGCAGCACATCGTCTGCATAGGAGCGAAAAATTTTACCAGCATCTGTTAGAGTTACTGACCTGTTATCACGCAAAAAAAGGATTTCACCCAACTCTTCTTCAAGACGTTGAATAATCCTGGTCAGCGCGGAAGGGGTCACATGACAGGCCCTGCTGGTTTGCCCAAAATGAAGAGAGTTTGCCAGATGTTTGAAGAGTCTTAAATCACGAATATCCATAGGTTGCCCTTTGTTTCATTTTACGCAACATTGTATTACGATTAACTCACTTGACGCAACAATTATATTTGGTACTGTAGCTACAATAAGATACCAGGTTTCATATTTTGCGCGCATCATCTCTCAACTCTATTAGGAGGATTATTATGTCAAATAACTATTTCAACAGTCTCCCCCTTCGTCTCCAACTGGAAGAACTCGGTCAATGTCGTTTTATGGATATGTCTGAATTTAACGGTGTTGAGGCCCTAAAAGGAAAAAAAATCGTTATTGTTGGCTGTGGAGCCCAGGGATTGAATCAGGGATTGAATCTCCGTGATTCCGGCCTTGATGTGTCCTACACCCTTCGTCCGGCGGCCATATCCGAAAAACGCCAATCGTGGAAAAATGCCACCGATAATGGATTTAACGTGGGCACCTACGAAGAAATGCTGCCGGATGCCGATCTTGTCATTAACCTCACCCCGGACAAACAGCATTCCAAGGTCATAGAAGCGGTGATGCCATTTATGAAGAAAGATTCCTGCCTCTCCTATTCCCATGGCTTTAATATAGTGGAAGAAGGCATGAAGATCCGCGAAGATATCACCGTTATCATGGTGGCGCCGAAATCTCCTGGAACCGAGGTCCGTGAAGAGTATAAACGCGGTTTTGGTGTACCCACCCTTCTTGCCGTCCACCGCGAAAACGATCCCCAGGGAATCGGTTGGGATATCGCCAAGGCATATGCTGCCGGAACCGGCGGCCATCGTGCCGGTTGTTTGCAATCCTCTTTTGTTGCCGAGGTCAAATCGGACTTAATGGGCGAACAAACAATACTCTGCGGTATGCTGCAGACCGGCTCACTACTCTGCTATCAGAAGATGACAGAAAAAGGAATGGATCCGGCGTATGCGGTAAAACTCATCCAGTATGGCTGGGAAACGATCACCGAAGCGTTGAAACATGGTGGTATCACCAACATGATGGATCGTCTTTCCAACCCTGCGAAAATCAGGGCCTACAAGCTCTCTGAAGAAATAAAAGATATCCTGGCACCACTTTTCAAAAAACATATGGACGATATTGTGTCCGGCCATTTTTCTGCCACCATGATGGAAGATTGGGCAGCCGACGATAAAAACTTGCTTGGCTGGCGTAAAGAAACAGGAGAAACCGAGTTTGAAAACACTGATGCGGCTGATACCGAAATAAGTGAGCAGGACTATTTTGACAAGGGAATCCTAATGGTTGCCATGATAAAGGCCGGAGTTGAGCTTGCCTTTGACACCATGGTTTCAGCGGGGATTAAAGAAGAATCTGCGTACTACGAATCCCTTCATGAAACACCTCTTATTGCCAACCTTATCGCCCGGAAGAAGTTGTATGAAATGAATGTGGTTATTTCCGATACCGCCGAATATGGATGTTACCTCTTTAACCATGCTGCATTACCACTTTTACAGGATTTTCTTAAGGGAATAGATGTTGACGTGATCGGCAAGGGACTTGAAGTAAGTGACAACGGCGTTGGCAATGTTGAGCTTATTGAGACCAACGAAGCGATTCGTTACACCGGTGTTGAGTTAATTGGAGAAGAGCTCCGCTCCTATATGGGCGCCATGAAACCAATCTTCTAAACTCCGCCAGTTTGGTCCATGTTTCTTCCGGCAGCACATAGGTTTCGTTTGCTAGAACAAGCGGCAAGGCGTAGATTGAAACAATTTTTTCTCCCTGTTGGTCTGATCATGGCAATTATTGCTGCTCTTCTGTATCCCGCAGGAGGGCAGTATATTGACAAACATTCCGGGCTTAAAATCGTCGTTATTATCATCTTTCTGGTAAGCGGGTACCAGACCGGCGGCAAGGCCCTGGCGCTCAATAGACGACTTTTTTTCATTCTTTTTATCTGCTCGGCTATTTCCCTGTTTCTGGCACCACTTTTTGGTATTATTGTCAGCAAACTGTTACAACTGTCCCTCCCACTTTCCTTGGGACTGATAGTCATGTCCACTGTCCCTCCAACCATTTCATCGGGAGTGGTTATCACGGATGTAAGCGAGGGTGACACCGTACTTGCGCTCTTTCTTACCATTGCCATCAATATCATAGGCATTTTCACCATGCCGTATGTCTTAGACATCAGCCTGCAAGCGACAGGATCAATTGATATTGATCAGACGACCTTACTTTTAAAAATGTTGTTCTTTGTGCTCCTTCCCTTTCTTGTGGGGAAATATATCCGCAAAGTAGCGAAAAGGGAAAAGGTCGCCTCTTTTTGGAGCTATGTCAACTCAAGCTGTGTTATTTCCATGGTATACGCCTCTATTTCCACCTCTACAGATGCGTTTAGTGGATTTTCCATAATCGATTTCACCCAATGTATCATAGCTGTCGCCGTAGTCCATTGTCTCCTTTTGGGAGTGAACACCTATGCAGGCAGACAATTGCAACTCCCCTGGTTTGAAAAAAAGGCCCTTCTTTTTGTCACTTCCCAAAAAACATTGGCCATTGCCCTGGCAGTGCTGACCACCATCGGCTATAGCAATGGCTCTGCCATCATCGTCTGTCTAACATTTCATTTTTTTCAGCTTGTGCTCGATTCTGCCCTGGCCTCATACTTACAAAAAAAATAATAGTGGCATATCTTGTCATTTTTTTGACAATCGTTCTTCCCTTTGCTACTCTGTAGCTATATCCCGTTCAGTTGCGTAGGACACCATCAAGGTTCCTTAGCGTTTGAGTTCCCAGCTCTTTTTTTTAGAAGGTTGTGCTCTATGACCAATGCTAGACAGCGAAAAACGTCTCTCTGGATCCGACTCTGGCAACCCTTTTTCAGCCTTTCGATTTACCAAAAATTTCTTTTAGTTCTGATTAGCTTTCTCCTTGGCTATTTGGCCATTGGCCTACACTCTGTTTATTTTATCCAGGGGCTAAAAAAGGAATTAGGGTTCATTTTCAACGAACCGGACCGCTTAAGCAACATACTGGGACTCTTAGATAACTACATTCAACAAGGCGCAATTCTGGTCATCACCGTTATGGCCCTCTTAAGCCTTACAAGTTTTCTCTGTATTCGCGCCCTGGTGGAATTTCTTGATCAGATGATTGGATCGCTGAGGGCACTTCTCAATAAAGATGGCGATACACAGGGATGCGGTCAAGAGACAGAAATTCCAATCATTACTCAGGACAAAATTGGCGAGGTTGCCTCACTGGTGAACGGACTCACCAGCCATATTCGAGAAATATCTCTTTTTAGAAGAACAATTGAAGCAGACGAAACGGTGGAAGATGTCTACTCCCGCCTGGCATCAGTGTTTAAAGATAAACTTCAGCTCAGCACCTTTATTATTTGGGAAGTACAGGAAAAAGACGATTCAATAAAAGCCGTTTATACCTGGCCCCACGAACTGGAACATGACGCCTGTATCATGAGTAGCTCAAAGATATGTCGGGCAAGACGGACCGGTGCCGTTGTCTCATCGGCAAACTTTCCCCATATCTGTCCTGTTTTTCCGCTGGAAGATATTATGACCCACACCTGTGTTCCCATGATTGTATCTGGGAAAATATTGGGGGTTGTCCAGTTCCTCAATCTCTTTGTGGACAGCCAGGAGAGACAAAGACAACTGCGGGTCAGCCAACATATGGCAGGCATGTACCTGGCAGAAGCACTCCCTGTTCTTCATGCCAAGCGACTGGCCAGTAACCTCCATGATATGGCCACCAAAGACGCCCTCACAGGCCTATCTAACCGCAGATTCTTAGAAACCAACATCAACCCATTACTGGCAGGGATCAGGCGAAGGGATGCCACCATGGGTATACTCATGTGTGATCTTGATTTTTTTAAACAGGTTAACGATGAGCATGGACACGATGCGGGTGATCAGGTCCTCAAAAAACTGGCTATTATTATTCAAGAGACTGTACGCGCCTCAGATATAGTTATCCGCTATGGTGGAGAGGAGTTTCTTATCCTCCTTATGGATTGCGAGGCCGACAAGGCCGTAGAAGTTGCTGAAAAAATAAGGGTTACCGTTGAAGAGCAGCTTTTTCGGGTACGAGAAATTAATATCCGCAAAACCCTCAGCATCGGAGTCTCCATCTATCCAGTTGACGGCGAAGGGTTCTGGGAATGTGTTAAACATGCTGACATTGCCCTCTACCAGGCAAAGGACACGGGGAGAAACAAGACACTGCATTTTTCTGCAAATATGTGGGACGGCGAAGACTACTGATCCACACAAGTTTTTCGCAAGCGGGTAGCAAAAAAAAAGGCACTCACCGAACATACGGTAAGTGCCTATAACTTATGGTACACCAGGCAGGATTCGAACCTGCGACCCCCTGATTCGTAGTCAGGTACTCTATCCAGCTGAGCTACTGGTGCGCGCGAGGGGAGTATATACCTCAGTTCAGATTTTTACTCAAGCTTGTTTTCCACCTTTTGGTGATTTTTCATCTTTATGAAAGATAATTTCATGGCTTGCGGGTTTTAAAGCCGGGTCAGCGATGATTTCGATGGAAATTTTATTTTTTACTTCAAGTTCACCAATTTCCTGTCGTTTTTTATTGAGTAAATATTGCGCCACATCGAGGGGGAAACGGCACTCGACACGGGATACATTTTTCCTGCTGGCTCCTGTTTGAACCCGGCGAAGATAAAAAAGGGCCAAGGTCTCAACGGAACGGACCACGCCACGCCCTTTACAGTGTTCACAAACCCTATAGTTGCTGGTCTCAATGGGAGCGCCTAACTTTTGTCTTGAAATCTGCATCAAGCCAAACTTTGAAATACGGCTGGTATCAACCTTTGCCCGGTCCCGTTTCATCGCTTTTTTTACCTGACGTTCCACTTCCCGGATGTTCTTATTGATCCGCATATCAATAAAATCAACCACAATCAGACCACCAAGATCTCGCAATCGCAGCTGTCTTGCAAGCTCGGTAGCAGCTTCCATATTGGCCTTAAAGATCGATTCTTCGAAATTTCGTCCCTTTCCAGTTGAGCCTGAATTCACATCAATCGCCACCAATGCTTCCGTTGGATCAATCACAATTGATCCGCCTGAAGGCAGGGAGACCTGAGGCTGATAAATGGACTCAATCTGATCTTCGACATTAAACTGATTAAAGATCGGCCTGGAACCCTTATGGAGTCTTACCTTGGCTCCACGCTGTCTGGCCGGGAGCATATCAAGAAAATCTTCGACCTTTTCAAAGGCTGCCAGATCATCGACCAGGATCTCTTTTATTTCAGGAGTGAAATGTTCACGCAAAAAACGCATCACACAATCATGATCCTGATACACCAGCCCCAACCCGTCCAGCGTTTGTCCCTTCGTTCTGATATCCTTCCACAACCTGGTCAGGTAGCGTACATCTTTGGTGAGTGCAGTTTTAGTGATATCCAGGCTCGCCGTGCGCACAATCCATCCCACACCTTCCGGGATATTCATGTTCTGCATAATATCACGGAGCTGCAAACGCCGCTCTTCTCCACTGATCTTCCTGGAAATCCCATTGGAATCGGAACCCGGCATCAGGACAACACAACGACCGGGAATAGAGAGGAAAGTGGTCATATTGGCCCCTTTATTGCCAACCTCTTCTTTGACCACCTGCACCAGCACCTCTGTTCCACGTTCAAGCAACTCGTGAATTTTCAGGTCCTTCCACTGCCGCTGCTCTATAAGCTTTTTGTTTTGCTGACTAATTTCTTGTTTATAATATTCAGGGTGGATTTCGTTAAAGGGTAAAAATCCGTTTTTCTCCACTCCATAATCAACAAAAGCGGCCTGCAAATTGCTTTCAATGGCAACAATTTTCGCCTTATAGATGTTATTTTTAGTCTGTTTGGAAGAGATGGTGGAGACGTGGATGGAATCTAAACGGCCATCTGCAAGCAATGCCAAACGACACTCTTCCGGCTCTTCAGCATTAATCAGTAGCTTGAAAAGAGGGCTTTTTTCTGTCTCTTGCTTTGCACGTTTTGCGCCTGTCGCCTTAGCTTCCTGCTTGCCCTTTTTCTTAGCTGCTGCCCTACCTGCTTTTTTGGGCACCGGCGCAGTGGTCTCTTGTGGAGAATCTTTAGCCTGCGCTTCTTGCTCGGCTGCAACATCAAGTTGCTCCGGCTCGTTTTTGGGGATATCTTTTTCTACAGGAGAAGGAATGGGTTTTTCAGCGCTTTGAACAGGCGCACTCTTTTTGGCTGCGCCACTTGTTGAACGTGTTTTTTTCTTTGGTGTTACAGTTTTTTTGGGTTCTTTTTTTTCTTGTTTACTTGCCTTCCACCAGGCACCTGTTGACGCCTTGATGGTTTTTGCGGGCACAACCTTTGCTTTTTCAGGCTCTGCTTTTTTATCTACCATATTGTTCCTTCATCAAAGAGACAAAAATTGCCCCTTTGATAGTCATTGCATCCATCCAGGGCGGGAGATCGTCCGGGAATAGGTTTTTGTCCGTATCTGCTTTGAACAAGAAAAAATTATCCTCGGTATAGTTTCTTATACCTTGGTAAGGTTGTGATGTTCACCTTGCTCTGAACAAAAATACTATTCCCTGGCAAGCTCTTGGCCATGGTGATGCTGTTATTTTATTGCAACTGGTCCGTCTGTGGACCTGTTTTTAAATCTCAGACTACAGTACGCTCCCATTACTTATGGCACTACAGCAAAAGATTTTTTCAATTTGTTTTCGCACAATATAGACACTTTTTCGCCCCGCCTTTTACATAAGGGCAGGAATAACAGAGATTCACTTTTATAAAAAACTGTACTTTCTATGGATAATCAACAAGTAACGTTAAACATCGAAGAAAAATCAAATAGGAATAGAAACGATAACATATCATCTCTGCTGGATATATCATGCTGGCAAGGCTGAAAATAAAACAATTCCCATTTATTATCAAGCCAAATCTATGATTTTAAACTTGACACCCTCCTTTCATCTTCGTACATTTCAGGCAACGTTTACAGTGGCCTTATGTGTTCTTCCCAGAAGATGGCTCTGTGGTTGGTAACCTTGTTATTGACGATGAAACGTAAAAAAACAATGACATGCAAGATAGTTGTAAAAACAACATAGAATTACTAGAATAGTGTCTGTAGTGGTTCTTCGAGTACTGTGTATTCCATATTAATCTGCAAGGAGTTTGCTGTGACAAAACTTTCTTTTGGTCTCGCTTCATGTTTGGCCCTTTCCGCCTTTCCCGGTCTGCTTATGGCAGATACCATCAATACTGAAGAGTGGCAAATAGAAGCCGATAAAGTCCTTCGTTTTGAAAATCCCAAAAGTATAATTGCAGAAGGCAAAGTGGTTCTAACAAAAATCCGTCAACTCCCTCCCAGCGTTGAAGAAGAGGACGAGGCGACCACCGAATGGTCCATACTCCTTGGGGATGATCCTGAAGCTAAAGGCGCAAAGGAAGTCACCCAGGAAGAGGTTGCCGATCAGGAACCACGTTTTAAGACAGAGGTCGTTATCAAAGCTGACTGGATCGCCTATGATGTTGAAAAAAATAGCATTAAGGCCCGGGGACATATTTCCATTGCCAACGACACAGATGAACTGCTGGCAGAATCCGGAAGTCTTGATTTAAATTCAGAGACCGGAAGTTTTGCAAAGGCCACCATTCTCCGTGATGAGCTTGATCTCCATCTTGAAGGAGAGACGATCACCAAAACAGGAGTGAACACCTACACTATTACTGATGGCTGGGTGGTCACTTGTAAGGTGGAAGAGGGCAACACACCACCATGGAGCTTTGCTGCTGCAAAGGCGGATGTGACCCAGGGTGAATACGCCACCTTAAAGCACGCCACATTTCGAATAAAAGACGTTCCTGTGTTATACTCGCCCTGGCTTATGGTACCCGTTGGCAACACCAGAAAAACCGGTCTGCTTTTCCCTGAAGTTTCCACCGCCGCCCATAGCGGTTTTACTGTTAATCAACCACTCTTTATTAATATTTCCGACTCATCCGATGTAACACTCTATTCAGAATATCATTTAGAACGCGGCTTTATGCCGGGAGTTGAATTTCGGTACGCCTTAGAAGATCAGAAGAAAGCAAACTTTATGGCAAGTTATCTCAAAGACGATCTGTCAGACCCTTCGGAAACAGAATATTATGCAGACACCGGCTACACCCACACCAATGATGAACGATACTGGATACGCGGTAAACTTGATCACGATTTCGATAACGACATTGTGACCCGTACGGACATAGATATCGTTTCCGACGAGGACTACCTGACGGAATTCAATACCGGTTACACTGGATTTGACAGATCTCAGGCAAGTTTTCTTGATATGTTTGGCCGTGGTTTTCAGAACAAGACCAGTACGCTAAGGAAAAATACCTTTAAAGTCCTTAAAAGTTGGGATGGTATGGCCCTTGAGAGTGAATTTTTGGCCATTAACGATGCCCGGGAGATCGAAAGCAGCACAACACCCCTTTGGAAATTGCCCAGTATCGGTTTTACCGGCAGCCAGCTTTTGGGTTTTGCCGATCTCAGCCTTGCTTGGGATACCGATTATGTCAATTATTACCGGGAAGATGGCGTCGGTGGTCACCGTTTTGATATCCACCCCACCCTTTCTCTCCCCGTCCCCCTTGGCCCCTATTTGGAATCAAGAGCGGAAGCAGGTATCAGAGACACATTCTATAGTGTACAAACCTATGGTGACGGTACCTGGGACGGGGATGACTCTCCCAATCGTTTCCTTGGCGAGTTCCATACGGAAATTGGCACCACCCTCCTTAGAGATTTTGGCCTACACATTCACGATATGGAGGGGTTAACCCACAAATTCAGACCCTATGTGGAGTACGATTTTATTTCAGATGCCGATCAGGATGATTTACCCTATTTTGACTCGGTGGACAGCATTAGTGATGCCAATGCAATAACCTACGGAATTGACAACTTCTTCGACCTCTTCAGCAGCAATGATGGGGAAGATATAGATCAAGAGTATGGCTACTTAAAAATCAAGCAGAGCTACGATCTTCGAAGCGAAGCATCCGATGAGCCTCTCTCGCCTGTCAACATTGAACTCCGCTTAAGTCCCCTTAAAGATCTCAACAGTGCTTTATTCACCTACAAGACCAAAATCAGCGTCTATGGTAACGGAAGTTCCCATACGGTGGAAGGCCTCTATTACAACAGTCGCGGTGACTCTTTTACCCTCGACTATCGATATGATGACCTAAACGGTGCAGATACTCACCAGATCAACTTTAGCGCCAAGGCCCAACTGTGGGATACCATCTTTGCCGCCTATGACATTGAGCACTCAATCTCCGAGTCACAAATCATTGAACAGAATATTTCCTTAATGTACCAACCCGCCTGTTGGTCTGTTGAGTTGAAGTCTAAATACACTCCAGAGGATACAAGATACGCAATTCTCTTTAATTTGGCCAATATCGGCAATCCCATGGGATTCAAACTGTAGAAGCGTATGCATTATGACGTTTTTAATGGTGATGCAGACGGTATCATAGCTCTGCATCAGCTACGTCTTGATACACCAAAGGCAGATGCAACGCTTATCAGTGGCGTCAAGCGAGATATTAAACTGCTGAATACAGTCAAAGATGTAAGAGACTCCTCTTTCACAGTGCTTGATATCTCTTTGCACACCAATAAAGATGCGCTGCTCCAACTCCTTCGGCAAGGAAACCAAATCGCCTATATTGACCACCATTTTGCGGGTGATATTCCTGAGAATAAGGGCCTCACCACCCGGATTGATCCTTCTCCTTCTGTCTGCACGTCACTCATTGTCGATAAACTCCTTAATGGTCGTTACCGAAGCTGGGCAGTTGCAGCCGCATTTGGCGATAATTTACATGACGCCGCCCATAACGCGGCTGCGGCACTACAACTAAATTCCGCGCAGCTTAGCATACTGCAAGAAATTGGAGAACTACTCAACTACAACGGCTACGGCGCGACCTTGGAGGACCTTCATTTTCCCCCGGTAAAACTCTTTAACACCCTTAAGAAGTATATAGATCCCTTTCTTTTCCATGCCCAATCGTCTACACTTTCAGCATTGCGTGAAGGATTTCAAACTGATATGGAGCTGGCACTTGCACAGGAGTGTATGGATAAACAGAGTCATAATAGGGTTTATGTTTTTCCTAATGGGCCATGGGCACGACGCGTGGCCGGTGTTTTTGCAAATTACCGTGCCCGCGAACGTGAGGACGCCGCCCACGCCCTGGTGGTAAAAAATGATGACGGCACTTATCGGATAAGTGTGCGTGCACCGCTCAAAACCAAAAAAGATGCGGATACCCTTTGCCTTTTATTTCCAACAGGTGGGGGACGAAAGGCAGCCGCAGGGATTAACCAACTACCTGCGGATATGCTTGATAGTTTTTTACAAAAGTTCCACACCACTTTTTCTTGCTAAACGTTTGGGGATTTGCAAATAAAACCAACGCATAGCCTGGTAATCTCCAATAGTTACTCAACAAGGAGTGCTCACCCTCCGATAAGCCCATGCAATCAAATAAATATCAACTCTTTGTCATACTCTCTCTTGTTGTGGCTCTCTTTTTGTCCAGTTGCGCAAGACCACCACTTGAAAAAATAGCACAGGGGGAGAATCCCCTCTTTTACGATGACCTCCCCATGGAAAGTCTGCTCACTGCAGCGGTTCGCCATCTTCACTATTTAGAGACCCTCCCTGGTGACTCTTCTTTTCTCCTTGGGGACGAACGATATCCAATATCCTGGCTCCGTGAATCAATAAACTCATTTATTGATATTCTCAAACAAGAGCCTGGCCCTCGGGAACTCGCAAGGATTGTAGCGGAGAACTTCACCGTCTATCAGGCCAGTGGCCGGGAGAAACAACCCGAGGGGGAAATGCTCATCACCGGATACTATGAGCCATTTCTCCGTGGCAGTCTTACCCGCAAGGCCCCATTCCTCTATCCCCTCTACGCCCCCCCTGCAGATCTTATCCGCTTGAAAGAGTCAAAGAGTGGTAAGACGATCTTTAAACGACTGGATAAAAACAACACTGTTCGACCCTACTGGACACGGAAGGAAATCGAGGAAAATGGATACGCCGCTGGCAATGAACTGGTCTATTTAAATGACCCGGTGGATGTTTTTATTTTGCATGTCCAAGGCTCCGGAAAGATTCAGCTTACCGATGGTAGCGTACGTTCCATTCACTATGCCGCTTCCAACGGACTTGAATACTTTTCCATTGGCAAACTGCTGGTGGATCAAGGGAAATTGTCCCTTGAAGAGGCCTCTCTTCCAGCCATCCGTACCTATTTGCGCAACCACCCGGACGAACAGAATGCAATCCTGCATCACAATAAAAAGTTTATCTTTTTTTCTTGGGTGCCGACAAACAGTCCTGTGGGCTCCATTGGCGAACCTTTGGTGGCCGGACGTTCCATAGCAATAGATTCAACAGTTCTTCCCCATCAAGCCTTTGGGTTTCTAAAAAGCAGAAAACCGGTGGTGGATGCAGATGGCAAGATAACAAAATGGGCGACACTCCACCGTTTCGTATTCCCCCAGGACAGCGGAGCTGCCATTACCGGCGCAGGCCGTGCTGATCTCTTTTGGGGAAGTGGGAAGTATGCAAAAATCGCTGCTGGCAATATGAAAGAAGTCGGAGAGCTCTATTTCCTTGTAAAAAATCGTTTTGAAGAACAGGAGCAATGAGAACAGAACGATACCACTCAACCAGTGCCAACGTTTTTCACGAGAAGGCCAAAGAGTATGACAGCTGGTACGACAAGAGCCTCCTTTTTTCCATCGAGTGTGCCGCAATTACTGCCGTAAACGATAGGACCAAAAACCCAGGCCTTGAAATCGGCACTGGTCCCGGTCGTTTTGCAGAGGCCCTTGGCTATTCCTTTGGTATTGACCCCGCAAACGCTCCTTTGCACCTTGCTGCAAAAAGAACGATTACCCCCTGCCAGGCCGTTGGCGAAGCACTTCCGTTTCAAGACAACTCCCTTGCCAGGGTTGCCCTCTTCTTTACCCTCTGCTTTGTGAGTGACAAGGACGCGGTTTTGCGAGAATGTAAACGAGTACTTAAGCCACATGGCCACTTACTTCTAGGCATTGTACCATCCGGCAGTAACTGGGGAATAGCGCTCACTAAAAAGAAAAATAATGGACACCCTTTTTATAAATACGCAAACTTCCTTACCGTCAAAAGATGTAAGGAGTTGCTGGAAAAATGCGGATTTTCCATTATAAGTGGAGTTTCCAGCCTCTACCAAGATCCAGAAAAAGTAGAAACAATGGAACATCCCCAATCCCTACTAGATGAAAAAGCCGGCTTTGTGGTTCTTAAAGCCACTTGTTAAAATTCAATCAGCAGGAGCTATCCCATGAAAATCACAAACCTTCTTCTGGCATTTTTTCTTTTTCTCTTTCTTTGTTCTGCAGCCCATGGTTCCGGCGAGTATAAGGTTATCTTTGAAACCACGGATTGTAGTGGAAATACGGGATTTGCCACCGTGGGCGCGGATGAGATTTACAAAATCAATCAGGGAGATTGCAGCGATCCATCAGATCCTGGCAAACATCTCAAACAGCTGTTGGTACAAGATGGCAATAACAGCTACAAGGCCTATTCCCTGACCCAGGATGAGGCAAAGAATGTAATGCTGGAACTCAAGGAATATATGAAATCACGGAAAAACGTACTAGACCGTAGCGACGCTATAATTATTGATAAGGAGTAATTTTCAGAGAAAGGCAAGCATCTAAGGTGGCATAGGACACCAGACCACCTTAGATGTCTAAACGCTAATTCTATCTATCCATGGGAAAAACTGACATTCCCTTTTGCATGCCACTTCCTGAAACCGGCGCACAATAGGAGATTTTTTCTTTTACCTGAGTAACCTTCACGGTTCCAACCTCGCTCATCTCAGAATCAAGTACTTCTCCAGTATCTGGGTCGACCAACTCTTCCACACTCCCAACTCGAAACTGGCGTCCAACTTCCACCCCTTCACGACTCCCGCGATTAATAACCACTTTATCGCCTTTTACCAAAACCACCGACCCCTCCCAAGGGATAGAATCAAGTTGTTCGATAAGAAACAGAACAGCTTGTCCCACGGCGTCTTCCATGGCTTTACCAACATTATCCTTCTCATGCCCACCAAAGTTGCCGCCCAAGCCACCTAAAGCACTTCCATGATAGCCGACGGTAAAGCCCCTCCGACCTGATTTTCCAACGACATCCGTTGAAGCCACCACCTGTCCAGTCTCTGAATTGACCAGATAAATGGTAATGTTCATCTCGGCAGAACCAGCAGAACCCCCAATGCTGATTCCCTGAAAGCTGAATCCTCCACCGCCTCCTCCAACATCATCCTGAACGTGGGTGATGGATCCCCGAACCAGCAGTTGCGCTGGTGTCATCCGCCCAATTTTGGCAGACTTTTTACCACCGGCCGTACGTCCTGAGGCTGCGAAATCCTGCTCTTTCATAGCTTCCTTACGCATCTCACCGTCGCCCAATACGATAAACCAGCCTGACTCGTGCAGAAGATTCGTCATCACCGTTTGCATGCCATCGCCGACACTCCAACGACCGTGCCAACCCGCCTCATTTTTAAATTTCGTCACCGTAATGGAGTAACGTAAATTACCAGCGGGTGGTGCCGGAATGGTGTTTTCTTCGGCTGCCACATAACTTCCAGCAAACAACAACATACATCCGATACAAAGACCAAGAAAAGCTGTTCGATTCATTTTTTTTCCTCTTCTATTTAAAAGATAATGATTGCCACTATCGTCTACCCCGTTTCACCCACCTAGCCTATCTCACAACACCTTGAAAATCAACTTAAAATAATGTTGAAAAACGCTCCCAAAAATCAGGAAAAGACTTACCAACACACTTCTCGCCATGGATCTGGACTCCTTCTACGCGCAGTCCAGCCACGGCAAAACTCATGGCCATCCGATGATCATTATATGTTTCGATTGCAGCACCATGAAGTCGAACACCTCCATCACCATGGATAATCATATAATCCTGCCCCTCTTCGACCACTGCCCCCATCTTTTTTAATTCAGTCAGGGTGGCGGTTAACCTGTCACACTCTTTTATACGAAGGTGTTCAATATTGGTAATTTTGGTATCACCATGGGCAAAGGCAGCGACCACAGCAAGGGTCGGCACCACATCGGGCATATCGCCCATATCAACGGAAATACCCTCCAATTTTTCCCCACCATGCACGGTAATTCCCCCGCCATCACGACTCACTTCACATCCCATTCTTGCAAGCAGCGGGACCAACGCAGCATCTCCCTGAAGAGATGGAACAGGAACGTTGGCAACGGTGACTCTGCCGCCGCTTACAGCAGCAGCAGCCCAAAAATAGGACGCATTGGAGGCATCTCCTTCGATACGATACTCCATCGCTCGATATTTTCCTTGGGGGATTACAAAATCAGTAAACGCTTCGTTACAATCCACATCCACCCCGAAATCGGCCATCACCGATAGGGTCATGGCCACATACGGTTTTGATAGCACATCGCCATTCACTTTCAGGGTTGCTGGTTTTGCAGCATATGGTGCAACCAGAAGCAGAGAAGAAAGATATTGGCTGGATTTTCCCTCTGGTAAAACAGTTGCGCCACCCGTAATCCCCCTACTGTTAATTTCAAGTGGTGGACATCCCGTCCCATGAAGCGAGCGAATATCTACCCCCCACCCCGCAAGCGCCTCCATAAGCGGTGCAATGGGTCTTTTATGCATACGCTCTTCCCCGTCGATGCGAAAAGTACCATTGCCAAGGGCCGCAACGGAAGCAAGAAAACGGGTGGCAGTACCGTTGTTTCCCAAAAAAATTTCTTTTTCCGGGGTTTTCAGGCTACCGCCCGTACCTTGGACAATCCACTCATCAGCTCCGCTCTTCACCAAAACGCCCATCTGTTCAAGGGCATTTGCAGTATAACTGGTATCCTCACTGGCCAATGGACCAATTAACCTACTGACTCCATCACCCAAAGCAGCGGCGATCAATGCCCGTTGGGTAAGACTTTTAGAACCCGGAACTCGCACTGTGGCATCCACAGTGGAAACTGGTTGTATTTCAATCATAGCAATATGTTACACTAAACTAATTAGTTGGTAGAGCATTGAGCAATGCCCTTCTCATTACTTCGACAGGTGCGTTGGCACCTATCCACGTTTCAAATTGAGCAACGCCTTGATACAACAACATTTCAAGGCCATTAATAACAGTACAGCCACTGTTTTTTGCCAAGCGCAGCAAATGTGTCTCAAGGGGGGCATACACAATATCCATCACCACGTCAAAGTTCGCAACAACACTCTCCGGCACCGGGCTCTCATCAACTTTTGGCACCATCCCGACAGAAGTAGCATTAATTAGGATATCTCCCGTGAGCGCGCCCACATCCGACAGCGCTATCCAGGGACAGTTAAGCGTATCCGCCAATGTTCTCCCCCTTGATTCAGTCCGGCTGGCAAGGCAAAAATCGGCCCCCTTTTCCTGGAGTCCAAAACCAATGGCCCTGGCAGAACCTCCAGCACCTAAAAGCACAACCTTTCGCCCGGCAAGACTGCTTTTTTCCTCAAGGGCTTTTGTTGCCCCAATCCAGTCCGTATTCAAGCCTCGCAACCTTGTCCCATCAAGGACAATGGTATTCACCGCACCAATCTTTTTAGCCACAGGATCCACACTCTCAAGGAGCCCCATGACCTTTTCCTTATGGGGAATGGTCACACTTGCTCCCTGCACACTAAGTCCGCGAATTCCAGTGACAGCAGCTTCAATATCACGCGCACGGAAAGGAAGATAAATAGCATTAATACCCAGTTCGTTAAAGGCAGCATTATGCATAACAGGGCTTAAGGAGTGGCTGACCGGATCTCCTAAGATCCCATACAGTTTCGTCTTCCTATCAATATTCATTTCTTCTTGCCAGCCAGTAATGTGTAAATTTCACGCAACGTTGCCACCGTCAATTGTCCCGGTGCAGTAAGCTCACTCTCACTCACTGCGCAGTATGTCATATAGCCACCAAGCGCACAAGTGGCTACCCTGCTCATCACTCCAGGCTCACCCATACAAAACGCGATCAGCGGGAAATGCACTCTACTCGCTACTTCCTGCAACTGCAACACCTGTAAAACGTCTTTGTAGTCATGGGCGGTGGTAATAATTTTGCCAATATCGGCCCCATTCTCCTGCATCATCTCCATGCAGGCTACAAGCTCTTTGTTGCCAGGTGTTTCGGTAAAATTATGATACGAGTGAATCAATTTTGTCTTGGAGGAGCGGAGTGCACTATGCATATGTTGTCTTGATTCAGCGGGAGCCCGCAATTCAAGATCCACATAGGCCACCTCTTTTTCCACCGCATCAAGCAAAAGCTGCAAACGCTCTTCTTCAGCACCTGCAAAGTTCCCTCCTTCCCAGGTGGGGCGATTTGTAAAAAGAAGTGGGATATCAATACATTCTACAAAAGGATCGATGGCCGGATCCTGTAGTGTATCAAGGCGAATCTCAATCACATCCGCCTGAGAGCTTACGCTTTTTGCCACCGCCAACGCATCTTTACTATTCTCACGGCCAATGGCCGCACAAATTCGTGGGGATAAGGACATTTAAGTTCACTATTGTTTATGTTTTTCTGCAATCCGCAAGGCCCAGCCAACCAGTAAGGTAATCAGGGTCAAATCGTCAACAAGCCCTAAACCGGCAATCCAGTCAGGGACAAAATCATAGGGTGAGAGAAGATAGAGTAGAGCGAGGGCGATGATGGCCTTGACACGCAAAGGTGTATCTTTTGCAAACAGAAGGCTGCCCCAGGATTTGATCCGCTCCAGGAGCCGCCCATTTGACACATCTTTATTATTTTGCATTACGGATTTTCGGGAATAAGCAGACCACCAATAACATCTCGAATGGAATTAAGCTTCTCACTATTAACATAGTCTGCAAGGCCAACAACCGCTTTTTCACTGGCCCTGGGATCTATAAAATTAGCCGTTCCGATCTGCACAGCTGTAGCACCGGCAAGCATAAACTCAAGTACATCCTCATAACTTTCTATACCACCTATGCCGATAACAGGTATGGACACAACCTGCGCCACCTGATAGACCATACGCAGGGCCACAGGCTTTATGGCAGGTCCGGAAAGGCCACCGATCACATTGGCAAGACAGGGTTTTCTACTCTTATGGTCAATGGACATAGCAATTAAGGTGTTAATAAGGGAGACAGCATCAGCACCCGCATCTTCCACCGCTCTTGCAATCCTTGTCACATCGGTAACATTGGGTGAGAGTTTTACAACCACAGGAACTGAACTTTCTTCTTGTACCACCTTAGTAACCGTTGCCGCCATTTTTTCGTCGCTGCCAAAAGCTGCGCCACCCTTCTTCACGTTGGGACAGGAAATATTCACTTCAATTCCGGCAATGCCCGGAACACCATCAAGTCTTGCGGCAATCTCCCGATATTCCTCAACGGAGTCGCCAAGGATATTAACAAAAACAGGAACATTAATATCCTGTAAATATTTCATTTTTTCGGAAACAAACCGTTTGACACCGACATTTTCCAATCCAATAGCATTGAGCATACCACAGGCTGTTTCAACAATCCTTGGAGATGGATTCCCGGCCCGAGGTTCCAAAGAAATCCCTTTAACCACCACCGCCCCCAGTCGATGGAGATTGACATAGGGCTCAAATTCTTTTGCATAACCAAAGGTCCCCGATGCGGTCATTACAGGATTTTTTAGCTGTAATGAACCAATGGACACTCGTAAATCAGCCTTGCCTAAACTTGCCATAGTAACTCCTTCGCATCAAAAACGGGGCCATCGCTACAGGCATGTGCATAACCTCCACCGGCAAGGGGCACTATGCAACCAAGGCAAGCTCCCATCCCACAAGCCATGGCAGTCTCCATTGACACCTGGCAGCCTATCCCCTTCTTCTTACAAAAAAGGTGTATGGCAGCCATCATCGGCGTTGGTCCACAAACAGACATTTGGCATGTGGGTTCAAGCTCAAGCCCTTTAATCACCTCTGTAACCAAACCATGCTTGCCAAGGGTTCCATCATCGGTTGCAGGATAGACAGAAAGCCCAAGCTCTTTAAAATCATTAATTAATGGTACAAGTTCGTCCTTGGTCCTGGCACCAAGAACCACCGTTGGAGGTTTGATGCTACAGTTCCGCAGTAAGGATTTACCAAGAAAAAGCAGGGGTGCAATGCCCATCCCACCACCCACCAGGCAGTTATCAGCCCGGCAGTCGACAAAAAAGCCCTTCCCCAAAGGGCCCAATACCGATAACAATTCCCCTTCCCTGCAATGGGCAAGCAGGTTAGTTCCCCTTCCCACAACTTTAAAGAGAATCTGGAAATATTTTCCACTACTGGTCTGCGAAATGGAAAAAGGTCTGCGCAACAGCGGATCCTTTCCCGTTCCCGTTCGCAACATCACAAACTGCCCTGGCTTTGCCTTTGAAGATATTTCTTCGGAGGCGAGGGTAATGCGAAAGATATCGTCAGTCAGTTGCTCAATACGAATTATTGGTGTTTTTTCCTGGAATTGTGCCATGGTTACGGCTACTATTAGAGAGGTTATAATGAGTAATAAACGCTACTTTTTCCCACGTATCTTCTTATGATTGATGCCTTTACATTCACTCTGATTGCTGCATTTCTTTTCGGCAGTATCATCGGCAGTTTTTTAAACGTTGTCATCCTTCGCTTGCCAAACGAAGGGGAGTCCATTGTCTTTCCACCATCGCACTGTACCAGTTGCAATACTAATCTTCACTGGTACGAAAACATCCCGGTGTTGAGCTATCTTGTTTTGCGTGGCAAATGTCGACACTGTAAAGCACGCATCTCCATGCAATACCCGGTTATTGAACTCTGTATGGCCATCCTGTCAATGGCCCTGGTCGCAAAATTTGGCTTAAGCATCAACACCGCCGGCTATTTTCTCTTTTGCGCAGCACTGCTGGTCATAATCTGCATCGATATGTATCTTCAAATCATCCCCGATGTTATCTCCCTTCCCGGAGTGGTTTTAGGCCTATTATTCTCCTTCTTCAGCCCCACCCTTAGCTGGCAATCTTCTTTAATCGGGATCGTTGCCGGCGGTGGCGTGCTCTACTCCGTTGCCCTTTTGTACTTCCTCTGGCGCAAAGTCGATGGAATGGGTGGAGGAGATATTAAACTATTGGCCATGATTGGTGCCTTTCTTGGTTGGCAATCGCTCCCCTTTGTCATCTTTGCAAGCTCACTTAGTGGAACCATTGTCGGTCTTCTTGCCATGATGAAACAAAAGAATGGCGGGCAAACCAGGATCCCATTCGGCCCCTTTCTCTCCATTGCGGCCCTCTGTTATTTATTCTTTGAACAACAGATCCTCTACCTCTTCCAGCTCTATATGCGGTACAGCAGTGGCATGTAGCCATCAAGCCGTTTTGGTCCGTATCGGCGTGTCAAAAGCAAGGCCTGTTAACTCCATCCCCGATTGTATATCCTTTCCTAGTTGTAGTCCAAGATAGCCCGCCTTTTCCACCTGTTTTTTACTGTGTCCATATTTAGGATAGACCCTTCTAAACCAACTTGTTCCCGCTTCCGGGGTTCTGCCGGCAAGTTTTAGGAAAACACCAATGGTCCGCCACGGTTCCGGGGTAGGATGCGAAAAGACAATGGGAGCAAGGATATCCTTGGCAAGACATTTCTTTAAGAGACTCCTCAACCCCCAAAAATGCATACGCCAATATCCCCTGCAGGAGATCATGGGCAATACCGTCTGATCTTTAAATACCCGCCTTCCATCCCTATCCAGCAAGGAGAGGACAGGACCTGAAGGGTTATATGACCAGGTGGGGCCCGCTAAAATGATCAGATCCCATTTACAAAAAACGTCTTCAGACAACAACTGAATTGGATAGCGTTTCCGGATAAAGGTCTGGAACATCATTCTAAACGTTGAAGGAATGGTCCCAATTGGAAATCGCAACTGCTCGGTGGTAACCAACTGCTCCCAGGTAACCTCAACGCCTTCTTCCTCCATGCCGGCAACCATGGCCTTTAATAAATTCCGGGTCTGGTTACTATAGGAAAAGGAAATTACTAATACTCTTTTATTACTCACAATAGAAAACTCGGTGGATGGTCTTTTTCTGTTACAGGGCAGATCTACAAGCAAAGCTTCTTCCCACAAAATCACAGACACTATAGCGTACAAAGGTCCAAAAAAAAGCCCCTGATTACTCAGGGGCTTTGAAAAAACTACATATCGTACAAAAGCTAGCCTTCTACTTCATGCTCAACACCCACAGCAATTTTATAGAGAAGGGTTACAACCATAAAGCCGGTGGCCCAGACACCAATGGTTACACCAAGTTCATTTGCCGTTGGCAGATACTCGGTGATTTCGTGCAGTGGAGATGGAACAAAGCCCCCAAGCACAAAGCCGACACCTTTATCCAACCAGAAGGCAATAAATAACCCGGCACAGGCAACAAAGAGCCAGAAGTCATTGCCTTTTCGGACAAGTGGACTGGCCAGCAGGGCAATGGAGCCAAAGGCCAGGATAACAAAGGTCCACATAAATGGAACGAGGTTGTTATACATATGTCCATGATGATCAGCAAGGCCAAAGAAAAGATATTGCAGAGAATGAATATGCCCTGGAATATTGCTGTAATAGCCAACAAAGAACTCAAGGCCGACGAAGAACATATTAATAAGTGCTGCGTAAATAATAATGGTTACAAGCTTATTTCGTGCCTTTTGTCCCGCATCAAAATTGGCAACATACTTCAGAACCACACAGGCAATTAAGATAAGCGCCGGACCTGCGGCAAAGGCTGAAGCAAGAAAGCGCGGTGCGATAATTGCCGACAACCAAAAATGACGGCCAGGTAAACCACAGTACAACATAGCCGTTACGGTATGGATGGAGATGGCAAAGGGGATCGACAGATACACAAAGAAATAGATCCACTTTGGAGGCTTGACCTGTTTCTTCTCAGCGGTGAGGATCACCCAACCACAAAGGACGTTCAGAAAGAGATAGCCGTTCAACACAATTGCATCATAGAACAGCATGGAGTTAGGGGTTGGATGTAATACCACGTTCAAGGCACGCATTGGCTGGCCAAGATCTGCCATAATAAAGAGCAGACACATAACGATTGCACCTATGGCCAAAAACTCACCAAGGATGGTAATTCTGCCAAATTCCTTATAGCTATGGATATAATAGGGAAGTACCAGCATTACACCTCCAGCCGCAACTCCGACCAGAAAAGTAAACTGGGAAATATACACACCCCATGAAACATCCCTGCTCATGCCCGTCATGCCCAGACCATAGTTGTACTGCCTCACGTAGCAGGCAGCACCAACAGCCATGAGCGTTCCTAAAAATGCAAGCCAGACCCAGTATGCCGGCTTGCCTTTGAGAGTTTTTTCAATCATGACTACCTCACACTATGTAAAAGACAGATGGTTTAGTACCCACCGATGGTTTTCGCTGGATAGTAAATTCTTTTTCCAAGACCTTGCACACTTCGGACTCAGGATCATTCAGATCACCAAAGACAATGGCACCCGATCCCTTGCAGGCCTCAACACAGGCCGGCTCTTGCCCTAAGGCCAAGCGCTCACCACAGAAATTACATTTTTCAACAACCCCTTTCATACGGGTGGGAAACTGAGGATTGTAGGACTTGACGTAAGGCCGTGGATCCTGCCAGTTGAACGATCTTGCGCCATAGGGACAAGCTGCCATACAAAAACGACATCCAATGCAACGATGAAAATCCATGGCGACAATGCCATTTGTTTTATTAACAAACGTTGCCTGGGTAGGGCAGGCACGGACACAGGGTGGATCATCACAGTGATTACACAAGGCAACGGCTGGATGTTCTTCTATCCTTTTCGCAGCGTGATACGCTGAATGCTCAGGAAATACACTCTCAAATGGCGCCTTCCAGATCCATTTCACTTCCTGCTTAATTTTTTCCTTGGGCAGTTGGGGAATATTATGGGCTGCGATACATGACGCAATGGCCGCATCAAGCATCTCGGGACTTTCATTGAGCTTTCTAAGGTCAATAACCATCCCAAGTCGCACACCTTGAGGTGCTTCTTCAGCATGCCCACCATGCTCACCATGGGCCTCTTGTGCATGACCATGTTCCTCAGCAGCCCCATGGCCGTGGCTTTCTGAAGCGAGGGCTGGAACCGCACCCAGCTTAACAATAGCTGGTGCCCCAATTCCTGCGGCCACCGATGCACCTGCAATTTTCAAAAATTTTCTTCTTGCATTATCCATTAGTGAGTCGCCTCCTTCGCTTTTCCTTCCTTGGGAGTCAGATGACAGTCCCAGCAATAGGGGTTGACCGCGGCATAGGTATGACATTTATCACAAAACTGCTCTTTATTGTTGTGACACTCCATACAGGCCATCTGTAACCCTTTGGGATATTTTTTCCCATCAATCTCAAGAACCTCACGATTCCCGTCACGCAGAACGTTATCGCGCCATTCATTAAGTAATTGCATATGATTAGCCCGCATATAATCGGCAGGCATTACACACTTTCCACTTTTTGGCTTTTCTGGTTCAGGCAAGTCCTTTGCCGTGGTTAACCCATTGAACCAGACTGGAAAAGTCACAAAGGCTATAAATAGAATCAGCCCCGGTATGATAGTTCCTTTATTATACATTTAGATTTCCTCCATTCCGGTTCCGTTAAACCATGGTCCTGAAGCCGTCGGGAAGCTCAGACTCAGTCCCGTCAGCACCATATCCCATGGCTCGTTTCTCGTTATCCATGACCAAGGCGTTTCCAACAAGCTCTGACACACCACAAACTCCACAACCCGGGTTCCAATAATCCATCAGAGAACTCAAAGTCGCACGGTCAATTGCACAAACGCAGGAAAGCATATTCACGTCATGCTTATCAATGACATGCTTCACCGCATTGGCTCGTGGTAGTCCGGAACGCATACGCAGCTCCATGATCTCATCGGTGTTCAGTCCCGTTCCAGAACCACAACAGAAGGTCTGCTCGCGGATGGTATTTTCAGGCATCTCATACCATTTTGGAACGACATGATCCAAGATATAACGTGGCTCATCCATCAGTCCCATGGCACGGGCCGGGTTACAGGAATCATGGTAGGTCGGTACCACATTCGCATTACGTGATGGATCAAGCTTAATCTTGTTATGTCTAATAAGATCTGCTGTAAATTCACTTATGTGAATCATCTTGGTCGATTTTGCATTCTCAAACACTGTACCGGTAATGGGGGATTTCGGAACTTCCAAAAAGTCCGCCGGGCCGTTCATGGTGTCCATATACTGATGCAACACACGCCACATATGTCCGCACTCACCACCAATGATATATTTTACTCCCAGACGTTTTGCCTCAGCGTACATCTTGGCGTTCAACTTCTTCATCAGCTCGTTACTGGTGAAGAGACCGAAGTTACCACCTTCTGATGCGTAGGTTGACCAGGTATAGTCAAGGCCAATCTGCTCAAAGAGTGCCAGATAGCCCATGGCAGTGTAGAGCCCAGGCTCGGCAAAAACATCAGCGGAAGGAGTAATAAAGAGGATCTCCGCTCCCTTGCGGTTAAAGCTGTGATTGATTTTCACCCCAGTCAGATTTTCAACATCTTCCGCCAAGAAATCTACGTTATCCTTAAAGGTATGCGGCTGCAGCCCCATATGGTTTCCGGTACGGTTGGAGTTTGAGGCGGGCTCAAGGATCCAGTTAATTCCGATACCAACCAGGTGTAACAGCTCACGCAGCATCATGGTTACTTCAGCAGTATCAATGCCGTACGGGCAGAACACCGAACAGCGGCGACATTCCGTACACTGGTACGAGTACATAAACCATTCTTTTAACACACCGACTGTCATCTCACGCCCGCCGGCCATCTTCCCAAAGATTTTACCAGCAAGGGTAAAGTCGTTTCGATAGACTGAACGAAGCAGTTCTGCACGAAGAACCGGCATATTTTTCGGATCACCGGTACCTAAGAAAAAGTGACATTTGTCCGCACACGCACCACAACGCACACAGCAGTCCATAAAGATCTTTAAAGATCTGAATTTTTCAAGGCGCTCGGCAAGTCCTTTTAAGATAGTCTCCTGCCAATCTTCAGGCAGTTTCCAGTCGTCCTCATCGGGGGACCAAATGCGAGCATTGGGAAAGGAAAGTCCATCCTGAGAATCCAGATATTCCACCTTCTCCTGTTTTGCGGGGTAGGCAAAGTTTCCCTCTTTAAATATTGCCGGAGTATCCATCCAGCTTTTCACTGGAACGGCCCCCGTGGAGAGGGAAGGACCCTGCACTACGCTTTTCGATAATTGTTCTAATTTTGCAAGTGCCATTATTCTATTATCCTTAATTAGTTGTTAGTGACAGAGCCCGTTACTCCTCATCCTTCTTAGGAGCTAACTCTTTTTCTACGGGGATGCCGGCATCAACCATGAACTCCCTGAACTCATCCTCATAGCCTGCGTAGGAATGGGGTTTGATGTCTGGGTTCCAAGGATTGATATGCCTTACAGCACGGCTGTTGTTGGCCATATTTCTAGTTGGACTCATAAAGACACCACCCATATGCATTAGTTTGGAGAATGGAAAATAGACAAGCAGAGTAGATACCAGAAAGAGGTGAATGTAAAAGATAGCACCAATCTGAGTGTTGATTACAGGATGCAGAGTAACAAGCCCGACCAGCAACTGCTTAATGCTTACAATATCTATGTCAGTACGAATGATATAACGCATCAACATGCCGGTTACGACGATTGCAAAAATCAAAAAGAGCGGGAAATAGTCATTGGCAAGGGAAATATACCGTACATTCCGGTTTACCAGGCGGCGTCCAAAAAGGAAGAGTACACCTCCTAGAAGCCCCAGACTGGATGCGTACAGTAAGGGTGAACCAACCTGCAACATGGCACCTGAATCCATAAAGCCTAAAAACTGCAGCCAGCCGGGTACAGGATCAACAAACAAACGCATATGTCTGATGACTACGACCAGGAAAGAATAGTGAAAAACCAGTGCCGCCAGCCACAACCACCGGGATGATTCGTAGGTGATCTTTGGTCCTTCGTGCAGTTCGGATTTGGTATTCCGAAACAGTGACCTGAAAGCAAAAATTTCCAGGAACATTCTCGCGACAACTTCCGATGTCTTGGTGGGACAGTCCAGCTTATCCTGTTTGATAAAATCCAGTGATTTCCCTTGCCCACAAGTGGTGGGAATGGAAAATGGAACAGGCGATTTCGCCCATTGCACGACTCTGTAACAAAAGCCGACCAGGAAGACCGCCATCGCCAGATAAGGAATCACCACACCGAACAGATACTGCATACCCGGTATTTGAGCCCCCAGCCACGCAACGACAACCAGCGCTAAGACTGCCAGGAATGAGAAGGCATACTTCATTTCTTCTAACCTCGCTTCAAATTGAAATGTTTAGGCCCGCCTGGGAAACTCCCCTCTCCCAAATCAAACCTGTTAACTAAAAAAATCGATGGTTCCACAACTCTTTTCCATGGTCCAAAACATGGGCTCCTGCCCCCATACGTTGCACCCTGTACAAGACTTTTCCTGTGTGACCATCTAAAAATTAGCCTGGATCAATACATCAACTTACAGAGTCTTGCGCTCACTAAATCCTCCGAAGCGCTAGACCGGAAAACTCGCAAGATTTCCAGTCTCTTTTTTCAGTAAGTTTGAAGGACACTGGCTACCCGTCAAAATATGGGTACCCGTCTTAATTTCTTTAATACGAACGAGATACAACTGCTCACGACACTGCATATACAAATCAAATGCCTGCAAAGCCGCCAAATCCACTGCAAACTCAAAATCATACAGCTCACTTACAAGATGCTTTCGCTCAGAATCTTTTTCAAGCAGCGCACGGGTAATATGTTTTACCGCAAAGATAGGTCCAGCGGCCTCAGATGCTGTAAATTCCTGAATGGAACGGATACGCATAATCTGTTCCAAGGGTTCACCAAAGGTGGCAGGATCAGCGTTTTTGGCAAGTAATTTAAAAAGATTCCCCAGTGCTTCACGGGTATTGCCCCCCACCGGGTTTGCGAACTTATCTGGTGATTTTTTGAAGAAAACAGAAGATTTATACGATGACAAAGTATAGTCTACCCACTGATCAACTATCTTCGCCTCGTAATTTCGAAACGCCTCTGCAAGATCCAGTTCCATACGGTCCTCAGTCTCCAAAACTGCATAGAGAGGAGCATAGGTACCCTGGCAACAGAGTCCATCAAACCAGGGTTGGGGTGGCGGCTCCTCCTTCGCACAGCAAACCCAACCTGAATGAATGACCATTCATAGGCTTAGGCTTGGAGACTTAGCATTTTTTGCTTTGTTAATCAAGTAAATTTTAAAATAGCTCGGGAATAGTAAACAGGGGAAAACAGCTTAATTTAGCCGCCCCTTACAGCATATCTTCGAGGATGAGTAAAGACTCATGAACGTAGGGATCTTCTTTTATTTCCTCTCTCCAACGATCACTATCCTTCGTATCAGCATCACCATTGCCTTCATCTTCTCCGTTTTCCACACCATTCTCATGGCGGTATCTCAGGTAATGGGCACCAATCTTATCGCGAGCGATATCAGCTTCTTCATGTTTCGCTTTCATATCAACAAATGCAATGGAGATTGCGGTCTTTTCAGCTCGTTCCGTGGCCTTTTTTGCTTCCTCAGCAATCACCTGCAGACCTTTGTCCGTTTGCACCCGCTTTTTCGATCCAGCCAGTAAGGCATCCACATCAATTTTCGTAGAAGCATAATGGGTAAAAGGAACGGGTTCCACCTGATCCCATGGTAGCGAGTTATCTAAATATTGCTCTCCCGATTTGAGATGCTGAAAAAGGCTTGGCAGGATAATATCAGGAACTACCCCTTTATATTGGGTTGACCCGCCATTTACCCGGTAAAACTTTTGAATGGTTATCTTCAACGCGCCAAGATCATCATACTTTTTGCGATGCAATAGAGGGATATTCTCATTCATATCAAGAAGGGTCTGTACCGTCCCTTTTCCATGGGTGTGTGCTCCCCCTACAATAACAGCACGACCATAGTCCTGCAGCGCTGCAGCCAGAATTTCTGAGGCCGATGCCGAAAATTGATTTACCAGCACTAATAATGGCCCATCCCAGGAAATGGAGGGATCATCATCCCCCAAAACCCGTTTGGTGCCATAACTGCTTTTTACCTGGACAACGGGCCCCGTCTTTATAAATAACCCCGTGGTATCCACAGCATCCACCAGTGATCCGCCACCATTATTTCGCAGATCAAGGATTATCCCGCTCACCCCTTCCTTTTTAAGCTTTAGCAGTTCCTTGCGTGTGTCATCGGTGGAATTTCTTGTGTTCCTGTTCGTCCTGCTCTTTTCAAAATCACGATAAAAACTGGGAATCAATACGTAGCCCATTGTATTCCCGTGCGGGCTCATAAGGGTGGTGGACTTGACAAATGTTTCCTCTATCTGTACCACATCACGCTGGATGGGAATCACCGCCTTGGTGGCATCCGGTTTCTTGACGGTCAATTTCACCACCGACCCTTTCGGCCCTCGAATAAGCCGCACCGCATCACGCAGTCGCATATCCGTCACCTCAACCGGCTCTTCATTCCCCTGCCCCACTTGCAGGATAATATCTTCTGCTTGCAGCAATCCCTGTCGGGCCGACGCCGACCCAGGAATAATGCTTACCACTTTGATATAACCATCTTCTTCACGCAAAAGCGCCCCTATCCCCTCAAGACTGCCCCGCATATGAATATCAAAATCCTCTTTATTTGCCGGGGGCATATAGTTGGTATGGGGGTCAAAGGCACGGGTTAGGGCATTGAAGAAACGATCATAGTGATCTTGCCTGGTCTCCTGATCCATACGGTTAAAAAAGTTTTGGTTGCGCTTGGCAATTTTCTCCTCTGCCTCCTTCCACAACTCTGGATCACTTTTCTTTTCTGCATCGGGATTTTTTTCCTGCTCTTCACTCAAATCAAGATAGCGGGAAATAATCTGCACCTTCAAAAGTTTTCGCCAACGCTCTTTAAGATCAGTCACAGTGACAGCATATTTCAACTTTTCAGGATCCGTCTCATAGGTTTCGTCACGGTTATAATCAAACCCCTTGCTCAACAATTCCTCACTGATCTTTTTCGCCTCTTCAACGCGCCTGGAGAGTATCGCATAGCCCTTGTCTGGTAGCCTAATGGTTCCACCAATAAGGTTATTATCAATGGCCGGGGCAAGAATAGAGAGACTATCCACATCGCTCTGCAACAGAAAACGTTTTTGATAATCAAGCTGTTTAAGATACAGATCAAAGGCTGCAAAGGCAAAATCATCATTTATCGCCTTATCTGAAAAGTGCATCACCGGAAGCTGCTTACTCAGCATATAGCCGATAAACATATTCCTGGAATCGTCTACTTCTGCATTTTCAGATTGTGCCTGGGAATGGGAGGAAACCAACAAGGTGATCAAAAAGACCACCGTTACCAAACAACTCCATATATTTTTCATCTATGCCTCTTATGGCCCATTGGGAAATCACAAAATTATCAAAGGAAAAGACTAGTATAGTTGTAGACCACCCACAGTAGTGCTACAGTAAGATCCTATTTATGCACGATTCGTTACCAAACTACCAGAATTTAGCGTTAAAACGCAACAGAATCAAGGAAATCATGGAAAAATTACGTACGGCTCTGCACGATTTTGCAAAGGCAAGAAACTGGTGCAAATATCACACTCCCAAAAACCTGGCCATGGCTCTTTGCGTGGAAACAGCGGAACTTACCGAGATCTTCCAATGGCTTGAAACTGGACTAAGCCATGAAGTTGATGCAGAAATCCAAAACCATATCGCTGAAGAGATTGGTGATGTGATGATTTACCTCACCATGCTTGCGGACAAATTCGATCTTGATCCCATAACGTGTGCGCGAAAGAAGATGCAACTCAATGCTATTAAGTATCCTGCATAGAATAAACAACTTACTTATTGCAAATAATCACTGTCCAGTAGCGCGGGTATTCAGATCCAAAAGTAGACAATTCTAAACTCGGAGTTTTATTTTGTCTAAATATGCAATAGCCAACATTTCAGCAGTAAAACAGATCTTTTTGTATAATACAAAGTTGTTATCTTGCTACTAACCATTACTCCGCAACGCTATCACCCAGCACATTCCGACCAAGTTTTTTGGTAAATTTCACATGAACACTGTAATCATTCTCCAAATGAAACGTAACTCGTACCACCCGACCGGTTGCTGCAATCTTTTTCATAGCACCCTGTGCTTTAATGGCAAAGAGCATTTGTAACGGTCTTGCAAGTAGTGCTCTGACTACTTCTTTTTTGGACGCTTTGATAAAAAAGCATGCCCCACCCCGTGAAATATCACCAATGGTGGCCTTAAACTTTTTCCCACTGCGTTTTAGATTATCGCCCAGCAAAGCAGCGCAGACACGGCCTTTCACCGAAAAACGCTTATAACGGCTCATCTCGCTTCTTTTTTGTTCAAAAAGCGCTTCATATTGTCCCTTCTCTTTGCAGTAACGTGCAAGTTTTTCGTAAAGCCCAGGACACTCGTCCTCCCATCTTTTCACACACTCTCTTGACAACACCCTTAGCCGCAACGACGAACGACTCACAAAAGAGGAAGTGGCAACAGACATGGCAAAGAAACTTTCCTCACCCAAAAAATCCCCAGGCCCCATTTGCAGGATAAGCGTATTTTCCTTTCCCTTGGTATATACCACGTCAAGCTGGCCGTCTTCTATCAGATAAAGGGAATTATTTTTCTGCCCCTGTAGTAATACAACACTGTTTGCCGCATACCTTTTCTCTTCAAGAGAGTAAAAAAAGGCGCATTTTTCTTCGGAACTAAGCGGGTCATACAGCTCACTCCACAAACGTCGATGCTTTTGGTCAATACCGGTAAGTTTTGCCCGTTCAATAAGATTTGCTGAGGCAATAATTTGCGTTAGAGGAAGGGAGTTCTGCTCCATCATCTCTTCTCGCAATCTCTCGGCTTGTGCAATATCACCAGCCTCCACATATTCCTTTATCCGCACAAACATTTCACTTTCGCTTCTTTGTTGCTGCCCATTAGATTCCATCTTCGATTGCACCCTTGCATCCGTCATTCACATCACCTCCCCTTGATATAACAGAACATTCTGCTTAAAAGTGATGCAATTCCCACGCCAGTACCCTCGGAAACACTCCCTTACAGACACAAGTATTCTTGTATTATTTCAAATAAATACAGAGTGCATTCTCCCTTGCAACAGTTAGTCAGGAGCAGCGAACAACTAAAATGTATGTTACTTACAAAAGAGAAATC
>JBNKKR010000038.1:0-34052 GCA_050291935.1 Desulfocapsaceae bacterium | reverse complement strand
GAAGCCTTCAAAAAACGGCTGATGGGCGAAGAAGACGGCGTTGCCCGCACTCCCGAATGGGCAGCGGAAATCTGCGGGATATCTGCTGGAACCATCACCCGTCTTGCCCATGAGTTTGCAATCGCAGCACCTGCAGTGGGCGTTAATAGCTGGACAGGTGTTACCCAGGCGCCAAATACACTCCATGCCACCCAAGCACTCATTGCCATGAACGCGCTTATGGGAACCTTTGATGCACCCGGTGGACCATCCATTATCCGCAAGAAAAAACTTGCCTCTGCCTGGGGTGATAACCAGCCCAAACCACCTAACAATGCTCCCAATACCAAACTGGATAAAGGGCATCTCTGGAGTGGCTGGATTCCTGCCTATTTTGAAAAAGATGTGGATGAAGGAAAACTCAAGGCAATGCTTTGTTACTTTGGAAATCCCGTCATGTCATGCGGCAGTGAACCATCTGTTAAGCGGGCCATTGAAAAACTGGAATTCTCCTGCTCCATTGACTGTTTTATGTCTAACACCACCGAACTCTGCGATGTGGTCCTTCCTGACTGCACCTATCTTGAACAGAGCCGGGTGGTCGCCGACTGGATGTACGAGTCCTTTATCTCGTTGTTCCAACGGGCAATTAAACCCATGTACGATTCCAAATCCATTGTTTCCATCTTTCAAGAGATTGCCAATCGACTGGGATATGGCGAGTATTTCCCATGGAAAGATGAAGATGAGTTCCTTGAAAACCAGCTCAGCAATCAGGATATCAACTTGGAAGAACTCCGCAAAGTTGGCTACCACATCACCGATGAGCATGAGTATTATAAATATAAAGAATGGGGATCCATGAATCCACCTGCCGGGTACGGTTCTTCTGGTAATACCAAAACCGGTAAATATAACTTTATGAATCCCCTTGCCGAAGAAAATGGGGTGGATGGTCTTCCAGACTACAAAGACCCTTGGGCAGACTGGCCAGATCTTGAACCAGACGAAGAGCATCCAATGATTCTTGGATTCTTCCGGGTACTTGAACACGAACACACCTCCACCTTCTGGAATATTTCCCTGATGAAGGCCTGCGGCTCCAATCCGGTTTGGATTAACTACGTGGATGCCAAAGAAATGGGCATTGCCGAAGGTGACGCAGTACGAGTCACTTCACCATGGGCCTCTGTTGAGGCAACAGCCAAGGTTACCTGGGGTATTCGCCAGGGAGTGCTTGCGGCAGCTGGTGGATTTGGTCATAAATATGGGCTTGAGGGAGACCCTAAATACCCTCAATTCAAGGGATTTAATACTAATTTTCTTGTACGCCCCAACACGGCCTGTAAGTGGACAGCAACACCTCCACTTAAATATATCAAGACTAATATAGAAAAAATCTGATCGGAGTAATACTGATTTATGCCCCTGATTGAGGAACAAAAATACCTTAAGGTTTTTCAAAAGGTAACTAAATTAACCTCTATGGTCCTGGATCATCAGCAGGTAATGGATACCATCGTCCGCAGTCTGCCTGATCTTATGGCTGTGGACGCTGCCACCATCCGCCTGCTTGATACAGAAACCGGTCAGTTTGTAATGGGAGCTGCCCACGGTTTATCTGTGGAATATCTTTCCCGTTTCAATATCGATTCCGATGAAACCATGGAGATGATTCGTTCCGGTTACCCGGTGGCCAACACCGAGGTAAACTCGGGGGACAATCAGTATGATCAGCAACTGGTGGCGAGTGAGGGCGTAAAATCCGTCCTCACTCTACCCATTATTTTCCAAGACTCCATTATCGGGATGCTCCGTCTGCTCACCAGAGAAAAGCGAGTATTCACCGCCGAAGAAATTTCGTTTTCCATGGCCCTTGGCGAACAGGTTGGTATTGCCATTTCAAATAGCAGAATGTTTGACGAAATGGAAAACCAGGTGGATTTTATGAAGGAAATGCAAAAGCTTTCCACCCTGGTTAATTCCAGCCTTGATCTGTCAGCGGTTCTTGATACCATCGTCGAGCGACTCCCGGCATCTCTGGCCTGTAAAGGCTGTACCATTCGCCTTCTCAAAGCACAAAATAACCAACTTGAGTTGGTGGCCTCCCACGGTCTCTCCGAGAATTATCTGCAAAGGGGGCGGGTGGAGAGTGAAAAGAATGTCAAAGCGGCCCTTTCCGGCTCACCGGTTTCCATTTATGACGTAAGCCAGGATGATAGAATCTTCTACAAAGAAAACATGGAAAAAGAGGGTATCAAATCACTCCTCTCGGTACCCATAAAAGCGGGATCAGAAGTTATTGGTATTTTACGCATCCTCTCAGAATCTCCCCGTTGCTTCACCAGTAGTGAAATTAACTTTGCCGTTTCAGCGGCGGAAGTTGGCGGCGTTGCCATCAGAAACGCAAAAACATTCCAACAAATTACCCTACTCTTTAATCAGATTGAGGAAAACGAACGCTTTCTTACAAATATTCTGGACTGCATCAGACCGCAACTTTTGGTTATTGACCGGGAAAAACACCTGGTGCTTGTGAATAAAGTGCTGCAGGAAAAAATGGGAGTACTGGAAACAGATCTTTTAGGAAGCGATTATGACAGCCTTTGGCAACAAAACGACGATGTGCAAAAATTGCCGGTGAACACGGTGCTGAAGACTGGAAAAAGTGCGACATACGCCCATAAAATTATTCAGGATAATGCAACAAGCTGGTGTGAGCGAACCGCTTCACCCATGCTCGGCCCAAAGGGAGAAGTCGAATATGTAATTGAAGTTATTCGTGATGTAACTGCCAAGAAGCAACTGGAACAAGAAAAGCTGGAACGGGTTAAACTCCAAGGAGTTGTGGAGCTTGCGGGAACTGTCGCCCATGAAATAAACTCTCCGCTCTTTGCGGCCCTTGGGACTGCTCAACTCCTTGAGGAAGATCTGGAAGAAAAGGAACTTATTGCTGAGATAGAGACAATTATTAGAAATCTTCAGCAAATTGGTAACCTTACAAAGAAAATGACCCTTATGACCGGCTTTGAAAACCGTGATTACGTAGGTGATACTAAGATTGTAAAAATTAAGTAACAATGATTCTCAATTTTTCATCTTGTGTCGCCACAATTTTTTAAATTTGGTTAATCACTAACCAAAAACAATATTCGGAGGAAATATGAAAAGAATTGTACCACTTTTTGTTGCCTTTGCTTGCCTGCTCTTTCTAGCGAGCAACGTAACAGCAGCCCAAAGCACCATCAGTGCTAAAGAAGTTAAAGCGGGAGGTGCCATCAGCGTTGAAGGAACCATTGATCCCGGCCAGGAGCTTTTTGTCGTTGTTTGTAGTGACAAGCTTTTTTCCGCAAAAGACGCCCTTGGTCCAAAGGAAAGGGATCGCTTGATGAATGGTAAAAATGGCAAGAACGCCTTTGGTGATACTTCCATCCCTTCATCTTTCTACGTGGTTAGCTCTAACCCGAAGGCCCTTGCAACACCAACGGTTTCTCCTAAAGGTCAAACTTCAGGTCCTTTTGCTTTCCCTCCGTTTAAATACAACGTGAAGGTAAATAAAATAAAATCCTGGTCTGATATTGATCCTGCAGTTCAGGCCATGTTGGGCCCTGTCAATAGTGAAGCGCAATGGAAAATGCTCAGCTTCACCCATGAGAAAAAATTCGGTATGAACACGGTGGTAAAAGAAAAGCCAAGCACCGGCGGTAATGCCAGAATGATCATGAGTGACCATGGTGCCACTCCCGAGCAATGGAACGAAGGGGTATCTGTACAACTTGATAAGGCCACCGGTAAATTCTCTGCCACCATGGCTCCTTACAAAAATCTCTATCCTGAAACAGTGATGGCGGTGTATGTAAATGGAGAAAAAGTTGACACCTTTACCATTAAAAAATCAGGCTACTTTTTCAAGATCGGAAATGTGTACATGAATCCCATCGTAGTCTTCTTGGGTGCCTTTGTAATTGGTGTTCTGTTCGTTATAATGGGAGCAGCAGGTGGTCTTTTTACGGCGGCCTTTCAGATTACCGCCATTGGAACCAATGGTCCCATCGGTATCAATGCCGGTAATACCATTAAACCCACAAACCTGTTTCTCACCCTCTGTTCCCCCATCAGTGGATTACTGAGCTATTTCAAGGAGAAACGTTTTGCCTATCCGGTGGCACTTCCGTTTGCCATTGGTATTGTTGTGGGTGCCTTTTTTATTGGCCCCCCACTCTCCGCAAAATATCTCAACCTTGCAGCGTTTAAATTTTACCTTGGCATTATTTGTCTGGTTATCGGTATTAAACTGTATATCGAGTCTCTTCCAAGCTCCATTGAAAAGAAAAAGGCAATGAAAGCCATTGTTCAAAAATTCAATGCAGCAGTTAAAGAAGCAAAAGAGTCTGGTAAAGCATTGGAGCTCGGCTCCATTGAATTTGACAAATTCAACCCTGTCAAATTTGAAATGCGTTTTTGGGGTGAGACATTTGTCGCCAAGCCATTGTTAATGCTCTGTGGTGGTATTGTTATGGGTATTATCGCCTCCTCCTTTGGTGTGGGCGGCGGATTTATGTTTATGCCCTTTATGACCACTCTCGTTGGTTACCCCATGTACCTGGCCGTACCCATTGCCCTTGCCGGTGCTTTCTCTACTTCAGTTGGTGGTATTGCCAAGTATGTTATGATGGGATACCAGCCTGACTGGATTATGGCAGCCCTGATCGCCGCTGGTGCCATGTGTGGCGGTATGGTTGGTCCAAAACTGCAGAAGAAAATGCCGGAGATTTTCCTCAAACGTCTCCTGGCAGGAGCCTTGATCTTGACCTGTTTAAAATATACCGGTCTTATCTGGTTTATGCGTTAACAAGATGTGACTTGCCTTTAAAGAGAGTAAGGCAATAGCAAAATAGGTAGTAAATAGGGGTGGATTCGTTTCCACCCCTATTATTATTTGTGATATCTCTACAGCTCATGGTGAACATACGGATATGGAAATGGTAAACAGTCTACTAGACTACATTTTTTACAAAGGGATTCAACCCTTGGCCCAGTTCATCCAAAATCTCTTCACCTTTCTCTTTCTCGACACCATGTCTTTCTTGGGCATTTCCTCTAGTGGGCAAGTTGTCATTGTTGCCGCAGCAACCGTTCTTCTTGCATTTATTCTAAGAAAAGTGCTCAATGTTGAGCACAAAGATAGAATCTTCCGGGAAAAATTTGCTGCCCAAAAAGCGGAGCGGGATACCATTGCCCTTGTCGCTGAAAAAAAAGAGCGAGACATGATGTTCGACTCTGCCGACAAATCCATCGACGAGGACTTCAACACCTATCTTGCTCACCACTATTTCCGCTATGTACTGATCTACCTCTTGCCAATATTTTTGGTTATGGCATGGCTTAACGATGTCTTTAATGAGCAACGGCTCACCACCGTTTCGGGACATCCCTACCTTTTTTTATTCCCAACAAAGCCAATGGGTATGGAAGGTGCCTCTGTCACCATGCTCTTTTTACTCAGTTATCTTATTCTGCTGGCCATCGGCTTTCAGATAAAAAAACGGTGGATTGCAAAAAAACAAACACACTACAAAAACTGTGTCAGCTAATTTTTTACAATCTTCCATACGATTGTCTTCGTCTTCTTACTCCATAAGCCACATACTATAATTCCTCTCTTTTTACATCTTCCTCCTCAATAGATCGAAGGATATCCAAAGATGGAAATTCATCATTCTTCCATGCGCCCGCCAACTCTACAATATCCTGCGGCCATTCCTGGATTTCCCCCTGTACTATCAAGGCAATACATTTCACTAAATTATTCATCAACAATATAGCCTGGTCAGTTATCAATAACCGCCTTAGATATCTGTAAAATATCTTTTTTAGGAACAGTTACACTTGCACCATTTGCCACAGTAATACTCAGCATTTCACCCTCTTCCTCAATACTCTCCGCATAATAGGTCTGACCGGATTGGAGGATAACAACTTGCCGTTCCACCCGAGATGCTGCTTCTGATTGGGAACCGTTTTTCGATGGAAGATATCTTGCTGAAACGTAATACCCACCCACTCCTGCAATCAGCAGAACAAACACAATATGGTAAAAAATTTCTGACACTCTCCGCATTGAAATTTCATATTGAACTACGCTCCAATTTAATTTTGTCACACCATATTCTTTTAGCCCCATCTATGGTAGCCAAAAAATCAAACTACTAACCCAGATTTTTTTTATGCAGGAATAGCGATAGGCTCAATATCGTCAAGGTCTACCGATTGTTTTACATGCCAAAGGTTGTAATTGTCTTGTAATGCCAGCCAACTTTCGGGAGAACGCCCAAGACCTTTTGAGAGACGTAATGCCATTTCTGGGCTTATATTGCTTTGTCCTTTTATTAGACGAAGAAAAGTAGATGGAGAGACCTTTAGTTTGAGTGCTACACTCCTGTAACTTAACTTAAATGGATCAAGGTATACTTCCCGAATAAATTCTCCTGGGTGAGGCGGATTATACATACTCATTAGTGATAGTCCTCATAATCTACGATATAGGCATTTCCGTCTTTGAATCTAAATACAACACGCCAATTTTTGCTTACATCTATTGCCCAAAGCCCTTTTTTGTTCCCTTTCAAAGGATGTAGCCTATAACCAGGTAAATCCACGTCTTCAACGCATGTGGCAGTATCTAGGGCAGCCAGCCTAATCCTAAGTTTTTGTTTATGATCTTGTTTTATTCCTTTAGTGCTACCCGTTTCAAAGAATATTTTGAGCCCTTTATGTTTGAAGGATTTGATCATAACCCAACTATAGTGCATATTGCGCAACATGCAACATATTGTTGTAAGTTAAAAGCAGTTCAAAGCAAAAGAATCTATAGCCAACAAGCTGCTCAACTCAGTTTTACCCCTATTTCTATAACAATTTCCGAATAAGCCGACATCACTCAGCAAACCCATTGGCAACGAAAACCAGCTCGTTAAGAATACGTTTCAACTGGGGAAGGCTTACGTTAGATGAAAAGTTAATACTCAATCCTGTACTGGAAATTCCAAGGGGAGATATGGCCGGAGGCGCAAGCAAGCCACGAAATAGATTACGGATTTCATCATTTGTGTTTAGCTTTTCCACATTTGTCGATGAAACGATCAATGCCTTGCCCTTTGCTTCTTTACCGGAGAGTTTGTTCGGGATATGGGCCTGGGCACCACCTGGAAAACCCACTTCAACTCGCAGATAGCCCTTTGAGGCCTTGGTTCTGATGGAAAATGCACCTCCCCAAGAGGCACCAGGAATTGTTGGCAAATCTTTTATTACGACAGGACAAGCATCTATCTTGCCAGACCATTTTCCCAGGCCCCCAAATCGTTTACAACGAAAACCAAGGGGAAGCAATAGCTCTTGCAATATCGGAGAAACAGGGTTCTTTGAGCGGGCAATTCGCAGACAGGCAAAAAAGACCACCACCGCACCAACAAGACCAAACAGCATAAAAAATGCTACAATGATGATTACTCCAACATCTGTCATACCCAAAGTACCTGGAAAAATGATTCTTGGCCCGTATTTCTCACGACCTGCTCATCCTTCGTACGGCAAAAAAACCAACAGCAATAGTTATAAGCCAGGCAAAAGCCAAAACAGTATAGGTATTGGCAATCATAATAACGCTTAGCACAACAACATCTTTCCACCCATTTTCAAGGGCGATGGAAAAGAGCGCATAGGGGGTAGCAATCAGCAAGAAGACCAAAGAGAGCGCTGTGAACCCATGCTTCCAGCTTATATAAAACAGTCCACATGGTCCAAAGAGTAAGGTGAGCCAAAGGGCAGCTTTCAACGATTTTGTTTTCGCCATACAACCCTTTTTGCAACAATGGGTCACATCACTTCAGGTAAAACAGCCCTTCATACACAAAAAGGTACAGTTTGTTGAAAAATGGAGTTAACGCCACCACTTCTTCCTCTATCCGACCAGCAGGAACAAACTCCTCCCAAATCTGCCCGCCTCCACTACGCCACAGGGTTACACCCTTTTCACCCCAGGCTGAAAGCCACATCCGATGCTCAAAGACCGCTGCCTTCAACTGACCATCCATGGGTCGGCAGCCAAGATCGGCACTTTCCAGTTGCCACGTTTTCCCATCACCACTGCTCCAAACCTGGGGAGAAAAATCGTCCGGTGAAGAATAGACTGTACCACCGATGACCCACATTTTGTTATTAAAAGCCAAGACGATATGGTGATCACGCTTACCAAAGGCCGCCTGATCGGTGACCAGTTCCCATTGTTCCCCATCGGCGCTACACCAAACATCACTGTAGCTCTCAAGCTCTTCTCCAGTTCCTCCCAACACCCAAAGTTTGTCCTGAAAAACAACCACCCCAAGATCGGTCCTGGGGGCAAATGGAATGGGTTTTGATTTATGCCATTTCTTTCCATCACTTGAAGACCAGGTATGGTGTTGAAAGCCGTTGAGCCCAGCACCTCCAATAACCCAGATTTTATCCTTAAAGGCCACGGCCGCATGACCAATACTATCCAAATCATGGGTAGTCGAGACCTTTACCCAGCTCTTAAGGTCTTTGGAAGCATCTACGCCTTCATGCTCATCTCCACCAATCACATACACTGTACCATTCAGCGTCACAGGGACAAAAGAGGTGCCCAGCGAGGCAACAGTCTCGTTTTCAGGCGATACACGCTGCAAATCGGAGTATGGTGCTTTATACGGTGTTTTAGCAACAGATTTACTCACACTTAAGCCAGGCAAGAAAACTATCATAAAAAGAAGGGTAAAGACAACTCCTCTAAATGTGTAAACACTTTTTAGATAACAACGTCGTTTCATCACACCTCCAAATAGCTACCGGGCAAAAAAGATATTATTCCCGGATAATAAGATTATGCAATTCATCCTTATCATCTTCTTGTACCGGAAAATGTTGGGCAAGTGTCTTGCCAATACTTTCCACTGCCTCGCAAATTCCCTGACACCGTTGCCCCCGCTTTATAGCAATAGTAAGCCTGGAAACAATATCCTCCCAGTAACTCTCTTCAATAACGGCGTTTACCCCGGCATCACCAAGGACCCATACCTTTTGCTCAAAAACCGAAATATACAACAGTACGCCGTTCTCCTGGGCAGTTTTGTAGAGCTGCTCCTGAAAAAACGAGGTGATTGCCCCCTCTTGTACCTCTTCTTCAATATCACTGCCGGTAATAAAAACCCGGTGTAAACTGGGTACAAGCGGAATGATTTTATTAAAAAGCAGGTACGCAATTATAAAAAGCACAAGGAAGACAAGGTAAGAAGAAGAACGTAGCTGCAACAAAGCTGCACATGGCTGCACCAGTACAAGGCTTACAAAAAGCCCCAGCACAAAAGCACCCCAATGGCTCGCCAAAGGATAGGAGTAACTCCTGGAAACAATCATGGGAACGATTTCACCGGAACTCTTCTTTTCAGCTTGTTGCACGGCCTGAGTAACTTGCCGTTGTTCCTCTTCAGTAAGAAATGTTGTTGCCATTTTTTTCATCTACCATCCTCCAGAGGCACCGCCTCCACCAAAGCCACCACCACCGCCACTAAAACCGCCTCCACCAAAACTACTTCCACCCGAGCTCCAACTGGAACGCCCTGAGGAATGACCTGCGGGGAGGGTATAGAGCGGTCCAATAAAAAATCCGTAAATCGCACCGACAACAACAAGGATAAGAAGGATAAGTGCTCCTGGGGCAAAGGCAAGTATGGCAATAATAGGCAGGGCAACCGCTCCAATAACGGCAGCTAATACTCTATTGGCCTTGCCAAGTTTATTGAGAAAGAGAGAGGAAAAGATAAATAAAAAGATAAAATCGCCAGCCGAATTCCCTTTCGGACTGCTTTTCCTTTTGGCAGGTAAGTCTTTTGCCGTAAATTCACCTTTTACGGCTTTAACCATCGCATCTACCCCAGCACGAATTCCAGCGTTAAAATCGCCCTTCTTAAATTGGGGAGTTATCAGTGAATCAATGATCCTCCCTGAAAGGAGATCAGTCAACCGCCCCTCAAGACCATAGCCCACTTCAATACGTATCTTTCTATCGTTTTTCGCAACAAGGAGCAGCGCCCCGTTATCACTGTCTTTCTGACCAATTCCCCACCCTTGGGCGACCTGCAGTGCATACTCTTCCACGCTTTCACCATCAAGGGAATTGATGGTGAGCACCACAATCTGTGTGGAATCAGACGCTTCAAGGGCTGCAAGCGTGCCATCCAGCTCCTGCCTGGTTTGTGGTGAAAGCATACCGGCATAATCATTTACCCTTCCCTCAAGTCGTGGCAATGTTGCAGCATTTGCGAGTACAGGAGCCACCAGAGCAATACCGAGGAACAGGGTAAGAAACAATCGGGTTATTTTAACCATGGATCAGAACTCCACTTTTGGGACTGCCTTAGCACCCTCATCGGCCTTGAAATATTCCTTTCGTTCCAGTTTCAACAGAAAATTGTTGGTCATACTTGCAGGGAAACGGCGTATGGCACCATTAAACACTTCAACTGCCTTATTATATCGCTGCCTTGCCACATTAATCCGGTTTTCCGTCCCTTCCAACTGATGCTGCAGATCAAGAAAGTTTTGATTGGCTTTGAGATCGGGATAGCGTTCCACCACCAACATCAACTTGGAAAGTGCCGAGGAAAGCCCACCTTGCGCGGCCTGTAAAGATTGCATCATGGCAGGATTACCTAAATCAGCAGGACTAAGATTGACCGAAGTCGCCTTGGCTCTAGCATCCACTACTGCCTGCAGGGTCTCTTTTTCATGGGCAGCATAGCCTTTAACGGTCTGCACCAGATTGGGAATAAGATCGCTCCTTCGCTGAAGGGCCGCTTCAATATCCGCCCAGGCCTTAAACACTCCTTCCTCTTTTGTCTGTAATGAGTTGTATCCACAGCCTGAAAAAAGGGCCGCCACCAGCAAAAGGACAATACCCTGCACCATTCTTTTCATCGTCTCACCTCTTTATTTTCTATCTAACCCATCCAATCCGCAATCAATAGCTTTACGAAGTTAGTATGTTACTCACCTATCCGTCAATATCTTTCAAAAAATCCACCTGAAAATACCCGAAAAATACAAATACAAGAAAAAAAGCCTCAATCAATAGGCTGAGTTGACATACCTTCTTACAATAGAGGCACTGTTGTTGGAGCTGCACCACCGACAAAGAGTGACTGTACAATCCTGCTTAACAGCCAGAAGGTCAGCATTGGGAGAACAAGCACCTGAAGGACAAAGATACCCAGGTACAGCAGGGTCAAGCGTAACAGATTTTCAATAATAACGCCTTTATTGGCCGAAAAGGCCTGGATTGTGTTTTTAAAATCAACGGCCTTTTCTTTTATATAGGATGCGCTATCACCAATTGTCCCTAAGAGTCCACCAGTTTTTGGTATACTCACCTCCTCAAATTGTTCCAGATCAGATGTAGTGGCACTCAGTTTTGCGTTTGCCTCAGCAATTTTTACATCAAAAAATCGTGCCTGCAAAAACGTGTTGGCCATTGAGGATATGGGGAGACAAAGACGTGCTATAACAACAAGAAACAAGACGCCCGCCATTATTCTGCGCAATCGTAGTAATCTGTTGTTATTGAACCAGATAAGAATGGAAAGGGCCAAGAGTAGAACCGCCATCACCGGCGGAGCGACAGCAACACTAATCTCATAGCTTAGTGCCTGAACCCCCAAAGTGGCAATGGACAGCACCAGCACATCCGATAAACGCTCGACCATATCATTGATGGGGTCAACTATTTGTCCCACCGCAAGGGCAAGGCCGATTCCTGCCGGTTCTAGCTGTATACTTGACTCTTGAATAACCGAAACGGTACCATTGATAACCCTACACACACCATAACTCACTCCGGCTTTGCTGATGGAATCTTTGAAGTAATGGTCTGCCGTGGAATCAAGGGAGGGGAGTTGCACACCTGCGGAAAAGAACAACACAATGGAAAGGAGCACCCCGACGCACGATTTGACAGCGCTTCGTCTGATATTACGATCCACAGTGGTCATCTCTTCACGGAAATTTCACATTACAACTACCAAGTACCTTGAAAAATTACAGGCCGTTTGTAGATGCTTACTGCAACCGGCCTGTAATCCAACCATAAGTGCCCCTTACATTGTCTAACGTATTTGAATTTTATCCAAACAACAAGTAAGAAAAGTAGATTAATGATCGTGCTTATTCTGAATTATACAGCTTTCTGTAGCCCGTTAGCACCCTTCCAGGGCATGGGTGTCATATTTCACCTTCTTTTGCACACGTTGCAACACCTTAGAGTCAGGATTGTTTCGCAACGAATCTGCATACTCTTTTGTCAACTGTGCCTCTTCACGTACCCGGGATGAAGCTGCAGCCTGTTTCTGAATTCGCTGGGAAACGTTGTTTAGAATATTTTGAGCCAATTGCAGCTCACCGCGATCAACTGCTTTGGCAGCTTCACCACGGGCAAAATGCGCCTCAAAAATCGCAGAACGTTCTTTGACAGAGCTATTGGTGTAGGCCTTACTATTGCTTGGGTTATGTTCATAATGCAGGAAAAACGGAACATTCTCCTTATGCATCTTCTCTTGAGCTGCTACAGTGTATGTTAGTTTAACACTACCAACAGTATGTTGACCAGGATGCAAAAATGGCGGTTGAATTCTTATCTGATACCGTCGTCGTTCACCGATTGAGATATCTCCCACCGGGATAATGACTTTTTGGTTTCGTAGCTCATATTTGTTGGCCATCACCTTGTTGATCGTTACCCCATTCTCAAAATCCACCACAAGTTCGATACCTGTGGCAGCAACAGCCTCACAAAGATTAAATTCCTGCTCTATAATTCGACCTATTTGCTCAGCATTATCTATAAAATAGTACATTCCCCTACCGTTTTCAGACAGTGCAGCCATCAGGTTTTCATTAAAATGTATCCCAACCCCAAACGTAGAAAGGGAGAGATTGCCATCGGCATACGATTGAACAAGATTCCCAAGCTCAACAGAAGACACCATCCCCTGATTTGCATGGCCATCGGAAAGCAATAGGATCCTATTGGTATGACGAGATGAATAATATTGTCTCAACTCCTGATACCCTGCCATTAACCCGGCACCGATATTTGTCCCTCCCCCTGAGGCAATGGACGTGATCCGCTGCCTCACCAGATAGAGATCCATATTTTCTTTGGATTGTGCGGGGATTAACACCTGCGCACGATTATTATATGTCACCAGAGAAAATGTATCATCAAAGTGCAATATATCCAGCACTCGAAGAGCAGCTTCTTTGACATGGGCAATCTTGGTTCCGTTCATGGAACCCGAGTTATCAACGACCAAACAAATATTAAGGGGTGGACGACGGTTTACCGGCCATTTTCCTTTTTCTGGGGCAGTTACAAGAAGCTCCAAATACTTATTTTGCGGATTATCGATATTGACCATTGCATTATCGAAGAGGACCTGAAGCTGGAGATCCGTAGCATTTGCCCATACTGCCGGTGACCAAACACATCCCAAGGCAAAGAAAAAAAACAGAAAGGAAATAGAAGAACGATTAAGTAATCGCACAAGAAGATTTTGTTTTTTAAAAATTTTCATATATCACTCCACGATGGATTTTTATAACAACACAGCCATTAACATCCCTCTTCTTGCTCATCCACATCTATACCTTTTTTATACACCTTCACCGTATCATCAACCTTCAGTTGCAAAGACATCTTGCCACAATCAAGAATTACATTTTGCTGTTGAACGGCTTTCACTTTACAAGTCTCCTTCTTTTTGGCCCATGTGGTTGCTGCGATCATCAAACTCATTGCCACCGCTACAAACACAATCGTCATATTTTTCATCTTTTTTCTCCTCAAAAATTACCATTGGACCCGTAAAAATAGGGCTCAGGAAGAGCGATACATCCACCATGGAAATAGCGCCCTTTTGTTTACAGAGTATAGAAAAGCAGATGGGGAAAAATAGAGGACATCTACAGATACTTAACAGAATAGAGCACGACGTCTATAGGTAGACAGGCAAAGTGTTACGAAACATCAACAAGTTAAAAAGAGAAGACTGCTTACGGCGGGGTGGCACACGTCATCGGGCTCAGCACCCTTCAATGGCCATTTTCTTATTCGTTCTTGACGAAGGGGCCATAAAGATTGACTCACTGGCTCGCTCACGTTGTTCTTGAAAGATGATTTTACCGTGGATTTCGCCTTTTTTTTGGATGGGTTTATCCAAAGTCATACTCATGGTAATGCTCCCCGGGGAGGTTTTTGCCAAAAGCCATTTTACAAGACCTGACTGGATATCATGGGACTGCAAGGGAGGTGAGGCAGCAACGACTTTTGTGCCGACGGGAATATATTGTAGAACAATTACCGCGGATGGTGCAGGACTTGGAATATCAACCTGCCAGGAAATAACAAGCCCTCTGGGTTCATTATATTTTGCCTCAACAATATGCTGTGCAATTCCAATACCATACCAGAAAACAACACTTACGACACAGAGAATACATTGCAAAATTCTTTTGGAATTATTCATACATTTCACTCCTGCTTCATCAGTGAGACCAGGGAACTGTCTCATATTTTTTCAAATCATTATTCCAATGATATCCACTGCTCGCCCAAATTTCTCGAATTTCATCAATATCAACACCAATATCCTCAAGAATGTCAAAAGAGTTGTAAATAGTTAGAATCTCACTATCGTCAATCCTATTATCACGATCGCTATCAGCCCAATGATAGTTCGAAATAATGAGTTGCTGATCTCCCCTGACGTTGTTTTGCTGTTCGTCTTTTCCGTTTTTTGTAATATAGCCTGAAAAAGAGAGCCGACCCCCCTCCTCGGCATCGGTCTGCACTTTAACCAGATATGCAAAATACGATTCCTCTTCTTCACTCACAGTACCAATCCACCTTATTGTTCTTCCCATGCCGCCATTTTCAAAGAAATCCGGTTGACTGGCAACAATCCTACACGAAGGAGGAAGAAACTCTTTCACGATAAAGGAAAGATCTTTCATTTTTGAGCTGCTTACTTTTAAAATAACGGGGAAAGGTTGTGCTGGAGAAGTATGTTTTGGCAAATAACGAACAGCAATAAGCGTTCCCGATTCCGGACCCCCCGAAGAAACAAACAATCCTCCAGCTACAATACCCACAACAAGAAAAAGAGCTGCAAATGCAAGCCATTTGTATGGTAAGACAGGAAAGTTACGTTTCTTTTCACAATCTTGCACAATCGACGGTGATGACGGCGAAAACTCTTGTTCGGTCCTGCTGATAGCAGAAATTGATACCTCCAAAACCGCAACTAATTTTTCTGCATTTTCAAGTTTAATATTGGATGTACGCCCATTCTCCCATCTGGAAATAGTATCAACCGTAACCCCAAGAGCAGTTGCCACATACAACTGTGTCACCCCCAGAGATTCACGGAATTGTTTAATCTTCTCCCCGTCGATTGCCAAACATGTCTGGGAAGAAACAATCTTATTGGGTGCCATCAACCACCTTTATAACGATACAAAAACACCATCATTCGCATGAAAAGAAAAAACATGGATAAAGCTTTTACAATTCAAGAACCTCATAATGCCTCGTAATTCCACTTTTTACAAGAGGTCTCATTTTTCAACCTGCAAAACAGAGAAAATTGCATAGTTGTCACTGGCCTCCATATAGCTTTTAAGGTAATAATGAGCGAAAAAAGCCAGCCAGAAAATCAGGAGGACAACAACTTTGGACTATAAATTACTGCTGACGGTATTCAGCGCCGTCTTTATCGCCGAACTTGGGGATAAAACCCAACTGGCCACCATGCTGTTTGCCGCGGACAAGCAGACGAGTAAGCTGACAATCTTTGCCGGGGCCTCGCTGGCGCTGGTGGTCTCATCGGCCATCGGTGTGGCAGCTGGCTCTTTACTCTGTCAATTCATCTCTGAAAAACATCTGCACTATATTGCTGGCTGTGGCTTTATCGCTATTGGAGCCTTGACGCTGCTAAGGGCTTAAAAAGATCAGGAAAAAGCACTATCTTTTGCTTTGTAAAGACCGGTAAACTACCTTTCAGCCAACCAATAAAAACTATAGCCAGGAATCACCAGACTGTTTGTAAAGATATCGGGACGTTCACCCCGATACAAATCAACCAGTACTTTGGGTTGCGTTTTCCAGTTTTTGAGTTCATCCAGGTTAAGATTTTGCGATTTGTTGCTGAAATTTGCCACCACCAAGACTTTCTCGCTGAGCTGCTGCAGATGATAACGGCAAAACACGAAGAGATACGGGTTTTCAACTTCAAGGAGTTCGCGATTATTGAAATCGGCAAAGACATCGATTTCTTTTCGCACCGCAATCATCCGTTTTAACGCGGAGAAAATTTCAAACTCGACACTTGCCGGTGCATTTCGCCGTTCTGCCTTCTCCCAATCAATGGTGGGTCTATGGACCCAGCGGGTATCTCCTTGTTTAAAAGGATCATTCCGATAAGAATCATCATTTAGGGTACCGATTTCATCTCCGTAATAAAAAAGAGGGATTCCGCCAAAAGAGAGGATCATCCCATGGAGGAGCAGAATCAATTTGATGGAGTCGGTGATCCCCTCATTATCTCCCGATTCCATGGCATATTCAAGTCCAGCAAGGGACGCCAAAGATCCTGAGATTCGGGTATCACCGGTTTTAGGGTTCTGTCCAAACGGCAGGCCCCGCGCGTGGGAATCGTGTTGCCCGGTAAAATAGTCCACCAAAAATTTTCTGTGCTGGCTCGGATCATAGTCACAAAGCAGGATATCCCTATCATCAAAACCAAGACCAATATCATCGTGGCAACGCACATAGTTCAACCAGGTCGCCCGCTCCAATTTGACCGGCAAATTCTTGATTCCCTGATTTAAAAGACGGGTATTCTTGGTTGCCACCGCATCCCATAACAGCGCCATAAACGTCGCGTTATAGGCGATTTCACATTCTTTGGCGATTACCGCATCTTCGCCAAAATATTTTATCACTTCCACAGGAGCAACAATGGCTTCCGCAATAAAAACAACTCCGGGTGCACAGACCTGACAACAGTCCTTTAATAGTTGTAAAAGAAGATGTGCCTCCCGCTCGTTTTGACAGGTACTCCCGATTTTTTTCCATAAAAAGGCCACCGCATCCAACCGGAGAATATCGGCTCCCTGATTGGCCCAAAAGAGGATAATATTGAGCATTTCAATAAAGACATCCGGATTGCTGTAGTTAAGATCCCACTGAAAATCATTAAACACCGTCATTACCCAGCGCTGCATTTCCTCGTCCCAGGTAAAATTGCCGGGAGCAGTTTGGGGAAAAACCTCAGGCATGCTTTGCTCAAACATATCCGGGATATTCCGGGTGGCAAAACAGTAATAGTACTCCTGATACTTTTTTTCCCCTGCCTTTGCCCGCATTGCCCAGCGATGCTTATTGGAAGTGTGATTTACTACAACATCAAGCACCAACAGCATATCACGTTGCTGCATCTCTTTTGCCAGTGCCTGAAGATCTGCCAGCGTCCCCAGTTCCGGGTTGATGTCCTGAAAGTCACTCACCGCATAGCCACCATCACTACTACCTTCCGGGCATCGCATAATGGGCATCACATGCAAGAGATTCACCCCCAGCTCCTGAAAATAGTGCAGACGTTGGGCAAGAGCCTTTAGATCCCCCGCAAACCCTTTACAATACAGAGCCATTCCCACCAACTGCTGACTGAGAAACCAGTTGTAATCCTTCTCCCGGGCAAGATCGAGCTTGCGAAGGTGCCCCGGACGCTTGATATATTGCAGGGCCATGGTTTCCACAAGCTTCTGCGCCGTTTCTGCAAAATCATCCCGGTCGCCATACAGGGTCTGCAACAACGAATGAATTCCATAAAAATTCGCACCTAAACGGGTATAAAAATGTCGCAAATCCTGTTCTGAAATCTCGGGCTTAATGCGATTGAGGATATCGTTTAAAAGCGTGTGGGAAACCTGCTCATACATATTCCATCACTCCTGTGATTACATACTGTTACTGTAAAACATTGCGGATAAAATCTTGATAAAAATGCAAATCAGTCGTTGTTGCACCACGAAGTCCAATAACCTTGCTGGCAAAGGCCTGCGCACAATATAGCGTTCGTGCAATGGGCCACCCCGCAAGTAACCCATGGAGATACACCGCGCTAAAGGCGTCCCCCGCGCCAACGCTATCAACCATTTGTTTCGCTCTCTCAGGGGTAAGGGAATGGATCTTGTTATCTGTATCTCTTAACAACGTCCCTTGTTCTCCCCTGGTTATAATCAGCTGTTCCAGGCCATGGGTGTTCTGCAACTGGGCCATCTGTTGTTCAATATCCCCCGTTGATTCACTTAACTGCTGCAATTCAGCAAGATTCATTTTTACCCAGCTTGCACGCTCAAGCCAAGTCCTAATCTCATCCTTATTCCACCATGGTGAACGCAGGTTTACATCGAGAAAGATTTTCAGATGTGGATTACGAACAATTGTCTCGTAGGCAAGACGGGATGTCTTGTTCCGCAGTCCCAACGTACCGTGGTACAAAACAGTGCCACCCCCATCTTTTACCAATGCTGTATCGCGTATAAAGTCATACGCACTGTTGGCAACAATATCATATTCCGGCTCACCGTCCTTAATTGTCACCTGTACCCGACCCGTTGGCAACTGGTCATCAGTCTGCACAAGTGAAATATCCATACCCCAATCCTGCATCGCCTGGAGAATGCGTTTCCCATAGCTATCCTTGCCAACACGAGAGATCAGACAAGGCTGGTCTCCAAGGGCCTGCAAATGCCAGGCAACGTTAAAGGGCGCTCCACCAAGGATCTCCTCCCCCGTCGGAAAACAATCAAACAACACTTCACCAAAGATATAGAGTTTCTTTTTCTCGCCCATCAGCAACTCATTTTTTTCATTATTTCAGGAGCATAAAACGCAACCCCCTGTAAAACACCGGCGGAATAATTCCCCCCAAAAGTGGAGGATAAATGCTCAGCCACATGTAGTGCCTCCCTGCACCCATTTTCTCCTGCCAGCTCCCTTGCCTGCCTCTTAATATCCTGGGAAGCATTGGCCACCAGAACCGAAGGGACATAACTTGCCAGTACAGGAAGGTCATTGCCGGAATCTCCAGCAAAAAGTGTTTCTGTAAGCTCAAAACCGAGACGTTGCCGGAGAAACTCTATTGCATGCAATTTTGTAGCATTCTTGGGGAGAATATCAAGCAAAACAACTTGTTTTTCCTCATCAATACTCGTAATTAGGCTGGCTTCCACTCCCAATCGTTGCGACCTGTTTGCCACTTGCTGCACAATCTTTTTATGTTCTGCAGCAAGAGATACATAATAGCTTAGCTTATACTCACTTTGTTTGCTTGCTTCCTGAAGTTCCAACTCTGGTAAGTCGCTTAGTATGTGCTGGAGTTGGCCATGGCTCTTTCCTTGCCAACCTTTTGCTATCTGCTTTTGCCAGGAAAGCAACGCACCCCATGACTTCCCCTTTTTCTGATAGATCTTCGTACCCACATCACTGATTATATAGTCCGGTTCAGGAAGGTTGTATTGCTTAATTGCTGGGAGTACAAGACCAAGGGAACGTCCGGTAACATAGGCCAAATGGACTTCAGGCAATCGACAGAGCTTGTAAAATCGCTCTCTTGCACCCGGGTGTTCCGGATGACGACCATTGGGAATAATCGTTCTATCCATATCTGTGCATAAAAGCAGTCTCGTATCTGGCATCGGTTTTCCTTTAGGATTCATTTGGATCTTTACAGGCACCAAAAAAATCATAATGGACAAGGGCTTCCAGGATTCCTGCCGCATTGGGCCGGCTGGAAAAATAAATCCTATCCACCTCATCGAGCTGCGACAACTCTTCATGGTGTCTATTTGCCACCACCGCAGCCAAGGTATTACCACGCATCATATCTTCATCGGCCCCCGACCCACCGGCGACAAAGACCGATTCCAAACAGAGCCCCAGTTGCTCAACCACATAGCGCAGTGCCATCCCCTTCGATGCGCGAAGGGGAAGAATATCAAGAAACTGGCCAAAGGCGGTCTGCATATAAAATGCCAGCTCCTCCCTATGCAATAGCTGTTTAATTTCCTCCACGTCAATACGTTCAGGATCAATATAGTAGCTTAATTTAAAGCTGCTTTGCTCACGATCCGGTTGTATCTTAAGCCCCGGAATATCCACAAGCAGTCTTTTAATTTTACGTGGTGACCATTGGTAATCGATATGCTTTGCCCAGGCGATATCCGCTTCAAGCTTGGGAGCATGATAAATCTCTCCGCCACTACTGGTGATAAGCACATCTGGCCCTGGAACCTTATGCTTTTTCATAAGCCGTAGAGCGGAATCAAGACGCCTTCCGGTGGCGATGATAAAATGGGTACTCGTCCGATTCTTTCGTAAAATATCGGCAAGTCTCTCAAGGGAATCATCTTTTCCGATCAAATTTTGATCCAGATCACTGACAATGGCACGATCCCGATACAGCCCGGCACGCCGTTTCACCGGAATACGAAGAAGCTGTTCTGATCTCTCAGCAATGGGCCGGACAACATTCAAATATCGTTTCGCATGTGCATCCCATGAATAATTCTCTTGTACTCCGGCTATTCCATTGGCAGCAAAGTGTTTCCATAGCTTCCGGTCATGGAGAATAAGAAGAATTGCATCTGCAATAGTTTGCGGTTCCAAGGGATCGACTAAAAAACCGTTATTACAGTTGCCAATAATGTCCTGTGGCCCGCCATCTTCGGTCGCCACCACCGGCACCCCACAAGCCGCCGCTTCAATAAGCGTTAGGCCAAAGGGCTCGGTGAGAGCAGGATTAACAAACACCCCACCACTGTTTGCAGCAATTCTATAAATAGCAGGAACCTGATCACGCCTATGATGTTTAGGCAAGGTCACTTTCCCATAAAGCTCATAACGATCAATTGCCACCAGCAGCTCATGAAAAACTTCTTGCGCACCCTCTTCAAGCGCATCTATATCATCCCGATTTCCAGCGATAATTATTAGATTTGCAGCCTTCTGCAGCTGTGTTGATTGCCCAAAAGCCTCAAGAAGCGCGATAATATTCTTTCGTTTATCAGGTCTTGAAAGGGCAAGAATAATAGGTTTGCCGGGAGTTTTAAGATGCCTGGTCAACAGATCAAAAAAAGGTGCTTGCGCCTCATTTCCTTTCGTTGGAGTAAAGCGATTGAGATCCGTTCCCGGTGGTACAACTCGCATCTGATCAGGTTGATAATGATCATACAACTCGTACTGTTCAACAATCTCCTGCCGAGTACTGGTTATTACCCGCTCTGCTGAGGCAAGGGTCATCTCTTCTGCCTCAATACGCCTGCTTATTTTAAAACGAGTTTCTATTTCCTGCGCTTTTAAACCACTTGCCAACAGCCGGCTCCGCTTGACACGACCAAGGGAATGGCCAGTATGGACTTGTGGGATTCCAAGAAGGCTTGCAAGCCGGGACCCCACGTATCCGGCATCGGCGTAATGACTATGGATTATATCCGGGAAACATTCGGTGTTACGAAAAAAATCGGCCAGGTTATCGGTGAAAAAATCCAGATGATCCCAGAGCTCTTCCTTGGCAAGATAGGTTTCCGGCCCAGCGTCAATACGTATAATTTGAATATTCTCGCCCAGCTTTTCAACTGCTTGTCCGTAATCCTGAGAAACGTTCGTATCGACAACCCGCTGGGTAATAAGATCAACCTTTGCAACACCGGATTGTCTGGCCAACGCACGGGCAAGCTCAACCACATAGAGCGTTTGCCCACCAGTATCGGCATCACGGCCCAGTTCCAAATTATGCCAACGGATCAATCCATGGATACTTAACAGGGCAATATAGAGCCCATCTTTTGATTTGCTCATCACCTTCACTTCCAGTACAGACAGAACCTCACACGCCGGGTGCGTTCTCCATCCAATACCAGCTCTCAACCCCTGCGCGGGGACTTATTTTTGTAAAAAAAGACCAGACCACCCAGACAACGTAGCCATAAGTACAGAGTAACTACGTGGGAAACAGGGTGGCGGAAGAATTAATGCGCCCATAACATATATGTGGGCGTCTTGGAAACATATTGAAACATTGAACTCTATTTTTTGCAAACCCTTTTACTCCAACCTCCCGTCCAACTCCCTCTCCCTGGCTATCATAATTTCTTGTGCCGCCAGCATATGTTCATGCATAAGCTCTCTCACTTTCTCTTCATCTTCTCTTTCCAAAGCGTCATACAACGCCATCTGATAAAATTTCCCCGTTTCAAAAAGTTCGGGGTTTGGAAGCTGATAAATATCATGACACAGATCAAGATTTTTAAGGAGGTTGAGCAGAAAACGGCAGACAAATGAAAGAAGCGCGTTTGGACAGAGATCTGCCAACACCTCATGAAAAACAAGCTCATTGAGACGCTGTTGATACTCTTCCTTCTGGGTTGCAATGGGCGAGGAATAGATGGTTATGGCAGTTTTAAGACGTTGTAGATCGTCTTTATCCAGTGTTCCAGAGAGGCTTGCCGCCATCTCCGGTTCCAACTGAATTCTAAGTTGATAGATATCTTTAATTTCCAGCTTATTAAAATAAAAGAAGTTGGAGAGCAGCGAAATTGCCTTGTCTTGTGGTATCTCGGTAACAAAGGCCCCGCCGCCGGGGCCGGTCCTTGTAGTTACAAGACCTTGTGCTTCCAAAACTTTTATGGCTTCCCGAACGGTGCTTTTGGCTGAACCGAAATATTCTATCAAATCCTTTTCCTGCGGCAGATGGTGCCCGGGCATAAGGTTCTTATCGACAATCCATCTCTTTATTTCGTAAGCAATCGCATCAGATCTTTTCCCCATGATACTCCTATGGTGACTCTTTTATTCTATTGAGGGTGCTTTGAAAAATTAGATTTTTCGGAGTCTCGCAGGCTCGTTTTCAAGATACCCTCGGGTTAAAACAAGCAAATGCTCCCCCTTTACCATCACTTTTCAGGGTGGGCTGTTCCTTACAACATTTGGGCAAGGCTGCCTCGCATCGTTTTGCAAAGGCACAACCCACTGGAGGATTAAGGGGATCTGGCAAAATTGATACATTACCGGCTCGTCCTGTGAGCTCTTTTCCCACTTCAGGCACACTCTCTAATAGCAACTTTGTATAATGATGTCGAGGATTACAAAATAACTCTTCAGTCCTGCCCCGCTCAACGATCTTTCCCAAATACATAACCGCTACACTATCGGAGATATTCTCGACAACAGCAAGATCATGACTGATAAACACATAGGTCAGTTGCAGACGTTCTTTAAGCTCAACGAGTAAATTAAGAACCTGGGCCTGGATGGAGACATCAAGTGCTGAAACCGGTTCATCCAGTACCAGTAACTCAGGTTGTGCGGCAAGGGCCCTGGCAATGCCTATCCGTTGCGCCTGGCCACCTGAAAATTCGTGGGGATAGCGGGCGATAAATTCGGGCCGCAAATTCACTGCGTCCATCAATTTTTCCAGTTCGTTTCCCTGTTCCGCAACCGAAAGCTTACGCAGATATTTCAGTGGCGCGCGTAATATCTGCTCCACCGTATGCCTTGGATTCAGTGAACTTAAAGAGTCCTGGAACACAAACTGTATTTTCCTGGATAACCCGTTCCGGTTTGTTTGTTTCAGGTTCGCAATACTCTTTCCATCATAGAGTATCTCTCCGGAACTTGGCAGCTCAAGCCCGACCAACATACGGGCAAGTGTTGATTTCCCGCATCCCGACTCGCCAACGATACCAACTGTTTCTCCCAGGTTCACCGACAAATCCACACCCCGTACCGCCTGTACAGCCCGTTTCGGGTTTCCAAAAAGTGTCTTCCCTCCACCAAAGGATTTTGTAACGGAGCAAAACTGAATAAGCGGTGCAGCAGTCATCAACAACATGCCTCCGAAACCTGTAGACATCGTACGCCACGACCAGCAAAGTGTATATTTTGCAGCGCAATGGGATGCTCTGTACATTCCCTACGGGCAATATGACATCTCGGAGCAAAAGAACATCCCCGTGGCAAGTTATCCACGGCCGGTGGCAATCCAGGGATTTCAACAAGTTTTTTTTCAGGACTGCCAAGCTTTGGCACACACTCAACCAATTTTTTGGTGTATGGATGATAGGGATCGTGCAACACGTCAAAAACCTTTCCCTGCTCAACCACCTGTCCTGCATACATCACCAGTACCCGATCACAAAGCTGGCCAATAACGCCAAAATCATGGGTGATAAAAAGCAAAGAAACATTATTTTCATCAACAAGTTCTTTTAACAGTGTTAAAATTTCTGCCTGTACCGTCACATCGAGGGCAGTGGTTGGTTCATCGGCAATAATTATCTCGGGATTGTTGGCAAGGGCCATTGCAATACAGACTCTCTGACGCATTCCCCCCGAAAGTTGAAAGGGATAACTTTTGGCCCGTTCCCTTGCATTGGGGATATGCACCTTGTCAAGCAGTGCAACGGCTCTATTCCAAGCCTCTTTATGGCTTGTATAGCTATGACTACGAATCGCTTCGACAAGTTGATCACCCACGCTATACAAGGGATGCAGGGTAGAAAGCGGGTCTTGAAAGATATAGGATATCCTTCCACCTCGAAGACTCCTCAGTTCCTGATCATTCACCCTGAGCAGATCTTTTTCATCAAAAATCACTTCACCATCCACTATCTTACCAGGCGGCGAAGCCACAAGCCCTAAAAGAGACAGTGCCGTGACCGATTTCCCGGAACCACTCTCTCCCACAATACCAAGACATTCTCCTGGAAAAAGATCTATATCAACATTATTTACGGCCTTTAGAATTCTTGCGCCGGTATGAAACTCAGTCTGCAGCGAACAAACAGTGAGCAGCTCTTTTCTTTTAGTATGGGTCACATCTTTCGCTGGAAGCTCCCTCATGGTTCTTGCGGCAGGGCGTTGCAGGGCACCGGCTTTTAACCTTGGGTCCAGGGTATCCCGAATCCCGTCACCGAGAAGATTAATACTCATCACAATCAAAAATATCACACAACCGGGAATGGTGGATACATGGGGGGCGGTTATAATGAGTTTTCTCCCCTCACCAAGCATGGAACCAAGATCCGCCTGGGGAGGTTGCGCACCAAGGCCTAAAAATGACAAGCCTGCCGTTTCCAGAATCATCCAGCCAATGGTTGTGGAAAGGGTAATAACAATAACCGGCATCACATTGGGCAACACTTCGAAAAACAGGATCTGAGCAGTGTTTTTCCCGGAGAGCTGGGCGGCATCAATAAATTCTTTGCGCGTAAAACTCACCGTCACCCCGCGGACATTCCTGGCAAAAAAAGGAATATTCACGATCGCAATGGCATAGAGGGCATTCATAAGCCCCGGCCCAAGGACCGCCACAATGGCCAGGGCCAGCAGGATATAGGGAAAGGCCATCAGCATATCGATTGCACGCATCAGTAAGTTGTCAATGCGACCACCGAAATACCCGGAAAGAATACCAATCAATGAACCAAAGAGTGCTGCGACCACACTTGCGACAACACCCACGGCAAGGCTAATCCGCGTCCCCCACAAAATACGAGCCAACAGATCCCGCCCCAAATGATCTGTTCCAAGCCAGTGTTGACTGGTAAAGGGGCGCTGTAAACGCTCGCCAAGATTAGTCACATCTGGATCAGCCAGTGGCAAAAGGGGTGTAACAAGGGACAATAGAGCTATGACCAGGAGGAGAAAAAGACCAAAAATGGCCAAACGATTTCTCCATAACAAGACAAAAGAAGAAACGCGGTGCGTCTTTCCACTATTTTCCGGCTCAGCGCTCATGAGGAAATTCTTGGGTCGACGCAGTGCTGCAACACATCTGCCAATAAATTGAAAAACACATAACTCACCGCGACAACGAGCACCCCGCCCTGGACAAGGAGAATATCCCTTGTGGCAATGGCCGTCACCAGCATCCTGCCAATCCCGGGCCATTGGAAGACGGTTTCCACATATACCGATCCACCAATAACAAAACCGGCCTGGATACCAATAACCGGAATAATGGATACCAGAGCTGCCTTAAAAGCGTGTTTTAAAACAACCCCTTTCTCCGCCACGCCCTTTGCCCTGGCCGTTCTGATATAGTCCTGGCGCAGGACTTCAAGCATTGCAGCTCTTGTCAACCTGGCAATAACACCCGTTGCCACCAGCGCCAGGGTCATGGCAGGAAGGAGCAAATGTTTCAGTAAATCCAGAAGATCACCACCGCCGTAAATGGCATACATCCCACTCACCGGCAGCCATCGCAAGGCAACGCCAAAAAGCAGGATAAGTAAAAGACCAAGCCAGAACGCCGGCATGGAAATGCCAACCAGGACAACAAGAGTTACGCCCTTATCCACCCAGCCGTACTGATACACTGCCGATACAATCCCCGCCAAAAGCCCGAAAACCGAGCAGAGCACAAGGGCAGAGCCGGCAAGAATAAGCGTTGCCGAAAAGCGCTCAAAGACCTCATCAATCACCGGCCTGTTCAGGCTGTACGATCTGCCAAGATCTCCATGCAGCATATTGCCAAGCCAGGTGAAATATTGTTGCCAAAGCGGTTGATCAAGGCCCAGTTGCGCATTAAGGGAAGCAACATTCTCCGGGGTGGCGTAACTGCCAAGAATTGCCGTGGCCGGATCCCCGGGGATCAACATCATTATAAAAAAGACAATAAGGGTCAATCCACCAATCACCGGCACCATAGCAACAATTCTTCTACCGCCATAGTGCCAGATATTGTGACTAGATCGGCTCATACAAAACCCATCGTCCTTTACTTACTCACATTTTTAAGTAACAACAGAAAAGATGGCTCCAACCTAAAATTTTTCACAGCACTTGACGTCACCGCATTTTGTTTCCAGTTGGCGATAAAGGCCCATGGAGCATCGTCATAGACAATTTCCTGCATCTTTTTATACAAGCTCGCCCGCTCTGCCTGATCGGTGGACTGACGAGCCTTTTCCAACAACTCATCAACTGCAGGGTTACTGTAATAACCCGAGTTAAAACCACCTTTGTCGGGCCAGGCGGCAGTACGTAAGGCAAGAAACGGAAGGGTGTCGGGATCATTGGTCATCCAGGCCATCTCAGCCATATCCGCCTTTCCTTCAAGGCCGGGATTCACTTTTCCAAGAAAGGTGTTCCACTCATATGTCTCAATTGTAACTTTCAGACCAACTTTTGCAAGATCCGCCTGAATGGCAGTTCCCATGGTCACCGGATCCAACATTCCAGACCCACCTTCTGTCACATAAAAGCGAAGCTCCGCATTCTCAAAACCGGCCTCTTTAATCAAGGCCTTTGCTTTATCCGGATCATAGGCGTAGGGAACCAGTGCGTCATTATGGGCCCAGGCAAATGCGGGTGGTGTTGGGCCATCGGCAACCACTGCGGTACCTTGTAAGATCTTGTCAACGATCGCCTTTTTGTCGATGGCATAGTTCACTGCCTGACGCATTCGCTTATCCTTGAAAGGTCCTTCCTTGGCATTGAGGATAAGAAACCACAGATGGGGGCCGGCCTGTTCATAGACACTAAACGCCGGGTCTTTCACGATTTCACTTAGATTATCGGGCGGCACCTCAACCATCATATCGATTCCACCTGATAACATTTCAGCAACCCGGGTATTGGCATCGGTGATTGGCCGGAAAACCACGGCCTCAAGCTTTGGTACGCCGTCCCAATATTCTGCATTTCTTTCCACTATCACGTGGGAATTACTCTCCCATTTCTGAAAAGCAAAGGCTCCGGTACCGACGGGATGACGGCCAAAATCCTTTCCATACTTTTTCACTGCCGCAGGAGAGACAATCAACCCGGTGGGATAGGCAAGATTTGATAGGAACGGGGCAAATGGAGCGTTTAGAATAAATTTTACCGATAACTTATCAAGGACTTGCACCTCTTTCACCGCACTGAAAAAGAAGGCAAGGGGAAATGGCCCCGTTTCGTGGTAGGGATGCGACTTATCGAGCATTCTATCAAAGGTGAATTTCACCGCATCGGCAGTAAATGCACTGCCATCATGAAATTTGATGCCATCACGGAGCTGAAAGGTATACTCCAACCCATCTTCACTGATCTCCCAAGAGCTTGCAAGGGCGGGTTCCACCTCCAATGCCCCACTCTTGTAACGAACAAGGCCATCATACACATTCATCAATATTCGAAAATCATTTACCGCAGTAACCGCTTGGGGATCAATTGATTTAGGTTCTGCGATCTGACCTACCACAAGCACATTTGGTGGCGTGGATGCGTTGGCCACACAGGCCATCGCCAACGCCAGTACCATGCCAAGCAGCACGACAACTCTTCTGGTGTTTTTTCTCACAGCTCTCTCCTCATTAAAATGAATTGGAAATCCAGTTTGACAAACATTATCGATGGCAACAACCATTTTCTCTGACAATTATACTGGATAATTTGAATATACATGCTATATTTAACCTTATAAATAAATGTTCTTCAACTAATTTATAATTATAAATATACAAAAGAAGCAATTACAAACAGTTAGCCAAACAATGACTTTTTCGATCATTTTTTTTGATACCAAAACCGGAACGGCAGGAGTCGGTACGGCAACGGGAAATATTGCTGTGGGCGCCTTTGTTCCCCATGTTGAAGCCGGGGTGGGCGCCCTGGCCACCCAAGGGGCATACACAAATTGGCTGTATGGGGAAATGGGCCTGAATCTTTTAAGACAAGAAGAGGGCGCTACATCCGTCTTACAAAAACTACTTGCCAAGGATACGGGACGTGAGTCCAGACAATGTTTTATCGTTGATAAAAATGGGCAGACAGCGGGCTGGACGGGTAAAGACAATGGTGACATCCGTGAGCTGATAAAAACAGAGAACATCGTTGCCGGCGGAAACCTCCTGGCCAAAACGGGCATTGCCGACGCCTTAATCAAATCCTTCACCGCAAATGATGATGCTCCCTTTGCGTTACGACTTATTGATGCCCTAAAGGCTGCTGAACAGGCTGGAGGTGACTCAAGGGGATTGCTCTCAGCGGCAATAAAAGTGGATTTTTTGCACAAACCACCCATTGATTTACGGGTGGATTACGCTCCTGGCAACACCTTAGATACATTACGGGAAATCTACTCCCATTATCAGAGCGCTCCGTTCACTGCATTTTATAACGGGGTGCCCACAAAGAACGACTTTTCCAAATGCGGGTAACACTATGCGTCCAGCACCCATTGCGCAATGGCTAAATAATGCTGCCACCTTTTCACTACCGGGACCAGGAGTAAGTCGTTTTTTTTTGACGGAAGAACATCGACGTCTCCTCGACTATCTACAAGAAATCATGATTTCCTGTGGCCTGGAAACGACCATTGACCACTCGGGAAATCTTATTGGCCGAAGAGTTTCCACAACATCTGACAAAACACTTTATATCGGTTCGCATCAGGATAGCGTTCCCCATGGTGGAGCATACGACGGCATCCTTGGAATCTGTATTGCCCTGGCCGTCATGTGGGAATTACAAGAGCAACCACTGCCATTCTCCGTTGAAATCATCGTATTTGGTGACGAGGAAGGCACCCGTTTTAACACAACGCTACTTGGCTCAAAGGCAATCTCTGGCACATTTAATAAACAAGTACTTAATGCGGTTGACGACCAGGGAGTAACATTGCAAGAAGGACTGATACATTTTGGACTTGATCCGACAAAAATTCCAACCATTGCCCGTAATCCCGCAACCGCACTCGCCTTTATTGAAGTACATATCGAGCAGGGCCCGCTTCTTGAAACGCAACAACTCCCCCTTGGGATCGTCAGTTCCATCACTGGAATTGAGAGACATATAATCCATATCAAAGGAAGCGCAGCTCACGCCGGAACCGTACCCATGGAGCTTCGAAAGGACGCATTGGTTGCTGCAAGCAGATATATCCAGCTTGTTGATTCTCTTTGCAGACAAACCGAGGATCTGGTGGGTGTCATCGGAAAAATAGAGATACAACCCAACAGTGTCAATGTGATCCCGGAAGAGGCAAACTTCACCGTCGAGCTGCGCTCCCCTCATCTGGGCAAACGAATAATAGCCCGTCAACACTTGGCAGAACTTGCAAAAGAACTGGAAGAAATAGGTTTTGTTGTTTCAGATGAGTTGCAATACAGCCAGGAAGCAGTGACCTGCGACACTAACCTTATCAACCTTTTTCGCAACATTTTCAAACAAGAAAACATCTCCCCCACAACCCTGTTTAGCGGTGCCGGTCACGATGGACTGGCCATGGCCAGGCTCTGTCCCATTGGAATGTTGTTTGTCAGATGTAAAAAAGGCTTGAGCCACCATCCGGATGAGGCGACAGATATAAACGATGCCATACTTGCCACTCGCGTTCTAAAAAAAAGCATCCTGCAACTTCCCTTTAAAAAATAAATAGTTACCATAGGCAAGAAACTTTTCCCAGGATTTGACTGGTAATCAAAAATAATTGTGGTAAAGATGTCCAACCATATCGACCATAGTCATAGCATTACAATATTACATAGAAACAACTCTTTGGGGAAAAGATCATGAGCGAAAAGACGCAACTGGGAACACGTGCCGTTTGGGCGGGAGAAGATGAATATTTTATGCAGGGCTCCACACAGGTCCCCGTGGTACACAGTGTTTCCTTTGGATATCACGATCTTGACGAGTGGATCGATGTGGCTCTTGGGAAAAAACCCGGTCATATATACAGCCGTAACACAAACCCAACGGTGCAAGTGTTTGAGGAAAAGGTAAGAGACCTTGAAAATGCGGAAGCTGCCACCAGTGCAGCCACCGGGATGGGCATTATCAGCAGCACCCTTTTCACCCTGCTTTCTCCCGGAGACCGTGTGGTATCAGTAAAAGATACTTACGGTGGCACCAGTGTCATTTTTAGTGAATTCCTCCCGAAATTCAATATCGAAGCAACACTGTGCGGCACCACTGATCATACAGGGATAGAAGAAGAAGTGGCAAAAGGCTGTAAAGTCCTCTACCTTGAGAGCCCAACCAATCCAACTGCCAAGGTGATGGACATTGCCCGCCTGGCTAAGAGTGCCCACGCAGCAGAGGCCATTGTAATTGTGGATAACACCTTTGCCACCCCCATTAACCAAAACCCCCTTGCCCTGGGGGCGGATCTTGTCCTCCATAGCGCCACAAAATTTTTGGGTGGTCACGCAGATGCCATGGGCGGCGTCATTTGTGGCCCCAAAGACCTCATCAAACAAATATACCATTACCGGGAAATCAACGGTGCCACCCTGCATCCCATGGCAGCCTATATGCTGCTTCGCGGCATGAAGACCCTTGAGCTACGGGTCAAAAGACAGAACGAAAGTGCACAGAAAATCGCCGAGTTTTTGGAGAAACATCCTTCCGTGGAAGGCGTTTTTTACCCAGGCCTTCCCTCCCAAAAAGGCCATGAGATTGCCCGCCAGCAGATGCGCGGCTTTGGAGGAATGCTCAGTTTTATCTTAAAAGAAGACAACTTAGAGGCGGTCAACCGTTTTATTGGCAAGCTCCAATTCGCCCACGCCGCCGCAAACCTTGGCGCAGTGGAAACCATTGTCGGCCCACCAGCTACCACAAGCCATGTGGAATGCACAAAAGAAGAGCGGGCAAGACTTGGAATCCCTGAGGGATTAATTCGCTATTCAACCGGTATTGAAAACGTGGAAGACCTTATTGCGGATCTGACGCAGGCATTGGCAATTTTTGGTTAATCCTCAATCCTCTAGAGAATCATATAATTACCGAAGGCTCACTTTCGTCTGCGGCCGTCCTGGCCGCAGACGTCAATTGAAAGAAAGCAGGACACTCATTATTCGATGCAATATAGTCGTGACGGAATTAGAACATCGTTGCTGTTCCCATTTTCCCTTATCATAAGGATGCACCTTTTTCTCAGAAAAATAGATAGGATGTAGGATCCACTAACGACAGATCTTCTTAGTTGACCTTGCGCAATGATAATAACATAAATTTCATACAACTAACCGAGATGATCAAAATTTAAGCTAGGTGCAATTTTCCTTGCTTTCCATATCATTTTTGATACTATCAGTTGTTATGGAAAACAAAAGGTGTTTAAGATAGCCTGGAAATATTTTTCCATGTTTTATGCGATTATATTCGATAATCTGGAAATACATTACAGGTATAAGGTTTTCGGATGTATTTTTTCCAGTTATTATTACTGTTCGGTCATAAAAAAGTACAAATAGAATTCATATGCCAGAAGAGACAAAAAGAAATTTGAAACGATGCACTTCTGTTGATTATAAAGAACGTATTTGCTGTGCCATAAATTTTATTAGTAAGAACATAAAACGCGATCTGTCGTTAGAAGAAATTGCTGAAGCATCTTCTTTTTCCATGTTTCACTTCCATAGAATTTTCAAGGCTGTTGTCGGAGAGACTGTTGCAAGCTTTACAAGGAGGTTGCGCCTTGAGTTGGCAGCGAACCATCTTTGTTATAAACAACTTAATGATATCACGACGATAGCAATTGATTGTGGTTTCTCAAGTTCGCAGAATTTTGCCAAGGCATTCCGCAAACATTTCGGAATCACACCTTCAGAATATCGTAAAAGCAAGAATGGAAACATAAATAGCAAAAAGCAAAACGCATTATCCCTCCGGGCAATATATGATTCTGACTCAATGTTCATGAACCAATTAAACCACGAAAGGAGAATTACGATGAACGCAGAAGTCAGAGAAATGCCAGAGTATACTGTTGCATATGTACGCAAGATTGGTCCTTATGTCAAAACAACCTGTGAGCCAGCATTCGCAGAGTTGATGCAATGGGCAGGGCCACGCAATTATGTGGTGACAGGGAAAGTACTTGCAATATATTGGGATAACCCAGATGTCACCCCTCCGGAGAAGTGTCGTTTTGATGCATGTATCACTGTTCCAGAGAAGATAGCACCTGACGGACAGGTACATATCCAGACCATTAGTGGCGGTCCTTATGCCGTATACCGTTTTGAAGGTAAACTTGATGGCCTCCATCAGGCATGGGATGATGCATTTCAATGGGTATGCGACAGCGGATACGAATGCAATGATACTCCGTTTTATGAGTCACACTACAACAATGCTGCAGAGCATCCGGAGGGAAAGTTGATATTGGATATTTGCATTCCCTTGAAATATGAAAGTTGATTGAACAAATGAAGACCGAACCAATCAATTAAGCTGACGGCGAGCACGTGAGTGTGTTCACGATAAATGATGTTGCCCTTTTCAAGGTATTTGATGTTTTCAATCTTAGCAATATACAGCATTCAGGCTTCGCCTGATTTTTTGGGTTTTTTAAGGCATGGGAAAGCTCTGGCTTAGAAACAGAAAGGGGAGTCCGAAGACTCCCCGGACGGTTTATTTCTAATCCGTCGCTTCCATCTGGTTATCCCTTGGCAGGTTGCTCCCCAGCAGAGCCCGCCTCCGTTTCACCAGACCTTTTTGCCTGCAATGGGCAAGGCAACTTTTTAAAATTAACGCGATTGATGTTTTTGTGGTGTGGGAGAATATAATTCCAGAAAGAGCTGTTCATCAAGTTGAGGAAGTTCACGTTGTGCAGCAACAGTCAATAACTCCGCAGCCATGACATTGAGCAACCTCAGATTCCCGGCACAATGCTCTACGAGGGCGGCCATGAGTGGCTTTGTCATTAACTGCGGTGCTCCGGATTGTTCCAGACAGTAGTCCAGGTATTTTCGCAATTCTTTTTTATCGTAAGGTGAAAGTATCCTCCTGAATCTGATGCGACTACCAAGGGCAAGAAGTTGATTGCTGCGAAAACGTTCCGGAAGAGTAAGATCTCCACAGAGAATGACTGGAATCAGCGGAATAAAAACCAGCCAAAAGCACCGTTTGAAACCCAGCCACTCCCAACGTAAGGCATAGCTCTGCA
>JBNKKR010000037.1:0-35027 GCA_050291935.1 Desulfocapsaceae bacterium | reverse complement strand
CTCGTTCGACTTGCATGTGTTAAGCACGCCGCCAACGTTCGTTCTGAGCCAGGATCAAACTCTCCAGTTTGATATCCTAAATCCCAAAAAAGGGACTTTTTATTCATTCTTATCCATCTCTGAATAAAGGCTGTACTTTGAAATTACAAAGTTTGCCCATGTGGTAATTTATTACCATCAGGGCCCGTTTGCTGTTGTTTCTTGTTATTCAGTTTTCAAGGATCAATTCTACATTCAATACTCATCATGTAGGGCGGGCTAGCCGCGCAACGAGGCGCGAATCTAATCCACTTTAAAAAAACTGTCAACGGCTAAATTACTCGTTTCTTGCTTTTTTAAAGATGTGCTTCGCTACCACTTGCTGCACCCCTCAGGGCCGCGGCAAACTACTCAATTCTTGGGGACGTGTCAACTGCTAAAAATAAAAAAAGCACTTTTGGAAGGTGGCAACCAAAAGTGCTTATAAAAGAGTTTGGCAAAGAAAAAAATTATTGATTCTGCTGACGAATCTCCCGAATATAATCTTTTGTAAGCGATGGGTGTTCTGCTTGGATTGCAGCAGCTTTCTTGGAGAGTTTTTCTGTCAATAAGTCACCGATTTGGGCATACGTCATCTCTTGATCAACGCCTTCTTGTACCGTGTCGATAAAAATCTTTTCGTCTTTTTTGTCGGTAAAGTATTCAAGGATCCTGTGGTCTGTTGATTCATCGGTTTCGCTGGTGCTTGATTCCGACGCAGAGGTAAGGAGTGTATCAACGTTACTTTGTAATGCATCGACCTTGCTATTAAGCCCTGAGACAGTCTCGTCAATCAATGCTTGGACATCCAGATCATCCTCTTTAGGAGCAGTGAGTGTTGCGATGTTTTCTTCAAGCTCGGTTAGCTTTGTGCTAAGGGGTGCAGTGGAGCTTTGTAGAGATGCAAGGTCAGCAGAGAGTGTTTTAGTCGCCTCAACCACGGACTCAGAAGAGGCTTTATCCTTCAGGCCTTCTTCCATTTCACCATGTTTTTCACTTAAAACATTAAGCTGTTCAAGCATGGTTTGTTGAGTCTCTTCTGTTTTTGATATGGATGATTGCAATGTATCTAGAGAAGAAAGGATAGTCTTGAGCCTGGAAGAGAGCTGCTGCTGCTCACTCTTAATGGCTTGGATATCTTCTTGTGTGCTGTCCGGTTTTGTCTGAGCGGATTGTTTTGTAGCACAGCAATGCCCTTTAAGGGGGAGTCTTTCTGCTGCAGTTCCACTTAACTCTTTAAATTCCCCATAGGTCTTTTTCGATACTTCAGGGTTATACAGATACAGTATGCCAAAATAAATTCCAAAAACAACAAATACGCTGACAATAAGGGCGATACTTAATGCAAAAATAAAAAGAATACCAGAAAGCAGTGAAGAAAAAGTTCCGGTAATCCCACCGGAATCACTTACCGCAAAGGCGTAGATAAGGAAAATGCAAAGCGCCATTAGGGCAGCGGATTTGCAAAGAGAAGAACGTAATTCTAAATTTTTCATAAGGCGTGCCTCCGACATATTTATGGATGGAGAAAATCGTATAAGTAATGAATTATTTATAAGTTAACAGTTTTAGTGTGAAAGGGCAGCAATATTTTTCACACATAAAGTTACATCGAAACGACAGGTGATTGCAAAGGTATTTGTACAAAAAAGCCCTCTGAGCTTAGCTCAGAGGGCTTTTTATGGCAAGTAGAAAGCAAAATAATAAAGAGACTACATGATTGTTTGCACAGCAGTTGATGCAAAATCGACAAAACGTTGGGGGGATACACCCATAATGACTATTATCACAAGCAGTAAGACGGATGTGGCATTAATCAATAATGATGGCGGTGTTACCTGTTTTGAATGTCCCTCTTCAGGTTCGCTGCAGTAAGTGACGCGAACAACTGAAAGGTAGTAATAGATAGCAATGGCAGTATTAATGGCCGCCAGGATAACTACTGTCCTGTGGCCCGCAACAAGGGCGCTGGTAAGGAGCATAAATTTACCCATAAAACCAACGAAAGGTGGAATACCAGCAAGGGCGAATAAGCCAACAGCTAAAGTAAAGGCCAGTAAAGGTGAGCGCTTATGCAAACCTGTAAGGTCTTCGATCATTACGTTTTCACCCTTTTCGGAAACGTTACAGATGACCAGAAAACAGGCAAGGTTCATTACCACATAGCCGATGATATAGTACATGGCGTTGGCAAAGCCTGTAATTTGAAACGTTAATATACCAAGCAGTACAAATCCAGCATGGGCAATACCTGAAAAACCAAGCATTCGTTTAATATCTTTTTGAACAAGGGCAGAGAGATTGCCATAAAACATGGAAGCAACCGCACAGACTTTTAAAATGTTGACGATTACCTGTCCATCACCGCTGATTTGACTGATTAAACGGATGAGTACCGCCGTGGCAGCTAGTTTTGGTACGGTGGCGATAAATGCGGTGGTTTCGTTGGAGGCACCTTCATATACATCAGGAACCCAGAAGTGGAATGGAAAAATAGCCAGTTTATAGAAAAAGCCAGCAAGGACCATCATCATGGAAATGACGTAGGCAGGCTGGGACCACATGGTTGAGTATTTCGTTACGATTTCCGAAAGATCTGTGGTCCCTGTGAGTCCAAACATATAGCTCATACCAAAAAGCATAAAGCCAGTGGCCGTAACGCCAAAGAGAAGGTATTTTATACCCGCCTCCATTTGGAAACGAAAGTTACCGCTGTCATCACGAAGAGGAACCATAATGTAGACGGCAAAAGAAGAGAGCTCAAGGGATACAAAAATAGAAATAAGCTCAACGCTTGATACAAGCATCATTAGTCCAAGAACACCCATAAACAAGAACAGGTAGTATTCCGGCTGGATTTTTGCTGAAATTGTTTTTAAATTTTGTCCCAAAACCAAGACACCGAGCATGGCAGCAGCAATCAATGTTTTGAACACCTGTGAGTAGAGATCTACCTGGTATGCCCCAAAGAAGAGGTTGCCTTCAGCGACATAGCTGATAAGCGTGGCACAAAAAACTCCAGTGCCTGCGGCTATGGCGATATACCTTGTGCGACTGGCATTGGTTTTACCAAGACTGACCAAAAAGACGATAAGGCCAGCACCGAGTAGTGTTAACTCAGGGAGAAATTGCATTTGTATTACCTTCTTCGCTTAGACGCTATTAATGGATAATTAACTCAGTAGCTGCAACTGCTGTAGCTGTATAGCTGTGGTAGTTGGCCAGTAAATTTTCTACACTCGTACTAATAAGATTGATAAACGGTTCAGCCCTCAGCCCAATCCAGAACACAAAGAAAAGAAAAGGTGCCAAGGTTACAACCTCACGTACATTGAGGTCCACCATATGGGACTGATCCGGATTGTTTGTTCCACCCCAAATAATTTTTTGCAACATTCGCAGCATATACGCCGCCGCAAGCACAGCGCCAGGAATACTCGCGAGAGCAAGGGGTTTGGAGTGGGAAAACGTTCCTGCGATAATCAAAAACTCACCAACAAAACTGTTGGTTGCCGGAAAACCAAAGGATGATAGGGAAAAGAAGGCCAGAAAGGTGATAAACAGTGGCATATGTTTGCCAAGTCCCGTTGCATCGGCAAGTTCCCGTGAATGGGTACGTTCATAAATCATACCGATACAGAGGAAAAGCGCTCCTGTGGTGACACCATGATTGATCATCTGCAGGATGGCGCCTTCAACGCCCTGTTGATTGAGCACAAATATTCCAAGGGTGACAAAACCCATATGGCCAACAGAAGAGTAGGCAATAAGTTTTTTCATATCGTGCTGGGCAAGGGCTGTAAAACCACCATACATAATACCTGCAATGGAAAGCCACAGAATCGGTTGGGCCAGGGTCAGGGTCGCATCCGGGGTAATGGGGATGGCGAAACGTAAGAAACCGTACGTGCCCATTTTTAAGAGTACCGAGGCCAGGATGACAGATCCGGCAGTTGGTGCTTCAACGTGTGCTGCAGGTAACCATGTGTGGAACGGAAACATGGGTACCTTGATGGCAAAGGCCAGAAAGAATGCAAGGAATAAGAAGATCTGGGCAGTGGTGGAGTAGCTCTGCCACATCATATCCGGGATAAAGAAGCTGTGTCCGTTGTTGATATAGAGCCAGATGATGGCAACAAGCAGCATAACAGAGCCTGCAAGGGTGTAGAGGAAAAATTTAATAGAGGCATAAATTTTTCTGGGCCCGCCCCAGATGCCAATCAGCATATACATGGGGATCAGCATTGCTTCCCAAAGGATGTAGAAAAGGACAAAGTCAAGGGCCACAAAGACACCAAGCATTGCCGATTCCATAATCAACAGACAGACCATAAATGCCTGGATACGTGTTTTGATATAAGTCCAGGAGGCCAAAACACAGAGTGGCATGATCAGGGTGGTTAACATGACCAGAAGAATGGAAATACCATCAACTCCAACAACATATTGGATATTAAGTGATTGTATCCAGGAAAGCTGCTCAACGAATTGATACTTGGGCGTTGAAGCATCAAAGGAGGTAAGGAGTGGAATGGAAAGGATCGCAGTGAGTAAAGTGACTCCAAGAGCCCAGTATCTGGCAAAAAATTCATTCCGTACTAAGAGCAGTAGCAACGCCCCTGCCAGGGGCAGGAAGATTAACGTGCTCAGAATGTGGGGGTATTCTGGATTGATAAGTAGTTGATCCATTTCCAGTGTTCCTTTTCTAATTAGTCTGAAATATAACTCCGTTTTTTTTCGGTAGTTATTTCAATTTGTTCCTATAACCACACGTATGCGACAAGCAACACGGCAGCAAAAGAAATCGTGTAACATATCGTCTGCTGAATCTGTCCTTTTTGAAGAACAAGTGTTACCCGGCGTCCAATGGCCCGGACACATCTGGCAATTCCATCGACCACTCCGTCAATTCCATGCCAATCAAACCATGACCAGAAGGAGGATGTTTGCATGAGTACAGTAAGACCAACGGTTTTATAAAATTTTGAAAGGGCGGTATCAAAATATTGTAAAGGATTGCAGACTGTCCACAAAAAGGCTCGTCCACCTTTGCGGTAAAACCAGTCCATATCCAAAGTGAGTTTGCTTTCGGGCATAATGTATTTGCGTAACATAAAGAAACCGAAGGCGGTAAAGGCCATGATCTGGATGGTTTCACTGAGGTGGTACGCATTGTATGGATGATAAGAAACTTCAGTGTGGGGCAGCATGTTATACAAAAATGGCAGATAACAGCCAATAAAGATACAGAGGAACCCACCAATGGTCATGGCAAGCTGCATGTTCCATGAAGGATCTTTTGCCTTCTCCCAGGTATCCTGCGAACAATTATTGTCACTGAAAAAGAGAAGGTATGGCAGTCGCAAGCCGGCTGCAAGAAAGGTTCCTGCAGAAACAAGGGTCAAAGCAAAACCTGCCCAGAGAATATGCTCGTTAAAGGCAGCTGTTATAATCATTGATTTGGAGATAAACCCTGACATCAAAGGCAGACCGGAAACGGCAAGCCCACCGATCAGCATGGCAACAAGGGTTGCTGGCATTTTCTTGTAAAGTCCGCCTAGCTCGGTAAGTTTTTGTTTCCCTGTGGCTGTAAGAATTGCCCCAGCTCCCATAAAGAGTAAGCCCTTATACAGGATATGGGCAAAGGCATGGGCACAGGCGCCATTTAGCGCAAGGTGGGTTCCAATACCCACCGCAGTAACCATATATCCCACCTGAGAAACAATCTCCCAGCCAAGAAGTTTTCTCACATCATTTTCAATCACCGCATAGATAATGCCGTAGATGGCCATGATTATACCGAGATAGATAAGCACCTCAAAACCAGCGCAGCTTCGAATAAGGGTATAAACAGCCGTTTTGGTGGTGAAGGCACACATGAACACTGCACCGGTTGCAGTTGCCTTGGAATAGGCATCGGGCAACCAGGAGTGGAGTGGTGGGACGGCTGCATTAAGCATCAGGCCAATCATGATCAGCCAGGTATAGAGTTCCGGATGTTGCACATCCAGTAATACAAAGTCTAGATTTCCGGTTGCTTGGTAACGAAGCACAAAACCAAGAAGGAGTATTACCCCGCCAAAGGTATGGACCAGAATGTACCTAAAACCAGCTTCAAGCGCTTCTTTGTCACGACGAGCCCAAATAAGAAACGTTGAGGCAAAGGCCATCATTTCCCAGAAGAGGAAGAGGGTAATATAATCAGCAGCGTAGATGGCTCCCAAAGAGCCGGCAACATAAAACCAGGCAGCCATATGTTGGTATTCATCTTCAACATGCAGGCCATAAATAGTACCGATTATGGCCATAAGCGACATGATAAAACCAAATATCATGGACAACCTGTCTACCCGGCCAAAGGTGAGTGGCCAGTCCATAAACTGCACCACCCCATAGGTGCCGGGATGGCCACTGAGATAGAGCACATCCGCAAAGGCAAGCAGAGGTACAAGAACCATATAAGGTTTACGAAACGGCCCTCTGACCAGTGGGAGCAATAGGGCTCCAGCAATCATAATGAGTGCCGGATGCATAAAACTAATTGTCATAATAGTCCTCCCGGGTCTGGATTCCACTCTTGCCGTACCAGCGAGCAACCATGATAATGATTGCGCAGCCACAGAGTCCAAATAGTGACCAGAATCCTGGTATCATTTTTTCAGCCCAGGTATGGGCGTGGGCCTTATCCACGGACATGCTCCAGAACACTATGAAGGCCATAGCCGCATAGCAGAGCTTGGTTACAGTGGGTAACCTGCCAGATAGGTAGTCGATTAGGTTTGCAATCATCCTGTCACCATTTTTACAAATTGCATCATAAAGTTAGGGTAGATACCGATAATCACCGAGATTGTACACGCGATCATAATGGGGATCAGCATGGAGAGTGGTGCTTCCTGGATACCTTGATATGTTTCACCCTCCGGACGTTTTCCGAAAAAGGCTTTAATGGTAACCGGCATAAAATAACCGGCGTTTAGCATGGTTGAAGTGATAAGAATCAACAAAATCCCGATCTGGTCGGCCTGGACAGAACCGACCAGCAACTTCCATTTGGTCACAAAGCCGGCCACAGGAGGTGCACCAATCATGGAAAGAGAAGCGATAAAAAAACAGGCAAAGGTGATGGGCATACTCTTCCCAAGGCCACCCATTTCCGAAAGATCTTTCTTGTGATGGGCAATCATTATTGCACCGGCACAGAAAAAGAGAGTGATTTTGGAAAAGGCGTGGTTGACTATATGGATAAGTCCACCATCAATGGCTGCTGGGGTGAGCAGGGCTACACCCAAAATAATGTAAGAAAGCTGGGAGACCGTGGAGTAAGCGAGCCGCTCCTTGAGATTATCTTTTGAAAGTGCAAGCACCGAGGCAGCAATAACTGTAAAACCAACAAAGTAGGCGGTTGGAATACCAAGGTTTAGTGCGTGCATGGTGTCCACTCCGAAGACGTAAAGCATGGTGCGGGTGGTACAAAAGACACCGACCTTAACAACTGCCACAGCATGGAGCAACGCAGAAACTGGAGTCGGTGCCACCATCGCTCCCGGAAGCCAGTGATGGAATGGCATAACACCATTCTTGGCAAATCCAAAGAGACAGAAGATATAGAGCATAACCACAACCCAGGATTCAACATCCCCGGTAAAGAGTCCTTCTGAAATATTGTGGGGAAAGTCCAGGGTTCCGGTGAGGACGTATATAAGGACCAGTGCTGGCAGCAGGAATAACTTTGCGGTGGTGGTAAGGTAAACAATATACTTCTGGGCGCCACCGTATCCAGCTTCGTCCTGTGCATGGGCAACCAGAGGGTAGGTGCATACCGAAACAACCTCATAAAAAAGGTACATGGTAAAGAGGTTATCAGAAAAGGCCACACCAATGGCACCAAATATGGCCAGGGCGAAACAGGCATTAAAACGTGTCTGGGCATGTTCCGCGTGGGCCCGCATATAGCCCATGGAGTAGTATACAGCGATGGTCCACAAAGACGAGGCAACCAGAGCAAAGATCATGGACATGCCATCGGCGCGCAGGGTCACCGTAATTCCAGGAAGGATAGTAAAAAGATTGCAGACCAGTGTCTTTCCCTGAAGTACCTGGGGGGTGATTCCAAAGGCTACTATTAGAAAAAGCAAAATGGAGGCTGCCGATGAAACGCCTTCGCGTACATTCTCATTTTTCCCGACAAACAAAACGCCTAGGGTACCAAGTAGCGGCACAAGCAATGCTACAAGAAGTATTGTTGCGGAAGGGACGGTTTGTATTTCCATGACAGATGTTCCTCTTTCCTAACCTTTAAGATCGACAAGGTCTTCAGTGTCGACGGATTTGTAATTTCGATAAACAGCGATGGCTATACTGAGGCCTATTGCCGCCTCTGCTGCTGCAATGGCCATGATAAACAAGGTGAAGATCTGACCAATGCTGGGATCCGGAGCGGTAAAGCGGTTAAAAGCCATTAGATTGATGGATGATGCGACCAAAATAAGTTCAGATGAGATTAGCATTCCCACCAAGGTTCTCCTTGAAACAATACCGTATATACCCATTCCAAACAGCACAGCCGCCAAAACAAGATAGGTATTAAGGCTGTTATGAAGCGTTAAAATTGACATTTATTTGCTCCTTCCGCGACGGGCGATAATGAGTGCTCCAAGAATGGCAATGAGTAAGACAATGGAGACCAATTCAAAGACCATGGAATATGTCGTCAGTAACTCAACACCTATGAGCTTGACACTTCCCATATTCTCCTTAGGGCTGGAGACAAAGGTTGTATTAAAGGCAAGACCAATCAGCCCAAAAGCGGCAGTACCTGCGACAATAAAGCCAAGCGGCCCACTGAGTGGTCCTGACGGGCCCTGTTTTTTGCTCTCTTCCGGGGCGGCCAGCATGATGGCAAAAGCAATGGTAATACAGACAGCACCCACATAGATAAGCATCTGCATCATGGCCACAAAGGGTGAGTTCAGGTAGTAGTAGATTGCGGCGACGCCAATAAAACAGACGGCAAGTCCTGCAACAGCACGGACCAGACGCTCCGAGCTACAAGCAATAACACCACCGATAAGCGTTACAGCACACATGATTAGAAAAACGACTCCCACGGCTCCATCGGCTATTCCTGCCAAGTTATTGGCGGTGAGTAGCCCAATGATTCCGGAAGATGCCTGATCAGTTGGGTTCATGGGTTTCTCTCCTTCAATCTATTGAGCAGGTCGAAGTGGAAGTCTTCTTTATTAAATGAGGCGAGGTTGTACTCTTTGGAAAATTCAATGGCATCTTTGGTGCAGCTTTCCACACACTGCCCACAAAGAGAGCAGGTTGTGAAATTGAGGTTGTAGCCGGTTAGTATTTTCTGTTTCTTCTTTTTTATTTCCCCCTTCACTTCGACCTCGTACTCTTCAGTCTTTGTGGTGATGGAAATACAACCGGAAGGGCAACCGCGCTGACACATCATACATGCTATACACTTAGGATTACCGTCCTCATCTGCGACGAGTTCAATATGACCACGGTACCGGTCACTCATCTTAATGGTTTTATACGGATAAGGAACCGTAACAACCGGTTTGAAGAATTCCTTGAACGTGATGCCAAGGCCAATGCCCAAGCTTTTCAGCCCTTGGAATATTTCACTAAAATAGGCACCCATATTAAAATACCTTCAGTAATCCCGCTGTGAGCAGCAGGTTAAACAGTGAGATTGGAATCAGTATCTTCCAGCTCAGGTTGAGCAGTCCGTAAATGGTCGTTCGTGGAAATGTCCAACGAATCCAGATAAACGTGAATATCAGCAAGTACACCTTAAGAAGAAACCACCAGACGCTTGGCAGGTTACCAATAGGGGAATGCCAGCCACCTAAAAAGAGAATGACGGTGAGACTCGCACCAATAACGATGTTCGCATACTCACCCATAAAGAAAAGCCCAAACCCCATACTTCCATATTCAGTATGAAAACCGGCAACCAACTCACTCTCTGCCTCACCAAGGTCAAAGGGAGCCCTGTTTGTTTCAGCAAGGGAGCAGGTAAAAAAGATAAGAAAGGAGATGAGCATCATCGGGTTGACAATTGCCCGTTCAGCGCCGTATCGTATGGAAAGGATGTTCCAGTTCCAAAAACCACCCGCCTGGGCATCCACCAACTCCTTTAGATCCATGGTCCCAGCCATCATCACAATGGTAATAACCGTGATCAGCATGGGGATCTCGTAGGAGATATTCTGCGAAACGGCACGAACAGAGGCCATCACACCATACTTGTTTCTGGAGCTCCATCCAGCAAGGAGTATCGACATGCCGCCAAGGGAGGCAAAGGCAAAAATCATCAATACTCCAATGTTCATGGAATGGGCGACAATGGTTTCGCTAAAGGGGATAGTGACAAAACTCATGATGGCTGGGGCCATGGCAAGTACCGGGGCCACCATAAACAAGGCCTTGTCAGCACCACCTGGGATCACCAGCTGCTTGGTCATCAGTTTTATACCATCAAGGGGAGGCTGCAACAGTCCAAAAAGGTTCACATTGGGGCCCGGTCTTCGTTGGATACGGCCTGCCCCCCGGCGCTCAGCAAGTACCAGGTAAGCAGCGTTTGCTGCAGCAAAAGCAATGGCCAGGACCACCGCAATAACCACATTAAAGATAGTTAATTCCATGTGACTTCTCCCTTATCGGTCAATTTCCGGAATAACAAGATCAAGACTTCCCATCATGGCCAAAGCATCCATGATCATCATACCCTCACAGGCTTCATCAAAGAGTGACATGTTGGAATAGGTAGGAGATCGAAGCTTAAAACGATAGGCGTTTTTTCCACCATCACTAACGATACGAATACCAAAGCTGCCCCGGGCTGTTTCCACTGCCTGATAATAATCACCGGCCGGAGGCTTAATAATTTTAGGCTTTTTAGCAGGCATGATCGGTCCATCGGGAAGTTTGTCCAACCCCTGTTCCACAATACGTAGAGATTGTTCTATCTCATTCATTCGAACCTTATATCTGGCAAGTGAATCACATTCGTCGTACACCGGAACATCAAAATCAAACTCCGGATACACGGAGTAAGGCTCATTTTTGCGTACATCAAAGTTAATGCCGGAGCCCCTGGCAACGGGTCCGGTGGCACCATACTTCCTGCACATTTCAGCGGAAATCGGGCCTATATGCTCCAAACGTTTTTTAAAGATAATGTTTCCGGTAACCAGTGCTGCATACTTCTTTAACGATTTACGCATCCTGGGGATAAAAGCGCGGGCAGCACTAATAAAATCATCGTCAATGTCGTTATACAAACCGCCAAAACGAAAATAGCAATAGGTGAGACGCGAACCGGTGACGGCTTCTAACATGTCAAGTATGTATTCACGGTCCTCAATGGCGTACATAAGCGGAGTAAAGCCACCAAGATCCATAACAAAGGCACCAAACCAGAAGAGGTGGGAGGCAATGCGGTTAAGCTCCACCATTATTGCCCTTACATACTCAGCCCGCTCAGGGACCTCAATGCCAGCAGCTCGTTCGATGGCCAGGACATGGCCATGGGTGTAACCCAGGGCTCCAAGATAATCGAGCCTGCTTAAATTTGGTAGAACCTGAGGGTAGGTCCTGTTCTCCCCCATCAGTTCATGCATCCGGTGGATATAGCCAAGGACAGTTTCCGCCTTGACGATATACTCACCATCCATTTCCATTTTTACTCGAAGAACACCATGGGTTGCAGGATGCTGCGGACCCACGTTCAGGGTAAAGGTCTCGCCCGGTTGAATGTGTATTGGTCCGCTCATGGTTTAAAATCCTTTAAAAGGGGATGAAAGTCGGCATCTTCTGGAAGGAGCAGGGGAACAAGATGTGGATGTCCCTCAAACTTTATGCCAAAAAAATCATGGGTTTCCCGTTCATGCCAACCAGCCCCCGGGTAAATTTTAGAAATGGTTGGTATGCTTGGGGTATCCCGTGGAGTTCTGGTGCGAATAACCACACGGCAAACGTCAAAATCATATCGGCTGAAATCATATATGGCTTCTAGCTGTTTTTCTTTGATCCAATCGACGCCGGTGACAGCTTCCAGGAAAAATCCTTCCTTGTTAAGGAGCATTACAGCAGCAAGGAGTTCTCCGGGGTCAAGCTGCACGTCGATATCATATCCATGTGCTGCGTGATCTCGCTCAAGGACGCCATTGGCCCGAGGAGCCTCTTTTTTTGCGGGTTTCTTTTTAGCGTCCTCTTCTGCGGCCTCTACAGCAGGTTCTTCAACCACCGGCTCGGGATCGGGTAAAAGATCCAGAAAAGCCTGTTTAATCTTGTCTTTTATCATTTGGAGATACCTCTAAAGCAATCAGGCTTTTTCAGGGTCTTTCCAGCGTTTCCAGCCGGATACCTTGTTTTCGAGTTCAAGTATTCCCTGGAGAAGGGCCTCAGGTCGTGGAGGGCAGCCCGGGATATAGACATCAACGGGAAGAAATGTATCAGCACCCAATACGATGGAATATTGCCCTTCAAAGGCAAAAGGTCCTCCAGAGATTGCACAGTTACCAAGGGCCATAACCCATTTTGGCTCCGGCATCTGATCGTACAAGACCTTTATTCCCGGCATCATCTTTTTGGTAATGGTGCCCGCCACAATCATAAGGTCGGACTGTCTTGGTGACGGCCTGAACACTTCAGCCCCAAAGCGGGACATATCAAAGCGTGCGCAGCCGGTGGCCATCATCTCGATAGCGCAGCAGGCGATACCAAAGGTGAGGGGCCAGAACGAGTTAACTCGTCCCACATTTATAAGCTTGTCGGCAGCGGCAAACTGAACAACTGACGATGGTATTTCTTCTATCGGCGAAGGTACGTTCTGCGTTCCCACTTGAAGACTCCCTTGATCCATGCGTATACGATTGCGAGTGATAAGATTCCAACAAATATTATAATTTCAACAAAGTCCCGATACGTTATGCCCATATCGAGAAGTTCTTTTCCGTCATAGGCGAGAGCCACAGGGAAAAGAAAAAGGACATCAACGTCGAAGGCCAAAAAGATGAGCGCATAGAGAAAGAACACGGAGCCGTAGCGAACCCAGGAGTCGCCAATGGGCACCATTCCACACTCAATTGCCTGCTTGTTTTTATTGTGAAACTGCCGGGTACCACGTGGCATAAGGAGATAGACTATTACGATAGGCCCCAGGGCAAAGGCAAGTCCACCAAGGGTAAAGGCCGTGATCCATAAGATATTATCACGGTAGAGGAAATCAGAAAACTGTAGCTCCATCAAATGCTCCTTAGAGTTGAATTAGCAGGGGGTTATTTCTGATATATGCACGACAAATTACTTAAGTAGCCCATTTTTGTCAACTTAAAAATGAATAGCCATTCATTTGCCATGGGGCTGAATGATCGTTCATTCAGAAGCCGGGCAAAAAGGGTTTATTTCCGATTATCGTGGGAAAACTGTTGAGAAAAAGTATATAAATGATATGGTGAAAAATCCCTAATTAATAAAAATGATACTAGTTATAAAATAAATTTGATAAGAGAGCTTTTCAATGTCTATCACGCTGAGACAGCTAGAGATATTTATTGCAGTAGCAGAGACTGCACAGGTAACCAAGGCCAGTAAAAAGCTGTTTGTTACCCAATCCGCTGTGAGTATGGCCCTTGCTGAACTAGAAAACCAACTGGGTGGCTCCCTTTTTGACCGACATGGGCGGAGCCTGCTGCTCAATGAGCGGGGTCGATATCTCCTGCCGTTGGCCAAAGAAATCATATGCCAGGTTGGTAATGTGGAAAATGTCATGTCCGAAAAGAATGACACTCTGCGTGGGGAAATCAACGTGGTGGCCTCAACAACAATAGGCGATTATATTTTACCATATCTTATAGGAGCCTTTAAACGGATGCATCCCCAGGTGCATATCAACATGTTGGTCCACCATACTCGTTACGCCGAAAGTCTGGTACTTGAAGGAAAGGTTGATGTGGGCTTTGTGGAGGGACCGGTGCGGAGTCCCGATACAATGGAAAGGCTTTGGTTTACTGATGAATTAGTGGTTATTGCCGGACCGACGGATCCGTTGGCCCATAAAAAATTCTTTGATGTGGAAAATGATTTTACCAATACGCGTTGGATAATGCGAGAGGAAGGTTCAGGAACAATAGCTATTTTTCGTGAAAAAATGGCTGATTATCTTGATAAGATTAATGTGATTATGGAGATGGGGCACCCTGAAGCCATCAAAAAGGCCGTTGAATCGGGGGTAGGGCTTGCTTGTCTCTCTTCTCTAACCGTTTGTCGGGAAGTTGAACATGGCTGGTTGAAAACATTGCAGATTGAAGCTGTTGATATGAAACGTAAACTCCGGGTTATTAACAGGAAAAATCTGAAAATGAATGATTCCCTGGCTGAATTTTTGGCCTTTTGTGATGTGATGTCCACCTGCTCCCAGTCGCGTGCCTGCCTCTCTTCGCCATGGAAATTGCAATCATTGCTGGCAAAACAATCCGTACATCCAAGAAGAAAATAGCTGCTATGGATTCCATGGTTATATCCCGTTTACGATCATTTTTCGTATGCGGGTTTTTTTTTGTATGCGAACGAAAAAGCTTGCAGAAACATGTGAATGCGCTATTGCTGATTCCGATTCTGTATTGATTTGTAGATCAATTTGATTCTGTATACTGAAACTACCACTTATCACTTATATAATATCATACTGAAGGAACGCTATTATGTGGAAAGACGTTCAAGCTGCACCTCCTGATTCCATTCTTGGCCTTACGGAGGAATTTAAAAAAGATCAAAATCCAAAAAAGGTAAATCTTGGAGTCGGTGTCTATAAAGATGAAGAGGGCAATACTCCCATTCTTCGATGCGTAAAGGCCGCAGAAGAGGTTCTTGTCCATGATGAGAGCACAAAAAGTTATCTGCCCATATCCGGAGATATGACCTATGCGGCTGCTGTTCAGGCACTGATTCTTGGTGAAGAAAATGATGTGATTAAAGAGCGGCGGGCCGCAACTGCCCATGCACCTGGAGGAACTGGTGCGCTGCGAGTGGGGGGAGATCTTATCCGTCAGTTTAATCCTGCAGCAAAACTTTGGGTCAGTACCCCAACCTGGGCAAATCACAATGGTATTTTTAAGGCGGCCGGTTTTGAGATTAAGCAATATGGATATTATAACCCACAATCAAAAGCCCTCGATTTTGATAGGCTGATGGGAGATCTATTGGAGATTCCGGCAGGAGATGTGGTGGTGATGCATGCCTGCTGTCATAATCCAAGCGGTGTTGATTTAAGTAACGAACAATGGACTCAGGTGGCAGAACTTGCCGCCCGGGTTGGTTGGATACCCTACCTTGATTTCGCCTATCAGGGATTTGGCGATGGTGTTGCGGAAGATCGGTTTGCGGTGGAGCAATTTGGGGCAGCAGGGATAAACTGTTATGTAGCCAGTTCATTTTCCAAAAATTTTGGCCTTTACAATGAACGTACTGGAGCACTCACTGTTATTACCCCAACTGCTGCCGAGGCCTCCGTGGCCATGAGTCATCTGAAGACAGTTGTTCGAACAAACTATTCAAACCCACCCGCCCATGGCGGACTTATCGCCACTTTGATTTTAAATACGCCGGAACTTCGTACCATGTGGCTTGAAGAGCTTGCGGATATGCGCGATAGAATCAAAGATATGAGGAAATCATTGGTTCAAGGGCTTGCTGCGCAGGGTGTTGAGGGTGATTTTTCCTTTATCGAAAAACAACGTGGAATGTTTTCTTTTAGCGGTTGGTCTGATGATGTGGTGAAACAACTGCGTGAGCATGATTCCATTTATGTGGTGGGAGGAGGGCGCATTAATCTTGCGGGTCTTACCAGTGCCAATATGGAATATGTGTGTTCTGCGGTTGCTCGGGCAATGGAGTAGAGGGAGATATGGTGCAGGGGCTTGCAATAGTTTGTGCTTGAAAGACAATGGAATGTTCTTTTTGCTTAAAAAAAACGGGTTGATATTTAACAATATGAATATTCGACTTGCTGGTATTGGGCTATTGGCAGCCCTACTGTGTGTTTCTGGAATCTCAATTGCCGCGGAAGGGACTATTGGTGAGAAAGAGTTATTTGTTGAAGGAAATAAATGGGAGTTTAAAAACAAAGAAAACAAAGTGGTGATAGTTGGTGAAGTAAAAGCAACTTCGCCAAATTTCATTTTGTGGTGCGATCATTTAACAGTTCTCTATAGCACAAACCAGAATACATCTCAGCCCACGGGGTTGGAGAAACAAAAATTGGAGGAGGTTCATGCAGAGGAGGGTGTTATTGTTGATTTAATGAACGGATATATTGTTACTTCTGATCTGGCAGATTATTCCAAAAGAGATCAAAAAATTATTTTTACCGGTCATGCAAAGGTTAAGTCTGAAACCAGCCAAATGGAAGGCTGTGCTATTATATATGACCTTGAAGCGGGATCATATAGTGTGGAGAGCTGTCCAGAACAAAGGAATTCTTAAGTAATCTATTCATACTTTTTCCCAAGCGTTTTGTTCAGTATGAGGGGATATAAAGGTGATTGTGCGTAGTCAAATTGAAGTAGATAAAGATGTCCTGAAGAGATGGCAGAATATCGTTGATATTTTAGCGGATGTGATTGCTATTCCTGCGGCTCTTATTATGCGGCTTGTGGATGATGATATTGAGGTTTTTGTCACAAGTAATAGCCCAGGCAACCCATATCACGTGGGAGATCGGGAACATTTTTTTGACTCAGGCTTGTATTGTGAGACGGTGATTCGTTCAAATGCCAAATTGCTTATTCCCAACGCGCTAAAAGATGAACATTGGAAAAACAACCCTGATGTGCAATTGAATATGATTTCCTATTTGGGATTTCCAATTCTTCTCCCTGACGGTTCCGCTTTTGGTACGATATGTGTTCTGGATAACAAGGAAAACAGTTATTCAACGACCTATGAGGATCTGATAGTAAATTTTCGCGAAATAATTCAGTCGCAGCTTGCAGTGTTGTATATGAATGCCGTTTTGGGAGAACGAAATGCGGAGTTGCTAGATTATATTGATGAAATTAAAACTCTGCGCGGAATCATCCCCATTTGTGCGAAATGCAAAAAAATTAGAGATGATGCAGGCTTTTGGATCCAAGTGGAAAAATATATTGAAGATCATTCCGAGGCACAGTTCAGCCATGGCCTTTGTGAAGCGTGTGGCGATGAGCTATACGGTGATCAGCTCTGGTATCAACAAAGTAAGAAGAAATAACCCAGAAGTTTTGTTCGGTTAAGAGCTCCTGGGCTACGTTAAATCAGGTAAAGTGGCATAGTGAACCTGTTCCAGAAAAAGACCATGTGCCGGTGCGGTGGCCCCACCTCTGCTCCTGTCTTTGGCCAAGAGAATTTCCCTGAAATCTTGTACACTGGTCTGTCCTTTACCGACCATAAGAACCCCGCCTATGATATTGCGTACCATATGGCGCAAAAATCCATCTCCACATAGCCTGAACTGGTAGGCTGTCTCACCGGTTTTTTTGAGTGTACAACTATGGAGTGTGCGGGTGCTTCCTCTTCCGGTTTGTATCGATTTATCCCTTGAACCGCTGGTTTCAAAGCTTGCAAAATCGTGGGTTCCGGTCACGATTTCAAGGCATTGGTGTATTTGTTCAAATGCCAATTGCTGGAGAATGTGGACAGCGTATAAACGGGTAAAGGGGGATTGCAAAGGTGATGTCTCAATATTGTAGAGATAGGTTTTTCCCACTGCTGAATATCGAGAATGGAAATCCAATGGGACTTCTTCAATTGCAGTGATGCGAATACTAAAAGGCAGCATCGCATTGAGGGCGGTCTTGATTTTTGCGCTGCCAAGTGTTGAGGAAGTGGTGAAGTTTGCCACCATTGCCAGGGCGTGGACTCCAGCATCAGTTCGCCCCGCACCATGGAGGGTTATGGGTGCATTACAAATTTTTGTAAGCACTGCTTCCATTGCACCCTGAATGGTTACACCGTTTTTTTGTTTCTGCCATCCATGGAAATCTGTTCCGTCGTAGGAAATGATGAGTTTTATATTTCGTAATCTATCCATACGTGATTATGTGGATGGGCAGGGAGATGGTTTTTTGCTGGCAATATAACGCGCATAAAAAAAGAGGAACAACAGAAAATCCGTTGCTCCTCCTGGAAAATAGCCTATGAAGTAGCCAGCCACATTGCGTGGGCTGCCATAAAAACAGTTTAACGCTTGGAAAATTGAAACTTCGCGCGGGCACCTTTCTGGCCGTATTTCTTACGTTCTTTCATTCGTGGGTCACGGGTAAGCAGACCGGATCTTTTCAGTGTTCCACGGTACTCACCATCAACCTCTAACAGCGCGCGGGAAATGCCATGGGTCAAGGCCTCAACCTGGGCAGATTTGCCACCACCCTGGCAAGTGGCCATGATATCAAAAGTGTCGACGGTGTCAGTTACTTTAAAGGGTTTGTCTATCTTATGGGTCTTAAAGGTTCCGCCAAAGTACGCCTCCGGATCCATTTTGTTCACCAAAATTTTACCGCTACCAGGAGTGAGCCACACCTTCGCAATTGCTGTCTTTCTCTTGCCGGTGGCATAAAATTTATCCTGCGCCATGATTGAATATCTCCGTTATCTTGTAATCTATTAAATATCTAATTCAGCAGGCATCTGCGCCGCATGGGGATGCTCAGCACTGGCATATAGTTTAAGCTTCTTAAGTTGTGCCCTTCCAAGTTTGTTCTTGGGCAACATTCCCTTGACGGCCTTCATCAGGACATCAGTGGGATGGGTGGCGGCCAGTTCCTTGGCGGTGCACTCTTTCATTGAGCCAAGATAGCCGGTATGATGATAATATTTTTTTTGATCCCACTTTTTGCCGGTAAGTCGAACTTTGTCCGCGTTGGTTACAACAACAAAATCTCCGTTATCTTGAAAACTGGAAAATGTTGGTTTGTTCTTGCCACGCAAACAATCAGCAATCTCTACGGCCAGGCGACCAAGAACCTTGCCCTCAGCGTTCACATGGTACCATTTTCTTTCGATCTCATTGACCGGAGTAAGATAGGTTTTCATCGTATTCTTCTGCCTCTGATGGGTGCTGCAAATTGTAATAAAAAAAAGGTCCGAACGACGTCGAACCTTTTATGCTTAGACTTGGCTGTAATTATCACAAGCCAAGATAAGTATCATTGTGAAAAAATGGAGCGGGAAACGAGATTCGAACTCGCGACGTCAACCTTGGCAAGGTTGCACTCTACCACTGAGTTATTCCCGCCCATCTATTCGTCAAAAACGGGGGACAAAGTACCCGTGAATGATTCGACTGTCAATAGAAAAAACAACCAAGCATACTATGAATTAAAAAAAGTGTCCACTATCCAATGAAAAAAATGATGGTGATAGGGAGTGATGTTGTGCTATACTATCTCTTTGGTTGAAAATTTTGTGTAATCTGTGATCGTGGATTATGCTGTGATGTAACGTTTTGAGCAGCACCTTTTTTATTGTATGGGTGTAAATGACGCATGGCATACGTTTTTTCCATGTGGACAAGGATGAGATGAGGGCAGTGATGGTTCAAGAAACTAGAAATGGTCATATCCAACGTAAGACCAAAGAAACCGATATTGAACTTAGCCTTTGTCTTGATGGTGACGGTACGGTGGAGGTTGATTCCGGTGTGCCCTTTCTTGATCATATGCTTACCTTGTTTACGGTCCATGGTTTTTTTACTCTTACCCTCAAGGCCAGTGGTGATACCGAGGTGGATGATCACCATAGTGTTGAGGACATTGGCATATGCTTGGGGCAGGCTTTTGCAGAGGGGCTTGGTGACAAAGCTGGAATTGCACGTTACGGGCTCAGTTATCTGCCCATGGATGAAACGCTTGTTCGGGTCGTTGTTGATGTCTCCAATCGACCATATCTCCACTACAACGCACCAGTGCCGGATCAAAAGCTTGGTACCTTTGATACCGCCTTGGCCCATGAGTTTATGCGGGCTTTTTCCCAGCATGCGGGTATAACCCTGCACGTGGATCTTCTCCATGGTCTTAATAGTCACCATATCATAGAGGCTGTTTTTAAGGGACTTGGGCGGGCGATGCATCAGGCGACATCCAAAATGGATGGATTTACAGGTAGTTTATCTTCTAAGGGTCTATTGTAAATTTACTATTAAAAGAGAGGACTTTGTGAATAAAATTACTATTTTACTGTTTTGTAGTCTTACTTTGATATTATCTGCTTGTGCAGGACATGACATGCCTCAAACAAAGCAATCCGTGGTATTGCCTGAAATCTCCTGTGTTGCAGTATTACCTGTGGCAATATCCCTTGATGAAACAAAGCTTGGCCCGGAACGAAAGAAAGCACTGTTTGATGGTGCTACATATATGGATTCACAGCTTATGGCAGAACTTGATACAAGGCCTGAATTTAAAGTGCTCACTGAGGATCAATTAGACGCCATATTAAGTGATCCCTGGGGAGGACATATTCAGCAAGTGGTTGTTGTCGGTCATGCAACTGGCTGTGGTGCGGTTCTTGAGACAAGCCTTGATCGATATCGACAACGGGTTGGAACAACAATGTCGGCAGAAGTTCCTGCAGCGGCAGCCTTTTCCATGGAACTTGTTGGGGTGAAGAGTGGTGCTGTGCTTTGGTCGACTTCTTTTGACGAAGAACAAAAGGCGCTGCTCGATGATATCCTGTCTTTTTCCAAGGTGGAGCAACGTGGATTTAAATGGCTTTCTGTGGAGGAACTTGTCAGTGACGCCCTTGATAGCCGATTAGCTGCGTTTCCCTATTTTAAACAGGAAACAAACTGATATCTGTTTGTTGTTTTAGGCTATATAGAAAGAACCATATTGTGTTGGGCTGTTGTAACCTTTTCTGGTTGTGACAGCCCTTTTGCGTTCCTATGCTCCCTAAACAGATCAATAAACAAATAGGCAAAGCCCTGCACGATTATTCCATGCTTGCAGATGGAGATAGGGTATTAGTCGCGGTATCCGGGGGGATAGATAGCCTTGTTTTGGCCTGGGTGTTGGCCAATTGGCAAAAAAAGGCGCCCATTAGCTATACATTATACCCTGCTTATGTCGATATGGATGGACAATCCACGCCGGAACAGCCTGATTCTGCAGCGCAAATAAGCACAGAACTTGCCAAGGTGGGCTTGCCACTGCATGTTGAAAAAGGAATAGCTTCCGGAGAAGAACAACGTGATTGTTTTAGTTGTTCAAAATTACGTCGCAAACAGCTTTTTGATCTTGCCAGTCGTTGTAAATGTAATAAGATTGCCTTCGGTCATCATAAGGACGATTTGGTGGAAACCTTGTTTATTAATATGTTGTACAGTGGCAATATCTCCACAATGGTACCGGCTCAACGTCTCTTCGGGGGGAAGCTTATGGTCATACGGCCCCTTGCCTATGTAGATAAGCATGCTGTTGAAAGCATCGGTGAGAATCTTGGGATAGTTCCGGTGAAGAATCGTTGTCCATTGGCAGGTGATACCAGACGGGAAAAGATGCAGCAGATTCTGGCAAGCATTTATGAACAGGTCCCTGGAGCCAAGGCCTCGTTATTTGCTTCCATGAAAAATGTACGAGAAGGATATATGTTGTGAAAACGGCCCTTGAATGTTTACCCTGTTACCTGCGCCAGGCGCTCCAGGTCGCCCGGTTAAGTAGCGATAAAAAGAGTTTGCAGCTTAAAGTGCTGCAGGAAGTTGGCACTTTATTAGGGGAAATGGATATGGAGCTTACCCCACCTGAGAATTCCATTGCCGTCTACCAAAGCATTGCCGAAATTACCGGTTGTAATGATCCCTATTTGGAAATAAAACGAAATTCCAATGAAGAAGCGTTGCTGTTGCGATCCCAGTTTGAAAAACATATTCAAGGGGCGGATGATCCATTGGAGCTGGCCCTTCGTTTAGCCATTGGCGGCAATATCATTGACTATGGCGCAATGCGCAGTTTTGATGTGGATAAGGCCCTTGAGCGTTGTCTGCATATATCGCTTGCGGTGGATGATTCCATGCTCCTCTTGCAAAAGATACGTGGCCTGCAGACTGGTGCGAAAGTTCTTTATCTTGCCGATAATGCTGGTGAAATTGTCTATGATGCTCTGGTGGTGCAAGAGCTTGCGGCCATGGGGCTTGCGGTAACGGTGGCGGTGAAAAGTGGTGCCATTATTAATGATGCGCTTATGGAAGATGCACGTGCTGCTGGGCTTGGGCAGTATGCCAGACTGATTGAGAATGGTACGAACTGTCCCGGTACACCTATTAATTGTTGTTCGCAGGAATTTTTACAACTTTTCAATAGTGCCGAGCTTATCATATCCAAGGGACAAGGGAATTTTGAGACCCTTTCAGAAGTTGACAGGGATATCTTTTTTCTGCTCACCGTTAAATGTTCGGTGGTGGGGGCACATCTTGCCGCAATAAGTGGTATATCTTCTCAGTATTTAGCAGGCCAAGGTGAGTTGGTATTATATTTTTCACCTGGACAAAATAAAACAGCGCAAGGGGTACAGTAGTTATGGCCAAACGTGTTCGGGAACTTTTACAACAGCAGCCAAGTGCTGTCTCTGTTAGCGTCAACGGTTGGATTCGCACCAGGAGGGATACCGGCAGCTTCTCTTTTCTGGAGATTAACGATGGTTCTTGCCTTGCAAATTTGCAGGTGATAGCTGATGGGAGCCTTGCAAACTATGCTGAAGAAATAAGCAGACTCAGTGCGGGGTGCAGTGTTGCAATTGATGGTGTGTTGCAGGAATCGCCGGCAAAGGGACAGGCCGTTGAGTTAATGGCGCAAAAGATACAGGTGCTTGGCTGGGCAGATCCGGAAAACTATCCCCTGCAGAAAAAAAGGCACAGCCTTGAGTTTTTACGATCCATCAGCCACCTTCGGCCAAGGACCAATGCTTTAGGGGCCGTTACCAGGATACGCGCCAGATTAACCGTGGCCGTCAATGGCTTTTTTGAACAGCGCGGATTTGTGCAGGTACACACCCCGATAATCACCACCAGTGACTGTGAAGGGGCTGGGGAAATGTTTCAAATTCATGCCACCGGTGAAAGTGCGGATGCTCCTTTTTTTGGCTCTTCCGCTGGGCTTACGGTGAGTGGTCAGCTCCAGGCCGAGGTCTTTGCCATGGCCCTTGGCCAGGTTTACACCTTCGGTCCCACCTTTCGCGCAGAAAATTCCAATACCAGCAGGCATCTGGCGGAGTTTTGGATGATCGAGCCTGAGATGGCCTTTTGTGATCTGCGATGCAATATGAATCTTGCCACCGATTTGCTAAAATATGTTGTGCAGGATGTGCTTGAAAATTGTGTGGAAGATCTCACCCTATGCAACGCGTTTATCGAAAAAGGTTTAGTGCAGAAATTGCGCGATGTGGTGGAAAAGGATTTTGTCCATATCACCTATACCGAAGCAATTGAGACCTTGTTGGGTGCAAAAAAGAGCTTTGAATATCCTGTGGAATGGGGGATTGACCTGCAATCGGAGCATGAACGGTACCTGACCGAAGAGTTGTATACATGTCCTGTGATTGTCACAGATTATCCCGCTTCCATTAAACCCTTTTATATGCGACTGAATAGAGATGAAAAAACGGTGGCCGCCATGGATATTTTGGTGCCGGGTATTGGTGAGATTGTGGGCGGCAGTCAACGTGAAGAACGACTTGTTTTTTTGGAAAGACGGATGGATGAGGCGGGGATAGATAAAACGGAATATGACTGGTATCTTGATTTGCGACGATATGGTACCGTTCCCCATGCCGGTTTTGGTTTGGGTTTTGAGCGGCTTGTCCAGTTTGCCACCGGAATGGCAAATATCCGGGAGGTTATTCCCTTTCCAAGGACTCCGGGATTTGCTCCATGTTAATGGTCGAAAAAGGGCGGAGCAATGTCTAAAGGGCCTGCTGTACAAAAGATGTTTAATGGCATCGCCGGTGATTATGATCTGATGAACCGGGTGATGACCATGGGGCAGGACCAGCGATGGCGGCGCTTTGTGGTTGCAAAGGCGGGCGATCCCCTTGGTGGATGGGTGCTTGATCTGGCCACGGGAACGGGGGATATTGCAGCACTTATGGAAGAAGAGCACCCTTACGCCCATCATATAGGGGCCGATTTTTCCATCAATATGCTCTTTGAGGCCAGAAAACGGTTTTTTTTGCAAAATATTTCTTGGCAGGCATGTGATGCCAACCGTTTGCCATACCCGGATAACTGTTTTGAGTCGGTAACCTTTGGGTATTTGCTGCGAAATGTTGATGATAGTTTGCGGGTTTTACAAGAGATAGGCAGGATATTAAAACCGGGTGGTCGGGTGGTTTGTCTGGATACCACGCCACCTGCCAAAAACCTGCTCTACCCATTTATCCGTTTTTATTTTCGTTTTGGTATCCCACTGCTTGGGCGAATAATTGCAAGTGATGAGGCGGCCTATAGTTATCTGACAGGTTCCACCATGGATTTTCACAGTGCCGGGGAGCTTGCTGATATTTTCAGGCAAGCGGGTTTTGCAGAAGTTCAGTATAAGAAATTTATGATGGGTACCATAGCTGTTCACTGGGGCGAAAAAAAAGACAATTAGGATTATTACTTGGTAAAAAAATGATAGTAACACCATTACATGTAGAGAGTGTTGAGGGTAAGGCTTGTATTGCCAAGCTGCTTTCTCGTTTTCAGCCTGCTGAAAATAATTGCCACGATCTTGTGGCTGATATTATTGAAGATGTAAAGACAAGGGGGGATGCGGCGGTACTTGAGTATTGCCGCAAGTTTGATGCACCAAAGCTCAGCCTTGAGGCGTTGAAGGTCTCAGCAGAAGAGCTTAAAGAGGCCTATGATCTGGTAGATAACGATTTTCTTACTACCCTTGCCAAGGCAATAGAACGGATCCAGCTATTTCATGAGCGTGAGATGGAAGATTCCTGGATGCAGACCCGTGAGAATGGTACCATCGTTGGCCGTATGGTGCGTCCCGTTGATGCGGCAGGACTTTATGTGCCGGGAGGGCAGGGCGGCTCCACACCTCTGGTTTCCTCTGTCTTAATGAACGGTATTCCCGCAGGGATTGCAGGAGTTGCCCAGCGGGTGATGCTCACTCCACCCAATACGGATGGAAAAGTCAGCCCCCATCTTTTGCTAGCTGCCCAGGAAATTGGCATCGTGGATATCTTTAAAGCGGGATCGGCCTGGGGGATCGCTGCCCTTGCCCATGGAACGGAGTCTATCCCTGCGGTGGACGTTATCGTCGGGCCGGGGAATCAATTTGTTACCGAGGCAAAATCGCAGGTATCCAAAATGCTGCGTATCGATATGATTGCCGGGCCATCTGAAGTGTTAATTGTGGCCGACACGACTGCACACGCAAATTGTGTGGCGGCGGATATGCTGGCCCAGGCAGAGCATGATCCTTTGGCACTTGCGGTGTTGCTCACCACAAGTGAAGAACTTGCAGAAAAGGTTTTACTTGAGCTTGATCGTCAATTGGAGAAGCTAAGCAGGGCTGATATTGCCCGCAAGGCTCTGTCCGAGAGAGGGGTGATCCTAATAGCCAGTGATCTGGAAGATGCCATAGGTATCGCAAACGATATTGCCATTGAGCATCTGGAGCTGATGATTGATGATCCCTGGCAGGCAGTACCAAAGATTCGTCATGCGGGAGCAATCTTTTTAGGACATCATACTCCGGAAGCAGCGGGCGATTATCTGGCTGGTCCCAACCATGTGCTGCCAACCATGGGAACGGCGCGCTATTCCTCAGCCCTTGGAGTTGAAACATTTCTTAAAAAGAGTTCTATTATCAGCTACTCCAGAGAGGCTTTATTTGAAGATGGTGACCATATACGTCTTCTTGCCGGTCTAGAGGGATTAACTGCCCACGCGGCATCGGTCAGCGAACGTTTGCAGGATAAGTGAGCACAAAAGATTCATTTGATTTTACAGCCAGTTTGACAGATGGTTGTAAGGCGCTGGACCTTGTAGTGCCCGAAACACAGGTGATGGAGGATTTGCGTCTCTATTATCAGGAGTTAAAGAAGTGGAGCCGCAGGGTAAACCTTATTGCCAAGGGAGCAAGTGATGAAGAGATTGTGGAAAAACACTTTCTCGATTCATTGACCCTTCTTAAGTCCATAGAGAGCGATCCTGCCCATCTTTTAGATATAGGGAGCGGGGCCGGTTTCCCAGGGCTTGTATGTAAAATTGGTATGCCATCACTTCAAGTTACTCTGGTTGAACCGCGTTTGAAACGGGTTTCGTTTTTAAACCATATTGTGCGCAGCCTTGGTTTGCAAAAGATTGTGATACTGGAATGCAGGGCGGAAGATGATCATCTGTTGCCCACAAGTGGGGGCTATACCCACGTGACCAGTAGGGCGGTAAGTGAAATAAGGGCGTTTTTAGGTATGTGTGAACGTTTTGCAAGGGTGGGAAGTAAGATTATCTGTATGAAGGGACCGAAGTGGGAAAAAGAAATGGCGCTGCTTGACGCAGGTGCTGATGCTTTATTTGTCCTTACCGGTGCAAGGGAATATTATCTTCCCAAAAGTAAAAGTATACGCAATGTAATGGTCTTTGAATCATCTTTAACGAAGGATAGAAAATGAAAAAGGTAGCAGTACTGGCCGGTGATGGAATCGGCCCGGAAGTAATGGCAGAGGCAGTAAAGGTGTTGGATGCTGTACAGCAAAAATTTGATTTTACGCTCTCTTTTGAGTCGGCTGATGTGGGTGGAATTGCCATCGATAATCATGGTGAAGCGCTGCCCGCTGCCACCATCAAACTCTGCGAAGAAAGTGATGCCATCCTTTTTGGATCCGTTGGTGGGCCAAAGTGGGAGAGTCTTCCCCCGGAACAGCAACCAGAACGTGCTGCCTTGCTTCCCCTGCGTAAGCATTTTGATCTGTTTTGTAACCTGCGGCCTGCCCGGGTGTTCAAATCGCTGACCGCTGCCTGTCCTCTGCGTCCTGATATTGTAAAAGACGGTTTTGACATCCTTTGTGTGAGAGAACTCACTTCCGGGATCTATTTTGGTACTCCCAAAGGACGTGAAGGAGAGGGCGGGGAAGAACGGGCCTTTGATACCATGGCCTATAAACGTTCTGAAATTGATCGTATTGCCCGTATGGCATTTGATGCCGCCAGGCTTAGAAACAATAAGGTTACTTCCATTGATAAGGCCAATGTCCTTACCACCATGGTTCTTTGGCGAGAAGTGGTTATGGAGGTGGCCAGGGACTATCCGGACGTAAAACTTGATCATTTGTATGTGGATAATGCAACCATGCAGTTGGTGCGTGATCCCCACCAGTTTGATGTGATGCTCTGCGGAAATATGTTTGGGGATATTATTTCCGACGAGTCCGCCATGCTCACCGGTTCCATGGGTTTATTGGCTTCTGCAAGTCTCAACAAAGAAAAATTCGGGCTCTATGAACCAGCGGGAGGCTCAGCCCCTGATATTGCAGGAAAGGGGATAGCAAATCCCATTGCGGAGATACTCTCTGCTGCCATGATGTTACGTTATAGTTTTGGGCTTGATCGTGCTGCAGATGCCATTGATGGTGCCGTTGAAGCGACCCTTAACAGCGGGATTTGTACTGCTGATATTGCTTCCGGTTCCATACAACCAGTGGGTACTGCGGCCATGGGTGATGCCATTGTCGCAGCCATCTAATAGAGAGCTTTGGCAAAGTATCCTTAAAGGAAAAGAGCATGAAAACCAGTCCTGAATGTGTGGTAGTTGCCAACCAGATATCCACCGAGCTCGGTATGAAAATTGCTGATGCCATGGATGTTGAGTTTACTGAAATGATTCGTAAGGAATTTGCCGATGGTGAAATCTATCACGCATTTCCAAACGAAATTGACGGGAAAAACGTGATCATTGTTGGCAGCACCCTGGATCAAAACGGTCATCAGGAGCTTATGGATCTTATCCAGGGGGCCAAATATTACAATGCTGCATCGGTAAATGTCCTTATCCCCTACCTTGGCTACTCCACCATGGAGCGAGCCAAGCGGGGGAGCTATGAGATCCCGAAGGGGGTGACAAGAACAAGACAAATTTTTCGGGCCCATCCCGATTTTGTCGCCTTTGTTGATCTCCATTCAGAGGCTGTGTTACACGCCCATGGTGGGGAAGTGTCGACGGAACATGTCTGGACCGGTGAACTTATGATCGAACGTCTGCAGAAGATGCAGTTGGATGATTTTGTACTTGTTTCTCCCGATTATGGTTTTTCAAAACAGGTCGCAAAGCTTGCCAGTCGGCTGAATTGTCCCCATACCGCCGCTGATAAAGACAGATATGATACCGATAAGACAATTGTTGGTCAAATTTCAAGCGTGGTGAAGGGGAAAACGGCCGTGGTGTGCGATGACATGATTCGTACCGGTGGCTCCATTATCCAGACAGCCGAGCGATGCCTGGATGCTGGGGCAAAGGATGTGGCGGTTCTTGCCACCCATCTGGTGATGGCGGGTGGGGCGAGGGAGCGTTTTGAAAAAAGTCCCATTAAAAAGGTAATTGGCTCCGATACTTACCCTGGAAGGAAAAGCGATGCCCTACTGGAGGTCTATTCGGTGGCCCCTTTACTTGCCAAAATTGTCCGAAAACACTTACGGATAGTGACCGCCTGAGACTTGTTGTGTCTATTCCGAACCGAGAACTACAACTTGCCAACGATTTTGTCCAGTATACCGGCAGCCACATTTTTCTAACCGGAAAGGCGGGTACCGGGAAGACAACGTTTTTGCGAAATCTGCAAAAAAATACACCCAAAAGGATGATTGTTACAGCTCCCACCGGGGTGGCTGCAATCAATGCCGGAGGGGTTACCCTCCACTCCTTTTTTCAACTTCCCTTTGGCCCTTTTATACCCGGGAGTGAGGGATATGATAGAAATAATCCACGCCAGTTTAGATTCTCCAAGGAAAAAAAGCAGATTATTAAGAGCCTTGACTTGTTGGTCATTGATGAGATCAGTATGGTCCGTGCTGATCTGCTGGATGCGGTGGATGCCGCCCTTCGCCGGCACCGTGGAAGTGAGCTTCCTTTTGGTGGGGTACAGCTCTTGATGATTGGAGATTTACATCAGTTATCACCCGTTGCCAAGCCTTCCGAATGGAAACATCTGCAGCAATATTATGATTCGGTCTATTTTTTCTCAAGCAAGGCCCTTGCCGCCACCAAACTGCTGACCATTGAATTGAAACATATTTATCGCCAGTCTGATAAGGCTTTTATCGAATTGTTGAATAAGGTCAGAACCAGTCGTCTGGATGAGCAAAGTTTGGCAGCTCTTAATGCCAGATATAGGGATGATTTTATTCCAGAAGATGATAAAGGCTATATCACCCTTACCACCCATAACCGGAGTGCGGAAGAGATAAACAGTAATCATCTTGAGGAGCTTGAGAGTAAAAAACACTCTTTTCATGCCACCATAAAAGGAGATTTCCCGGAACATATCTTTCCAACCCAGGCAAGGTTAATCGTGAAGGTCGGAGCGCAGGTCATGTTTATGCGAAATGACCTGTCCACGGATAAACGATACTACAATGGAAAGATTGGAACGATCACATCCATTATTGGAAAAACGATCTTTGTGAAATGCGAGGGGGAGAAGACGGATATTGAAGTTGATCCGGTGAGTTGGGAGAATATCAAGTATACCATCAACGATGAAAATAAGGAGATTGAGGAAGATGTCGTCGGTAAGTTTGAGCAATATCCATTAAAACTTGCCTGGGCAATTACCATCCATAAGAGTCAGGGCTTGACCTTTGAACGGGCGATAATTGATGCCGAAGCTGCATTTGCCCATGGACAGGTGTATGTGGCGCTCAGCCGTTGTAAAACTTTGGAAGGAATGGTTTTGCGAAGTCCCATACGCAGGCAAGGGGTGGGGACCGATGAAGCTGTCCTCGCCTTTGATGCGGCAAACCGTAATAGTAGCCCTTCAGAAGCGATGTTGCTTGAGGCAAAAATAAACTATCAGCAACAATTACTGCTGGACTGTTTTGATTTTAGCCTGCTGAGTAAACGACTTGGGTACTTGCTTTTTCTTCTGCATAGAAATAGATCAATAGTCCAGCTTATACATGCTGGCAATATTGAGCAGGTTGAGCAATGTGCCGGGGAAACTATTTTTTCTGTAAGCGAAAATTTCAAAAAAGAACTGCAATCCATTTTCAGTGGAGCAAAGACTGTTCCCGAAACGGATGGTCATATTTTGGAAAGGGCGCGTAAGGCAAGCGGGTGGTTTTCAGAAAAAATAAAAGACGCCTTTGGCGATTCCATTCTGGTATTGGACTTTGAAACAGATAATAAAGAGCTGCGAAAGAAAATTAGCAATGTCTTAAACAATACCCGAAAAGAAATCGAGGTGAAACTTGCGGGGGTACAATCCTGCGCTGAGGCCTTTACACCTGCTGCCTATTTAAGTGCTGTTGCCGCAGCAGAAGTGGATTTTAAAGAACAAAAAGTTAAAAAGAAGGCCACCACGCAATACTCAGAAGAAGATATAGCGCATCCCGAACTCTTTGCACTATTACGAAACTGGCGCGATTCAAAAGCAGAAGAGCTTGAAGTTGCCAAGTTTCAGGTGCTCCACCAGCGGGTTCTTGTTGGTATTGTGGTGGCAATGCCAGAGACCAAAACAGCATTACGCAAGGTTTCTGGTGTCGGTAAGATGACCATTAAAAAGTATGGCGATGAGATTATGGCAATAATTGACCAGTACAGGGAAGAAGACAGTGAAGGATAGCTCTTTCCTGTTAAAATTACTGGTCATAAACGTATACCGATCTGTTTAGCAATTTTTCTGGCCAAGTCTCTAAAATCTCGTTCTGCATCAGACACAGCATTCGCATGGCTCCCTATCGCGCCATCGGCCGATGTTAGTTTGAAAATGGGTTTGCGATGTTCCTGAGCCATGGGGATCAGGCTACGGTAATGTTTGATTGTGGCCAGGCAGTAAGGGTCAGTTTCCTGCTTTATGCCTTTTATGGGTTCTTCATTGAGTACGGCTTTGCGGTACACGCCTGGAATACGTTGTACCCATTTGTCGTAGGCTTTTACCGGCCGATCCAGTCGTACACCGTACTGCTGGCAGAGATATCCGATTGCTTTCATTTTCCCATCAGGTAAATGGAAGTCTGGGTTCGTTTTACTCTCTTGGTTTGCATACCAGTTGTCGAGTCTTTTCTTCCACAGGCTTTTCCAGCTTTGTAAGGTTGGACCCAAATTGCTCAGTCCCTGGAGGGAATAGAGATCGGCCCCAAGAGGAATGGCCACAAAATCCGTGGCCAACAGTACTGAACGATTAATTGCACCCAGGTTTGGGCCGATATCCACAAGAATAATATCAGCTACCACTTCTTGCGCCGCCATTTGCATAACTTGCCAGAATGCCGTCAAAATACGCATGGGGCGGTAGAGATTGTTATCTCCCATGCTGTTAGGCCACTCTGTTGATAGGCTATCCTCAAAACCGGATAAGAAGACATCGCCAGGTAAAAGATATAGGTCTGTTGCTATTTTTTGGAGCTCAGGTTGAACAATATCACCGACTCCGGTTAGTGGTTTAACGCATTGAAATATGCTTGAACCGGGCCCTGAATTTGTCCAGATAGACTCAATACGGTTTTCATCCAAAAAGGCTGCCGTCAGGTTCGCCTGTGGATCCAGGTCGCAAATGACTACTCGTTTGCCCAGATCGGAAAAAGTCCAGGCCAAGTGATAAATAAGCGAGGTTTTCCCTACACCACCTTTATTGTTAAAGAAGGTTAAGACGGGTACGCTCATGATCGGCCTCGTAATATGCAAAGTACCATGCTTGGATTGGTTTCAAATTCAACTGCAGGGTTGCCATTCTCTTTCATTACACGTTGAGCAGTGGCAATGCCACGCCCAAAAGTCTGAACAAAACCGAATGTTTTTAATACATCGGCGATATTGGGGTTCCGGTAGTCGGTAATACCTGGCTGACCAAAATTTTCTGAAGTTACATTTCCATATGGGCCACCCGGACTATTTATTTCTATTCTGTCATTAAACCAATAGATGCGAATTGGCGCATTGGTTTTTTCATAGGTGCGATGAAGTACAGCGTTGTAGAGAATTTGCTGTAATGCCACTTGCGGATAAGGAGTTTCCAGGTGGTGTGTTGGATTTGAAACAATATCAACAGCTATCCGGTTATGAGATTTAAGTTTTTCCTCGGTACGTCGTAACATTTCTACCAGTGCACCACCAATTTCTGCTTCATCGATAACCGGGTCAGCCAGTTCAGTACCATCTATACGGAGAAATTGAATGTATGCACCGGAGAGATAATCCTGCGGGGTTTTACCGATTGCCAACAAACCTAACACGGTCGGAGTTGTATCCGCTGGTGAAACTACCATTTTACAAGATGCCAGCCGTTCCTCAAAGCTGCGATTGTTGGCTTCAAGTACATCGTAGGCAAAGGCAGAAGGCAGGAACTCATTTTCAAAAATAACTTTTGAAAGATCGCTTATTTTTGAACTGGGCAAGGGGTATATATCAAAAGGCAGGTTTTTATATCGTCGCCTTTCGTTCAGAATTCGTTCTTCCTGTTCATTGGCAATGGAACGACGAGGCCCAGTTCTTATCCAGATACGTCCATCGTATTTAACTGGTGGCATATCAGAAGGCATCACCGTTACCACTGCCATTTCTGATTCTTTAACTACCCGTTTTTCAACAGTTAAAACGGGTAGTGGCAATATGTTGCCGTCGGTTTTCATATCGGCAAGAGATAGTAGCAATTGATCGGTAATCTCAAGTTTACTTGGGCTGCCATTGTCATGGGCCCCAATAAAGAGTACGCCCGGTTGATTATAACCAGGAAGATCATTGGCAAAAGCACAAATTGCTTGACGTGCTTTCTTTGCTACATCGCCTGTAAAAGATTTTTTACGTTCTGCACGATCAGATTCAATATCGTTAAGTAGAGCCAGCAGTTCGTCGTCGTTTAGTCGTATCATTCATATAAGTCTTTAAGGCCCCATACATCGGCGCTTCACTACTACTGGATCGGTGCACCGGCGGATCTGTTGATATCACTGTGATCCCGTGAATATAGACTATCGATAGGCTATTTTCAATCGATTTCATTTCCAAAAAAGATACGGTTCTTGCAAAGCTGAGTCAAGTAGCTTGTCTGCTCGTACAAAAATTAAACCACCCAAGGGTGGTGTTGAAAAGAGTGGTCTTGCGCTATAAGCAGGCAATCATTTATGCCCATTAGGCAACAAATCGATTATCACTTAGATGGCTGTTGGCATTTTGTGATTTTCCTTCAAACCAGCCAAAGCGATCGGCCTCCCATATATCAAAGTCGGCAACGTAGGGTTTCACGTCAATAACCGGCGTACCGTCAATCACATCAATACCTTCTAGCAGAATGGACGAATCTGTTACCCCCTTTATTTCCATCACCGAAAGTCCGATGGGGTTGGGACGTTTGGGTGATCTGGTGGCGAAAATGCCATGGTGCTTGTTGTCGAGAAAGGGCTTAACCACCAGATCGTATCCCTGGATGCGGTGTAGATGCGAAAGGACAATGATATGGGAGAAGTCTTTCAGATCCCTTAGGCCATCCCGGAACATTGGTAAAATTTCAATTGATCCCTCGATGCCCATGCCGCCCACTGGCTGAATGGGCATGTTCTCAACATTGTTAAAGGGGCTGTGGAAAAAACCAATTGGGGTATATTTTACGGTCATTGCGTGTCTCCTTAGGTGAAGATTGTAGAAATGGGTTGCTGCCATTAATAATGGCGACTTCGTTCTTGTAAGATATCCAGCCAAATCGGTTCAAAGCGAAGCCAATATTTTTGTTTTATTGCTTCACCGTGGGCGGTGAGTTGCACTTCGTCGTTGTTGGGACCGTTGAATGCTATAAGAGGTTTGGAGAATTCCCTGTTCATTCGTTTGATCAGGTCATGTGCGTGGGGAAGCGAAACGTAGCTTGTTTTTGCAGCCTTTGTAAGTGATCCCAACGCATTAATTTCATTGAGCAATACAGCCCGCCTATACCCAAGTCGTGCCCCTTGCTCCATTTCAATAATAACGCAACAGTTTGGTGGTTTCGTGTGGTTGTTCTGCATCTATTTTTTCCTCCTCTTCAGGTGTAATTATGTGTTGCATTTGTTTTCAATTTTTGTAGGAGAGCAGTCTTTTAACTACTTAATGTGTTTAGCAAAACATATGCCACGAAAAGTGTTTTGCCCGGCCTGTGCAAAAGGGGAAGACGAAAATAAAGAGTAAAAATATGAAAAAAGAGAACTATTTTTATCCGAAAAAGTAGCTTGAAATATCGCTTAGTTTTTCTTGCCAGTTGTTGATGTACACATTTTGTAGGGTTGTTCGAGACGAAAATGTAAAAAAGAGGACTAAAATGTAGATTGCACCACTCAAGGTGGTACTGGAAATCAAGTGTTGTGCGTCAGGCTTTTTTATGCAAGCCATCATTTGAGAGAGCCGGGTTTTCAAGAGGTTTGAAGAAACCTAACGACTGATAAAGATAGTATTGTATTATCAGCTGTAAACGATAACCATAATTTTCCGAAAACGAGTAGTAAAACAGGAAATTTTGATAGAGCAAAACCATGGCGTTACCAGCCAGGGAATTTATCCGTCGCTTTCTGCTCCATGTACTCCCCAGCCGCTTTATGAAAATCCGTTATTATGGTTTTCTTGCAAATATCTGCAAAAAGAAGGCTGTTCTATTGATCCGACATCTGATCGGTAAATACGTGGAGGTGGTGAGCTTTACAGGAGAAAGAATCAGGGACAAGGTACTACGTCTGACCGGTAATGATATCCTTCTGTGTCCCCACTGCCGAAAGGGAACTATGCACCATCTTCACATGCTTTATCCAGATAGCGGCTAAACTCCAATCTGGGCAGGAAGTTTTTTAT